>NZ_JAYKKN010000005.1:0-372853 GCF_035117775.1 Cellvibrio chitinivorans
ATCGCTTTCGCTGTCCCAATGGCAAGGCCTTGATGCGCAAACAAATGAATAAGGGCGCGATCATTTACGCAGCACAAGAAAATGATTGCCATGCGTGTCCGTTGAAATCGCAGTGCACGCAAGCCAGCAGGCGTTATCTCAATATACATACCCATGAAGATGCTTTTGTGCGTATGCAGGTTCGGCTGCAACAGCGACCGGAGATGATGAGTTTACGTCGTGCCATCGTTGAACATCCGTTTGGCAATCTCAAACAATGGATTTTCGGTAATGGCCGATTTTTATTGTGGGGATTAGCCGGTGCCGAAACCGAAATGGCGTTGGGTTGTATGACTTATAACCTGAAGCGGGCGATAAATATTTTGGGTGCTGAGAAAATGATGACATTGCTCGTCTGAGGGCGATGTTAAATCAGAAATGCGTGCCGTCTAAAAGCAAAAAATGCCCCGAGGTCATCGGAGCATTTTATCGACCAACAATGACTGTGGGTTTTGACACAGCCTCCAAAGCGCCCATTTTTATTTGCATCATTTCACCGTATTTTCGGATTAATCCAGAATTCGATATTCCGCAGAGCGAGCATGCGCCTCTAAATATTCACTACGCGCAAGCACCGATGCCGTTTTGGACAACTCCGATGCACCCGCCGCCGAACACATAATCACCGAGCTGCGCTTTTGGAAATCATAAACCCCCAGTGGCGATGAAAAACGCGCAGTGCCTGATGTCGGCAATACGTGGTTAGGGCCTGCGCAGTAATCCCCCAAAGCTTCCGGCGTAAAGCGCCCCATAAAAATGGCACCGGCGTGACGCACTTTCGGCAGCCAAGCTTCGGGGTCGGCAATCGACAACTCCAAGTGCTCAGGGGCAATGCGATTACTCACCGCGATTGCCTGCTCCATATCAGCCACTTTAATTAAAGCGCCGCGATTTTTTAATGACACGCTCGCGATACTTTCACGCGCCAACGTCGGCAATAATTTTTTAATCGATGTTTCAACCTTATCCAAATAATCTGCATCCGGGCACAACAAAATGGATTGTGCTTGCTCGTCGTGCTCAGCCTGACTAAATAAATCCATGGCAATCCAATCCGGATCGGTTAAACCATCGCACACCACTAAAATTTCAGAAGGGCCTGCGATCATATCGATCGCCACTTGACCAAATACCGCGCGCTTAGCGGTAGCAACATAAATATTGCCAGGGCCGACAATTTTATCAACCTTGGCAATCGACTCAGTTCCGTAAGCCAGCGCGGCAACGGCTTGCGCACCACCAATGGTAATAACGCGATCCACACCGGCGATTGCAGCAGCCGCCAAAACCATTGGGCTGATTTCGCCATCGGGCGCTGGCACCACCATAGTCAGCTCATCAACACCGGCAACCTTTGCGGGAATCGCATTCATCAACACCGACGATGGATAAGACGCTTTGCCGCCGGGTACATATAAACCCACGCGCTCCATGGCTGAAATTTGTTGGCCGAGCACAGTGCCATCGGCTTCGGTGTAACGCCATGAACTTTGCAATTGGTGCTGGTGATAATTGCGAATACGCTCCGCCGCCACTTCCAGTGCAGCGCGCTGCTCAGGAGTAATTTGTGTAAGCGCGTTTTGCAATTGCGCAGGCGTAATAACAAATTCATCAATGCTCTGCGCATTGCGGCGATCAAATTTATTAGTGAATTCGACTACCGCTGCATCACCGCGCGTTTTCACTTGATGCAGAACATCATCTACCACTGCGGCGACACGTGTGTCGCTGACCGATTCCCACGCGAGCAATTGATCCAACTTTTCGTTGAAATCACTTTGGCTGGCATCCAAACGGGTGATGATAGATTCAGACATGGAATTCTCTTTTCAAAAACTAAGGGGCAAAGATACAGAGTGGATAATGCCGCCGATCAATTGCAAATGCACATTGGCATTTGCAATTGGGGGCATAGAAAATTAATCCGCCGCAACTGCCTTGGCGATATGGTCGATGATGCTTTGAATTTGCACGTGCTTCATTTTCATCGAGGCTTTATTCACGATCAGGCGCGAGCTGATGTCGGCAATAAAATCGCGCTCTTCCAAACCATTCGCACGCAGGGTATTGCCGGTATCGACAATATCCACAATCTCATCGGCCAAATTCATAATCGGCGCAAGCTCCATAGCGCCGTACAACTTGATGATGTCGGTTTGGCGACCTTGGGATGCGTAATACTGCTTGGCGATATTCACATACTTGGTTGCCACACGGATACGACCTGCAGGTAGCGCTTCGCCTTTCACACCGGCAGTCATTAATCGGCAGCGCGCGATATTCAAATCGAGCGGCTCGTACAGACCTTCAGCGCCGTTTTCCATCAGTGTATCTTTGCCGGATATACCCATATCCGCCGCGCCAAATTGCACGTAAGTTGGCACATCGGCACCGCGCAGCAGTAAAAAGCGCACATTGGGCTGGGTAGTTTCAAACACCAGCTTACGACTTTTTTCCATATCTTCGAGCGGGCGAATATCCGCGGCTGCCAACAGTGGCAAAGTCTCTTCCAGAATGCGCCCTTTGGTGAGCGCGATGGTCAGGGTTTGACTCATTAGTTTTACCTTTTATGAACCTTGCTCTTATGAACCCTTTACGCGGCGCACACTGGCACCCAGGGCTTGGAATTTTTGTTCGATAGCTTCGTAACCTCGGTCGATATGGTAAATGCGGTCGATCAATGTCTCGCCATCAGCAACCAAGCCCGCAATCACCAAACTCGCCGATGCACGCAAATCTGACGCCATTACCGGCGCCGCTTTCAAACGATCAACACCGGTGACAATTGCGGTGTTGTGTTCAAGCTCGATATGCGCCCCCATACGGTTCAACTCAGCGACTTGCACCAAACGGTTTTCGAAAATCGTTTCGGTGATGTGGCTTACGCCTTCGGCAACCGCATTCATCGCCATAAATTGCGATTGCATATCGGTTGGGAATGCAGGGTAAGGCGCGGTTTTCAAACTGACTGCTTTCGGGCGCTTGCCGTGCATATCCAGTTCGATCCAATCATCGCCGATAGTGATGTCGGCACCCGCTTCTTGCAGCTTCAAAATCACCGCTTCAAGAATATCAGCGCGCGTATTGGTTAATTTGATTTTGCCGCGGGTCGCTGCTGCTGCCACCAAGTAGGTGCCAGTTTCGATGCGATCGGGCATCACTGCGTAATCGCAGCCGTGGAGTTTATCCACACCATAAATAGTCAGGCTGGAAGTACCTATACCTTCGATTTTCGCACCCATCGCCACCAGCATATTGGCCAAGTCGACAATTTCAGGCTCGCGCGCGGCGTTTTCCAGTACGGTCTTACCTTCGGCCAGAACCGCTGCCATCAACAGGTTTTCGGTACCGCCAACGGTCACCATATCCATCAGGAAATGGCAGCCTTTCAGGCGACCATTGGAGCGCGCGCGGATATAACCGCCATCGATCTCGATAGTTGCCCCCATCGCTTCAAGGCCACGCAGGTGAATATCCACTGGGCGCGAACCAATCGCACAGCCACCAGGGAAAGACACATTGGCTTCACCGTAACGAGCGAGCAGTGGCCCGAGCACCAGAATCGAGGCACGCATGGTTTTTACCAGCTCGTAGGATGCGGTGTAGGAGTTGATGGTGTTAGGGTCAACGATAACGACGTGCTCGCCCTGAATCTCAATAGTCAGGCCGAGGGTGCGCAGCAACTGCACCATGGTGGTCATGTCTTTCAAGTGCGGCACATTGCTTAAACGCACTTCGGAATCAGCCAGAATCGTCGCCGCCAACAAGGGCAGACCCGCATTTTTGGAACCGGAAATACGCAGCTCGCCAGAGAGCGGCCCGCTGCTGCTAATCAAAAACTTATCCATCACAACCCTGAAAACAAAGAAGGAAAAAGAGACCCGTGCCGGTTTATAACGGCATCAAACCAGAAAAATTACTGCTGTTGTTGCTGTTGCGCCCACTGCTCAGGTGTGAACGACTTGATGTAATCCACCGCGTGGATACTGCGATCAGCAAATTGCGCACTCAGGGTAGACAGCACTAACTGCTGCTTTTTGACGGGAGTCAAACCGGCGAAGGCCGGACTGACGATAACCAAGCCAATGTGATCACCCATAACGTCAACGGATTTCACATCGCAATCAGGGATTTGGCTTTCGATCAGCGCTTTGATTTGTTCAGCTTGCATAGAATTACTCAATAATAAAGGTGCAGCGATAAATAAGGCGCGAAGTTTACCGGAATGTCGCTCGTATCGCACTCAAAAAACCACCCCTGTAAAGCAAAACCCCCAGCACTGGCTGGGGGTTTTAAGGATTAGCTCACCGGCAATCTGATTTAGGCATCAGCCAACCAGTTGGCGATCACTTTATCGATATCGCCATTGTACTTCTTCAGACTAGCCTTGAATTGCCCACTGAAAGACTTTCCGAGATTGACGCCATTTAATACCACATTGATCAATTTCCAGTCGCCACTCTTTTCTTTGCGCATGGTGTAATCCAGCTTATGGGTAGCGCCTTCAACTGCTACTTCTTGCTTGACGACAGTGCGAGCAGGATTCACTTCATTAACACCAGCAATAGTGACTTTGCTATCAGCGTAACCAAGCACACCTTTGGCCAAAGACTTCACCATGCCATCTTTAAATACGCGCTGGAACTCTTTGCGCTGATCAGGAGTGGCCTGCTTGTAGGCCGGCCCCATTACCGAGGCTGCGATAAACGGGAAATTAACAACACCATCGAGCGACTCTTCAACTTGCTTGAAGTAGACATCATCGGCGGTCTTGCCTGCGTTTTTAGCTTTTACCAAGCCGAACAATTCTTGCGCAACAGACTCAACAATCGCCTTTGGTGACTGAGCTGCTGACTGGGTTGCAGCAGCGGGCGCTTCTGCCATCGCAACGGTAGAAAACAATAGAGATAAGCCGAAAAATGCACCAGATACTGTGGTGAGCAGATATTTCATCGTAAAACCTTCCATTAAGTGGTGGTCATTAAGTACATGCGGTCACCCTGCGATTGCCACGCAACCGGGTCAAGATAACCAAACCTCAGACAACGCGATTTCCTTATGGTGCCATTCTTTATCAATAGCTTATTGGACGTGGCAATTTATTGGGACGAAAACGCGGTCAGCAAATTTGCGGGGCGCACTATAGCACTCCACCGTTAGCGGGATAAGAATCCGGCAGGAAAAAAGACGTAAACATCCCTCGCCATCCCCTTACTGAAAGTTATAATGCCGGACTGAACTCCCCCAAGCTCTGGAACCGCCTATGACCGCGTTCGATTATGTCAGCTCCGCCCTACGCACCATCCGCCTCGAAGCGGACGCAGTAAGCGCCTTGAGCGAACGTATCGATGGCCAGTTTACCGCCGCTTGCGAGATGATCCTGAATTGCAGCGGCCGCATTATCGTCACTGGCATGGGCAAATCAGGCCACATAGGTAGCAAAATCGCAGCAACCTTGGCCAGTACCGGCACCCCCGCTTTCTTTGTGCATCCGGGCGAAGCCAGCCACGGCGATTTGGGCATGATCACAAAAAACGATATTGTACTGGCCATTTCCTACTCGGGCTCATCCAACGAAATCGTCACCCTGCTACCGCTATTCAAACGCGCGGGAATCAAGATCATTAGCATGACCGCCAATGCCCAATCCACTTTGGGCGAAGTGGCAGAAATCAATCTGGACATCAGCGTCGTACACGAAGCCTGCCCGCTCGACCTTGCCCCCACATCAAGCACCACTGCCACCTTGGTCATGGGCGATGCACTCGCCATCGCTCTGCTGGAGGCGCGCGGCTTTACTGCGGAAGACTTTGCCTTTTCCCACCCCGGCGGCGCGCTCGGACGCAAGCTCCTGTTGCGCCTCACCGATGTTATGCACAGTGGTGACAATATTCCGCGCGTATCGCCCGACACCCAAATGCTCGATGCACTCATGGTGATGTCCGACAAAGGCTTTGGCATGACTACGGTAATGGAAGGCGATCAGTTACTCGGCATATTTACCGATGGCGACCTGCGCCGCTGCATTGATCGCGGCGTTGATATCCGCACCGCCAAGGTTGGCACATTAATGAATACATCCCCCAAAATGCTGCGCGAAAACACCCTTGCCGCCGAAGCACTAGCACTAATGGAACAAGCAAAAATTAACGTATTACTGATTACCAACGAACAAAAAAAGCTGGTTGGTGTCGTAAAAATCAATGACCTGCTGCGCGCAGGGATTATCTGATCAATGGAAACCCGCATGACCTCTAACCTGCTCACACCTCAAGAAGTAAATCAACGCGCAGCGCAAATCAAACTACTATTACTCGATGTCGATGGTGTACTCACCGATGGCCGCCTCTACTTTGGCAACAATGGTGAGGAGTTTAAATCCTTCAGTACCCTCGACGGCCAAGGCATGAAGGCGCTGCAAAAAAGCGGTGTAAAAGTCGGCATTATCACTGGCCGCACCAGCCACTTGGTCGCGCGCCGCGCGAGTGATCTCGGCATCGAAATACTGGTACAAGGGCGCGAAGACAAGTGGGAAGCCTTGCAAGAGATATTACAAAGCCATTCCTATGAATTGAGCGAGATCGCATTTATGGGTGATGACTGGCCCGATCTGAGCGTAATGACTCGTGTAGGACTTGCGCTCACCGTGGCCAACGCTCATACGAGCGTGGCAACTCGTGCCCACTGGCAGAGCCGCGAGCGCGGCGGCGAAGGCGCTGTGCGCGCTGCTTGCGATCTCATCATGCAAGCGCAAGGTACTTTTGATGCAGCACTTGCGCCCTATCTAGCTAATCACGGCAAGGATTAGTCATGTCATTAATGCAGCGCATGAATAAAATCCACCAACATATACCAGCGCCTTGGTTGGTCGCTCTAGTACTGGCAATCGGTTACTTCGCCTTTTCTCTACGCCAAAAACCTGAGCTGGCCGAGCACAATTACAACACCAGCAGCTTCCCGCAGTTTTATATGGAAGATATTAAAACGCGCGAATTCGATCCCCAAGGCAAACTGCACTTTCAGCTGGAAACACCGCTTGCCACTCACTACCAGATTAATCCCGAAGGCCCAACCGCCGAGGATTACACACTGATCGCGCAGCCAAAAATGGCGTTTTACGATGTCGAAACCAACGCGCCCTGGCAGGTTACCGCCGAGACCGGCCGCAGCGAAACCAATGGGCACTTGCTGCGCCTAATCGATAACGTTTTGATTCAGCAGCAGACGCCAACACAGGGGTTAATTCAAATCACCACATCAGAATTACTGGTGCGCGCACGCGAACAATTCGCGGAGACCGACAAAGCTGTTAAGATGCGCAGCGCTAAAGGTCAGATAGATGCCATAGGTATGGATGCCGACCTGGCTCAGAGTCGGCTGCAATTAAAGTCCCAGGTTAAGGCTGTTTATGATCCCCGCTAAATTCCGTACTTTTTTATCCCCATTGCTGTTGGCGATGACGTCTGTAGTAATTGGCTACAGCACCACCACTCAAGCATTACCCGATGACAGAAACGAAGTCATTCGCGGCTCGGCCGACAACCTGACCGTTGACCAAAAAAATGGCGTCGCCACCTACACGGGCTCGGTAACAATTTCACAAGGCTCATTAAAAATTTCAGCCGATTCGATTGTGATTCACACCAACCCCGACAGCAGCGTGGAGAAGATGATCGCCACTGGTAGCCCTGCGCGCTTTCAGCAGCAACCCGATCATGATCAAGGCATAGTCACCGCTGCCGCAAAACAAATCACCTATACACCCAACAATGAACACCTGATATTGATTGAGGATGCGTCGGTCGAGCAAAACGGCGCAGTCATGAGTGGCCCGCACATTGATTACGATCTGCTTAAAGAAGTGATGAAAGCCGCTGGCACCAAGAGCACAACCGGTCAAGGTCAACGCATCGAAATTGTTATTCCGCCCAAGGGTGGCGACATCGAGATTATCCAGCGTGGCAACAAAGCCCCACGCTCCTCCCAATCATCTTCCAACGCTGCGCAATAATCTTTATGCCTAGTCTGCACGCACGCCACCTCGCCAAAAGCTACAAAAAACGTCAGGTTGTTATCGATGTGTCCATCACCGTAGAAAGTGGCCACATCGTCGGCCTGCTAGGTCCTAACGGCGCAGGCAAAACTACCTGCTTTTATATGATTGCAGGCTTGGTTCCTGCCGATAACGGCACTGTTTTTATCGATGATCTCGATCTCACCAATCTGCCAATTCATGGCCGCGCTCGCGCAGGCATTGGCTACTTGCCGCAAGAAGCGTCGATTTTCCGCAAGCTCACAGTGACCGATAACATCATGGCGATTCTGGAGACGCGCAAGGATTTGGATCGCGCGCAGCGCAACGAAAAACTGGAGTCGCTGCTGAACGAATTTCACATCACTCACATCCGCGACAGTCAGGGTATGGCACTGTCTGGCGGTGAACGCCGCCGGGTGGAAATCGCTCGTGCGCTGGCAACTGACCCTAAATTTATCCTGCTCGACGAACCCTTTGCCGGGGTTGATCCTATTTCGGTAAACGATATCAAAGAGATTGTTCGCCACCTGAAAGATCGCGGCATCGGTGTCCTGATTACTGATCACAACGTACGCGAGACACTGGATATCTGTGAAACAGCTTATATCGTGAGCGAAGGCCACATTATTGCCGAAGGCAATGCCGACACCGTACTGAGTAATAGCAAGGTGCGCGAAGTTTATCTAGGCGAACACTTCCGCCTCTAAAGCCAGAATTTCAAATGTTTGTGTGTTACCAAACACCGTTCAACAGCACCATAGGCAACACACAAACAACTTGACAAGTAACAATCTTTATTCATTAGGCACAAAGCTTGCTTAGCCGTATTGCTTGCGCGCCAAACCCTGACTAAACTCCACCTATCTGATGTTTTTCATCCTGCTTTATAAGGGTTTGTCGTTCACATAATGAAGCAATCTCTCCAGCTCAAACTCGGTCAACAGCTGACCATGACTCCCCAGTTGCAACAGGCTATTCGCCTTTTGCAATTATCGACATTGGACCTGCAACAAGAGATTCAGGAAGCGCTCGATTCCAATCCTATGCTGGAAGTCGAAGAGGGCTATGACTCTCCCAGCTCATCCACGGAATACGAAGGCAGCGAACAGGATCAGACGGATTACACGCGCCAATTGGAAATCGCCGCCGAAGCTGGAACCGACCACGGCACCGACTTTACCGCCAGCGAAAACTTCTCATCAGCTACTGACAACTACAACGAAAGCAATAACTACAACGACAGTGGCGACTCTTTTGGTGAAAGCGAAAGCTTCAGTGGCGATACCGAATCCTTTGGTGATAGCGATGTGTACGGCGAAGGCGACAGCTTCAGCGCCGACAGCGGTGACTGGAGCGACTCAATCCCAAGCGACCTGCCGGTAGATACCAGCTGGGATGATGTTTACCAAGCTTCTTCAAGCGGCAGCGGCAGTAATTACGACAACGAAGACAGCGATTTTGAAAGCCGTCGCGCCGCAACTGACTCCCTCTATGATCACTTGATGTGGCAACTGAATCTGACTCCCATGTCGGATCGCGACCGCATTCTGGCCATGGCCATTATTGATGCAGTAGAACCCAGCGGCATGCTCTCCATCAGCATCGAAGAAATCTTCGAAGGCATGGGCAGCGATTTGGAAGAGCTGGAGCTGGATGAAGTTGTTGCAGTACAAAAACTCCTGCAACAGTTTGACCCTTGCGGTGTGTGCAGCCAAAACCTGTCCGAGTGTCTGCTGGTGCAATTGCAGCAATTTGACCCCAAAACACCACTTCTAGACTCAGCCAAGCTGATCGTAAAACAGTATTTGCCGGTGCTTGGCAGCCGCGATTATCGCCAGTTAATGCGCCGCACCAAACTCAAAGAAGCAGAATTGAGTCAGGCGGTCGCGTTAATCCAAAGCTTAAACCCACGCCCGGGCGACATGATTGCCACCGGCGATACCGAATATGTCGTGCCCGATGTATTCGTGGAAAAGCGCGATGGCCGCTGGATTGTTGAGCTAAACCCGGATATCGCCCCGCGCTTACGGATCAATGCCGACTATGCCTCCATGGTCAAGCGTGCCGATTCCAGCAGCGACAACACCTTCCTGAAAGACAACCTACAAGAAGCGCGCTGGTTCCTGAAAAGCCTGCAAAGCCGTAACGAAACACTACTCAAAGTAGCGAGCTGCATCGTCGAAAAGCAGCGCGGCTTTTTGGATTACGGTCCCGAGGCGATGAAACCGCTGGTGCTGCACGATATTGCCGAAATTGTAGAAATGCACGAATCCACTATTTCGCGTGTGACCACCCAAAAATACATGCACACCCCACAGGGTATTTTTGAGCTGAAATACTTTTTCTCCAGCCATGTCAGCACCGATAGCGGCGGCGAGTGCTCATCCACGGCGATTCGCGCCATCATCAAAAAACTGGTGAGCGCCGAAAATCCCAAGAAGCCACTGAGCGATAGCAAAATTACTGATTTACTTGCGGAGCAAGGTATCCAGGTTGCGCGCCGCACCATCGCCAAGTATCGGGAATCGCTCAATATTCCACCGTCTAATGAACGCAAAACGATTTAATTAGCTCCCGTCAAATCACAACGGGAACTAAACATATGATTTCGGGTACGCAATGAGATAGCCCGTAGAAATCACAGGTTAGAACACCTATCAAAAGTTCGGATGAGAATGAATGGATGTATGCGAGGGTTGCGCAACCCGCAACCGTTTTTGTTTCTAGCGAGAGGAAGTTTCTATGCAAATAAATATCAGCGGTCACCACGTAGAAGTTACTGATTCGATGAGAGATTACGTTACCGGCAAGCTGGATCGACTGAACAATCACCACGACCGCATCACGAGCACCAATGTCATCTTCTCGGTAGACAAATTAATCCAAAAAGCTGAAGCCACTATTCATGTTAGCGGCAAAGATATATTTGCCGATGCAACTCATGAAGATCTGTATGCCGCAATTGATGCATTGGTCGATAAGCTCGACCGCCAATTGATCAAGCACAAAGAGAAGATGCGCAGCCACCGCTAACCCGCGGACGCTCACATCATTAATAGACCCGATGCCGCCACCCTTACCCAGGGTGCCGGCATTCCTTATTGAGAGATGCCCAGCATACCTTGCCATGCAAATTCAATCCCTGATTAGCCCCGGCCGCACCCTGTGCGGTATTGAAGCGGGCAGTAAAAAACGCGCTCTGGAAATTTTGGCCAATACCATTGCCCAGGATATTCCTGACATTGACGCCGACGAACTCTTCCGCAGTCTGATTGGCCGCGAACGCCTCGGCTCTACTGGCATTGGCCACGGCATTGCCATCCCCCACTGTCGCATCGAACACTGCAGTGGCACGGTTGGCGCCTTGATTACCTTGGCTGACCCAATCGAATTTGATGCTATCGATTCACAACCTGTCGATATTCTGTTTGCCATGTTAGTGCCGCAAGATGCGCACAGCGAACACTTGCAAACACTCGCTGCCTTGGCTGAAGCGCTGAACAAAAGTGACTATCGCCAACGCCTGCGTGCGGCAAGTAGTAATGAAGCACTGTTTGAAGCTGCACTTACCAATTAAATAGATTTTTCATTATCAGGATTTGCTTATGCATCTGGTGATTGTCAGCGGCCTGTCCGGCTCGGGGAAAAGTACAGCGCTTCACGTCCTTGAAGACGTGGGTTTCAACTGTATTGATAACCTGCCCGTTAGCCTCCTACCCGCATTAGTCGCCCAGATTCAAATCCACAAAGATGACCAACACCGCTTTGCGATTGGTATAGATGTGCGCAATGCATGGCAAGATTTGGCGATCTTCCCGCAGATGATTAGCACGCTCAAAGAGGCGCACCTGCCCTTCCAAACCCTGTTTCTGGATTCGCAGCCAGCGGTATTAATTCAACGCTTCAGTGAAACCCGCCGCAAACACCCGCTGTCTGACAAGCACACCAGTTTGGAGGAAGCAATCAGTGCAGAAGATGCACTGCTAGAGCCGATCCGTGACTGCGCCGATCAGGTAATCGATACCAGTCATCTTAATCTGCATGAATTGCGCGACTTGGTAAAAGAGCGCGTGGTTGGCCGCAGTGAATCGACCATGGCGATTTTGTTTGAATCCTTTGGTTTCAAACACGGCGTACCTGTTAATGCAGATTTGGTATTCGATGCCCGCTGCCTGCCCAATCCGCATTGGAAGCCCAGCTTGCGCCCACAGACAGGTAAGGACCAGGAGGTCATCGATTTTCTTGAAGAGCAGGTGACCGTGAAGGAGATGTACGAGGATATCGAGCATTATCTGGCCCGCTGGTTGCCGCGCTATCAGGCTAATAATCGCAGCTACATCACTATCGCTATTGGCTGTACTGGCGGACAACACCGCTCAGTGTACTTATCCGAACGCTTACAAAAACACTTCGACCAGATATTTAGCGATGTGCAGGTTCGTCATCGCGATATTAACAAACACAAAAAACACTAGATCATGTACACCGAAACTCTCGACATCATCAACAAACGCGGTCTCCATGCCCGCGCGGCCGCCAAGCTTGCAACTCTAGCCAACCAGTATCAGGCCAAGGTGCAGGCGCGTGTAGGCGAAGGCAACTGGGCCGATGCCAAAAGTGTGATGTCATTAATGCTACTGGCCGCCAGCCAAGGCACCCCTTTAGAAGTCAGTGTGGAAGGCGATGACGCCGAGGCTGCACTCTGCGCGATACGCGCGCTTATCGCCGACCGCTTTGAAGAAGGCGAATAAATCGCCTATTGTTTAACCAATGCCAGCCGCAAAGGTTGTTGTTCTGCACCAACTGCTCTAAGCTGCGCGCCCTTTTATTGATTCAGCATCGACAGCACTGCCATGGTTTACAACTACGACGATATCAATCCCGATGATTACATCCTGAGCAAATCGCAGGTCAAACGCGATATGCACGCACTACAAGCGCTGGGTGAAAGCTTTATCACCATGAATGAAAAGCAACTCGCCCAGATCCCGCTGAGCGAAGAGATGCTGGATGCGATTTATATCGCGCGCAAAATGCCACCCAAAGAAGCGCGCCGCCGTCAGATCCAATACATTGGACGCTTGATGCGCGAAGGTAATCACGAAGAAATTAAAGCTGCGGTGGACAAGTTGCAAAACCGCAGCGATCAATACGTGCATCGTCAACATCAGGTAGAGCGTTATCGCGACTTGCTGATTGAGGGCGACAAGCAAATCTTCCAAACACTTGTAACCTCTTGCCCCGGTATTGATGTTCAACACCTACGCCAGTTGATTCGCAGCGCGCAAAAAGAGCGCGAAGAAAACAAGCCGCCTGCAAGCGCACGTAAACTCTTTGGCTTTATTCGCGAAGCACTTGAAAGTCAGGATTAAAAACCTGCTGTTCAAATACCAAAAGGGCGCCATTGAGCGCCCTTTCTATTATTTGCTGTTGCTTGCTACTCATTCCTGATTTCCGCGGCTATTGATCAGGAGGCTTTTGCTCGGCAGCTTCCTCTTTATTTACGCTCTCACGCAGACTTTTTTCGCTTTCAAACAGGCGATCAAAACGCATTTTGGGATCATCCCAACTGCCGGTAATCGTGTAGCTGACACTGGTTGCCTGATCCACCTGCTTCTTGAACAGCTTGCTCACCACATAGATACCCGCCGCTGCAGGTAAACCTGCTGCCAGCACCGCATAGAAAGTCACATTGCCTGCTACCGGCAAAGTGGCTACCAAGCGGGTATTCAGGGTTTCTTTGCGCATATTGATGGTGCCCGCCATCTGCATGCCGCTGGACGGTGTTTGCACTACCAAGGGCTCTTCAAACACCAGAGTGCCCTGATTAAAACGCACCTTGCCCTTGATGCTGTCATAGGCGAGGCCGCTTTTATAGAGATCGGAAAAGTCAAAACGCAGGCGCCGCGCGAGGGTATCAAAATTCAGGATCGACATAAGACGCAATAGGCCATCGCCTGCACTGGCATCGCGTTTAAAGCGGCCATTATCGATTTGAATAGTCATATCGCCCCCAAGATTTACCAGAGCAAAATCCTGCGGCGAACCGGACCAAAACAGATCTGCGCGAAAATGTGCCGATTGGCTTTCCAGCGTATCCGGCTTATCCCACGCCTGCAAAACGGCAGCTAAATCGCCTGCACTCAGATCACCAATAAAGCGCGATTGCACCCCCACAGGCGTGTTTTGCCAAATTAATTTGGCGCCCGCCTCTGCCCCCTCAACGCCTTTGGCGCCACTAACCGTCACGCCGCGGATACTGCCTTGAATGTTATCGATCACCACTCCCTTGTCATCGGGGCGCAACAGGAGCGACCAGCTGCCGAAGTTGTCCTCATCCACCATCAAGGAGGCCACACTGATATTAGCCAAAGGTAGCTTGCGCGGATCAATCACCTCGACCGGTTTCGCAGGCTCTGTACCAACTTGTTCCTGCCCCAACATAGCCTTGGTCAGCGAGAGTCGTTTCAGATCGATCTCAAGGGGAAGATAGGTGCGCTCTGGCACCACAACCCGGCCGGACACCACGGCGTTATCCACATCCAGCTGCCAACCCGTCTGTACTGGCACTGCCACCACATTCAGATTTTCAAGGGTTGTCGAGCCTAGCTCGTATTGCCCCAACATAAGTTCTGCCCGGAACGGCAGACCCGCCACCTTTCCTACTACATCAGATTCGGAAGTAATTGAGGCATTGGCTTGGGATGTATTCGCTTGTGGCGACAGAGCATGAGCCACTGCCGGTGTCAGTTGCTCGCTATAGCTCAAGTAGCGCGCCTGCACAGCTTTCCATGCATCCAAATCTATCGATGGCAAAAAGCCGGAGACTAAAAATTGCGGCTGATCAGCCAGTTTGGCCTCACTTGCCAGAGCGATATTGGCATTGAGCAGACTGTTATTGCGCCCGCGATCTGTACGCAACAAGGCGTGTAGATCATTGTTGTAACGCACATCTATCTGCGCCTGACGCTCCTGCATCCAAAACTTGAATTCAAACGGTCGCTCGCTGCTAGCCGATTTGCCATAGGGCGCGGGTAAATCAACACTCACCCCCGCGAGATTGCTGCTAACCGTCACCTGCGCAAACGCGTCATCGGCGAACTCTTCGGCTGTCCCGGCGCTATTCATCGATTCTTCAGGGCTTAGCTCAACCAGATTTTTAGCGCGCGCAGGGCGATGATTTAGCTGTACCTGTGCGTGATAAGGCAGGCGACCATTCAGGAATAACACCTCGGGGCGCTGACTCCAGTAGGCGATCTTTTGCGCATCCACCGCCCCATTTACATCGACAAGGGTTTGGCTGTAAGTATCGAGTTTGCGTGTGCTCAACACCGCTTCGACTGGCTCATCAAACAGTTGCGCTTTGATGGTATCGCTGCTGATACCAGTCTCGCTGCTGTAGCGAATGTTACCGCTAAGATCATTCAGCGCCAGATTAAGGTTTTGCAGTTCAAACCGCGCTACATCCAACTTCACATCTACCTGCTGACGCCCGCCGGATGGCTGGCTTTCGCCAGTGCCAATAGGAATCTCCAAGTCCAGGGTAGCTTGCATCTCGCCCTGCATTGACCAGGAGTCCATGCTGCTACCCAAATACTGGCGCAACATGCCTTCGCGCAATACGCGGATGCCGTCACTCGCCGCACCGGAGATTTCACCATCCACCTGCAATAGAGAACCGCCGCCTTTGGCTCGCGGTGTCACATTCACCTCGGCATATTTCACCCGACTGGTGTGGATTCCGGCGCCCTGCACACTGGCTTCGACTTGGGTATCGGTAACCAGCAAGCGGCCATCCAACTGGGTCAACGCGGGCCAACCGGGGTGATAGTTAAGCTCTGCGTTTTCCAAATCCAGATACAGCTGATAAGTGCGCGCCATCGCATTCTTGGTATTAAGCGTACCGCGATAGACAAAACCCGCCTCGGTAGCAATACCCGGGTTCTGTTCACCGATGCTCTGCTTTAACCAGTTGCGCAGCGTTTGCGGGATCACCGCTGGTGTGTATTTTTGGTAGAGATTGGCGTTGAGCTGGCGCGCACCTATCTGTAAGTACAAATCGATATCGCCGCTATTGCGCTGCCAGGGAATGGATAGCCACATATAACCGCGCGCCAGCTCCTCACCTTTGCGAAACTCCAGCTGGCCACTATTGACGTAAATCTGATTATTTTCCGGCTGCAAGTGCCACGCGATCTGCCCTTGCGAGCTATCGAACTCCATAGGCGCATCATAGGTGGGCGAATAATGCATGGAGAACTGTTGATGGCTGTCGATATCGACAAAGCCGCCCTTCTGACCGGCTTGAACGTAACCATCAACACCGGTCAGCGCGGGTACTCCCATCCAGGCAGCGGATGCCACCTGTTTTAGATTAGCCTTTAACTGCCAGTCTTTAGGCTGCTGCAAAGGCAAGGTCAGCTGAATATTATTTAACTCACCGCGCGGCTTGAGCGTCTGAAACACCTCTTGGATTTTGCCTTTGCCAAGCACTCCGGCGCTGTCGAGCACACTGCTCAGACCGGCCAAATCCAGCTTATCCATACTGATATTGAGCGGCTTTTTAAACCCGGTAGACGCCACCGCTAAATTGACATCGGCGATTTTCTGCTCGTTCATCGCAGCAGTAATTTGCTGTAACCCTAACCGCCATTCACCGCCGGGCAACCAATAGCCGGTCAGTTCAGTAGAGAAATCATCCAGCGCCAGACGGCGCTCCCCCAAAGGCAGCGACAAGCGCTGTAAACCCAAGCGCCCACTCAGATCATAACCCTTGCCATCGGGGCGACTTTCAAACCAGATATTCGCATCCACCATACCTTCGCTCAGCAGACTGCCTTTGGCGCCATTTAGCAAAAACGCGCTAGTTGCCGCAATAGGCTCACTGGTGGGAAAGCGATTGAGATGCACATATCCCTTGCTGCGGAAGTTCTTTTGGTCGCGCGGGTCGCCCTTACCTTCCATAATCAAATAGACACTGCGCGCCTGCTCATCGACATCGACCTGCAATGCTAGACGATGGAAATCATCGGTGTTTTCAAGTAATAGATAGGGGGAGTCCAGCTGGATTTGATCGCCCGAAGCGAAGTGAAAACTGAGGTGACTGCTTTTGAATTCAATGCGAGTGGAAAGCAACAGCATGTCCAGCAGCGAATCCAGTTTGACACCCGGCTTATCCTGCTCGGTGCGTTTGGGCAAACCCTGAATATGCCAAGCACCTTCAGCAGTTTGCGCAAAGGTCATATCCACTTGATTGAGCGAGAGATTGCTCCACACCAAGCGAAAATTGGTGAGCGAGGCGAGAAGATCCAAGCGCAGGCGCGCCTGTTTTAGCGCGACTATCGGCTGCTCGGTTTGGCTGGTGATACTGAAATCCCGCACTACCAAACTGGGCTTTAGGCCATCCCAATCCGCCTGAATTTGGCCGATGCTGACCTGCGCATTGAGTTGGGAGGAAAAATAGCGGGCGATGCCCTGATTGTAGCCGTCTAACAAATGGGAAAAGCTACGCCCGGATTGCACCAGCACCGCTAATAAAATCAGGGTCAGGGCAATCAGGAAATAGGACCATTTCACCAATTTGCGTAACGCGCGTGTCATTGCGGCTATTTATTCCGGGTTCGGGGTTATCGGGCAAAACAATTGCGATTAAAAACAGATTCTTATCAAAAATCAGACCAACACAATATCGTATTGCTCTTGCTGAAAAAGCGCCTCAACCCTGAATTCAATGGTTCGCTTGATAAAAGCTTCCAAATCGGCCACATAAGCGGCCTCCTCATCCAGCAGGCGATCAACCACCAGCTGCGATGCCAATACTAAAAACTTCTCGTTGTCGTAGGTGCGCGCCATGCGCAGAATTTCGCGGAAAATCTCGTAACACACAGTTTCCGCCGATTTCACCTGACCGCGCCCCTGACAAACCGGGCATGGCTCACACAGCATTTGCCCGAGGGATTCGCGCGTGCGCTTGCGTGCCATTTCCACCAACCCCAATTCCGACACGCCAGTAATGCGGGTTTTGGCGTGATCCTTCTCCAGCGCTTTTTCCAAGGTACGCAAAACTTGGCGTTGATGCTCAGGATCTTTCATATCGATAAAATCGAGAATGATAATCCCGCCCAGATTACGCAAACGCAACTGGCGCGCAATGGCCGTAGCCGCTTCCAGATTGGTTTTGAAAATCGTCTCTTCCAGATTGCGATGGCCGACAAACGCGCCGGTGTTTACATCCACCGTGGTCATGGCTTCGGTCTGCTCGATAATCAAGTAACCATTGGACTTGAGCGGCACACGCGGTTCCAGCGCGCGGTGAATTTCCTCTTCTACGCCATATAGCTCCAACAGTGGACGATCACCACTGTAGAGGTCAATCAACTCAACCAGCTGCGGCGCGTATTGCGCGGCAAATTCCTGCATTTGCTGCCAGGTCAGGCGCGAATCCACACGCACGCGATCAATAGGCGCGCGGGTCATATCGCGCAGGGCGCGCAGATAGAGCGGCATATCGCGATGAAGTTCCGCAGGCACTGCAAGACCGGGCAACTTCGCACTTAAATCATCCCAAAGCTGGCGTAAAAACGGGATGTCCGCATTGATCGCCTCTGCATCGGCACCTTCGGCAACTGTGCGCACAATAAAACCGCCAGTGATGCCCTGCTCGGCTACCGCCGATTCTACCGCCTGCCGCAGACGCTCGCGCTCTGGCTCATCTTCAATGCGTGTAGACACACCTATGTGGCTGGAGTTGGGCATGTACACAAGGTAGCGCGATGAAAGGGTCAAATGGGTTGTCAGGCGTGCGCCCTTGGTGCTGATTGGATCTTTGGCGACCTGCACCAGCAGCGTCTGACCTTCGCGCACGAGGGTGCGGATATCCGGCACTTCGGCACGGCGCACCTCCCCTTCGGGCGGTTCGGGCATCATGTCAGCGGCATGGATAAAACCGGTGCGTTCAAGGCCGATCTCTACAAATGCCGCCTGCATGCCCGGCAATACTCGCACTACCTTGCCTTTATAGATGTTACCCACGTAGCTCTCGCCGTGGCTGCGCTCTATGTAAAACTCCTGTACCACTCCGTTTTCAACCAGCGCGACACGCGTCTCCACCGGGGAGACGTTAATTAGAATCTCTTCGCTCATGCCTCAACTCTCGACTCAACTCTGGCGGCCGTCCACCAAGGGATGTTGAATTCCTGCAGCAACTCCAAAGTTGCCTCAATTGGCAAACCAACCACACAGGAATAGCTGCCGCGAATCTCTTTTACAAACACCGCGCCCTTGCCTTGAATGCCATAACTGCCGGCTTTGTCTTGCGGTTCACCGGTTTCCCAGTAAGCGCTAATTTCTGCATCGCTCAGGTCGCGAAAAGTCACATCGGTGGTGGATACTCGCAATGCTTGTTGTACCCCACTGTGCAACGCCACAGCGGTAATCACTTGGTGAGTACGGCCAGAAAGCTGACGCAACATCTGCTGCGCATGGGCTTGATCGCGCGGCTTTTCGAGAATCTCGCCATCGAGCAAGCCCAAGGTGTCAGCGCCCAATACCGGGGCTACAGGCAGTTGCTGCTCTAGCAAGCGCGCATAACCCGCCGCGGCTTTTTCACGCGCCAAGCGCTGCACATAAGCGAGTGCTTGCTCGCCAACCATTGGCTGCTCTGGGATGCTGGCGGAGATAACAGCATGATTTACGCCGATCTGGCACAAAAGTTCACGCCTGCGAGGGGATTGGGATGCGAGGTAAAGATCGGGAGTTGCATCAAAAACCACTGTGACCACCCTGAACGCCCGATGGCGCGAAAATTAGTTATTGTGCACTTAGTGATGACGGTAGCGATGCGTCATACCATCCAGCCACCATGAACACAGCGGCCAGATAAGTGCGCTGGTCAAGGCAGGATACAAAAATTGAACGCCCGAGAGCGGCCGCCCAGCCATGCCCTGCACCCAGTTATCGGTTAGCTGGGCGATTCCCACCAAAATAAACACCCAAGCCGCTTGGCGCAGAATCGAAAAATTGCGCACTCGCTGATAGGACAAAATACAAATGTAGGCGACTATCACAAGCCCCAAGCTGTGCTGCCCAAAGGGCACACCTTCGAGCAGATCCTGAAATACGCCCAATGCACATAACAGGGTAAAACTCACGGTCGTTGGCATCAGGAAAATCCAGTAAATCGCCACCACCAACACAAATTCAGGCCGCCACCAGCGCATATCCATTGGCAGCGGATAAACCGATAACAACAGCGCCACTATCACACTAACAGCGATAGCAAAATAAAGATTGAGCTGCGGGCTGAGCATCAGCGCGCTCCGCCAACTGAACTGGCCGATGCTGATGCAGGCGCGTCATCAGCACCTGGTTCAGGTGAGCTCAGCGAGCCGGGCACGCTCGCCCTGTCGCGATTTTCAAATACCAATAATAGATGACGACTGCGATCCAAACGCGCCATAGGTTTGGCAATTACCGTCAAGAAGGCTTTGCCCGGGTCGCGCACGACCTGAAGCACTTCGGCCACCGGATAGCCGATAGGAAATCTATCACCCAAACCGGAACTGACCAGCAGATCGCCAGTGCGGATATCGGTATTGGCCGACACATGGCGCAGGCTCAGACTGTTCAGATCACCCGTACCTTCGGCGATGGCGCGCACACCATTGCGATTGACCTGTACCGGAATCGCGTGGGTCGAATCAGAGATCAACAGCACCGTACTGGATGTCTCACCCACCTCAATTACCTGCCCCATCAACCCAAATGCATCCAGCACTGGCTGGCCTTTAAAGGCGCCATCGACACTACCGCGATTGATAATGACTTTGTGGCTGAGCGGATTGGGGGAAACGCCAATTAATTCGGCGATCAGGACGGTATCTTGCAACATCTGGCTGGCATTGAGCAGCTGGCGCAGGCGCACATTCTCTGCCGCCAAGGACGCAAGCTGTTGCAATTTACGCTGATGAATTAACAACTCGGTTTTGAGCGCTTCGTTCTCCTGTTGCAAATCTGCGCGGGAGACAAAAGCATCTTTACTCCAGTCATTAACCTTGAGGGGAACATCGGTGACTTGATAAAAAGGCGCCACAACCTGCGCGAGTTTTTCACGCAGCGGTTCGAGGCGATTGGTATAAAGCCCAACCACTACCAGCACCATCATTATCAGAATGAAAACAAAGGCACGACTGGTGGCGGATGAGCCTCGGGCGAAGAGCGGTTTAATGGTGACTTCTCCTGTGGAGCTAAAGCCTACCCACGGCAGGCTTTACAACATATCAGGACGACAACAGATCAATATTGCGCTTGTCGTTCATCTCCAGCGCAATACCACCACCACGAGCCACACAAGTCAGCGGCTCTTCAGCAACAATAAAAGGAAGACCGGTTTCGTTGGACAGCAAGCGGTCGATATCGCGCAACAATGCGCCGCCGCCGGTCAGGACTACACCGCTTTCGGCGATGTCAGAAGCCAATTCCGGTGGTGATTGCTCCAGCGCGCTTTTCACAGCTTGAACAATACCAGCCAGTGGATCTTGCAGAGCTTCGAGGATTTCATCGCTGCTCAGGGTAAAGCTGCGCGGTACACCTTCAGCCAGATTACGGCCACGCACGTCGATCTCGCGAATTTCGCTGCCGGCAAATGCACAGCCAATTTCTTGCTTGATGCGCTCAGCAGTCGCATCACCAATCACGCTGCCGTAGTTGCGGCGCACATAGTTAACGATGGCTTCATCAAAACGGTCGCCACCGATACGCACAGAGTCGGAGTAAACCACACCGTTCAAGGAGATAACGGCGATCTCGGTAGTACCACCACCGATGTCCACCACCATAGAACCGTTGGCTTCAGAAACCTTCAGACCAGCACCAATCGCGGCCGCCATTGGTTCTTCGATCAAGCGAACTTCGCGCGCACCAGCGCCGAGGGCTGATTCGCGAATTGCACGCTTTTCTACTTCGGTAGACAAACAGGGAACACTGATCAGAACGCGGGGGGATGGGCTAAACCAGGAGTTTTCGTGAACTTTGCGAATAAAGTGTTGCAGCATTTTTTCGGTGACTTGGAAGTCGGCGATTACACCGTCTTTCAGCGGGCGAATTGCAGTGATGTTTCCCGGAGTACGGCCCAGCATACGCTTGGCTTCAACCCCTACCGCTTCAACAATCTTGGTGCCGTTGTGATGGCGAATTGCTACTACCGAAGGCTCATTGAGCACTATGCCGCGACCGCGCACATAAATCAGGGTATTTGCGGTACCTAGGTCGATAGAGAGATCGTTGGAGAAAGCTCCACGTAAAAGTTTCATCATGACGGGACGAGGCCTTAATAGAATGAGTTGAAATAGAATTCTTGTCGTTATCGACGTTTGATCAGCACGATCAGCACCAGATCAATATTTGCACCAAGACTTGCGACGGCGCGCAGCTGGCGTGAGTCATTTCCCTGAATAACAAACTCCACCTTCTGGCGAAGATTCCCTGCGAAATTTTGAGAAGCGCGCAGTATAAGTGAATTTTCGCTTTTTATCCGACCTAAATTGCGCTTAAAGTTCAATTTAATCGCTAATTTCGCCGACGTTTATTAACTGAATCACTCACTCAGGCTTGCGTCTATTTTTTGTGCGGACCCGCAACCAAAAACTCGTATTGGCGAGACCGACAAAATCCGCGGCACTCTATCAACCGCAGGGATTCAGGGCAAGGCGCAAATGTGATACCTTTGGCGCCCGTTTTTATCGAGATAGCGCGGTTTTGCAGCAATTCGCCGCCCGTTCACTCTCTGACGATTTTTAATTTTTCACCCTTATTCTGCTGGAGCTAATACCCAATGGCTGTAGACCGTTCCGATATCGCCAAGCTTGCCAAGCTGGCGCGTATCCAGATTACCGATAAAGCCGCCGATGAAGCGGCCAAAAGTATCTCCGATGTGCTGGCACTGGTTGACCAGTTACAGGCCGTTAACACCGATGGCGTATTGCCCATGGCTCACCCGCTCGATGCGGTGCAACGCCTGCGTGCAGATGTGGTGACCGAACCTGATCAGCGCGCCGCGTTTCAGGCAATTGCGCCAGCAACACAAGATGGTTTGTATTTGGTACCTCAGGTTATCGAATAACAATTTATTTCTTCCAAAGAAAAATCAGGATATTTCGCAATGCATCAATTCACCATTGCCGAGCTGGTAAAAGGTCTGCGCAACAAAGACTTTTCCAGTACCGAAATTACGCAACATTATTTAGACCGCATCGCGCGTTTGGACAAAACCTACAACAGTTACATCACCGTCACTAACGACATCGCGCTGCAGCAAGCTGCAGTGGCAGATGCGCGCCTGGCCGCAGGTAATGCGCCAGCACTTTGCGGTGTACCTATCGCGCACAAAGATATTTTTTGTACCACTGGTGTACGCACGTCTTGCGCATCAAAAATGCTCGATAAATTTATCGCCCCCTATAACGCCACCATCGTAGAAAATTATTTAAATTCCGGCGTGGTGATGTTGGGTAAAACCAATATGGATGAATTCGCGATGGGCTCATCCAACGAAACTAGCTGGTACGGCCCGGTAAAAAACCCTTGGGCAATTGATTGCGTTCCCGGCGGCTCATCTGGCGGTTCAGCTGCGGCAGTTGCTGCGCATTTAGCACCTGCAGCAACAGCATCAGATACCGGTGGTTCGATACGTCAACCGGCTGCACTCTGCGGATTAACGGGCATTAAGCCAACCTACGGTCGCGTTTCTCGCTGGGGTATGATTGCGTTTGCGTCGAGCTTGGATCAAGCTGGCATTTTGTCGCGCACTGCGGAAGACGCCGCGATTTTGTTAAACGATATGGCGAGCTTTGACGCGAAAGATTCAACTTGCGTTGAGCGCGATGTACCTGACTACACCGCTGATTTGAATAAGCCATTAACCGGTTTGCGCATTGGTGTACCTAAAGAATATTTCGGCGATGGTTTGAACCCGAAAACTGCCGCGCTCGTTGAAGATGCTATTAAAGTTTATGAAAGTCTCGGCGCAACTATTCACAGCGTCAGCTTGCCGCACACACATCTGGCAGTACCTGCGTACTATGTGATCGCACCAGCAGAATGTTCGGCCAACCTGTCACGCTTTGACGGCGTGCGTTACGGTCATCGCTGTGAAAACCCAACTGACTTGAATGATCTGTATATGCGCTCGCGCAGTGAAGGTTTTGGCGCAGAAGTGAAGCGCCGTATTCTCGTCGGCGCTTACGCATTGTCTGCCGGTTATTACGATGCCTATTACAGCAAAGCGCAAAAAATTCGCCGCTTGATTAAGCAGGATTTTGTTGATGCATTTGACAGTATTGATGTCATCCTTGGCCCAACTTCACCATCGCCCGCATTCCAATTTGGTTCAAAAACCAAAGATCCAGTAGCTATGTATCTGGAAGATATTTACACCATCGCGACTAACCTCGCGGGCTTACCCGGCCTCTCCATTCCTTGCGGATTGGTGGATAACAAACCTGTTGGCTTGCAATTGATTGGCAACTTCTTTGCTGAATCACAATTGCTCAATGCTGCACATATGTTCCAGCAAGCCACCAACTTCCACCAACAAACTGCCCCTGGCATTGAGTAAGGAGTCCTGTCTATGCAATGGGAAACTGTAATCGGGTTGGAAGTTCACGTACAACTTGCCACCAAAACCAAAATTTTCTCTGGCGCGAGCACCGCATTTGGCGCAGAGCCAAACACTCAAGCCTGTGCAATTGATTTGGCATTACCTGGCACTCTGCCGGTTGCCAACGAAGAAGCCTTTCGCTTCGCCACTATGTTTGGCTTGGCAGTGAATGCAGAAATCGGTAAGCGCTCGGTGTTTGAACGTAAAAACTATTTTTATCCTGACTTGCCGAAAGGTTATCAGACCACTCAGCTGGCCGAACCCATCGTCGGTGCAGGTTTTGTGGATTTGGAATTGGAAGGCGGCCGCACCAAACGTGTTCGTATTCACCACGCACACTTGGAAGAAGATGCGGGCAAATCTTTGCACGAAGATTTTGTCGGCATGAGCGGAATCGATTTAAACCGCGCCGGCACTCCGCTGATCGAAGTGGTTACCGAACCGGATATGCGCAGCGCTGAAGAAGCCGTTGCCTTCGCTAAAAAATTGCACTCTATCGTTACTTCACTGGAAATTTGCGACGGCGAAATGTCGCAAGGCTCAATGCGTTTTGACGTGAATATTTCAGTGCGCCCGAAAGGTACCGAAAAACTCGGCACCCGCACTGAAACCAAAAACCTCAACTCGTTCAAATTTATGGAAGAGGCGATTGAGCTGGAAGTTGAACGTCAGATTGATGTTTTGGAAGACGGCGGAAAAATTATCCAGGAAACTCGCCTGTACAACGGCGACACAAAAAAAGCACGCAGCATGCGCAGCAAAGAAGACAGCAATGATTACCGCTACTTCCCCTGCCCTGATTTGTTGCCAGTGATTCTGGATGATGAGTACATCGAAAACGTACGCAAACAAATGCCGGAGCTGCCAGAGGCCAAACGCGCGCGTTTTGTTGAGCAATATGGTTTGAGCAGCTACGACGCAGGCCAGATCACTATGGATAAATTCAGCGCGGCATTTTTTGAAGCATCGGCCAAAATATCCGGCGAGCCAAAACTCACCGCCAACTGGATTATGGCCGACTTGGGCGCTTATCTGAATCGTACCGAGCAACGCATTGATCAATCGCCAGTTACACCAGAATTACTTGCAGGCTTGGTAGTGCGCATTAAAGACGGCACCCTCTCCAGCAAAATCGCGAAGCAAGTATTTGAAGCGATTGCAAACGGCGAAGGCGATGCCGACACTATTATCGAAACCAAAGGCTTGAAACAGGTTTCGGATACTGGCGCGCTGGAAAAAATTATCGATGACATAATCGCAGCCAATACCGTACAAGTAGAAGGTTACCGTGCAGCACCGGAAGACAAGCGCGCGAAAATGCTTGGATTCTTTGTAGGGCAAGCGATGAAAGCATCAAAAGGCCAAGCGAATCCGCAAGTGTTGAATGAGCTTTTAGCGAAGAAATTAAACGGTTAAGAGATTGAGAAAATGAGCTTACGTAAAGACAAAGAAAAAGTCCTTGGCGAAACTTTCGACGATGCCCGTATCGCCACCTTTTTGGACTTTCCTGCTCCAGCAGGTGTTAACCCCGATTACCATTTGCTTGAAAAAGCCTATCGCGGCATGCTCGGCAGTAACTTTGCCACCTTCGTAAAACAATTTATCGAAGCAGGTAAAGACATCAACGCCGTTGGCCCCGAAGGCAAAACTTTTCTGCAAACAGTGAAAGCCCATCGCAATGGCGAAGAGTATGCCATCGCCCTGGAAGCCGCAGGCGCTAAGTAAGCTACTGGCGCAAACTGATGCTGCAAATTCTGCCCGCTAAAAAAGCAGCCCTTGGTGGCTGCTTTTTTTTAATCGTGTTGATGCTCCTGCTCAGTCTATTTGAGCAGCCTGTATTTTATCTGCTCAGTCTGGAGCCGGAAAAAGTAAGCCAAGGTGAAATCTGGCGTCTGCTTACCGGGAATTTTGTGCACTTTGGCTGGATACATACCGCCATGAACTGTGCAGCACTATTGCTCTGTACTCTGGCATTTTTTACTGAAGACTCACTCAAACAGCTTTCATTGTTATTACTCTGGTGCTGCGCTGCTGTCGGTATCGGAATCTATTTGTTCAACCCCGAATATTCACCCTATGCAGGATTATCCGGCGCCATTCACGGTTTGATGGTTGCTGGCTTGTTGCAGACACGCTCCTATCCCCTATGGATTCGCATTATTGCGCTCATTGCTGTTGCAGCAAAATTAGCCCATGAAAACAGCGCGAATTATGAAGCCACAGATTTGCAGGCGCTGCTGCCTGTCGCTGTGGCGGTGGAATCCCACTTGTATGGCGCAATTGCAGGTTTAACCTTTGCTGGCGCCGATTGGTTTATACAACGATTAAACAGGAAGGCATGATGCAAGGCTCACCAACTACCGCCATCAATTATTTTTTTGCGGGTGCAAGATTGATCATCAAGCCCGGTTATCGCCGTTTTATTTTGATTCCGTTGCTGATTAACCTGGTGATTTTTGTTGTCGTTACTGTTTTGCTATTTACCCTGTTTAAGGATTTTTTCGCATTGGCATTGGAGTGGTCGCCAAGTTGGCTGGATTGGTTCACTTGGTTACTGTGGCCGCTGGTAGCGTTTATTTTTTTAGTCGTTTACGGCTATAGCTTTAACATTATTACTAATTTTTTAGCGGCGCCATTTTTTGGTTTACTCGCGGAAAAAATAGAAACCGAATTAACCGGCATTGCACCGCCCGATGAGCCTTGGGGGCAATTAATTCCACGCACACTGCAACGCGAAGCAATAAAGCTTTGGTATTTTATTAGTAGAGGTGCATTGGTTTTACTGGTGTTTGTCCTGCTCTTTTTTATTCCCGGCGCCAATTTGTTAGGCGTAGTGATTGGCGCGCTATGGAGCTGCTGGTGTATGGCAGTGCAATATGCGGACTACCCCGCCGACAATCACCAATTAAGTTTTCGCACACTGCGCCGCCGCTTGAACAAACAGCAACTGACAAGCTATTCCTATGGCGGAATTATTTTATTCGGCAGTATGGTGCCGGTGTTAAATATTTTTGTAACGCCTATCGCCGTGGCCGGTGCAACACTTTATTGGATCAAAGAAGTGAAGCACCTACCTCCTCAATAGAAGAGGCAGATCTTAGATATTGGCGATAGCGATCAAAACGTCCACTGAATCGACGTTTGGTATTCAGTATTTACCTTATGGTTATTAATTGGTGGATCAACATCAAAATTTTGTGCAGGTTCACTATCGTAAGTCAGGTTGTACTGAATGGTGAGCGCAAGCCGGTGGGTGAGATCGATTTTTACACCTAACTCAGTTAATGCACGCAAATCAGAATATTCCCCTATACGCGGTTGGAAATAGCTTGTGTTCAGGAAAGATATGTTTTCAGTCATCTGGTATTTGTAGGTGTAGTAGGAATTAATCCTCCAAAACTCATTCTCTTCCTCGTAACTAACCAGATCCAAAACTTCTTTTTCATGGAAGGCACCCAGCCCCACGGTGAAAGAAAATACATCTACCTTTTGCCAGACTAAATAGCGCCCGCCGCCGCCCATCAGTGTGCGCGATTTCAGGTTGTCGAACTCATCTTGCTCCCATTGCAACAATCCCTCTACAGACCAGCGCGGGGTCATGATGTGTGTCCAGCGACCATGAATAAAGGTATTGTCGGTATCCTTAACATCGCGGGTAGAACCGTATTCGCCGTCAACAAGAAATAGGAACACCTCGTCGTGTATGCGGTATACGGCTTTAACCGTGCCATCGTAGTCCTTCTCCTCATCGTTTCCGGTCTTGCCATCCAGGCCTAATTTGACCGAGAGATCGAGCCCCTGCTCTGGCAGATTGGGTCGCTCGCTCTCAATATTGGAGATCGCACTTGCGCCAGTAGCTGCGCCCAACAAAAAACAACCTGTAATAAATTTATACATATCTGCGATCCTTTCAGCGTTACAAGTTTTTGATCGTTAATCTTCCAGGGCACTACCATCCACAGACATCAGCTTGGGTTTAGTGAATTGCCCTGTCTAAACAAACAACTATTCACCAGTTATAGCAGGTGCGGCGACACCTAATTAAAAACCGCTATTTCAATCATTTTATCTATCAAATGGTAGATGTCCATAATTCACCAAAAGGCAATTATAGACGCCAACTTCTAAATTAATGGGCCTCTCTATGAAACACACTTCACTCCTCTTTGCTGCCATTCCCGCTCTACTTGTCGCCTGCGGTGGCAGTGGAGGAGGCAAGTCGAACAGTAGCGATACAACATCCAGCTCCAGCACTATCACAAGTTCCAGTAGTATCAATTCCAGTGATGCCAGCCTAAGCAGTAGCAGCATTGCAACAAGCAGCGCCCAAAGCAATAGCAGCTCCGCCACCACTGCATTCACCCAAACCGGCTATTTGCTTGACAGCGCGCTGGCCAATGTCGATTACCAAACAGCCACGCGCTCGGGTGTGACTGGCACCAAAGGTGAGTTTTACTATGAGCCAGAGGAGGAGGTTAGCTTTAGTATTGGTGATATGCCACTTGGGCAGGTGACCGGACAGGCGATAGTCACCCCTTTAACACTTACGAATAACTCAAAAGATAGCCAAGCAGTACGCAACATGGCACGTCTGTTACAGACTCTGGATAAGGATAGTAACCCCGCCAATGGCATTACTATTACCAATTCCGCCAAAAGTGCGGCAGTCAGTCTGGATTGGAATTC
Source organism: Cellvibrio chitinivorans (assembly GCF_035117775.1). Lineage (NCBI taxonomy): Bacteria > Pseudomonadati > Pseudomonadota > Gammaproteobacteria > Cellvibrionales > Cellvibrionaceae > Cellvibrio > Cellvibrio chitinivorans. The sequence continues at coordinate 29,415 of NZ_JAYKKN010000005.1, forward strand.
CAACAGCACCAGTTTTGAAAGTGCAACACTGGGCTTAATCAGCAACGGAGGGCAGGATCAGCTGCCAAATGCGCTGATTGATGAAGAACAGGCTCTTGATCACCTGCAAGAGACACTCACTCAGATAGATAGCTGCCCGGGAGAGCGCCGCTATCAATTACAGGGCACAGATGTCGTCGTGCAATCATTGATAGAAGCGTCCGATGAAATTGAGCTATCACCCATCACCGGTACCCTGACCCTGAGCGAAGAAGTACTGGAAAATAATATAGGCACAGGCGAGCGCACCTGCATCATGGCAGCAACCGAAGGTTACAACTTTGATAGCAATAGCTGCCTGGTCTTTAGCGGCTCACTTACCTTTCTCCAGAGCCCTCCTGCCGTCAGCGGCACTATTGCGCGCAATAGCGCTACACTATTTTTTGCCCATGGTGGAGTAGGCTCGGAATATGGTCAGGAAGTTGTGGATGCCTACTTTTTTGCCCAGGCAGAAACACCCTGCGCTATTGAGCCGGTAGCGTCAGGTACTTATGAATTAAACGGTGTTGAGTACGTATTTGTAGCGGCTCAAGGCGAAGAAGAAGCAGCTTGGGAAGCCTATATTGTTTCTGCGGAAATGACCCTAAGTGACGACCAATGCACAGTTACCTCAAGCGAGGGCGATTGGAGCTGCAAGGTTGTCGGGAATAACTTTTATGGCTTGGGGGAAGCTCACGCTATTACGGGCACCATCACCAATAACAGCCTCACCTACGTCATCAAATACAATACTAACGATGGAGAATCATTCTACGGTTACGCCCATGGCGCGCGCCGCTAAGCAGTCTGATTTCACTGCGCCTAAAACAATTTGAATCTAATCAATCACTTGCATTAAAAGCTCAGGGAACTAGACTCCCCGTTAAGATAATTTTTAACGGGGAGTCACGTGTGAATGAACAGTTTTTAGATTTTATTGGCGATATATATGAAGCCTCTTACCGACCTGAACTCTGGGAATCTGTATTTGCCAACCTCTGCGCGCAAGTCAACGCCAAATCCGGCGGAATTTTTTTGTGGGATCATGCCAACGATATTCAGAGCATAGTTGCCTGCTACGGACTCCCCAAACTCGCGCAACTCTCTTATCGCTTTGGCCTGGCCAAGTACGATCACGCCTACAACCTTATGGTCGAAAAAGAAGTGGGGCAAGCCCAACATATTTTGACCCACCAAGAGATGCGAAAAACCAATCCGCTCTTTTACCGCTTTTTGCTAAAGCCCAATAATGTGGGCTACGTTTCTGGCGTCAACCTCCACAAAGATGAAGAGCTTTACATTGGCATGGCGATCCATCGAGGACTGGATGCCGAACCTTTCGGGAAGCAAGAGCTGGAAATCCTACAGCTGAGCTATCCACATTTTCAGCGCTCCATTCGCATCCAAATGGAGTTTCAGCGTATAAAACAAAAGCAGCAAAGTCTGAATGCCGCCCTGTCACACTTGTCGCTGGGCGTCGTCATTTTGAATAAGGATGGTTTAATTGCGCACTGCAATCCGGTCGCAGAAGCGATTATTGCTCCTCAAAAAGTATTGATGCGCAATCACAATTGCTTAGTCGCGCACTATCCCGAAGAGCAACAACAATTGCAGCAGTTGATCAATGATTTACTAAAAGCGGATCCACAAGATATAGAAACCCGCACGTGTGCACTGGCTTTACAGCACCCGGAACGGCAGATTCCACTGACGGTGATGTTAAACAAAATTGATGGTAATAACAGTTGGGTTAGATCACTGGAAGAACAACAGGGTATTGCCGTGTATTTATCCGACCCCTTAACCGCGCTGCAAACATCCCCCGAACGCTTAAAATCACTTTATCAACTCACCCAAGCCGAAGCCAAAGTCGCAATAAGCATTGCCAACGGTCTCGATCTGCAAGAGGTCGCTGAGTTTAACGGCACGACTATCGGCACAGTACGCAGCCAACTACGCCAAATTTTCACCAAAATGGGAGTCAACAAGCAGCAGGATGTAGTCCGGCTGCTATTGCATTCAGCGCAAGTGTATTAATCGCCATCATCCACAATCATATTGCCGCCAGCTTCTTTGGCGTGGCGCAAATAAATATTCGCGTGCGCAATTTGTTGATCAAGGCTTTGGCACATGTTGCTGGTAACGCCCGCGCTAAAATAAAAACGCATAACTTCACCATTTATCACGTAGTCTTCTCCAGCCAGCAGCTGTTTGACCTTACCAAGAAATGCCGCTGCCCTTTCATGATCAAGGCCGGGCATAAGCACATAAAAATCATCGCTATCGGCGCGTGCAAATAAAAATCGCCCGAGCATTGTTTGCAAACTGGCAGCAATATATTTGAGCGCGACATCGCCCCAAGCATTGCCGTGTTTTTCATTAATATCGCTAAAGTGATCGATATTAATAATTGCCATCGACAGCGGCGCTGCTTTTTCTTCGGCGTTTTTATACAGCTCTCGCGCCGCATTGAAAAAATAGGAGCGATGGTACAAACCGGTGAGATGATCGCGCTGGGCGTTGTAGGTGATCTGCTCCACCAGCTCAAGGGTTTCAATGTTGTGCGTAATGCGGCAGTAAAATTCTTCCGGGTGAAACGGCTTGCGCAAAAAATCATTGGCGCCGTGTTTAATAAATTTGGCCGAGAGCGCCTCGCTACTTTCACCTGAAACGCCAATCATAATCAGATCAGTTTTGTCGTATTTGTAACGCAAATTGCGCACCAATTCAAAACCATCCATTTTCGGCATGTTGTAATCGGTGATGAGCAATTTAACGTCGGGATTATCGAGCAGGACTTTAATCGCATCTACACCATCAATCGCTTCAACAACTTGAAATAAGTGGCGACGAAATAAGTTGGCCATGTGTTTGCGCGACATATCCGAGTCATCCACCACCAGCACTTTAATGTGCTGATTTTTTTCCAGACGACTGATCATGCCGATGGCTTTGTTATAGGCGTAGCGCCCTTCTTTGGTGACGTAATCGACTATGCCTTTGTTGAACAATTGCTCGCGGCGCTGCTCGTCGTAACTGCCGGTAAGCACAATGGTGGGGATTTTTTTGCTGAGTACAAAATCGACTACCTCGCCGTTTGGTGCATCGGGCAAATTCAGATCGACCAGTGCGGCAAAAAACTCTTCTTGTGCTTGATCATATAGAGCCATCGCCTGTGCCAGCGTCGCTGCGTATACGGCCTCATAAGGCAAGGAAGATGCCTGCACCAGATGGCGCATAATCTTCATTACCATTTCGCTGTCTTCAACTATTAGAATTTTTTTCATGGGGCTAACTCAAGGTTCATAAATACCCATTGAGTCTAGCCAACAATCAGAAATATGCGCCAAAACCGCCGAAGAACTGCGGTTTAACGCCAGATGTAGCCGGATATCGCCGTATTAAACAGCAGCCCGTTGAAATTTTGCTCAGCACAAAAGGATGCTTGGCTGGCCGCACCAAAACACACATGCAGTGGCAACAAGTGTTCTTCGCGCGGATGACAAAAACGCGCTTGCGGTGCAGAGATCCAATCGCGCAAACGATCTTCGCGCGCAGAATTAGTCAATTGGCTAGAAGTGAGTGTTTCCGTCAACCAATCATCAAAGGCTTCACTTTTGCCTTTAACGGCAGGATCGCCAGAGAAAAACGCGCGCATGTTGTGAAACGACATACCCGAGCCAACAATCAATACACCCTGCTCGCGCAGCGGCGCCAGTGCTTTGCCAACAGCGATATGTGCAGAAGGATCAAGCGAGGCTAGCAGAGATAACTGCACCACCGGAATATCGGCAGCGGGATACATCAACATCAGTGGCACAAAGGTGCCGTGATCGTAAGCGCGTTGATTGTCCAAGCGAGAATCTATCGACTGATTTTGCAGTAGCTGCTGAATATGCTTGGCGAGTTCAGGATTTCCGGGCGCGGGGTAAACAAACTCATAGGATTCCGGCGGAAAACCGTAGTAGTCGTACAACATCCCCGGCGCAGGAGAATGGGTGATGCTTACCACCTCTTCCTCCCAGTGCGCAGTCACCACCAAAATCGCGCTTGGGCGAGGCATGTCCGCCGCAAGCGATTGCATAAAATTCACCAGCTCGCGGTGATTGGCATCGCCCAGTAAAGGCATAGGGCCACCCCCATGCGGAACAAAAACGACCGGCATAGTTGATTCAGTCACTTAGGCTTTCCTCTGTTGGTGTTTGTGTTGGCGCTTATGTTGTAACGCTTAAGTCTTTAGCTACCGCAATTGGCTGGATGTTTTGTGCTCGCGCACTGATTCATAAATCGCGGCTGCCATAATAATCCCCCCGCCGATCAAGGTCGCGCTATCAGGATAAGTATGTAACACCGCGATTTCATATCCCACCGCATAAACTGGCTGCAAACAAGTGACAAGACTAACCGTTTTGGCTTTCAGGTAGCGCAGTGAATATCCCAATAGCGTATGGGTAATTGCAGTAAAACCAATGCCAAGGCTCAGCAGCAACCACCAATCATGATTGCTGGGCTCGTGCGGTGACAGCAAGAGCACTGGCGTCATCAGTAGCGCAACAACTAGCACCTGATAACTCATCGAGCGCGCTGCGCTTTGTTTTTTAAACCAATGCCCCAGTAATAGATTGCGCACAGCAAAGGTGAGCGCCGAAATTACGCCCCAGAAAACGCCTTGGGTGGTGTTATTGTCGATATCAAATTCGGGCACCAAACAAAAAATCCCGACCAGCACCAAAAATCCACTCACCACATCACGCAGATCCAGACGCGTGCGCTTGAGCCAAGGCTCCATAAATACCGTCACTACCGGATAGGCGTAGAGCGAGATCATGCCCACCGCGATACTCGATACCTGCATCGAATAAAAGAAGGTCACCCAGTGCGCCGCCAGCAGCACGCCGAGGATAAACATGCGCCCGAAATCGCGCACCGACTTCAAGCCAATATGGTATTCGCGCCACCAAACCCAGAGGAACAACACGATTGCCGCAATCCAGGTGCGATAGCCAGTAATGTCCCACGCCGGCAATTCGATCAGTTTGGAGAAAAGACCGGTCGCGCCCATTAAAAATGCGCCCAAATGCAGGGTTAACAAGGCAGATTTGGAAGAGGACATAACCGTTCCGGGCGATGATTACGCCCGGCAGGACACCGGGCGCTGGTCAGATAATGATTGTCAGGCGTTGCAATAAGAGACGATTAATTGCGCGGTCTACGGCTGCGGCTGCCGCCGGAGCGATTGCCGACCGAGCGATTGTTGTAGCGATCCTGAGTGCGCGCACGTGCAGGTGCGGGCAGGCTTTCAGGCGGTGTCAGCATCAAGCCTTCGGGCGGTTGTTCGCACTTGATTGGCTTACCCAGCAGGCGTTCAATCGGCTCAAGCAACAAAGCGTCATCTTCACAGGCGAAGCTAATAGATGTGCCGGTTTTGCCTGCACGACCGGTACGGCCGATGCGATGCACATAATCTTCCGGCTCTTCCGGCAGGGTGAAATTCACTACGTGGCTAATACCGCTGATATGAATACCGCGCCCGGCCACATCGGTTGCAACCAATACTTTCAGCTCACCGGATTTAAACGCATCCAAAGTGGCAACACGTTTGTTTTGGGCAATCTCCCCCGAGAGCAAACCGGCCTTGATACCGTGGCGCTCCAGTTTTTCTTGTAGATCGCGGCATTCATCGCGGCGGTTGGCAAACACAATCATGCTCTCGGCATGTTCTTGCTGAATCAGGTTGTACAGCAGCGTGTATTTCTCTTCGGTCGATACCAGATACACATGCTGATCAACGCGCTCATTGGCCACAGACTCAGGCTCGATCTCCACCGTGACAGGTTTGTATGTCCACTGCTCTACCAAGTTGCGCACATCGTCAGTAAAGGTGGCGGAGAAAAACAGCGTCTGGCGATCTTCACGTTTAGGCGTTTGGCGCACGATTTGGCGCACTTGCGGGATAAAGCCCATATCCAACATGCGGTCAGCTTCATCGATAACCAACACTTCCAGCTGGTCGAGATACACATCTTTATTGCCGCAGAAATCGAGCAAGCGACCGGGTGTTGCGACCAGAATATCCACCAAGTCGTCGTGCAGACGGCGCTGCTGCTTGGTGTAATCCATGCCTCCTACCAGCGTGTGAATTTTCAAATCGGTGTATTTGCACAGAGCTTTGGCATCCTCGGCAATCTGGATCACCAGTTCGCGGGTCGGTGCTATTACCAGCGCGCGGGCTTCACCGGCGTAGCGTTTTTCGGTGATAGGATTTTTGAGCAGATCATCGATGATGGCGGTTAAAAACGCCGCCGTTTTACCAGTACCGGTTTGTGCCTTGCCTACTACATCCTTACCTTGTAATGCGTGCGGCAGGGATTGCGCCTGAATCGGCGAGCAATACTTAAAGCCAAGGTCAGCAACTGCGCGCATGATCGGCAGCTCCAGATCCAGATCGTGGAAACGGGTTTTACCTTCAGCCGGTTCAACCTCAAATTGGGAAATATCCCAAGGACCATGATCAATCTTCGCTGGGCGCTTAGGTGCGCGATCTTGCGCGGGTTTAGACGCCTTGGGCGCTTTCTCTGCGCGGCTATTCTCAGTGCGACTGTTCTCTACGCTGTGATCTTTGTGTTCGCCTGAGCGCTGACCGCGACCTTGAGCATTGCTGCGATCCTGAGAGTTATTACGCCCTTGGGAGTTGTTGCGGTTGCGGGATTTGTTGCGACTATTGCGATCCGAATGGTTTTTGCTGGAAGAGGACTTGTCACTCGCAGGTTTGGCATGGGCATCTTTTTTTTCTGCAGGCGCCGCGCCCGAGCCAATCAACTTTTTAAAGAAATTACCGATCAATCTATTCACCAAATGTTATTACAGCCCGAGGCTTGAAGAGGAAGTCACGCAGACATCCCTATGGAAACACTGGCTTACGACCTTGGCGCGCCAGCGGAAGGAGTGCACAAATAGATGATTAATTGCACACAAAAACTGCGCCCGAGTATACACCAATCGTCAGACAATCAGCGGATTTGGCGCCATTGCGATGGAATTAATCCCCCTAAATGGCAAGATTTCTGCATAATCGCGCTGCTTTTATCGCCAAACTCTCGCTAACTATTGCCAAACTTCGATAAAAACCCCAAACGCACCATTTCGCTGCATCTATCTCTTAGCTCCACATACGCACAACACAAAGGAACCGCCCGATGAGAATTCACAGTTTGCAACATGTCCCCTTTGAAGACATTGGCAGTATGGCCAGCGATTTTGCCGCACGCGGCTATTCAGTCACCAGCACTCATTGGTATAGAGGTGATGCGGCACCAGCACTCGACAGTTTTGATGCGTTGATTGTAATGGGCGGCCCCATGGGCATTTACGATGAGGCGATTTACCCTTGGTTGGCAGATGAAAAAGCGCTGATCAAAAGCGCCATAGACGCAGGGAAAATTCTGCTCGGCATTTGCCTTGGCGCGCAGTTGATTGCCGATGTGCTGGGCGGCAAAGTGACGCGCAATACCTATAAAGAAATAGGTTGGCTGCCGCTGCAAATCACTCCTGTAGCGGCAACTCATCCACTCGCACAGGTTTTTACCCGCTACCCGGAGGTCTTCCATTGGCACGGCGATACCTTTGCCCTGCCGCCGGGCGCGCTGCATTTGGCCAGCAGCCACGGCTGTGCAAATCAGGCTTATGTATTTCAAGAGCGGGTCTACGGCTTTCAATTTCACTTGGAAACCACGCCTGCATCGGCGCAGGCGTTAATCGAACATTGCAGTGAAGATATTGATGGCTCGCGCTACACCCAATCGGCGCAGGCGATTCTGGCGAGTGAAGCAAAGTTTGCGCAGATCAATCACGCCATGAGTGAAGTGATCGATATCGTTTTTGCTGCACTATAAGAATCGCGCCGCAAAAACCCAGGTTAAAACGCTATTGTCAAAGCACTACGCCAAATAGATGCCCCGCAGCAGAGGTTAACGCCATAGCTGCCGCCCCCCAAAAACCGACACGCGCGGCGCCAATCCACAGATTGGCGCCGCCCACTTTAGCCGCCAAACCGCCCAGCAGCACCAACGCCAGTAGCGATACAGACACTATCGCAAACGACAGGTATTGCGCCGGGTGCAGCAATACCACCAACAGCGGAATCGCCGCACCTGCAGCAAAAGTCGCCGCCGAGGTCAGCGCCGCCTGTAATGGCCGCGCGCTGAACATATCGGTAATGCCCAATTCATCGCGCGCATGCGCCGCCAGTGCGTCGTGCTCGGTCAGCTGTTTCGCCACTTCGCGCGCAAGATCGCGAGTTAAACCGCGTGCGACATAAATTTCTTCCAGCTCGCGTAACTCACCCGCATGGTCGGTCGCCAGCTCATGGATTTCACGCTGCAAGTCTGCGGCTTCGGTATCCGCTTGGGAGCGAACCGACACATACTCACCCGCCGCCATGCTCATCGCACCTGCCACTAACCCGGCGACGCCAGCAAGCAAAATGGTGCTGGAATCCGATTGGGCAGCGGCAATACCCATCATCAAACTGGCAGTCGAAATAATGCCGTCATTCGCGCCCAATACCGCCGCCCGCAACCAGCCTGAATGATGTAAACGATGACCTTCTCGATGACGCATAAACTCAAAACCTTTTTGCCATTCTTGTATTAACTAACAGGCTTATTGATAAACCTGCCCCTGATGCTTTAACCAGCCGCCAACATGCTTTCCTCTTGGGTCATGGTGCGTCCAATGGATGACGCCGCCCTTGGCATTCCATTCGTATTCGCCATAAAACTCCAGCTGATCGCCTTCGCGTGCCTTGTCGATACGCGGTGCCAAATCAATATTATGGGCGATTAATAATGTGTGCCCAGACTCCAACTCCAGCAAAAATCGCTGATGACGACTGCCCTTATTATCATCCGGCAAAATTCTCACGATTCTCCCCTCGCCACCCAGCTGAACATTGGATCGCTCCGCGCGAAAAGCCTCCGCGATTAAAACATCACTACCAGCAACGCCCAGCTCATCGACAACCAGCGGCAAGTCATTGGCGTCAGCATCCTGCAATTGCGCTTTATCAAAGTAGTTCAAGCCTGCAACCAGTAGCGCAAAAACGACCAGCGCTAACAGTTGCTTGATTTTATTAGATGATTTCATAGGCCTCCCACAGTCTCGCGATCTTGTTAAAGCAACAAGATCGCCAATAGATGAATGGCGCGCAGCATAGCCCAGTCATTATTGACAGACCAGTTGGTCTGTTATTTAATAGCCACCGACCAACCGGTCGGTATTGTGTAATTTTCATCGCCGATCACACCAAGCATCGCCCCCAAAGAACTACACCCATGAAAGATTTATTAAGATCATCATTTCCACAGATGTCTTTACTGCAAAGCTTCCCGGCGCTTGAGCTGCGCTCACCCTGCTACCAAACCGATGCCCAACCTCTTGCATTGGAACTGCTGGAATACACCAACAAGGTTCGCGCTATTGCGCTAACGCTGTTTGTAATCGGGGTTATGGCGATCCTTGGCACTTTAGGTTTTGAGGTATGGCAAGCGCTTCAATCTGACTCCAACACCACCGGCTTCACGCGCGAGTCCCTGGTGAAGGTTTTGGATCACCTTCGCTGGAATGTCATGACCATCAATAAACTGAATTAAGCGCAGAGACAATTATGACCAGCGAACGCAATGCCGAACGCAGCCCAGAACAAACTCGCACCCGTATTTTGGAAGCCGCGCGCGAAGAGATTTTCCAAAACGGATATCAGGGAATGCGTATTGAATCCATCCTGCAAAAAACCAATCTGGCCAAGGGCGCGCTCTATCACTACTTTCCCAACAAGCTTGCACTGGGTTATGCGGTTGTCGATGAAGTATTAATGGGGCATTTTCAAAGTGTCTGGCAAGAGACCTTTCAGCAATCCAATGACCCGCTGATCACTCTGCAAAAGATGTTTTTAAATAAAGCCGAATCACATCAGAACTCGGAATGTTTTAATGGTTGCCCGCTCAATAATCTCAATCAAGAGATGGCGGCAATCGACACCGGATTTCACCAACGTTTGGAAAGTGTGTTTGAAGATATCAATCAAACCATCGTAGATTCGTTAAAGCAGGGGCAGCTAGACGGTATCGTCAGAAAAGAGATAGACCCCAATAAAATCTCCATGTTTATTTTCAGTTGTTATCAAGGAATTATGGGCACCGCCAAATGCATGCAAGCTCCCGAATTGCTCAAGGATTTGTTCGGTACCTTGAATGAATATATAGAAACATTGCGGGCACCAGTACGCACTAATTAAACAGATAAAGCAGTAAAACCCAAGGGCTTCACATGAAGCCCTTTTTTATTGAAGCAATCTCCCCTCCTCTCTCCTCCTACTCATTCTCCCTGCCAATCAGCGCAATTGTGCAAAAACTATGACACTGAGCCATAGCCGCGAACTCCTGTTGCGCGCCTGCATCTTACGCATGCCGGCAAATATTTATCTTCATCAATATAAACAGGAACAAACAATGCAAAAATTGATAAAAGCAGCTCAACTTATGGGAATTCTGGGTGTTTTATTTCACTCCTTCGCGACCCCTGTTTACGCCGCCGAACAACAGCGCCCACCGCGCGACGAACATCATCACGCCGGCCCACCAGAAGAAGCGCGCCTTGCATGCAAAGGGTTAAGTGAAAATGATGTCTGCTCATTTGCAGGCCGAAATGATGAATTAATCAATGGCGTCTGCAGCACACCGCCACAGGAGACTGAAAACGAAATGCTCGCCTGCAAACCCGATCACATGCCCGAAGGCCACAACATGGAACCGCCACCAGATAGAGAGGAATAACGCACCAAAGTAATGAGCACTGCGCTTAAAACGAACACTCCTTCTACCGCATTAGGTAAAAATTTTTCGATACACAGCAAACGTGTCATCTAAGCTCGCCACAATAGATGATAATTAGTGTAATTTTTGTTGGCATAAAAAGTGCCAGTAAAACTTTATCGAATAGCCTGCAGTGGGGGAGAGGTTTTGAATAGGAATATCGCACTGGATTTATTGAAACTGCTAATGGCCTTAATGGTTGTTGGTATTCATGCTGAAATATTTAAGGATATCAGTCTTGTATTGTCTTACTTTACCGCTTACGGCGTATTCCGAATTGCAGTGCCTGTTTTTTTATTGATTAACGGATTTTATTTTTTCCAAACATTAAATGAAAATAAAACAACTGTTTGGTTTAAGCGATTAATCATCCTCTATCTATTCTGGATGCTCGTTTATTCACCTATTTGGTTTCACCCTCCCGACCTTTCACTCCCAACAATCGCCAAATTAATAGCTCAGGTTTTATTAGGTTACTTTCATCTTTGGTATATCGCAGGTGCTATAGGCGCGGCTCTACTGCTATTCATCTTCAGAAATTGCAATACACCAACCTTAGTAGCATTGATTACTATTACTTACTTAATGGGTGTTGCTATTCAGTATGCAGGAAACTATCACCTCTTTGACAATTCGCAATTGGACTCTCTCGCCAATATCCCTTTTGTACATAGAAATGCCGTATTTTTCTCATTCCCTTTATTTTGCCTTGGTTTTCTTATCCGCAAATACAACATCCACAAGCGAGTTTCATTTAATGCAGCGCTAGCCTGGTGTTTTGTTGGAGTCTTGTTGCTGCTACTTGAAATATATTTGAACTATAGAGCGACAAATCGCGATGGAGGCTTCGATAATTATTTATCGCTGATAGTGGTATGCCCCGCTATATTTATTGTATTTATGCAAATTAATCTGTTGAGTAACACCAAGAGCATTGCTCTTTACGCAACAGCCATATTTTTTGTGCATCCACTGTTTTTACTACCCTTAGTTGAGCCATTAGCAGGGCAAGAAACATTGCTTACTATCATTGTTACTGCACTATCTGCTGCTGCAGCCTACTTTTTAATCATCCTTAATAAAAAAGTAAAATTTATCCTCTAACCATTCATCGAAAAACGATTGGTTTTACTAAACAATTGGAACGCATCAAACAAGGGCAATTTTCATTAAAGTCGCCTGACTACCGCGATAGGATTCCTGCGCGATAAATTCCCATCCAAGGCTTTGGTAAAAATGTGCTTGATCAGGCGTAAATAAATACAATGTGCTAAAACCCTGTGCACGCGCATCGGCAACAATTTGTTTTACCAACGCTGCACCTATACCACGCTTGCGATAAGCAGAATCGACATAGACACTCGCCAACCAAGGAGATAACTCCGGGTGGCTATCCATATCATTTTCAACCAATGCCGCAGTACCCAATACTTGCTCACCCGCAACACAAATTCGCATTAACGGCATAGCCAGATTTTTCAAATAGCGCTGCATTTTCACAATGCGGGTTTCAACCGTAGCTCCCGGATTTAAATAGCCCCACTCAGCTTGGTGCCAAGCAGCAATAACTGGAATATGCTCAGGAGCCTGAGCCAAATTGATAATTTTCATTTCATTCAAACCTGCACGAGATAAGGCAGAGCAACAAGGCTCGAAGTTAGCGTTTGCGCAAGCGCAACAGGGCTTGATTCTGATCGATCACAAAATCAAAGCGTCCCAGAATATCGATGCCCAACAGACCATCAAAGTGATCCATATTATCCATCGGCAAGCGCGCCAGCATATGCTTATTAAAAGTTACATTTTCAATCGTAAAGCTATCGACTAAAAACAGATAACTTTCAACCGAGCCGCTTGCAGTGTTGAGCTGAATGGGCTTGGGGGACTTTACCAAAGAGGGATGTTGATTAATAAAACCGGAAGTCAAACCGCTAATTGATGCGCCTGTATCCAGCAGCAACATAATTTGTTCACCTTCGACTTTAACCGGCACCAAAAACTGATTGCCAAAGCGCGTTAAGGTGACTGTCATTTCTGGTACAGAGTCATCTACTGCAGCAGAGCCTTCATCCAACTTTGCCAAAATACCTTCTGCACTTGTTCGGGTTTCTGGTTGATTCGCGGCCATAAGCGCGTGGTATTGCGCCTGTTCTTTGTCATCCTGTTTTAAATGCATTTTGGCTAGCTGCAGATGTAATTCGCCGTTAGCTGGAGTGAGCTTGATCAGATCATTAATCTGCGCCATCAACCACTCGTAACTCTCACCAAAAATAGAGGGGTTTTCAGTTAAACGAATTAAATATTTCGCCAAATAATCCAGTGCATTTTCTATTTTCTGCACATCAATTTCGGTATTGATGTAGCGAAACCAAATAGAAACCGACTCTTTATGCTGGCCTTGCTGTTCATAGACACGTGCTAACAACCAAAGCGCATCGGCGTTTTTAGGCTCTTGCTCCAGTAATTGATTTAATACCTGCGCCGCTTCGCCGTAGCTGCCATTGGCGATTAACTGATTCGCGCGCTCCAGAGGTGTTTGTGGGCGAGAAGGTAGGTATTCCTGTACGTTGGTATTAGGCACAGAGCTGACTTGTGATGGGCTAGATGGACGATCTAGAGCAGGTTGAACCGAAATAGATTCTGGCAAATGCCCAGCCATTTGCTGAGCATCTGAATTCTGATTGGCATGGCGATATTCACTGAACCCAAAACCCAGTGCAAAAGCGCCAAGCGCAACCAGAATTGTTTTTTTGTAGGACATCAATATTCCGCAGCAGGTTTATCAAGCGTTTTGATTTGGATATTTCGGAAAAACGTCTCAGCACCTTCGGATTGAATCTGCAACTTTCCACGCGTGAGTGGAACGTATTTTCCATCCACCAGATGACGAGAATTAAAACCACGGAAGACTTCGTGACCATTCACTTTATGGATCAGCGTCTTGCCATCGGTAATCACCTCCATAGTATCCCACTCGCCACTTGGATGCTCATAGTTACCGAGTTTTAATACGCGCGCGGCTATATCTTTGCGCAGCGGCAGTTTGGGATCATAGCGATAAAATTTCCAGTCGCCGAGATTGGTATCCCCCGCGTGTACATCTATGATGACACCATCCAAACTGTGGTAATCGCCGCTATCCCCCTCCTGAATTTGAAACTCGTGGCTGCGCATCCAGTGGGTGCTCTGTGCCCCTTGGGGGCCAACAGCAAAATAAAGAATGCCATTATCGCGCGGCGCATCCAAACGTGGAGGCCATTTTTTATCGCCCCATTTAACTTCAAATTTCAGGTGAAAATTTTCAAATTCTGCCGCGCTAGTCAACCCGCCCCACTCTTCACCGGAAACACGCAGCAAACCATCAACCACCGAAAATACTTTTTTCGGATCATTATTGATTCCACGTGGAGTGTGTTTTGAAACCAGATCATGAGCATTGGTTTCCGGTTGATAACTGACGTATGGCTCCCAACCACTCAAATCCTTACCATTAAACAGTGATTGCCACTCACCCTTGTCGACTGCGAATACTTGCCCGCTGGCGATCAAACCAAAACATAAACCTAAAGAAAGACCGATAAACTTCATTGCTGCTCCTCGCTGTAGTTTTATTAAAATGCTGTTAATCAACGCGCGCAGCCTAGAGCCAGATGATTTTGCAGTCCAGATATTCGCAGGACAATTACAGTCCTTTACTTAAAATCGAATTGTACTTAGCTGATAGAGTTTATCGCGCATCTGCTCAGCGCGTTTGGCGTCGCCTTGCTTGTCATAAATAGCGATGGCCAAACGATAAAACCGCGTTTCACCATCTTCTTTTTTTATGGCCTTTTGGATTAATAACGCTGCCTCATTCAGATCATCCTTCTCCAGCAATTCTTGCGCGCGCTTATACATATAGTAAGGATTGGCATTGCGATATTGGCGTACACGCTGCTGGTAATATTCACTCTGCTCTGCATTCCCCATATCCTGATACAAACCCGCAAGGTTATGCATGATGGTGTAATCGCGCGGATTTATTTTTAATCCATGTAAATAAATTGCTTCTGCTTCAGGAAATAATTTTTGTCTACGATAAAAACTGCCAAAATTACTCCAGATATAACTGGGCTTTTGGCTC
The DNA here is from genome assembly GCF_035117775.1 of Cellvibrio chitinivorans. Taxonomy (NCBI): domain Bacteria; kingdom Pseudomonadati; phylum Pseudomonadota; class Gammaproteobacteria; order Cellvibrionales; family Cellvibrionaceae; genus Cellvibrio; species Cellvibrio chitinivorans. Next base: position 44,427 of record NZ_JAYKKN010000005.1, read on the forward strand.
ATCAGCAACGCTTTGCGCAAATATAAAAATCCTTCGCGCGCATTTCCCTCCGCCGCCAATTCCATTCCACGATTGGAATAAAATTGCGCGGCAACAAGACTTTGGTCGATTACCCGCTGCTTGTAATTAGGGCGATAGCGGCGCATTTCCAGATCGACCACTATGTCGCTCACATCAGCAGTAGTTGCCACCTGCACCGCACTGAAATTGCGGCGCGGCATAAATACCTTGGCGTTGACGTGACGCATCAACAAATAGGTATCACTTGCGCGCATATCCCACATCGGTGGCAATATCACTTCATTCACTTCCGCATTAAGCCCAACGTGGCGTGCCAGAGCCACAAACAACAGCGTATAGCTAATGCAGTTGGCATGACGCGTTTCAAACGCATCAATCCCCGTAATGGTTTCATAAGCGCTGTAAGTAATTCCCCGACCACCCTCGGCCGTTTTACCGATAAGCGCTTTGTGCAATGCCTCGGCTTTGGCATCGGCTTGAGAAAGCGATGCAGTAGCAGCATCGGCAAATGCCTGCATCTCTGCAGTCAGACCAAACAGATTGGCGTTGGGCAGTTCTTCGGGCAAATAAGGGCGACCGAGAATCAACTCGCCCGACAATTCTTTCGCCAAAGGGCCGTTTTCCGACAAAAATGGGACTTTCTGCACCATTGAAGAACAGGCAGAAAGCAAAAAACAGAAAAAAATAATGCCAAAGCAGGGTAATTTCATCGTTATTAGGCTCGCTTTTGGTCACGCGGTAGATTGAGTATAGAAGTGAACCGCCCAGTTCGCGCGCCAGCCTTTCTTTCCTAAGACTGTGAGATATAAGCGTTTTTTCTTATTCCTCGCGCTACTGAATCAAACCGGAAGCACCGTCACCCACAGCGATTTTTAAACCTCAGCCCTTCCTTGGATTCCACCCGCGCAAAAAAAGTGCACATGATCCCCAGTTCGGAATTCTTTTACGCACGCAACTATTGCATTTGTTGGCACCAAAAAATCGCACCGCCATTTTTCATGTTTCAGCGATGTGCAAAAACAAAAAAATGATCGGGATAACCTAAAAATAGCTGCGCCAATAAAGTGCAAATCGGAGGTTGGCACAGTGTTTGAATAAGTCATTTTGTGTAAAGCCGATTTATATAAATGCCAACCGAACAGTTTCTGATTTTATTTTTTGATCGAATTTTCGTTTACAGCCAGGAGCCCGAGATGAAAGACACCACAACAAAAATGAAAAAAACAATCGCTGTATCAAGACCATCTTTATTGAGTAAGTTAATTAAAAATACCTTGGCATTTGCCGCAGGTTTCGCATTAGTCGCAGCAGCAAATGCAGAAACAGGCCCTGCTGAAAAAACTGAATTGAAATTTGGTTTTATTAAATTGACCGATATGGTTCCACTGGCTGTAGCCTACGAAAATGGCTATTTCGACGATGAAGGTTTGAGTGTAGAACTCGAAGCACAGGCCAACTGGAAAGTGGTATTAGACCGTGTGATCACTGGCGAACTTGATGGTTCACACATGCTCGCAGGCCAACCAATTGGTTCAACTATCGGCTTCGGTACCAATGCGCACATAGTGACTTCGTTTGTAATGGATTTGAATGGCAACGGCTTAACCGTAGCAAATGATGTATGGAAAAAAATGAAGAAAAATATTCCAGTCGATGCCGACGGAAAATTTGTTCATCCCATTAAAGCCGATGCATTAAAGCCCGTTATTAAAGCCACTAAAGACGCAGGCCAAACCTTTCCAATGGGCATGGTATTCCCCGTTTCTACCCATAACTATGAAATTCGTTATTGGCTGGCAGCAGCAGGAATTCACCCAGGTTTTTATGCGCCTGCAAAAGGCGATATCACCGGGCAGATCAAAGCCGATGTATTGCTTTCCGTAACACCACCACCACAAATGCCTGCAACTTTGGAAGCAGGAACCATTAAAGGTTATATGGTAGGTGAGCCTTGGAACCAACAAGCGGTATTCCGTGGAATTGGAGTACCGATTGTGACTAACAATGATATTCACAGTAACTTTACCGAGAAAGTATTTGGCGTAACCAAAGACTGGTCAGAGAAAAACCCCAACACGCACATTCGTGTAGTAAAAGCCTTAATCCGCGCAGCAAAATGGTTGGATGAAAACAGCAATGCCAATCGCCCTGCTGCAGCCAAAATGATTTCCGCTTCACATTATGTCGGCGCCGATTACAAAGTTATCGCTAACTCCATGACTGGCGTTTTTGAATACGACCGCGGCGACTTGCGCAAGCAACCCGACTTTAATGTGTTCTTCCGCTACAACGCTAACTTCCCTTATTACTCGGATGCAATTTGGTATCTGACGCAAATGCGCCGCTGGGGTCAAATCGCCGAAGCAAAACCAGATAGCTGGTACACCGACACTGCGAAAAAAGTATTTCTGCCAGAGGTTTATCGCCAAGCAGTTAAAGACTTGATCGACGAAGGAAAAATGGCAGCTACGGATTTCCCCGAACTGGATAAAACCGATGGTTTCCGCAAACCGGAAGACACCAAATTTATCGATGGCAAAACCTTTGATGCAAGCAAACCCAACGATTACCTCAAGCAGTTTGAAATTGGTTTAAAAGGTGATGAACAGATTTAACCATCAGTAATGTCGCAATCATATTAAAAATGATACGCCCGCTTAGTGTTTACAACAGTAAGCGGGCAACAGAGGAATGCATATGAATACCGCACTCGCTTCATTAAAAATCGATCAAATCAAAAGCATAAAATGGCGCGAATTGATCATTCAAACACTTATGCCACTTATTGGGCTGCTGTGCTTCCTAATGATTTGGCATTCAGTAGCGCCCAACATTAAAACTTCATTAGGTGACTTCCCCCAACCACAACAGGTCTTCGCACAATGGGGCAATTTGGTTGATGAATATCAATCCGAAAAAGATCGCGAAGCACAATTTTATGAGCGTCAGGAAAAACGCAACGCCGACTTGTTGGCGAAAGATCCAAACGCAAAATTGGATGAGCGTACCTTTAGCGGTCGCCCGACTTTTTTTGAAAAAATTGAAACCAGTTTAGTTACCGTGCTGTCGGGCTTTTTAGTCGCGACAGTGATTGCGATTCCCGTTGGCATAATGATCGGCCTAAGCCAACCGCTATACACAGCAATCAATCCACTCATTCAAATTTTTAAACCTGTATCGCCACTTGCATGGTTGCCGCTGGTGACCATTGTGGTAAGTGCTGTTTACGTATCTGACTCGCCAATGTTCTCCAAGTCCTACATTATTTCGCTGCTCACCGTGAGCCTCTGCTCGCTCTGGCCAACCATGATCAACACCGCTGTAGGTGTTGCAGGCGTGAGTAAAGATTTAGTGAATGTGAGCCGCGTATTGCGCTTGGGTTGGTTCACTCATGTAGTCAAAATCGTATTGCCCTCGGCAATTCCGATGATGTTTACCGGCTTGCGTATTTCATTGGGTATCGCCTGGATGGTACTGATCGCCGCCGAAATGCTGTCGCAAAACCCCGGCCTTGGAAAATTTGTGTGGGATGAATTTCAAAATGGTTCATCTGAATCACTGAGCCGCATTTGTCTCGCCATTTTAGTGATCGGTTTTATTGGATTCCTACTCGACCGTACCATCATGATGCTGCAAACCTACATTAACTGGGATAAAAGCGCGGTTGTTCGTTAATCGTTTTGCCCTCACCCCCTGCCCCTCTCCCGCAGAGAGGGGAGCTGACCTGAACATAAAATATTTTTTTACAGAGGACGCCACTATGAGCCAGATTCATTTGGAATTAACCAAAGTTGGTATTGAGTTTCCCACACCCAAAGGCCCTTTTTGCGCGTTGCAAAATGTGGATTTAAAAATCAAAAAAGGCGAATTTGTTTCACTCATTGGCCACTCTGGTTGTGGCAAGTCAACTGTTTTGAATATTGTTGCAGGCTTATACCAAGCCACTACTGGCGGCGTGGTGCTCAATGGCAAAGAAGTTAACGAGCCGGGGCCAGAGCGCGCCGTGGTGTTTCAAAACCATTCGCTGCTGCCTTGGTTAACGGCTTACGAAAATGTTGAGCTGGGTGTAAAACGTGTATTCAAAGGCAAAAAAAACAAAGCCGAAATGCATGAATGGATCGAACACAATCTTGAATTGGTACACATGACTCACGCCATGCACAAACGCCCGGACGAAATTTCCGGCGGCATGAAGCAACGCGTAGGTATCGCCCGCGCACTGGCGATGGAACCACAAGTCTTGTTGATGGATGAACCCTTTGGCGCACTTGATGCACTGACACGCGCGCATCTGCAAGACTCACTGATGGAAATTCAAAACGAATTGGGCAACACAGTAATTATGATTACCCATGATGTCGATGAGGCAGTGTTGCTTTCTGATCGCATTGTGATGATGACTAACGGACCAGCAGCCACTGTAGGTGAAATTCTTGATGTAAATTTACCGCGCCCACGCAATCGTTTGGAGCTGGCCGACGATGTTGAATACAACCACTATCGTTCGACCGTATTGCGCTTTTTGTATGAGAAGCAAAAGAAAGTGGAGTCTTTCGATGCCAAGCGCAATGAAAAAGCACTTGATAAAAACGGATCAAACAAAGCAAAAAGTGTTGCCTAAGGTGTGCAGCGCTTAATCGTTTAAACGACCTCTGTTCCTCGGCAAATTGGGGAGTAATCGCCCCGGTTTGCCGGGGCTTTTTATTTTAAATGAATTACATATAAGCTTTAGCAAACGCGGCTTTAGATTCCTGAATGTAATTGCGCACTTTTACTGCGTGAGATTCCCAAAGCGCGCGATCTTTATCATCACTAAATGGATTCTGTTCTTTAGCCACTGAACGATCAAACTTGTCGTAGAAGGTAATCACTGAAGATGCAATTTGATTGAATCTTTCTTTGAATACCTGAGTTTCTTCCATTGTCTCTGTGGCTTTCATCATAAACTGGACAAACTCAGTGTTAGAGCTTGAGTAGTTTTGATAGCTTTCTGCCTGCACAGTAAAGTAATTATTAATTTCCTCCAGTGCAGCATTGCGTGTTGGCTCGTCTTTACTTAGCACACGGCTGTAATTTTCCTGCCCGCGCCCCAAACCGCCAGCAATCAGCGATTCCTTTAAATGCTTATCCAAGTCTTTGCGGAACCTATCGACTTCACGCTGAATATCAATCAGGTCTTTATCCAGAGCAACCACGGTGTTTAATTCTTTTTCCACCTCACCCATAAAGCCTTCGGTTTTTTTGAAGGTTTGCAGGCCATTTTCTTCAGCAAATTTGCGTGATTTACGATCAATGCCCGCATTCTCGTAAGACACACGGTCAAAGGTGGTGGCAACAATGGTTTTAAACGGCTCAGAAAATGCCTGATAAGCCCCTGCAGTCATCACATTCAGACTTGCAGTTGCAATATCGCCCAAGGGCTTTAACAAGGATTCCATGCGTGATTTCTGAATGGGCGAGGCCACACGTTTAACATCGCTGACAATGCCTTTAAAGGTTTGATAACCGAGCGGGTTGGCCATTTTGCCGCGCTCGGATGTAGCCAACACCAAAGTCACACTGGCGTAAATCCCGTTGGCATATTCCAGATACTGACGCTGCACATCAATTTGCGCCGCATAGTTTTTACCGAGTGTACGCAGTGCATCTGCCTGTACCTGGTAATTTTTATCGTCGCGCAATTTACCCAGCACTTCGGCAATCACTTTTTCCTGATTTTTTTGCAGCGCAGTATCCAGCAGAATTTTTTCTACCGTAAAATCGTCCAGCCAAATCTGGCCGTTGCTGACTTCAAAATCCAAACGCAGATATTTTTTACCCGGGTCATCGATAGAAATACGTTTTGCGTGATATTCCGCTGAATCATTATTGCCTTTGATCTGACCGACTTGCACCCAGCCGCCATCACTATTCTGATTGGTTGCCACCAGAATGTTGATTTTATACTGCGTAGCAGGCGATGAAGTTTTAATCCAAAACTCCAGCGTGCCCTGCTCGCTCAAATTAACACGCGAACGCACCGAAGCTTCGCCTTGTTCGATTTGCAATGCGCCAGTGGCAGTACGCGCCTGTTCACCCACAAATGTAGCGCCGTACATCAACGCCCATTTTTTCTGGTCCGCACCGCTCTCAAATCCATTTTTAAATATCACTGATTTTTGCTGCGCAACGGCAAAGGATGCCGTCAAACTAACCGTCGTAAAAATCAATGTACTTGCGATTTTTTTAAACATGCTCATCTCGCCGTTTTTAAACATTAATCAATGAAAAACAATTTCCCAGCAACGATTTCCAATAGTCAATTGCTGAATACCAATGCTACTCAAGCAAGCCTGGAACACGCGCTTGTAAAAACTGATCCACCTCAACTTTTCGATCCCCTAGCACACGCGCATAAGCAACACGTTCATCGGGCAAGCGGGTAATCGAATTCAAATAACCATTTGCGCCCCAGCGATTAGCTGCAATGGGGTTGGCGACAGGATCATTCAACGCATCCTCTGCCGCAAGCATTGTCCAGCCCTGCTCAATCAAGCGATCAACCAATGCCACTATAAAGTACGCAGCCAAATCATTTTCCTGCAGTACCAACACTTGGCGCGGTGAGTAGCCCAGCAAGTTAAATGCTTTTGCATCCTCTTGTGCGAGCGCCTGACTAAAAATATCGACATAAGCTGCTTCCAGCTCTGCCATATTTACCGCGCGATTAGCGCGCACTTTTTTTACATAGAGCTGATTCAAATAGGCATCAACTCCACGCATGCTATTCACTCCGGTAAAGGCCGGAAAATAGCCGCGCTTTTGTAAAAAATCAGCCAATCCGCGCTGGATATTGGCATCGCCAAATTCGTGCAAATAGGAAAAATGCACGTGCTTTTTATAACCCTGATACCGACGCAAAATCTGATTCGCTTTGAGTATGCTGATCTCATAAGCATAGAGATCACTTTTACTCACCAGACTTTGCCCGTGACCGGCATTTACTAGCAAATGGCCTTTATCACTGTAAAGCGCCAAACGCGCCTTGCCTTTTTGATCAATACCACGGGTTTTAACCAAAAACATCGCCTGGGGTACACCCGCCACCGCCAAATTGCGCACCAACATTTGCGAGCGCGCCATTGCATCCATGGAAGTAGAATCTTGTAGCGTATTATCAAATGCAATTACCAACTCGCGTGCACTTGTGACGCTGGCATTCGTCATCCCGACAACTGCCAATAAACTAACTAGCCATAGTTTTTTCAGCACAGGTCATTCTCATTGAAGTTGTTGTTATATAAACATTATGTGAAGGTTTTATTCAGGTAATTCGTACAGTTCCAAGGGTAAACCATCGGGGTCCTGAAAAAAGGTAAAACGCTTCAAAGTATATTCATCAACACGAATCGGCTCTACTGCAATCCCGTTAGCGATCAAATGCTCAACGTAGCTATCGAGATCGCGCACCACAAATGCCAAATGGCGCAAACCGCAGGCTTCAGGGCGCGATGGACGTGCAGGAGGCTCCGGGAAAGAGAACAACTCTAACTGCGTACCATTCGGCAGTGCCAAATCCAACTTCCAGGAGGCGCGCTCAGCACGATAATGTTCGGCAACCACGGCCAAACCTAAAATCTGAACATAAAAGTGCTTTGATTTTTCATAGTCCGAACAAATCAAGGCTACATGATGAACCGCATCCAATACCGCTTGGCTCATTTTCATTCACTCTCTCTTCTGCTCAACACAATGTGTCTCAATCATCAACACGGCAGCTTAGTATAACGCCCGGATCAGCAAAGTGCGGAGTGCAGCCTGTGGCAATATGCTGACCGTTTTAAGCTGTATCTTATCTGAACAGCTCAGAGCCTCTTTTCCGCCTCTATTTCAATTCGCCCCAGATGAAATACTGTGCATAAAAAAATCCCGGACAAAGCCGGGATCTCATCTATTCATTTAGCTTCATGCTGCCGTCGCATTTGGCTTAAACCGGTTTTGATAAAGGCGAGTAAATCCTCGGGAAACAATGGTTTGGAAAAGTAATAGCCCTGCACCAGATCAACTTCCAAATCGCGTACGATCAAGAAGTCTTCCTCGGTTTCTACACCTTCGGCTACCGTTGCCAAATTCAGGTTTTTAGCCAGCTCGACAGTGCTGGTTAAAATCGTCAATTGTTGTGGGCGCGCAGCGGCGCGATGGATCAGCGAGCGATCAATTTTTAATTCTGTCGCAGGTACACGCGAAAGTTGCTGCGCGTTGGCGAAACCAGTGCCGTAATCATCGATGGCGATATGAAAGCCTTTCAAGCGCAACCGAGCCAGAGTGCGAATCGCACTGGCCAGCTCACCGAGCAAGGCATTTTCCGTTACCTCAAACGTAATTTCGGATGGCGCAATGCCGTGATCATCCGCAAGCTTGCACAGCCAATCCACCATGTCGGAATCCGCCAGTGACAATGGCGACAAGTTGAATGCGAGATTGAAACGCAAACCGTAATTTTGCCATTGGTATTTGTGTTCAAACGCGAGCTTCATTAAATGGCGGGTAAGCTTGTCGATCATGCCGTGGCGCTCAGCAAGCGGAATAAACTCGCCGGGAGAAATCATCCCCTTGGTTGGATGACGCCAGCGCGCCAAGGCTTCAACACCTTTCAGAATTAGCCCCTGCACTGTCAATTTTGGTTGATAGGCCAAAGTTAATTCACCATTGACAAGCGCCTGCCCCAGCTCCACAGCGGTAACCTCATTTTCAGGCACATCAACTGGCTCAGATATCTTGGCTTTTGCATCCTGAATAAAACGCGCCAAACTGCATTCGAGCGCATCGGGCAATAAGGGTTTTTGGAAGGTGCCCAACACATGCAGGCCGTCGGCTTCGGCCATAGTGCCGACACTGGCAATTAAAATGGGATCTTTAGCACTGAGAATAATCACGCTACTGGCATATTTTTTCTGTGCCATGAGCCGGATTAGCTCGACACCATCCATCACCGGCATTTCAAGATCAACCAGTACCACATCGACTGGTCGAGTACCCAAAACGTCCAAGGCATCTGCGCCATTGGCCGCATCATGCAGGTCACTCACACCAAGATCCTGGCACAGCTCTTTTGCATACTGGCGCTGGGTTAAACTGTCATCAGTGATCAATACACTTAATCTGGAGATAGCCGTGCTCATGCTTTGCCTCCCAACACGGCGGGGATTTGTGATAACGACATCACCTCTTTTGCAGCACCGAGGCTGATCGCCTCTTTCGGCATTCCAAAAACAACACAGGAGCGTTCATCCTGCGCGATGGTTCTACATCCCACTTGTCGCATTTCCAATAGGCCCCTTGCGCCATCGTCACCCATTCCCGTCATGATAATCCCCATGGCATTGCGCCCGGCGGCACGTGCCGCAGAGCGAAACAACACATCAACCGATGGGCAATGGCGATTCACACTCGGCCCGCGAAACACCTTAGCGATGTATTGCGCACCTGAACGCTGCACTTCGAGATGATGGCCACCTGGTGCGATAAGTACACGCCCGGGAATCAGACGATCGCCGCTTTCCGCTTCTTTTACATCCACTTCACACAAATCATCCAAACGCTTTGCAAAGGCCGCCGTAAATTTTTCTGGCATATGTTGCACCACAGCAATGCCCGGGCAGGTGCGCGGAATTTTGGTGAGAATTTCTTCCAGTGCCTGAGTACCGCCGGTTGAGGTTCCAATCACTATGATTGAGTCAGTGGTTGCGGTCATAGCAACCAAATCCGATGCAGGTAAAGGAGCTACTGTTTTTTTAGTATCTGGCGCTGCGGCGCGACGCGCTACATGCGCACCTGCAGCAGCACGCACGGTTTGCCAGAGCAAATGTTTTGCTTCGAGTAAAAAATCCTTAACACCTAATTGCGGCTTGGTGATGATATCAATCGCCCCCGCCGACAATGCCTGCAGAGTTAACTCGGCACCTTTTTCAGCAAGCGATGAGCAGATAATCACCGGCGTAGGTTTTTCATGCATCAGCTGGCGCAGAAAGGTCAAACCGTCCATGCGAGGCATTTCGATATCCAATACGATGACATCTGGCCATTTTTTTTGCATCTGCTGCTGGGCAAAAATCGGATCTGATGCAGTGGCATAAACGCTAATATCCGGCGCTTCATTAAGCACCCCGCTCAATACCTGACGCACAACTGCGGAATCATCTACAACCAATACATCAATTGCCATAAGCGCTCACTTTTTTGTGCGTTTTATTCTGACTAACACATCATTAATGATGCCTTATCAGTTTAGTCATAAACCTTCAGGAGTGATTCATTTGATAATGCTTTAACTGAATTTCACCGGTGGTAAGAATCAACATTAATGAGCGGGAGATAGAACCACCAACATCGGTCTGGGCAGGCTGGAGTTTTTCACGCCGCAACCATTGGCAAGCATAGGCGATATTGTCCTGACCTATGGATTTGGGCGAACGATACGCAAACATATCGCCGCCGCCAAACAACCCAAGCCGATACTCATTGATATCGGCATAAGCTTGCATAACTTTTTTCATCTGTGCCAAGGCATGAACGGCATAACGACAATCGCCAATAGATCCCAAGCTTTGTAAACTTCCACCGTTCCTTGAGGTTGGCATATTGGCGAGCAAATAGTGACACATGCCACCGATTTTCAGCCGAGGGTGCCACACTGTGAGCGCAACACAGGAACCCAATACCGTGTGCAAACGCTCATATTCAGCACCAAAATACCACTCACCCGGATGAATACTGTGCAGTGGTTTGATAATTGGCACTACAGCCATAAATATCAACGCCCGATCAGACGATAAATAGCAGGTTGGATAGGCGCAAACCGCGTACCTATTCCATGTAAACTTTCCGAGTGCCCAACAAACAAAATCCCGCCCGGTTTTAATTTATCGGCAATGCGGCTCAAAATTTTCTGTTTATTCTCATTTTCAAAATAAATCAGCACATTGCGCAGGAATATCAGATCAAACTTTCCGATATCCGGAAAATCCTCATGCAAATTCAAAGTGAAAAATTGCGTTGCCTCGCGCAGGTCAGCAGTAACTCTCACGTTGCCTTGTTGGGGGCCGATTCCCTTGCGACAAAAACGGCGCAAATATTCCGGCGGAATATTCTTGGTGCGCATTTCAGGATAAATACCTATCTTGGCCTGCTCCACCACAGTGCGATTCACATCAGAACACAGCAGCTCCCACTCACACTGACAGCGATCTTTTAACACCATCGCAATACTGTAAGGTTCCTCGCCGGTGGATGATGCGGCACTCCACACACGAAAATTATTGCCCGGTTTTAATGCGGGCAATATTTCCTGTTGCAGATAGTCAAAATGTTTTGACTCACGAAAAAAATAGGTTTCATTGGTCGTGATCAACTCCAACGCAAGGCTCAGCTCATTTTTGCCTTGCGGGCTTTGAATCAAACGATAGTAATCACCAAACCCCGTCACCTTGCAAGCTTGCAAACGCTTCCATAGCCGGTTGCTTAATAACGCCTTTTTCTGTGCAGGCAAAAAAATGCCTAATTTATCCTGAATAAGCTGTTGAAATAACTGAAACTCTTTTTCTGTCGGAATCGGCGTAGTACTTTCCATTTGCATGGTTTAGCTCTTGTTATGAATAACGCACAAAGTTTTTATCCAAATCATCGTCTTGAATTTTTTTATCCGCTTTTTTTCGCTGCGGAGCAGATTGGACGGAAGAAGGCGTTGAAGTTACAGCTCTGGTGTAAGAATTACGCGCATCATGTGTAGTTAACGTGAAATAACTTACAGCCTCCTGCAAGCGCAACGCCTGGGAGCTAAGCTCCTCTGAAGTTGAGCTCAACTCTTCTGCCGCCGCCGCGTTTTGTTGCATGGTCTGACTTACTTGGCCAATTGCGGCATTAATTTGATTGACGCCCGCAGTTTGCTCGGTAGATGCCGCTGCAATTTCTTGTACCAGATCAGCAGTTTTACGAATAGACGGAACCATCTCCTGCAGAAGTTTCCCGGCGTTATCAGCTTTGCTGACTGTCTCACCTGCAAGCGAACCAATTTCCTGCGCCGCCACTTGGCTACGCTCAGCGAGTTTACGCACTTCCGATGCAACCACTGCAAACCCACGACCGTGCTCGCCCGCACGCCCAGCTTCAATTGCTGCGTTAAGCGCAAGCAAATTAGTTTGATAGGCGATGTCATCAATCACACTGATACGGTCAGCAATTTTTTGCATTGCATCGACGGTGCTGGCCACAGCACTGCCTCCGGTTGATGCATCTGTCGCCGCTTTTTGAGCCATGCCATCGGTAATACTGGCATTCTCATTATTTTGCATAATCGATGCAGACATTTGCTCCATAGAAGCCGAGGTTTCTTCAACACTCGCCGCTTGCACAGAGGCGCCTTTCGCCAAGGATTGAGCCGTTGCGTTCACTTCTTCCGATGCCGATGCCAAGGCATCAGCCGAGCTGCGCACTTCACCTAAAATTTGCGAAAGTGAGTTGGACATTTCGCGAATCGCCGCCAACATACTGGAAGTATCACCCTGCTTTACATTGACATCCTGCGTTAAATCCCCCGCAGCAATTTTGGCCACTACCGCAGCAGCATAGTCTGGCTCACCGCCAAGCTGGCGCAGCAAATTGCGTGCAATAAAAAAACCGATCAAGGTAATTGCAGCCAAGGTTATGACCGCAATAATTACCGAAAGCGTGGCAGCATTTGCTTTGGTAGCAAGAGCAGCATTTTTGGCATTTTCAGCGAGCGTCAGGTTGTAAGCGACGTGTTCATTTAATGCCGCCGTCATATCGCGTGCGGCATCTACTGTGCCCTCCACCAAAGCCATGGCCTCATTTACCTGGTTTTTGTTGGCGGCATCTAAAATGGCTGGCATAAACGCCATAAAATTTTCCAGTTGTTTTTTATCCGCTTCAAACAACACCCTATCTTGTTCATCTGCCAGCAGTGTTGCGTACTCTTTAATACCATTATCGATATCTGTCTTCGCCTTCATTAAATCGGCTTCAATAGTTTCATTTTTTGAAGGGTCAGTATTTAGCACCATGCGACTTAAGCGAATGCGATATACGTAAACATTCCCTCTCAAGCTCGTTAGCACGCGCATACTGGGAATAATATTTTCATTTGTGTAATTGGTTTGATTAAATACTGAATTGATCTGCAATTGAGAAGATGCGGCAAGAACAATAATCCCCAACAATGCAGTAGCCACCAGCAGTATCATTTTTTTGGCGACGGTCATTTTTAACTCCATACTTTTTCACGAATTAAACAGGCTGGGCATTACACCAGCCCCATTATTTTTTGCAGCAAACCCAACAGGTTCATCACTAACCAAAACGCACAAAACTTCCATCAAGTTCATCTTCATTCATAGAGTGATTTTTAGTATTGGATGATTTCGGAGTCGTTTTTGATGCAGGTGGAGTTTTCTTAACTGATTTACCACTTTGATTATTACCCAGCTTGAAATAAGTCATGGCTTCTTGCAGCCGGATAGCCTGCGCACTCATTTCTTCTGACGTAGAACTTAATTCTTCTGATGCGGCTGCATTTTGCTGCATTGTTTGGCTGACCTGACCAATTGCGGCATTAATTTGCGCAACACCGACATTTTGCTCAGCAGAGGCAGCGGCAATTTCCTGCACCAAATCTGCTGTTTTGCGAATAGCGGGAACCATATCTTTTAACAAAATTCCTGCATTTTCCGCACGCTTTACGGTATCCAATGCAAGTGTGCCGATTTCTTGTGCAGCAACCTGACTGCGCTCAGCAAGCTTGCGCACTTCTGATGCCACTACCGCAAAACCGCGCCCATGTTCACCGGCACGCCCGGCTTCAATAGCGGCATTTAATGCAAGCAAATTGGTTTGGTAGGCGATATCATCAATAACACCAATTCGCTCTGCAATTTTTTGCATAGCCTCTACAGTTCCCATCACCGCATCGCCGCCAGTTGCTGCATCGCGTGCGGCGGTTTGCGCCATTCCATCGGTCACTTTTGCGTTTTCACTATTTTGCGAAATGGAAGCAGACATTTGCTCCATAGAAGCAGAGGTTTCTTCTACGCTAGCTGCCTGCACAGAGGCACCCTTGGCGAGAGATTGCGCGGTAGCATTAACTTCTTCTGAAGCAGAAGACAAGGCATCGGCAGAACTGCGTACATCACCGATAATGCCAGCCAATTGCTTGCTCATATTGGCCACACTAGCGAGCAGAGATTTGCTGTCTCCTTGTTTAAGTTGGATATCAACATTGAGGTAACCATCCGCAACCTGTGACACCACACTCGCCGTATACGCTGGCTCACCACCCAGCAAATTAAACATATTGCGAAAAATAAATACCATCACTGCGATAATAACCGCAGGAGCAACAACACAAATAATCAGCAGCAAGCGAAGAGTGTCGGCATAGATTTTTTCAGTCTTTTCGGATGACTCCTCTAAAAATAGATCGAACTCCAATAAGGTTTTTTCGGCCAGCTCTTCCATTTGTTTGCTAGTTTCGCGATCCATCCCGCTCACCATTTTATCGACGAGCTTTCCTGTCTCAGCATTTTCCTGATCAAACGACTGCAAGGCTTCACGGTATTTCACCCCCAATCCGGCATGCTCTTTTTGCAATAGCTCAATCGCATCCAGCGTTTCTTTGTTGTCTTTTTGCAACGCCATAGCGTTGGCAAGGCGAGCCTGAACCATTTTTTCTTCTTTATTGAAACCGTCCGCGTATTTCATAAATTGCTCAGGGTCATTCCCGCGCAGCAAAATATTTTTCCACTCTTGCACCTGCGTTTTGAACCCAATAGCCGCATTTTCAACCTCAGCCAAAAACTCAGCTCTCACCTGAACGGTTTTGGATGTCTCTGCTACCACTTTGTTATAGGAGCTAATCTGCAAATAAGCCGTTGCACCCAAAACAGATAAGCCAAGTACAATCAGAATACTGAGCAAGATTATTTTGAATTTTAACGTGAGTTGATTAAACATTTTTATTCTCGATTTAATTGATTAACGAGATCAATATTGTTGGGGAAATTACTGCAACTGGGCTTCGACCAGATGTGCCAGTTCCCGTATGGACAACGCACTATTGGCATCCAGCAGCACCACAAATTCGTCGTCCCGCTTGGCAATTCCCTGAATGAAATCAGCGCGAATATTGGCACCAAAT
Organism: Cellvibrio chitinivorans; assembly: GCF_035117775.1. NCBI lineage: Bacteria > Pseudomonadati > Pseudomonadota > Gammaproteobacteria > Cellvibrionales > Cellvibrionaceae > Cellvibrio > Cellvibrio chitinivorans. Next base: position 59,635 of record NZ_JAYKKN010000005.1, read on the forward strand.
GAAGGCGCATCCTCAATATTCTCATCATTCATCTCAATCACTTCACTGACCGAATCAGCGAGCAAACCCAACACATGATTTTGCTCATTATTTTGCAGCTCAACTACAATAATGCAGGTGCGTTTTTGCACCTCAATTGGCTTTCGCCCCAAACGCACGGCAAGATCAATAACCGGTACAACATCACCACGCAAATTGATTACACCACGTAAAAAATTTGGCATTAACGGAACTTCAGTGATGCCGCTGTATTCAATAATTTCGCGCGTTTGCGACAACTCCAAACCATAGTTTTCATCACCAATGCGAAACGTTAAATATTGTTTGATGACTTCAGCCGTTTGATTTTTTTTGGCTCTAGTGGATTGATTCATTCTTCTTGCTCCTGCGCACTCACAGTAAAGGCATTGTTGCGTATATGTTCGCGATTAATAGCGAAGCCAATTAATTGTTGAATATCCAAAATCAAGGCAACTGCGCCAGTCCCCAACAAACTGGAGCCGCCGATACCTTTGAGCGCCTGAAAAATAGGCCCCATGGGTTTTACAACGGTTTGTATCTCGCCGTGCAATTCATCCACCACTATGCCCGCACGCTTTTCACCAAACTGCACAACCACAATTTTTTCACGCCCATGTTCACCCGGCTGCAATGAAAATATTTCACGCAACCGAATATAAGGAACCTGATCGCCACGTAAATTAACGCAATTCTGTCCGCGTACATGATTTAGCGAATTCAGATCAACACATTCAAGAATGGTATTTTGAGGAACAATAAAATCGATTTTTTCGGCAGTGACATGAAACCCATCGATAATGGCAAGCGTTAAGGGCAAGCGAATACTGAAGCTGGTACCAATACCCACTTCACTTTCAATCTCAATTCCACCTTGCAGCTCTTCGATATTGCGCTTGACCACATCCATACCCACGCCGCGCCCGGATAAGTTAGTCACCTGTTCGGCCGTCGATAACCCCGGATGGAAAATCAATTGAAATAATTCCTGACGCGAGAGATGAACACCCTCTTCAATTAACCCGTTGTTTATCGCTTTTTTGCGAATGCGCTCTACATCCAGGCCGCCGCCATCATCGTGAATACCTATCACAATATTGCCTGCGTCATGGCGCGCAGTGAGTTTGATGGTGCCCGCATCGGGTTTGTTGCGCGATTGCCGCACCGCAATAGCTTCAATACCGTGATCCATTGCATTGCGCACAATGTGCATAAGCGGATCGTTGAGTTTTTCTACCATTGAGCGGTCAAGTTCAGTTTCAGCGCCTTCAATTTCCAGCTCAATTTCTTTGCCAATAGATTTGGCGGTATCGCGCACTACACGGCGAAATTTTTGGAAAGTATCACCAATAGGAACCATACGCAGAGTGAGCGCGGCATCGCGAATTGCTTCGGTAAAATTGCCCATTGCGGTGACCGCTTCAATCAGCGTTGAATTACCCATTTTGGATGAGAGCAAATCCACACGCTGACGATTGATAACCAATTCGCCAATCAAATTAATCAGAACATCCAAACGCTCGGCATCAACCCGAATAAAACGGTTCTCACCTGAACTCTTTTTCTCGTTATTTTTCTTTTGTTTATCCAGTGCTGCGTTGACAATCTCAACCGGCACAGCCTGTTCTTCAACTAAAATATCGCCCAACATACCAACCGCACCAGTGGTTTTTGCCTGATGCTTTTGTGTCGCCAATGCGGCATCCAATTCCTGAAAGCTGATGGCATGACTTTTTACTAAAATTTCGCCCAAACGCTGGGGATTTTCCGGCAGGGATTTAATCAGATTGACATAGGCATCAACATTGCTGCGCGGCGGAATAATTTTGATATCCGACTCATCGCGCACGAACATAAATGCATCTTCAATTTGCTGTTGAGTTGCACTACTGACCAGTGTTATCTCAAAACCGAGATACAATTGTTCCGGATCAAAATCATTAAACGGAGGTAAATGATCAGCCAAGGTAGTGATATGTGTTATCTCACCAAGAGTGCGCAGAAAACGCAGAATAGATAAAGGGTCCATACCGTTGCGCAGCAAATCTGGACCGAAGCGTACCGAGATATGCCAAGACTCATGATCGGATTCCGCGCTGGCACTCATTTGTTGCTCGCTCGCTTTTGTGGCAACAGCAGACTTAGCTGGATGCGATTCAGCGTCCAACCAAGGGCTTAGTGATTCAAGTAGCGCCTCACCCTGAGCGAGACATTCCGCATCATTTGTGCGTTCGTATTTTGCATTCTCAACCAATACCGATATGTGATCGCGGCAAGGCAATAAAATACTTAACAGATCGCCGCTGATAGTGATTTTCCCATCGCGCGCACGATCCAACACATTTTCAACAGTGTGGGTAAAACTGACGATATCATTCAGCCCAAACAAACCCGCTGAACCTTTAATAGTGTGCGCAGCTCGAAAAATTTCGTTGATGGTTTCCATATCCTGATCGCCATCATCCAGACGCAGTAATGCAGCCTCCATCGAATTGAGCAAATCATCTGCTTCTGCAAAAAACGTCTGTAAAGCGCCATCGAGATTCATAGTAAATTCCTTATGATTCCAAGGCAAATTGAGTGCTAACATCCAGCGCCGTCAACACGCTTTCTACCGACTCATTGCTTTTAGTAATAAATAATGGGCGACGAACAGACGCAAAAAACTTTTTTGCAAAGAGCAAGAGCTGAACACCGGCGGTATCGATTTCACCTACACTCGACAAATCCAGCGCGATTTTATCGGCCATTTTTTCGTAATCCGCAAATAGCTCATCTTTAACTTGGGTAACACAATAGATTGTCAGATCACCTTCAAAAATGAGCGTGGTGGTATCTTTGTTTTTTTTGCGCGAAATATTCATGGCCAATTAATCCTGAGATTTTTCAGATGTTCCTTAGATCAGCGATGTCCCTTAGATCAGCGATGCCCCTTAGATCAGCGATGCCCCTTAAATCAGCATGGAAACTGCTTGCAGCATTTGCTCTGGGCGGAAAGGTTTTACAATCCAGGCTTTGGCACCAGCAGCCTGACCTTCACGCTTTTTCTCTTCCGCACCTTCGGTGGTGAGCATAATTACCGGAGTAAATTTGTAATTTGGTTTTGTTTTCATTTCTTTCAAAAAGCTAATGCCATCCATATTGGGCATGTTCACATCTGAAATAACCAAATTGATTTTCTGACCATCCAACTTGGTTAGTGCGTCTTTTCCATCAACCGCCTCTACCACTGTGTAACCAGCACCACGCAGTGCTATACCCACCACTTGTCTTACACTTGCAGAATCATCTACAACAAGAATTACTTTGGACATTCACTACTCCTAGAAAAACGTGATTTCTGAATTGTTTGAGCCTTTCGCTTGGGCGTCACTTCCGCGATGCACATCAACCTGCTCTAAAGTGGTATAGGTTTTTTGCAGCGAACGCAGCCATTCGCCGGTATCGATTTCCACTACAGGCTCGCCGTGACGCAAACGGGTTTCCTGATCGGCAATAGCACCGACCAACTTCTCCATATCGTCGATAACGTGACCTAAAATTTGGCTTACGCGATCCTGAAATTGCAAATTGACCAGCACTTCTTCCACGCTGGTTTGCACCGCAGCACTTTCATGTTCCAGCACTTGCGCAGACTGCAAAATGTTTTCGCTGGAGTGCTGAAATTGTTCAAGCACCTGCGCAATAGAAGATTCGGATTGAGTAAGGCGAGTGTTGTCTTCTGCGGCATATTCAGCGGTGCGATCAAGCGTGGTTTGCAGAGCGGAATTCACTTGCTCGATACGGCGACCAATGCGTGCACCGGTTTCGCCTGAACGAGTTGATAGAGTGCGCACCTCATCCGCGACCACAGCAAAACCGCGCCCGTATTCACCAGCACGCGCCGCTTCAATCGCCGCATTGAGCGCAAGCAAATTGGTTTGCGATGCAATGCCCGCAACTTCAGCGCTCATTCCGCTCAATTCAACGGTGATTTTTGACAGGCCGGAAATTTCCGTGAGCAGCTCATCGCGCTGTTCAATTGCCTGACGTAAAGTACGAGTGATTTGGCTCAACTCATCATTGGCAAAATGAATCACACCGCCCAAACCGTTATCGCCTTTCATGCTACTCGCCGTAGACGATGAACTGGCAACTGCTGCTTGCAGGCGTTGATGAATATCGGAAAAACGACCGACCAATTCAGTGATGCTTTCTTCAAGTTGATGCCGTGCCAATTCAGTTTGGCGCTGCCACAAGGGGAGAATTTCTTTTAGTAAATGCTGATAGTTTTCCAGAATCGGGCGATACATTTGCGCGAGCTGCTGACCACCTCTGGCTTGTGTTAATTCGGCTTGAGCATCAGCTTCGCGCTTGGCAAATTGCATCGCCTGCATACCTGCAAGTATCGCTGCGACAACTATCGCAATCAGCAACAGGGCTTTCCATATCAGGCCAAGCTGTGCAAGCGACAGCAATATCAAACCAATCACCCCCATGACGGCAATAGCGCCTAACAGCAGACTATTTGATGATCCACGCTGTACGTGCAAAGCAGAGGCGGAGGGAATATTCCCGAAGAAAGGTTGGTTATTCATTGATGTTATCCGTCTGAGTCCAGCGCAAACACGCAGAGTGTTGTAAATAATTATCACTGCATGAAGTGCAATCGAGTGGTTTTACTAGGTATAGACGGCGTTTATATAGGTGTCAAAACAGCACATCTGAGTGAATCTACTCAGAAGCAAAGACGACAATAAATGAATTTTTTTAAGCAATTTTTTATGAAGAGATAAAAAAACGGCGCAGGGATTATTCATTCTCTGCGCCGTTTTCATGATCGATAGAATCAAACTGATTACAGATAGCGCGTCCAGAGCACTTTTGCTTCGGCGGTCACACCCGGAGTTCCGCCGCTCATATCGGGAATTTCATTGGGGGTATAGCCATCGGGCAAGTTAGTAACATCAACAGTGGTTGAACCACCGAGGTTGTTATCGGCATCACTCATCTGCAAACCAGCTGCTGAAATATAGCCGTAGATTGTGGTACTACCGCCGGTATTCAACAAATTGCCCGCCACAACCGTACCGTAAATAGAGTTACTTGCGCCCAGATTGATATAGCCGCCGGAATAAACAGTATTGGAAGTCGGGTTGGTCGCTGGATCATAACCACCTGCCAACATACCTATATTCCCCAAGGCATTAGGTGTGTAGGTGCCCGCACTATCGCAATAGTTGGTTGGATAAAGCGTAGCAAAATCATTGGTTTTTACGCTGATATCAAACTCGTTTTTGCAGACTGCATTTTTACGAACACTATCAGTGGGATTGGTTTTGTAAGCCGCTGCATAATTCAGTGCATAGCTAACAAATCTACCGCCGGTAGAAATATTGTGCGTCGCTACAAATGTGTTGTAGTAGATACCATTGGATAAATGCAAACTGCCTTTAAACCAGACCACGCCCGGCGGCATACTGTTACCGGCAATAGTTAATGTAGATATGCCACTCGTCGTGGCAACCGAAAAACAGGCATTGTTAGCGCTGTAACCATTACAAAAAGGCGCAACCGGTTGAGAGCAGACATTATTCACCACAGCCTTACACAAGTACTCGCGCGGGTTATTGCTATTACCTTTCACATAATAGGTATCGTCCACAATGCCATTTACATTTTTGACCGTCACCATTAAATGGCCGCCAATAAATTCAAAAGCATAGTTAGCCGATGCGCGTAATGGCCATGCATTTACTGTAGGCCGAGACAATTGCACTGGTGGCAACTTGTCCATTGGGATAATCACCGGCGCTGGATTGAGGCCGGGATGGTTGTTGCTTAAACCACCGTTATTACAACTTGTGATAGTTCCGCCAGCGCGAAGCGATGGATATGTTGGCCACCAAGCATTACCACAGGTGATATTGCCTGTCGCGGTAATTCCTGGCGCGGTAAAGCTCCCCGAAAGTGAAATATTCCCACCCGCCTCCAAACTGGTCGCCCCATTACCATTAGTCACTACGGCATTTTTGCTCACCTTGATGGTACCGTGAGTCACGCCACCACTTTTAACCTCAACATTGCCTCTGGCCTCAACCAGAGGAACACCGCCACCATTTAACACCACGTTGCCATTCGCATGAGCACCTTCTGCCGAGGTGCCGCCAGTCATGCTGAAGTTGCCACAGCAGGTCGCCGCCTTTGCGGTGATAGCGCCACCCGCAACCGTGCCGCCTTCATCAACTGGCGTTCCAAATGCATAAGCTTGTTTAACAGATGCACTACCAGTAAGCGTTATGTTGCGCCCCCATACTTCAGCCGCATCAATCGCAGAGCCGATAACAATATCGCCCGTTACACCCAAGCGCCCCAAACCAATACCGCTGACACTGGCACTTTCAGCCCTGAAGTCACCATCAACATTAAAGTTGGCGCCGCCGGGAACATTCAACGTAATCCCACCGCCCACGTTCAAATCGTTGTAGAAGTCTAGAATGCCATTGAGCTCAAAATGGTCTGGCGCGGTACCTGGCGTCACTTCATACACAACCTCCAATACCGATGATGACCTTGCTGCCTCAGCAGTGGCCTGAACCTGTGCGTTAATACGGTAAGGCATTGAAGGTGCAACCGGAGTGATAACGCCGGTGATAGTAACTGTCTGGGCAAGCCCTTCAGTGCCGGTAATTGTCCAGGGCTGATTGATATCCAGCACGTTCAGCTGCGCCGCACTCAGGGTTTGCAGATACTGACGCACCACATCGACCGCCGCCCACACCCCCGCCTGTGAATTCACCTGCGCATGCGCCACCAACTGGCGCTCCTGTGCACTGCGAACCGTATGTAGAGTGCCGAGCGATACAGTCACCAAACCCACGCCCACCATCAGAATTACCAGAATAGTGGCCACACCGCGCTGACTATGGGCGCGCGCCGCAGATAAAAGATGCGAACGTCGCTTTAGTGCAGTAATTAAAGAAGCTGTCATAAATGCTACTCAACTAACTCAATAGTGAAGCGATCAAAATTAATGGGTTAAATATTCGGCAAACAAAAGTTGTACACCAAGGGGGCATTAGGCGCTGCCACACTCGCATCGACAGCTGCACGGCGCGCCGCGTTATCGGCAGTCACAGTTACCATTTGATGGTTGGCGGCCTCGCCCATGCCGTAGGGAAAACAGCTCTGCACTGCCAGACTTAGCCCAATCGCCGGAAGACCTGCATTAGCAGCGGCAGACGCACGAAACTCCGCCAACACCGATGAATCATCCCAACCGGGAAGGCTCGACAAAACCCCGCTGGCGCTACAAGCCGCCGCCGGTAAGGTCAGCAATTGCAACTGGCGGCGGGTATTGTCTTCAAGATCCTGAATGCGAAAGCCGCGACAGGCGTAACTGCCACCATCGCGATAGCGCCAATAAAGGGTTTGCGGTGGGCCAGCAACCAATTGGATGTGCGTACCCGGATCAGTTGTTGCGATACCAAAACCGGCCGACTGCAGCTCCAGTTGCAAACTCAACATGGCCGAAGCCAACTGCCCGTCTTGCGCCGCATCGGTACGCGACTCAATCGAAACCTTAACCAGATTCTGGTAGAGCATCATTGCCGCAACAATGCTGATCATCGATAGCAGTAAACCCACCATCAACCCGACCAGAGTCATGCCTTTTTGGCGAGATATAAAAGAAGGAGCATTAGTTGCCATTGGCGACAGCTCCACCAACGCGCACCAAGGCATCACCCCGCCCAACTTCCAATACCAAGGGTTGGATGGCATCAACTGTTTGCTCCGCCAACGCAGAACCGCCAATCCGAATGCCATTGATCTTGGCTGGCGCCGTTGCACAACCTCTTACTGTCAAAGTCTGGGCTTCAGCCTGACCGGGCAGTGAGAGACTATGGCTGCCAGTGCACAAATCGGCGCCAGCATCGGAGCGAGTCATCAACATGGTGCGCATTTGGCTAACCGCCAAGCTGTTCAGTGTCATCTCATGCTGGGATGAGGTCATACGCGCGGTAGAGTGCATCACCCCGCCACCGATCAAGCTCAGAATCAACAAGCCAATCAGGGACTCGATCAACATGCCGCCCTTTTGCGATTCAGCAGATTTGTTCACAGATTTAGTACAAGCTAAGGGTGTCATGATCTTCAGTATCACTACCGGCTCCCGATATAACGGTAAACGTCAAATTAGTACCGCAACTGCCACAGTTGGCCGCGGTCGATGAGAGCAATCCTTTATTGGTAAAACAGCTACAGGTCCAATCGGCATCACCTAGTTTGATATCGACCGATTCAGGAATACGGGTTGACCAAAGCACAGCCGCAGCTGACACAGATGCGCAATCCACCGCAGCAGCACCCGCCACAGCCGTCACCAACTGTAAGTTGTTATCAGTCAGGCAGAGCGCACCCGCAGTTACATCACCCAATACGCCCGCCTCGTTACGCAGCGCAGTGGATTTGGCACTACCAACCGCCTGCTCCAGTGCGGCCAGTGTTTTGCTGACATCCGAGCTTCTCATCCAGGCGCCAGTGAAAGGCGAGGCCGCAAGCGACAAGAGGCCGATCAGCAGCACCACAATCATCACCTCAATTAAGGTCATGCCTGTCTGTTTCACAGCCAGTCTCCATTGCCGTATTTGCAATTTGATGCCGCTCGTACATTTTCATTGGTAAGCGTGATAATGCAGCCACTTTGACGACCGCTGCCCGATGCCTGCAAGGTATACGCGGTAGCGGTATTAACTGTCACCGAGTAACTAAAGTTGGTCTTGGCACTTGGAGTCCAGGCTTTAAACTGGTCTTCTAAACCTGCCGTGGTGTTGGTTGCCACAGTTGGATAAGACAAAGTGCGTTGATAACGATTTTCAAAATTCAGGCTCAGCGCCAACAAGTCCGCCTGCGCACTGCGCATCTCACTTTTGATGATGTAACCGTTGTACGACGGCAAAGCAATTGCAGCCAAAATAGCCACTACTGCCACCACAATCATCATTTCAATCATCGTAAAAGCGCTCTGACCATATGCCATAACCGCTGGACGCAGGGGTAACCTCATGGGTAATTCCTCACCACCACAATTAACAGAATTAAAGAGTGAACCCCGGGGGCGCATGCAAAGTTGCTGATTGGGGTTTATGGCAGATAAAGCTCCGCTGCCCAGTTTGGGTTAAACCAAACCGAAATTAGGTGCCATCCGTAGATGCCTAGGGGATCCTGGAAGAGTTCGAGACAGCTTCATGCCTAAAGCTGATTTGAGCGGTAGTTTTTGTTTTTAGCGACACTTCGAGATATGCGTCACATTTTTTATTCTAGTCTAATCTCAAAACTTGTCAAAACCAAGTCACACAGCGAAAAACAGATCAAATAATATACAAAACAAGTTTCTTATAACAAGCTTCAGCAAAAAACAACAAAAGTCATTTTTGGCGACACAAATCAGAATATAAAACCGGTAAATGAATGAGACGACAGCAGAGAGATGAAAAACCGGGGGAGATAACAAAGAAGAAAAATGCGACAAGCGGTAAAGAGATGGAACTGAACGGTGAAGAGATAGAACTGGGAAGAGATAGAACTATGAAGAGTCACTGCCGGCAAAAATGCCAGCAGTGATCAAGAGAGCAGGATATCAACCCGTATTGCGCATACCCGCTGCAATACCTGCCATGGTTACCTTAAGCGCACGCTCAAGATCCGGGCTGATATTTTCGCTGCTGCGATAACGCTTGAGCAATTCAGCCTGTAAATAGTTCAATGGATCAACATAAGGCTTACGCAGCTCCAACGACTGACGCAGCATAGGGTCATCAGTCAACAGCGCATCCTGCTTCTTCATTTTATTGATGAGTCCTTCAAGCGCTTCCAGATCGCCGCGCAGCTGCTGCCCCAAACCGCGGTATTCCACAGGAACCAGCTGCTCTTCATAGTAGGTGCAGATTGGGCCATCGGCTTTACCGATTACCATCTCCAGCAAATCGAGGAAGCTGGAGAAGAACAGCCAATTGCTAGCCATATCTTCCAGCAGAGCAGGCTCATTCTCCAGCGCATACTCAAACGCCTGACGCGCACCCAACCATGCAGGCAGATTCAAGCGCACTTGTGTCCAGGCAAACATCCAGGGAATCGCACGCAGACTCTCTACGCCGCCGGTAGATTTACGCTTGGCCGGACGACTACCCAGCGCCAAGAGGCTCAACTCTTGCTCAGGCGTCAGATTGCGGAAGTAAGGAACGAAGTCTTTGTGGCCGCGCACAACCGAACGATAGCCCTCCAGACTGGCAGTCCCCATACGCTCGATCAGATCGCGCCACTCGGGTTTTGGTGCTGCATTAGGCGCCATAGTTGCACGCAAGGTTGCCACCACGTAAGAAGACAAACTGCCAAAAGCAACACGTGGCAAGCCGAATTTGTAACGGATCATTTCGCCTTGCTCAGTCACACGGATACGTCCTTTAACCGAACCCGGTGGCTGGGATGCCATCGCCTTCTCAACCGGACCACCGCCGCGACCTACAGTACCGCCACGACCGTGGAAGAGCACCATGGATACGCCATATTTATCGGCCAAGGCCACCAGTTTTTCCTGTGCCTTGTATTGCGCCCAAGTCGCAGCGATCTTGCCTGCATCTTTCGCCGAATCCGAGTAACCAATCATCACCGTTTGTTGATGCGCAGAATACTGCTGATACCACTCCAGCTCCCACAGTCGCTCCATCACAATCGGCGCGCGGTCGAGGTCATCCAGAGTTTCAAACAGCGGAACAATGGGCATATTCCAGGTCATGCCGCACTCTTTCAGCAAGAGCGCAACGGCCAGCACATCAGATGGCTGCTGCGCCATAGAAATTACATAGTGCGACAGAATTTCGCGCGGCTCTTGTGCGATCACACGACAAGTCGCCAGAACCTCAGCCGTTTCATCACTCATCGGCCAGCTGTTTGGCAATAGAGGACGCTTACTGTTCAGTGATTCCAACAGGAATGCCTGACGCTCCTCTTCTGACCAGGCGCGATAATCGCCCAAGCCGAGGTATTGCACCAATTCATCAATAGCGCGCACATGGCGGTCGCCGTCTTGACGTATATCCAACGGCACCAGATTGATGCCAAAACAGTGAATGCGGCGGATAGTATCTACTAGCGGGCCGTTGGCGATGTGCGGCAAGCCCACTTCGTGCAGCGAGCGATAGCAGAGCATCAAAGGCGATAACAGGTCTTCGCGACTGGTAATCAAATCCACCGGGACTTCTACCGAGCGACCTTGCAAGCGCGCTTCTGCCCACTCCAAAGTCGATTGAATGCGGCGACGCAGATCAAACATCACATCGCGATAAGGGGTGCTGCTCTCAGGATATTGAGCGCGCAACTCATCGCTCGCCTCGCTCATACTCAGGTCACCACCCAAGCTGTAGACATCGCGCGAGTAAAGTTCGGCAGCCATCCAACGCCCCAACAGCAGAACTTCGCGAGTAATGCGATTGGTTACATTGGGGTTACCGTCGCGGTCACCGCCCATCCAGGAGTAAAACTTCACTGGACGCACATCAACCGGCAGGGATTCACCCAAATGGCGGTTACACATGCGATCAAGGTGGCGAATAAAATCCGGCACAGCCTGCCAAAGGCTGTTTTCGATAACCGCAAAGCCCCATTTGGCTTCATCTACAGCAGTCGGGCGAATGGTACGGATTTCATCGGTAGCCCAAATTTCTTCTACCAAACGATGCAAACGGCCACGCACCTTATCTTGCTCAAAGGTCAACAGACTGCCATTTTGGCGGTCAGCCAGCGTATCGACGATCTGATCATATTTACGGATAAGAGTACGACGAGTTACCTCTGTCGGGTGCGCGGTCAGCACCAGCTCGATACGCAGCTTTTTAATAATCTGCGCCAGCGCATCTTTACCGTGCTGGGCGGCCAACTCCTGAATCAGGGTTTGCAGACTATCGTCACGCTCGGCTTCGGCGCTGGAAAAGTAATCTTGATCGGCCAGATTGGCCAAATTCAAAAACTGGTTAAATGCACGCACGATTGGCAAGATATCGCGATCTTCCAAACTACTGAGCATTGCCACCAATGGCGCCGAATCACCGTTTTCTGCTTTGGTGATGGCTTTACCCAAACGGCGAATACCTTCCACTTTGGAGAACAGTTCCTCACCTTCGTGAGCGTGAATTGTCTCACCCAGAAGTTCCCCTAGCAGGCGGACATTTTCGCGCAGGGTTTCAGGTAGCTTTGACATGGGTATCTCCAACAAATCGAGGGATTAAAAAACGTACAGATGAATCACCAAAAGCGGGCGGTATTCTACGCCATCCCCTCTTTTATGGGTAGAAAATGGCGGCAGGATTCACGCACTGAATGATAAAAATTCGCATTATCGAATTATTCGGCTTTTTTTGCGGCCGCGCAGGTTACAAAGGTGCAGACCAGGATGCAAGCGCACCAACCCGGAGCGACATGAATGGCGGCAGAATATGCACAAATTTTACACGCTAGCGCATCCAAACCACGCCCTTATTCACACTCATCTTCACTCTACCCATCGCACCGACAGCAATAGACTGAAAACCATCTTTCTCACATTTGTTCCAGCAAATACTATGCCCGTGAACCAAAAAAGCCTGCCGAGCAACTCAATCTTTATCCACAGCGAATCAATCTTTATTAGCAATAAATCCCAGTTACTCACAAAAGCTGTGAATAACTCTGTGCATGAACTTGTGACAATCACCCCAAATCCCCATTAGGGCTGGCTCCACAAAAGTCGCTCAATTCATAAACAGCCATCGCGGAGCCAATTGTGAGGCATATCACAAGCATCGACACCGAATTCATCATCAGTACTTCGAGACAAATTTCCGTCGAAAAGTCGAACCGCAAATGCACTGAACTACGAAAAGTCAAACTAGCGTTTTACTTTCAGCGCCGTAGACTCGCCTCTGAATAAAAATTTCATCCGTTATTCCTGACGACATTTTTTATTCGGTCAAAAAATCCCAAAAAAACGTTGTTGGCGATTCCCACCAACACAGAGCTATTAATAAGTGGAGATCTAAAGTGAAAATAAACAACACTCAACCCCTTGGCACTGGTATTAAATCCCTGCGCGTGTTTGGCCTGTCCACCTTATTAGGTACCGCTGCGTTAATGAGCACAGTTGAAGTTAGCGCACACGGTTATGTATCCAGCCCTAAAAGTCGTGCTTTTTGGTGTACCAGTTCGCAAGGCGGTAATACCACCCCGGCGTGTATCGCCGCAGCCGCAGCAGGCAACGCCAGTCAATACGAACCACAATCGATTGGTATCGGCGGCGCCAACGACAACCACCAAAGCCTGATCCCGGATGGCAAGCTGTGTAGCGCCAACATGGGTGGCAACAACGGCCTGAACCTGGCGCGCAATGACTGGAATGCCACCACTGTAACTGCTGGTCCTTTGGCGTTTGTATGGATTAACACTGCCGCACACAAAACCTCTTACTTCCGCTACTACATCACCAAAGAAGGCTTTAACCCTGGCGCAGCACCATTGAAATGGTCTGATCTGGAGCAAATCCACCAATCTGCGCCAGCAGGCCAAGAAGCTGTTGCCACTCACATAGTCAACTTGCCACCGCGTACCGGTCGCCACATTGTGTACAGTATTTGGCAACGTGATGCGGTAAGAGATGCACCGGAAGGCTTCTATCAATGTATTGATGTTGTTTACGGCCCAAGCAACAGCTCTTCTTCAGTTGCTTCATCTGCTCCGTCTTCATCGTCTGTAGCCTCATCAAGCGTTTCTAACAACACCTGTGCTGGCTTGCCAACCTGGAATGCCGCCACCGTTTATACCCAACCACAACAAGTGCAGCACAACAGCAGACGTTACTCTGCTAACTACTGGACTCAAGGTAATGACCCAGCGCTGACCGCGGGTCAGTACAGTTACTGGTTGGATTTGGGCGCATGTAGCGAAGGCACCACTTCAAGCACTTCCAGTTCGTCATCATCGGCAGTGGTTTCAAGCTCAAGCAGTGTTGCGAGCAGCGTTGTAAGCAGCTCATCCTCTTCTGTAGCTACCGGCAACTGCAGCTCACCTGCTTTTGTTAACGGTTCAAGCTACGCAACTGGCGCGCTCGTACAAAACGTTGGTAGCGAGTACAAGTGTACTGTTGGTGGCTGGTGCTCACAGGGCGGCGCCTATGCTCCAGGTACTGGCTGGGCATGGACTAATGCCTGGTCACTGGTTCGCAGCTGTAACTAAGTGCGACCCCGCCCCCTCTATATTAGAAAGCAAACAGCGGCAACTTCGGTTGCCGTTTTTTATTAGAGAGAACCACTAGGGACCGCTTATCCACAAAAGCTGTGGATAAAATTGTGGATGTCCCTGTGGTAAGCGGCGCAAGCCCCAGAGCACAAGGGGTTTCAGAAGTTGATCAATATAAAATCACCCTTGATATCGCTCCCGAAATGCACCTTTATATGCGACCCCAGTGTTGCCAATAGAACATCCTGGAAGATAAAGGAGCGGCGACAAAGAGGAACAGATGTTTATTGCCAGATGATCTATGGATAGACAGCTTCTTTGGTTGACAAACAAATCGAACACGGCATAATGTCGCGTCCTTGAATCCCGACCCTATTTTCGGGTTTTTTATCCAGAATTTATCTTTTATCTAGAATCACAGGAGCACTAAGGTGGCAAATTCACCCCAAGCTAAAAAACGCGCGCGTCAAAATGAAAAAGCTCGCAAGCACAACGCAAGCATGCGCTCTATGGGGCGTACTTACCTCAAGAAAGTGCTGGCCGCTATCGCTACTGGCGACAAAGCAGCTGCTCAAACTGCTTACGTTTCAGCTGTATCGGTAATTGACCGTATCGCTGATAAAGGTCTGATTCACAAGAACAAAGCTGCTCGTCATAAGAGCCGTTTGAACGCCAAAATCAAGGCACTGGCAGCAGCCTAATAGCCATTTTGGTCTCAAATGTAAAAAAACCGGCTTGGCCGGTTTTTTTATGCCTGCAATTTGGTCAGCGTGATGTCTAAAGCGCCACAAAGGCTGTTTTTAACTCTATACACTGTCACAAAAACAGATTATCTTCGGCAGCAACTTTTGTTGGAAATCGTTTCTGACATTACAAAAAACGCTGGGCTTGGGGCTGTATCAACCAAAGATAAATCTGTATTAAAGAACACGCTGTATTAAGGATACGATTGTCTGCCGTTAGCGCCATCCCTGAAGCACATACTAATAATGGAGATACGTTATGCTGCCACGCGATCATTACCTGAAACAAACCTTTCAGGATGCTGTTAACTTTCCCGATGGATTTGAAAAAGGCGGCCTTTCCGATATTCAGGCACGCTTGGTGCGCAAACAAGGTGTGTTAGTAAATGCCTTGGCGATGGAAGAAGTTTCAGACCCTACCGTAGATGATCTGCATATTCTCAAAGTGATAGCAAACCAAAGCGCTCCCAAAAGCCCAATCGAACAAGCTTGGGTGAAATATCTCTCCATCGTTAAATCCCGCCAAGCATCTGCTCCCGCCAAAACCAGCAAAGCCAAAACCTCCAAAGCAAAACCAGCCGCCCCTGCTGCCGAGTCAGCCAAAGCCGCTGAGCCAACAAAAGCAAAAACCACGCGCAAAACAGCAAAGGCCGAATAGAACAAAACTCTTCCACCAAATACCAAAAAGGCGCATCCAACTGGATGCGCCTTTTTATTACCGGCGTTTTTATTGATCAGAAGTTGCCGCAAAAATTAATGCGGAATCAAAACATCAACCTTATAACTCTGCCCCACTTGAATGTTTTCGATACAGCCACCCTCAAGTAAGTCGCCATTGCAGCGCACCTGAATGCGATCAACATCTGCGCGCGCGATAGCAACATGAAATTCTGCACCGCGGAATTGTCTTATCGCTTTAGCCTCAGACCAAGCAGATGGCAGTTGCGGATTAATTCGCAGACCTTTTTCATCCCCCTGCAAACCGAATACACCTTCCACTAAGCAGCGATACACCCAGGACACAGTTCCGGTATTAAAAAGTTGCGATGACCGCCCCGCTGTACGCGGATACTGATAATAAGCGCCGCGATAATAATTGGGGATATACACCGGCAACTGGCCGCGCTGTAAATAATCCGCCTCACTTGGGCCGGGAATCATTTGCCTCAATAATTTATATGCACGATCTTTTTCCGCAATAGTGAATAAACTGTAGATATAAAAAATCGCCGCGTGATTGTAGACCGAACCATTTTCAGCCGAGCCGGGATGCTTTTGTGTCACTCGACCAACATCATCACGCATGGCAGTGTAAGCAGGAGCAAGCATGGTGACACCGTAAGGCGTTTCTAATTGTGCCTCCACTGCGGCGATCATTTTTTTGCGTTGCTCTTCATTTGCTGCGCCGCCGAGAATTGCCCAGCTTTGCGGATTTAAAAAGATGCGTCCTTCTTTATCTTTGCTGATTCCAAACACCACATCATCATCGGTAATGCCGCGCCCAAACCAATCGCCATCCCACAGATATTTATTTACCGCTGCATTGATTTCGTTT
Source organism: Cellvibrio chitinivorans (assembly GCF_035117775.1). NCBI lineage: Bacteria > Pseudomonadati > Pseudomonadota > Gammaproteobacteria > Cellvibrionales > Cellvibrionaceae > Cellvibrio > Cellvibrio chitinivorans. Next base: position 76,195 of record NZ_JAYKKN010000005.1, read on the forward strand.
GCACCTGCGATAAATTCCCGCTGTAAATTTTTGTGTGAGGTTTTTTCACAAACATCCGCCCACAAATTGAGCGCGTATGCCGTTGCGACAGACAACCAGCCAGAAACCCCCTTACCTTTGTAACCCACCATATTCATAGGGTCGCACCAGTCGCCCTGTGCGATAAAACTCAAGCCGCGATAATCGCGCGATTGCAACAACCAGCGCATGGCATTGCTGATGCGCTCAAATACACTCAGAGTTTTGCCATCGTGCCCTGCAACAGACTCATTAAGTAATGCGTAATCGTTAGTTTCATCTAGATAAGTTTTTAAACAAACCGGCAACCACACACAGTGATCGGTATGCGGAATCTGATTGATGTATTTCAGCTCTGCACCTTCTACCAACAAGATGCCATCGGGCATAGCACCAGATGCTTCCTGCTGACTCAAGGCATGTAAAAATGCCGCGCGCGTTACTTCGGGCTTGATAAAGGTCATGCCCATATTGTCTTGCAGATAATTGCGCGTTTGCGGATCAGTAGTCAGACGATTTACGTCGCCGTGATAAAACACCTGCCGCGGCAACCAGTTGTTTACGAAATTATTCAGTTCGGCATCCGGTGTTTCAATTTGCAAACAACCGCTGCCGCTCGCAACATAAGCAGAATAGTCTGCACGCGCCTTGGCAAAGCCCTGCTCACTTAAATAGGTTTCGCGCACTTTTTTGATTTCGGCATCATCAAATGCCGGGCCGAAAACAAAGCGATACACCTGCTCGGCATTCGCCGCCAACTCCAGGCGATATTGCAAAATTGATGCAGGGGTTTCGTAACGTGCATCCCCGCAAGATAATTCTTCTTGCTGCAATCCAGATGGGTTGTGCAAACCGCCCTCACCTTCAAAGGTTTCCTGTTTTGTTTCCCATGCATCAGGTTTTTGTTCGTGCAAGAAAAAAGTTTTGTCTTTGAAGAATTTATTTTTAAAGTGATCAGCCACTTTCTGATAGGGCGTTACGCAGGTTGCAACAATGCCCCCCAAGTCCGCACGATACTCCGCCGACTGATTCATCCATGACATGTAGCCAACCGGGAAATAGGGATAAACGCTAATGCGGCGCGGGCGACCAGAGTGGTTAGTCACTTTTATATCCCACAGCTCAACCACATCCGCAACAGGCAATGACAGCGTCAACTCAACTTCAATACCAAGCGATTGTAGTGTCCAGCGCAAATCACTTTTACCCACAGAGAACAGATAATTTTCATAAGTGGCACGCACCGGCTCATAGGGCGCTGAAAATATTTCACCAGTTTCCTCATCCTTCACATAAAAAAAGCGGCCGGGATGATGTGCATAATATGGTTGCTCTGGCTGCATAAAAGTTTTTGCTTCCAGATTCGGTGCGTAGGCATATTTTGCTGGCTCAGGCTGCATAAATTGCGCAACAGCATAACCACGACAAGTGGATTGGATCATCATTCGCTGGTTCCACAAAAATCCTGCTGCGCGTGGCATAGCGGTAGGACTGTGTAATTCGTAGCGATCACCCGTATTGTCGGGGTTAAGTAATTTAGTCATGGGAAAGCCCTAAAAATATCGTAAGAAACAAATTGAGGCGCGCTGCATTCGCAGAGCAATGCAGCGCTTAGGGAAAATAAAAACTATTCGTGGCGAGCCTTAAGATCGAGCTGAATATTGTCCAACTGTTTGTCAGTAAGGTTGTAAAAAATAAGTGAAACGGCAGTAAGCAGCGCAAACATTCCCGGCACTATGGTTTGCATATATACGATGCTATCGAGCGATGCCCCCGCCTGCATTTGCCCAGCCTGATACCCCATCACCGCCAACACTGACAGCATAAGTGCCGAACCAACGGCGCTGCCAATTTTTTGCGAGAAAGTCGTAGCAGCAAAGGTCATAGCAGTTGCGCGCCGGCCATTTTTCCATTCGTTGTAATCCGCCACATCGGCGTACATCGCCCATGTAATTGGCGGTTTAAAACCCAACGCAACACTGATCAAAATATTCAGCGTAAACATCCACAAAATTTCTTGCGGCAGCTCTGCGCTATCTTGTTGATCACCATTAGCACTAGTGGAAACAACGCTAATCACTTGGCCTTTGGCATTTTCAAGATTTAGCTCAACGCCAGTTTCACTTAACGGAATACGCTCTTTGATGATCCAGAAAATTTTGTCGTGGCGCAGCCATTGATATGTTTCACCATCAGCTTGCGCTCGCCCCAACAGCGCTTGCGCATCCAGAGTCACTACTTCGTTAGTATTTATATCAACCACACCGTGGCGATCCGGTTTAGGCACAAAGGTAAATAGAATCGAAAGCACAGCTACGACACACATTAACCACATCATCAACTTGCGCTTATCGATATATTTGGTCACGGTTGATGCCATCATCGCCCCCACCATCAAGCCTGCCATTTGCAAACCTATGTAGTTGCCTAACAGATCAGGACGTTCAACAAAATAACGAAAATAATAAGCAGCAGAACTGCCGCGCAAGGTCATGGTGATCATAAACACCAGCGCCAAAACAAATAGCACCATCCAGGGGCGACAGGTGAATAAGTCTTTTAAATCTTGCAGAGGATTGGTTTTTTCCTGATTAGCTGCCGGCTGAACACGCTCACGCGTAGTCAAAAAAGTCACTACAAATAAACAGGATGCGATAACCGCGTAGACTGCCATCGTCAGCTGCCAACCTTTTGCAGAATAGCGATCACCATCACCAAAATATTCAGCAAGTTCTGGTGTGGCGGCACCAACGATGATGCTACTGAAATACGCAAAAAAGAAACGGGTACTGTTGAGTGTATTGCGCTCTTGCACATTACCGGTCAGCACCGCCGAGAGCGAGTTGTAGGGCATATTCAGCACTGTGTAGCAGAGCATTAACAAACTGTAGGTGGCGTAAGCCCAGATAAGTTTTCCGGTTTCATCCAGATCAGGCGTACTCATAGTGAGGACGCCAGCGCCCATCATGGGTAGCGCCCCCCATAATAAATAGGGGCGAAATTTTCCCCAGCGGGTATTGGTACGATCGGCGATACCACCAATTACAGGATCGGTAATCGCATCGATAATTTTGGTTACCGTCACCATAGTGGCTGCCGCTGCAGCGCCAATGCCGAATACATCGGTATAGAAGAAGACGAGATAGGAACCGATAATTGCCCAATAAAAATTAAACCCGGCATCCCCCAAACCATAACCAATACGCTCGCGCCAAGTCAGGCGCGCCAAGCGATCATTGTTATTGCGCACTTCATTATTATTGATAGTCAAAACAAAACCTCTCTACATTGCTAACGCGAATCAACCAGTAAAAGATCAATCGCGACTGCGACTGGTCGATGCGCGCTTTTTAATTTCGTAACCCAAATCTACTTTTTTCTCTTCAATGGGCTTGCCATTGAGCACACGGATGATCATCTCGGATGCTTTAACACCCATCTCATAGCGCCCAACCGCCACACTGGTCAGCGATGGGTTTACATGCTCTGCCGCATCCATATCGTTAAAGCCGCAAATGGCCAAATCCTGCGGCACATTGATGTTCATGCGCTGCGCTTCAAACAAAGCACCTAATGCCAAGTCATCGTTTGCGCAAAACACGGCATCTACTGCACCGTTGCTTGAAGCCATCAAACTTTTGAATAAATCGCAACCCACACCAATAGATGAAGGCTCAGGCGTAGTGAGCATGTGGTTTTTCTCAAACTTGCCCGCCTGTTCCAGCGCAAGCTTGTAGCCTTGCATCCGCTGCTGAACCCGCGGGTCCATACGCGCACCGATAAACCCAATGCGCTCATAGCCCTGCCCGAGCAAATGCTTCACCACATCGAAACCAGCGCGACCATGAGCAAAACCGACATTCATATCGATAGGCTCTGCCAGTAATTCCATAATCTGCACTATGGGAATTTGCGCTTTTTCCAGAAGGTTCTGGCACGCCTTGGTCTGATCGCCGCCAGTAATGATCAACCCCTCCGGCGACTGGCTCAGCAGCGTGCGCACCATCTTCTCTTCTTCGAGCGGTGAGTAGTGGGTATCCACCAGCAGCACCTTATAACCAGCAGCCCCCATCACCTCATAAATACCGCGCAACACCTCGGTAAATACGACATTGCTGAGCGACGGGATGGATACACCGATTACTCTGGATTTGGATGACGCAAGGGAACTGGCGTGCTGATTGGGGATATAACCGAGCGAATCAATGGCTTTTTGCACCTGAATACGCAGGGCTTCAGAGACCTTTTCGGGTTGGTTGATAACACGCGACACAGTGATTGCACTAACACCCGCTGCGTCTGCCACTTCCACCAGAGTGATTTTCTTGTCGGAACTTCTTTTTCTCGCCGTTTTCATAAGAGATATCTGCATGCTTATATTATTTTTTGCTAACATACCACAAGCAAAATGGTTGCGCTATCATACCCTTTGAGCGCACGGCATGCACGCCAGACCTCAGCTCTAACACCGATCCCAGTAGTAATTAGCAGTAACGAGATGTAAACAAATGCCACAGACACTTGCCCTATCCAACCCCGATGCCAGCACCAACCTGATCATTCTGATGGGCGTATCCGGCAGCGGGAAATCGTCCTTGGCCAAGGCATTGGCAGATCACTACGGCTACACCTATCTGGATGGCGATGACTTTCACAGTCAGGAAGCGCGCGACCGAATGGCTAAAGGGCAGCCGCTCACCGATGAAATGCGTCTGCCTTGGGTGGCACGTATGTGTGATTTTTTACGCAATGCGGCACGCAACCAGCAACATGCGACTCTTGCGTTTTCTGGCCTTAAACATGCTCATCGCAATGAGTTGCGCAAAGCAGGTTTGAAAACCCTTTTTTTGTTTCTCGATAGCGATAAAGGCACCATCCAAAATCGCGTTAATGAACGTGCAAATCACTTTATGGCGCCGAGCCTCGTGGATAGTCAGTTCGATAGTTTGGAAACTCCCAAGCAAGAAGCCGATGTTTTCCGCATTGATGTACAAGCCTTATTCGAACAAGTGCTCGCGCAGGCTATTGCTGTGATTGATCGGGAATTCCAACTTCAATCCGAAGCAGTGCCCGCCTGACAATTAACTTTTGTGGGCTTGGCATCTGCCACCACACCAGCGAGAATGTGAACTCTTAAGCCGGTTTTTGATCCAAAGATCAACATCACCCTATGGAGAATCACAGATGTCAGTGTCAAAAGTTATTCTTGTTAGTAGCCTTCTCGCACTCGCAACCAGCCTTTCTGCCTGCGCAGGCAAAACCCAATATCGCAATGCCTGTGACAGCGAAGTTTCAGCTGCTTGGGATGAATTATCCATTGCCAAAGCAGAAGGCTTCGGCGGTACAGTGAGCTATACCAAAGCATTAGGTTTGATTACCTCTGCGCGCACCATGCAGACCGTAGAAAATTTTGACAACTGCTACAACCAAGCCAAGGACGCTCGCTTTTATATTCGCGAATCGCGCAAGGGCCAGTAAATAAACTGGCAAAAAAATCAGTAAAAAGCCCAGTAAAAAGGCTACAAATTCCAATGGATAAAATTCGACTGGCAACCCGCACTGACCTTGCGGGTTTGCTTGCACTCTATCGCGAGCTACGCCCAAATGATCCCGAGTTATCTGCAGAGCAGGCAGAAGCAACGCTCGATGATATGCTCAACAATCCCAATATTGATCTCATTGTGGTAGAAGAAAACCAGCAACTTATCGCAAGCTGTATGTTGGGGTTAATACCAACACTCACCAATGGCGCGCGCTCTTTTGCAATGATTGAACATGTGATTACTAATAGCCGTTGCCGCGGCAAAGGTGTAGGAACGCGCATGCTCGGTTTTGCAATCGAACTTGCATGGAAAAAGAATTGCTACAAGGTGATGTTACTCTCCGGCGCGCAGCGGACAGAGGCTCACAGAGTGTACGAAAAGCTCGGGTTTCGCGGCGACGTAGAAAAAGGCTACGCGCTAAAGCCGGATTGGTATCAAATGCCGTGCAGTTAATTTTTTCATGAAAAAATTTTGAAAAAGCAATAAAAAACAGCGCAGATGAAGCGCTGTTTTTTATGGGGACCTTGATTAATTAATCCAACTTTAATGCTGTGCGTATTTTTTCCCAGCTGACATATTTAAAGTTTTGCGGCGCTTCCGGCATGACGTTATGGCCATCTTGAACTACTAACATACCCTCCGGGAATTGCTTGCCCATATTGACGTGAGTGACTTCAAGCCCGTCTGTTTCAGATACGCCATCGATTCCATTTTCCGCATCAAGATCAACACGAATAATGCCGCGAACTTGATAAGGCGCAACCGCATCGAGAATTACGTAGGTGTTATTGCCTTGGCTGGAAACCACCAGATAATTCTTTTGCTTACCTTGGTAAATTCCCACACCCTCAACATCAGCTACCAATACATCACCGGCGCGCAACACTAACTCAACTTGAGTACCTGAATCCGGTTCAGCACCAATCGTCCACAGAGCTTCATCCTCTTCGCCGACAAACAGGCGCTGATTTTTATCGTCAGCAACACAACCTTCTGGCTGGCTTTTTACAAAAAAGCTGCGCACTTTTTTGCCCTGCCACTGCCATTGGTTTTTGTTAGACGGATGCGCAACCGCCGTTAATTCAATCTGCTGGAACTCACCGCTTTTTGCATTGGGGATTGCATAGGTCACACCGGTAGCATTTTGGTACATGCAAAACCCGTAAATTTCTTCAAGATTAGTTGCAACACTGCCAGAAAAGCTGAGTTTTCCATTTTTAGGGTCGATAGTGTAAATCGCTAAACTATTGTCATCGCGATTGGTTGCCACTGCGATATCGACAACTTTTTTACCAAACTGAACACCATAGCGCACATCAACATTGTTGAGTTTTCCGGTGTTGAAATGCTGAACTTCTTTGCCTTGCAAATCGTACACAAACAAACCCTGCTGTTTATTAGTGCCAATAACCAAGCTTTTTTGCGGGCGTTTTTTATTTATCCAAATGGCCGGATCATCCGCCGCATCACCAAAACGCGCCATCACTTGGGTTTGCACATCGGCAGTGACGGATGCAATCGGATATACCGGTTTAGCCTGCGGCGCTACAGACCAGGGCAATTGCAGTTGTTGATGCACACCTGCACCTTCATCGTAAATCACCACATCCAACATTTTTGCTGCTGGATTGTAATTGGCAGAAATAGATTCTGCCTCTTCAATATTGTTTAGCGAAATCTGCTGCTGTAATTTGAATTCATGATTTGCGGTTGAGTACACCAATAAGGTTTTATCCTCAGGTACAACGGCCAACAAGCCTTGCGGAACAACGGCGATAGCTTCAGCACCAGACATCAGCTTCCCGTAAGGTGCAGCCATATCCACCACACTGCGACCCGGCGCAGTTTCAACCGATGCACCATAAGCCCAAACGCCGATGGATTCTTCTGAAATAAACAACAAATCTTGTGCATCATCCACCGCGCAAGCTTTGCTATTGGGCGATATGGGCAGGTTGCGTAAATGTTTGATGTGTTGATTGCCTTGTGTATCCAACAGCAACCAATGCTCAGCTGTGCCGCGCTCATCCAGCAAATAAACGGAAAGATTATTTGCGCTATCACGATTCAAACAGAGATTTTCAATTTTAAAAGAAGGAATAGGTAAGCGCAGTAATTCACGCAGCTCTCCAGTAGCTGTATCCAATGTAACTAAACCAGGTTGTTGTTCGGGCAAGAAAACTGTTGCTGCTACAAGCAGAGATTTTTGTTCGCCTTTTTTATTTTTATCTGCCGCCTGCGCAACGGTAACACCACTGCGCCAATCAAATAATTCCGCTGGTTGTGCCAGTGATGCTAAAGACTTCGCCTGCGCATCAAGCCATTGAACACCAGCGCTTTCGTCTAGCATCAGATAGGTTTTTTGTTTGGCATCAACTAAAGGGGCAACAGCAGTCCCAGAAAATGCGTTGTTCATTTTCACTATATTTGGCTGCTGGGCGGCAACGGCTAATGAACCCGAAGCAATTAAACCAGTTGCAAAAAGGCAGGATAAAACTCTTTTTTTACATGAAGACATTTTCTTAATAGTGCTGCGCATATGATAACTCTTATATCTTTTATCCAAGGGCTTGATAAAACATCGCCGGCATTAGTAGCTAATAATGTCGGCGATGACCACGCCATGCAGATTAATAAACCAAGCTTAAACTTTTCTTAAAATTGCATGAAAGTAATGCCTAGCTTATAGGTAGCGCCATAGCTTTCGTATTGCGCATTATATTTGCTGCTATTGACGTAGGAGTAGTAAACCTCGTCCGTCAAATTCAGCGCTTCAAAATGCAACTTAATGGATTCAGAGATGTAATAACGCATAGAGAAATCGAGCTGCAATTGATCATCAACATAGGCGTCATACTCCGCTTCCATCGGCTCAGTTACTTCCAACAAATAATTGGATTTATAGTTAGCCGATAAACGCATACTGATACGATCAGATTCATAGCCAACCATCAAGTTGGCAGATGTATCGGATTGGCTCGGCATTGGAATATCGCGCGGTACAAATTCACCATCGTCGTAACCGCCAATTTCAGCAGTTGAATCAACAAAGGTGGCATTACCACCAATCAACAAACCATTCCAAGGTGCAGGCAAACTGGTAAATTGTTTTGACGCAGCTAATTCGATACCAAAAATATCAGCTGTATTGCCGTTTACAAAAGTCACTGCGTGCTTGTGAGAATCGTATTCGGCAGTTCCAGCCAAATCAGTTTGATAAACAAAATTATCGATAGACTTATAGAATGCAAAAGCAGAAACCACACTGGCAACACCAGGGTAATGCTCAATACCCAAGTCAATATTGCTCGACTCCATTGACTTCAAATTTGGATTACCAAATTCTTCTTCAATATCACCATCATCCTCTTCAATTAAACGGCCGGGTGACAACTGCGCAAAACCGGGGCGAACAACTGAGTTAGTCCATGCAGCGCGCACTTGGGTTTTATCACTGATGCTGTAGCGAATATGCAGTGCCGGCAGAAAGTAGTCATCAGAATTTTCAAATGTCTGCACACTAACTTCATTGGTTTCGCTATCGTAAGAATTACCCTGCGCAGTGAATTCAGTATCTTCATAGCGCACACCTGTGAGGATACGCCAATTATTAATATCCACACGCCCCATTACATAGGCAGCGCTGGTATCTTCAGTTACCTCGTAGTCGCCGATACTACTTTCTTCTTCATCCAACTCGCTACCAACAATTGCCGACTTAACCATTGACGAATTAATTTTTTGTCCAAACCGGCCAAACTGATAATCCACTTCGCTGCCAGAAAATGCAGAAAGTGATGAATCACCACTAAAATCTTCAGCAACCCACACATCTACATCGTTGTCTTTTGAACGCTCAATACGCTTTACACCAAATTTGAGCTGCGCAGGATTAGAGCCAAGCTCCAAATCGCGAGTAAAGTCCAAATTGACCGCTGTGCTTTCATCATTGGTATTAACACTGCTTAGTTCTACTTCATCCAATTTATAACTGGCAGGCTGAAAATATTCATTAGGCGCTGTTAACAGAATTTTATCGGTATTGGTGTAAGCAAGGTCAAACGCATCATCGACAATCACATCATCATCGATTTTAAATACAGCACCACCAATGTTTTGTGGTTCATCTTCACTGGAATCGCTATAAGCCACACGGTAATCAATTGTCCATTTATCTAAACGGGTTTGGCCGCCCAACGAAGTAGACAGAATTTTTTGGGTTTCCGTGCGATCTTTTAATTCGCGCTGTACTTCAGCGGAATTAAATTCGCCTTCTGCTACCGAAGTGCCGTCTCTTTCTATTTCTCCATCGTCATTTTCTTCTTCCTCAAAAAATTCGATGACGTTAGCCAAGCGAATTTCTGAGTCAGTGTATTCGCTGTAGAGATTGCGCCAGTACAAGTCGGTATTGTCACTAGGTTTATAATCCAGATTCAGGGTTACACCTGAGCGTTCGCGAGTGATGGTGTAATCGCGCTGCTCCAATTCTTCCAAGCGCCCTTCGCCATCATCAAAGTCCCATGCGCCACCAGTTTCAACGTTATCTGAACCAAATTTACGTTTGAACGAACTCACACCAAAGGCGATACCAAAATTATTTTCATCGCCGCCCAAGCTAAATTGATTGCTTGCGGTTAACGCGCCTTTTGGACTTGTCTCTTCAGTATTTTCATCGTAACTGCCTTCCGCGGTCAGCTGATAAAAAAATCCGTCGCGATCAAATGCCGACAAACTTTGTACATCAATACTGCCGCCCAGAGAGTTGGCATCCATATCCGGCGTCAGAGTTTTAGTAACGGTTAGGTTTTCCAGCAAGTCCGATGGAATCACATCCAGCGCAACCGCGCGGCGATCTGCATCCGGGCCTGGAACACCCACACCGTTAATTGTTACCGCATTAAAATCCGGCCCCATACCGCGTACACGCACATAGCGACCTTCACCCTGGTCGCGCTCAATCGACAAGCCCGGCAAACGCTGCAAAGATTCAGAAACATTAGTGTCGGGGAATTGGCCAATCGCATCGGCCGATACCGCAGTCAAAATATTATCTGCACTGCGCTGCTTGTTGAGCGCTTTGTTAATGCCCGCCGCCTGACCAACAACAATTACGTTTTCCACCAAACCGGAAACACCGCTCAACTGAAAATTTTCGCGCGTGATTTGCTGATCCTGAACCACGATGGCGCGTTGCATATCATCGGCACCGATATAGCTAGTAACCAATGTGTAGTTGCCCGCTTTTACATCGAGAAATACATAGCGTCCATCGCGTTGGCTCACTGCTTCACGATTCAACTCGGCGATGCGTACTTTTACGCCCTGTAATGCAATGCCTTTTTCAGTGGCTTTAATTTGACCTTCAATGCGGCCATCCGCCAAGGCATGTCCGGCGATACCGGCAACCACCAAGGCCATTGCAGCTTTGGCAAATACTGCTTTCGTTGGTTTTTTATTAGATAGCTTTTTAGTTGATAATTTTTTTGTTGTTGGCAATTCAGATTTCACGGCTAGCTCCCATAGAGTGATGTGTGCTTTAAACGCCGCCAAAACTAAGTTTGTGCAATGACACTTTTGTTACAAGCACGCACGCCGTCACTAAATAGCCTGAGCTAATTTGCCTCCTGCAAATCAGCTCAATCTGTTTTTGAGGTTTTTACCTGATTCGCATAATCGCCACACACCTGTCATGTAAATGTCACAATTATTTGTTATCCGTGCAGCACGTTTATATCTGCCGCTACGAATGCCTATGTTAAAACATCACAAATGGAAGCTATTTTTTGTCGCCATGGGCGCAAACTGCGTATTGCTCAGCGGTTTAGCGATTGCCGATATCAAGCTCTGGAACGAGATCAACTGGCTGGATGTTTTCAGTGAAGGCGGCGCTGCCGTTTTGGCGTTGGTGTGGCTGTTATTGATTTTGCACAGCCGCCCGGCTGGCCGTGTGACGCAATTTTTAAGCCTGGGATTAAGCTGCATTTTTATCGCCGGTTTTCAGGATGCGCTGGATGAGTTTTTACAATTCCCTGCGACGATTAAATGGGATCACTGGATTGAATCGGGGCTGATGCCGATTGGTTTGGTATTTCTCACACTGGGGATTTACCACTGGCATAAAGAGCAGCTCAGCATTAGCGAACAATTGCGCAAACGCGAACAACTTTTCCGTGAGCATCGCAATTTGGATTTCACCACCACCTTAAATGGTGCAGACTATTTGCGCAAACAGCTAACACAAGCTCTGGCTGCACAACACAACTCAGATTCTGCTTTGGCATTACTATTAATTGATGTGGACAATTTTAGCGAGATTAATCGCCGCTACGGCCATCAACAGGGCGATCATTTATTACAGGCGTTAAGCGAACTTATTCTGCTCAATATTCGCCGCAACGATTTATTGTGCCGTTACGCAGGCGACCGTTTTGCGCTGGTGCTGCCCAATACCGGAAAGCTGGTTGCCGAGGCAATGGCACAGGAACTTAGTGCCGCTGTGAAAAACTTTGCTCACAAAACCCATGCACAAGGTGAAAGCCTATTTCACACAGTTAGCATCGGCATTGCTTTAACTAGCCCAAACAGCACCAACACTGATAGCGCGAACGAATTGATCGAGCGCGCGACTCACGCCCTCTTGCGCGATAAGGAAAATCGCAACAAAGACAAATTCGCTTGCGCGGCTTGAGCATCATGCCAATGCACTCTTTTATCACTGCCGAGCTTATCAGCCCCGAGCACTACGCACCTGCCGCTTACTACGAAATAGATACTGCGTTTATTCCAGCGCACCAATGGCCGCTGAGTTTGATTGAGCTTGCGCTCAGCCGTGGAATTGAAGAGCACAAGCTGCTGCGCTCAACAGGGATTTTCCGTGAGGATATTACGCGCAAAGATTTGCTCTTATCACCGCAGCAATGTTTTCAATTAATTGAAAATGCACAGAAACATTGTTCGCAGCACGACATTAGTTTCTTGCTCGGGCACAGATTATTTACCGACAATCTCGGTGCAGCAGAAATTGCACTGGCAAATGCGCGCAGCCTGCAAGAAGCACTGGACACACTCATTGAGTATCAACAACAACTCTGCCCGCTGCTGACGCCCAGATTGAATTACGAGCAGGATCGCCTGGTGATTTATTGGCAAGACGCTTGCGGCGCAAGTAATTCACACACATTTTTATTAGAGATGATGGCTACCGCATTGAGCGCATTAGGGCGCTGGCAAACAGGCGCATCATTACCTTGGCAATTGTATTTCACGCAGGCCACTACCGCGCATATCGAACAATACCAAGTGCATTTACCTGCGCAAGTTCACTTTAATGCACCGGTAAATGCTATGGCGATTTCTCGCTCGCAGTTACATACGCCGTGGAAAAAATCGGATGAAAACCTGGCGCGAGCTGCGCGCGAAAAATTAGCATTGCAATCACAGAGTTTAGCTTGTCATGCAAATGGCTCAGCCCAAGGTTTTTTAGCGGAAAGCTATAACTATCTTCATAACAATATCCACCACGCTCCCAACCTTGAGCAAACGGCAGCAGACTTTGGCATGAGTAGCGCGAGCTTTAAACGCAAATTAAAAAAGCATCAGAGCCACTTCCAAGCGCAATACGATCTGGTGCGCAGGGACTTGGCCATTATGTGGCTGAATCAAGGTGGATTAACGCATGAAGAGGTCGCGCAAAAATTGCATTTTTATGATGCAGCCAATCTGCGTCGTGCATTTAAAAAATGGACAGGTCGCCTGCCACAAGCCATTACATTGATGGACTAATGACCGTTTACAGATAGCTATCGCGCTTGCGAATTAAAAAAATGATTCGGCGTTACCCCGGTATTGCGTTTAAACATGGCCGAAAATGCGCTGGGGCTGGAGTAGCCAAGAAAACTCGCAATACGCGCAATAGTTTCACCGCGGCCTAACCTGCCAATCGCTTCCGCTAATTGCACTTGCTGCGCCCACTGGTGATATTTCAAACCTGTTTCTTTGGGAAATAAACGAATCAATGTGCGCGCGCTGGCACCGGCAATATCGGCCAATTCTTCAATAGTGCGACTGGTGCCGGGCGAATCCAATACTAATTGGCAAACACGCTGCAAACGTCGATCTTGCGGCCAGGGGATTTCTATCGCCTGTGTTGCTGCGCGGTCGATTTCCATCAAAATCAATGCAACCAAATGTTCGCCGCGCCCCGGAATCGGATACTCCGCAGGCTCTTGCAGCAAGCCCAAAATCAGTTCGCGCAGCAACCCTGAGACTGAAATCGCGCGGCACTCGCTGCCAAGCGATAAAGGAATATCGGCACTCACATAAACTGTGCGCATCTCCAGGTCGCTCATCATAAATGAATGATGCTCAACGCCCGGAGGCACCCAAAGTGCGCGATGTGACGGGATGGTCCAGACACTATTTGGCGTGCGCACGCGCATCACCCCCTCCACGGCATAAAGCAGTTGCGCGCGCGGATGGCTGTGCGAGGCAATTTCATCGCCATTTGCGTAGTGCCCGCTCCAGGCCACTATAGGGCGCGGCACATACTGCAAAGCCTCGGGGCTGCGCTGTTCAATGATGCTCATTAGTGTCTCCGCATCGTCTTTGTACTATTTCGTTTGCGACCAACTTGTCACTTATTCGACAGTTTATGTCATTTCTGCTTTTTTCTGCGATTTATACTGTGCAGCTTCCAGCGACTTTTGTAAAACCCACGGAGATATCCACAGAAATGAGCCAGATGGAGCCCATTCCCCAACAAACTCTCACACCGGTTGAGTTTGACCCCACCAAAACCGTGTTGCCAATTATTGGCGCGGTGAGTTTTGTTCATTTGATCAATGACTTGATTCAATCGGTGTTGCCCGCAATTTACCCGATGCTGAAAACCGATTACGCATTGAGTTTTACCCAAGTTGGCTTGATCACCCTCGCCTTCCAGATAACGGCGTCGCTGTTGCAACCGGCAATCGGGCTTTATACCGACAAACATCCCAAACCTTATTTATTGCCATCGGGAATGCTGTTCACCTTGGTTGGCTTAATCATGCTCGCATTCGCCAATAGCTTTGCCTGGTTATTGATTGCCTCTGCGGTAATTGGTTTGGGTTCATCGGCATTTCACCCGGAAGCATCGCGTGTTGCGCGCATGGCATCGGGCGGGCGCTTTGGTTTTGCGCAGTCATCTTTCCAAGTTGGTGGCAATGCGGGCGCAGCACTCGGCCCATTGTTGGCGGCGGCGATTATTATTCCGCGCGGACAAGGCGCAATTGGTTGGTTCACTCTGTTTGCCATTGTCGGCTTTGCGGTTTTATTCAGCGTCGCTCGCTGGACTATTCGCACGCGGGCATCTGTTAAGAGCGGTAAAAAACATTCGCACTTTGCACACCTGTCGCGCAATCAAGTCATTGGCGCAATCGCGATATTAGCGTTTCTTGTATTTTCCAAATACATCTACATGACCGCATTTAGCAATTACTACACCTTTTATTTGATGGAAAAATTTTCCACCTCCGTTAGCGAGGCACAATTATTTTTGTTTTTATTTTTAGCGGCAGTCGCAGTAGGCACTTTTGCTGGCGGACCGGTTGGCGACAAAATTGGCCGTAAAGCAGTAATCTGGATTTCCATCCTCGGCGTTGCACCTTTCACGCTGCTTCTGCCTTACTGCAATTTGTTTTGGACAGCGGTGTTATCGGTAGTGATTGGATTGGTTTTATCTTCGGCGTTTTCCGCGATTATCGTATTCGCACAGGAACTGATGCCAACAAAAATCGGCATGATCTCCGGTTTATTTTTTGGTTTTGCCTTTGGGATTAGCGGAATTGCAGCGACGCTATTAGGCGCACTGGCAGATGTAACAAGCATCCAACACGTATTTGATTATTGCGCGTATTTACCGTTGCTGGGTGTAGCGACTATTTTGTTGCCGAAGATGAGGAAAGATTAATTATTTTTGTAGGTTGGGCAGCCATGCCCAACACTTTGGTGATTGAATAGATTTGTTGGGCATGGCTGCCCAACCTACATTTGAATTTTTTTGATTGATTTTCATGCGTACGATTACGCTGCGCTAATCGTACCTACACTCTTACTTTTCCCCACATGCTGCTGTGGATTTGTACTTAGAAACTTCTACATACATAGAGCCATCAAATCTATAATATAAGCGGCTCCCATCATAGTTTGATGATATATATTTGTACTCTTTAGAATGCTCAGCATCTTTATGCTTACAGTCATTTGGAACATCGTCTACCAAGTCAAAACTTGACCCGCTAATGTAGCCTACATAGAAGTTACAATTGCTAATTTTTAAGTAAAGCCTGAATTCATTGTTATTAGCTGTCCAACTTCCATTTGTAGAAAGATCACTAATTCCATCCCCGTTTAAGTCTCCAATTTCCTTCATGGAACCTCCATCCGCATACTCTCCATGTTTTTCCATGAGGTTGGCATTTGAGCATGAATCAACATCCAAGCTAACTGAATCAATACCATTGAGTTTTAATAATTTTTCGAGTTCTACTACTCTTTGTAAATAGCTGTGAAATATACAAACCGTATTGTTTAAACATTTATTTCTTTTTTTAATCCAGTTAATCTGATTTTCTTTAATGTTGCTCACTGAGGAATTCTTTAGAATTTGATATTTACTGGACAGCTCAATATCCAGTTGAGCCAGTTGATAATTTTCACATATCTCTCGCTCAGTTTTATTGCCCGCCTTAGTGCAATCATAGCTAGTCTCAAATAATTGAGGCTCAAATGACATTGAGTTTTGCCCAATAAATAATAGAAGCAATATTGAAAATCTTAATGGTTTCATATTCATACCTAACAGCAGATTAAAAGACCAGAGTCCTTATTATTAAAATCATTATTGAAGAATATCTCCTCAATAATGATTAAAATTTCATTGTTGGGGTTCGCAAGCTCACCACCAACCTACCAACAAATATCACCTATTAACAGACAACTCCATTACAAAGCATAACCACGCTTTGCAATCACAACGCCCTCCACTCCGCAGGCAATGCTTCCACTAAATAATCCATAAGCGCGCGTACTTTTGGAGTTAATTGATGGCGGTCGCGGACGCAGGCGTAGATATCCAGCGGCTCTATTTCCGCATCAAAGCCGGTGCATTCATCGCAAGTAAACAACTCGACAAGCTCGCCGCGCTGCAAATAATCATTGGCTACAAACGCAGCTAAACGGGTAATGCCACCGCCTGCAACGGCGAGCCGTGCGAGTACATCTATATCATCGCTGATAATTGCCGCGCGTACTTCTGCATCAAAACGCACACCGTTTTCGACAAAGCCCCAACGTAAAAAACGCCCGTCGGCGGCGAGGCGAAATACCAAACAATCATGCTCGCGTAAATCTAGCGGCGTTTTCGGCCGACCAGCGCGCGCGATATATTCCGGTGATGCGCAAAAAATTGTCGGCACTGTGGCAATCTTGCGCGCGACCATGCCATCGTCCAATTGCTGTTTGATGCGAATGCTCACATCCACCGACTCCTGCACATGATCCACGCGTCGATCAGTTGAGGTGAGTTCAATTTCCAAACGTGGGTAACGCTGATTAAATGCGGGAATCAAGGGCGCCAACACATGGCGGCTGAACGCAGAGGTAGAGGCGATGCACAAACGCCCCTGCAACTCTTGCTGTACATCAGTCACGGCCGAGCGCGCCAGCTCCAATTCGTGAATCAGCAGCGATACTTTGTCGTAGTAGACCTTGCCTGCATCGGTCACGGCCAAACTGCGCGTGGTGCGGGTGAGCAAACGCACGCCGAGATAAGTCTCCAAACGCGCAATATTCTGGCTGGTCGCCGCTGCGCTAATACCCACCCGCCGTGCCGCCGCTGCAATACTGCCGCCTTCAACAGCCCGCACAAAACACTCGATTCCCCGCAGAGTATCCATAGCCTTTGCTTCCGAATAACAAAATCAATTAGTAAGTTTTACTTAATACATTAAATACCACCGCCAATCTACTGCCAACCGCAAGGCTCACTTAAAGTGCCACCAACAGCCGTTATCCAGACCGTTTTCGGTTCATACCCAAGGAGAATCTCCATGCAAGACACATCGATTGCCAGTAACAGCAAAAAGCTGCATCCCAAGTTTATGCCCGTGGTTTTTGCGTTTTATATGTCGCTAATTATGGCGTTTTTGATGTCGCTGATTATTGTTGCAGCCAATAGCGGAGTGAGTGATGACTACTTGGGCAATGTGCTGCACGCCTATCGCATTGCGATGCCATCTGCTTTTGCATGTATTTTGGTGGTGCGGCCACTGGTGATGCGCTTGGTGAAACTCACGGTAAAAATTTAACCTGCAATGGAGGTAAATCCGCTAGGCTTTCACTCGTCTATTTAATGCAAACCGCCATTGAACACAAATCGCTAAGGAGCTAACACCATGAAAACTGCATTAATTACCGGCGCTAATCGCGGCATAGGTCTGGCGCTATGCAAAACCTATCTCGCACAGGGTTGGCAAGTGATTGGCTTATGCCGCACGGCATCGCCGGAATTAACTGAATCTGGCGCGCGCGTAATTGCTGGGGTCGATGTGACCGATACCCAAGCGCTCGCGCAGCTTGCAGAAACGCTGAAGGGTAAGTCGATTGATTTGCTGATCAACAACGCGGGGATTTTCCTGAATGAAACCCTCGGCGATATCGATTATGACAACATCCAACAGCAATTCCTGATCAACGCAGAAGCACCGCTGCGCGTCACTGAAGCCCTGCTCGGCAATTTAGCAGCAGGGGCGAAGATTGCGTTTATTACCAGCCGTATGGGTTCCATTGCCGATAATACCTCTGGCGGCTACTACGGTTACCGTATGTCCAAAGCAGCACTCAATGCTGCAGCTATGTCGCTCACGCGCGATTTAAAACCGCGCGGAATTGCGGTGGCGATTCTGCACCCGGGTTATGTACAGACAGCGATGGTGGGCTTTGGTGGCGACATTTCTGCCGATGAGTCTGCTCGCCGCCTTAACCAACGCATCGCCGAACTGACGCTGGAAAACAGCGGTAGCTTCTGGCATTCCAATGGCGATCTTTTGCCTTGGTAATCGCCCTATCAGCCTGTCAGTAAAACCCCCATATTTTCTGCATTAATCTCCCCCCGCGGCTCACCCCACGAGCCGCGCTTGCGTTACACTGCCAACACTCTAATTACGACTATAAACCGCTCTAGCCACAGATATCAGCATAGGTAGCCTCATGCCCAAACTCCGTTGGGGGGTGCTCAGCACCGCCAAAATCGGCCGCGAAAAAGTAATCCCCGCCCTGCAAAAATCAGCTCATAACCAAGTAGTTGCTATCTGCTCACGCGATGCACAAAGCGCGCGTACCGCTGCCGATGCGCTGGGCATTGAGCGCGCCTACGGCAGTTACGATGAACTGCTCGCCGACCCGGATATAGATGCCATCTACAACCCGCTGCCGAATCACCTGCACGTAGACTGGTCGATCAAAGCGCTGCAAGCAGGAAAACATGTGCTCTGCGAAAAACCGCTTGGGTTAAATACGGCTGATGCGCAGCGTTTGGTTGATGCCGCCAAAGCGCATCCGCAACTCAAGGTGATGGAAGCGTTTATGTATCGCTTTCATCCGCAATGGCAGCTGGCAAAGCAGCTCATCGACCAAGGGCGCATCGGTAAGCTTTACACAGTGCACTCGCACTTTTCCTACAACAATCGCGAGCCAAACAACATTCGCAATAAAGTGGATATGGGCGGCGGCGCGCTGCTGGATATTGGCTGCTATTCCATTTCGCTTTCGCGCTGGCTGTTTAATCAAGAACCTACTGAAGTGCTCGGTCAAATTACGCCTATGGCCGGTGAAGAAGTGGATTGCCTGACCTCGGGGTTAATGACATTTCCCGAAGGCAGCGCGAGTTTTACCTCGGCCACTAAAATTGAGCCCGTGCAATATGTAGAAGCGATTGGCGATGAAGGCAGCCTGTACCTCGCGCGCCCCTTTTACAACGATGACAGTGAACCCGTGCAACGTATTGTTGTAACGCGCAATCGCGAGCAGGAAATTATTGAAGTGCCCGACCACAATCACTACAGCGCTATGGGCGATGCATTTGCACTCAGCATTTTTAATGAC
This sequence comes from Cellvibrio chitinivorans, assembly GCF_035117775.1. Taxonomy (NCBI): domain Bacteria; kingdom Pseudomonadati; phylum Pseudomonadota; class Gammaproteobacteria; order Cellvibrionales; family Cellvibrionaceae; genus Cellvibrio; species Cellvibrio chitinivorans. The sequence continues at coordinate 95,898 of NZ_JAYKKN010000005.1, forward strand.
ACACCAGTACCAACACCATTGGTGGATGCCATCGCCAACATGCAAGTAGTCGATGCGATTTTTACCAGTGCCGCTGAACGCCGCTGGGTTTCGCTCTAATAAAAAATAGCGACCAACAAAAATCGCCGCGATTTATAAACTGTGTAACGTTTTGGAGAGAATGCGTGACAGATTGTTTAATCAGTAGATGTATGCCCTGGGTGCTCGCCTTTGGGTTATTACTCAATGCAATCAGCGTACAAGCAGCAGACAACGCGGATGAAAAAATCCAACGCATTGCTCCACCATTAAAAACCCTGCTGCGCGATCTGGATAAAAACAGCACCAGTGAAGCGCAAGTGTTGCTGCGCAAAACCAATATCCATATCGACGAGCAGTTGATGAGTCATGCTATTTCTTATGTGGCGGTTTACATCAATAGCGATGAAGCGGTGCGCGACTACAGCCAGATCAGTGTGAGCTTTAATAGTTTTTACGAAGACATAGCCTTGGAGTTCGCCAATGTGCGCACGCCCGATGGCAAGATGGACAGCATCAAAGCCGATGCTACCCAAATCCAAAGCCCAACCGACGAAAATTTTTATCACGACCGCAAAGAATTATTATTTTCGCTGCCGAATGTGCGCAAAGGTTCTGTGATTGAATTTCAGTATCGCTATACCGACACCAAAAAAATGGTGCCCAATCAATGGTTCGACAGCTTTAGTTTTCACTGGTGGGAAGATCGCGCCGCAGGGCAAGGTACACGCGCCGACCCGACCGCCACCAGCGAAATTCAAATCACCGCGCCCAAGGCTATCACCCTTGCCAGTAACGATACTGAACGCTATCAGATCAAACAAAAGCGCAGCACCAAAGGCGATGAGCAGACCATCACCTGGACCGGAAAAAATCTCGCCAAGATTGAATTGCAAAACGCCATGTCGCGCGAGCACAGCTACGCACCCTATTTGCGCGTAGCTACCACAGCGCAATGGAATGATGTGGCGCGCTGGGCCGATGGTTTGATTGAACCGCATTTGGTGAGCGATGCAAAACTCGATGCGCTTATCTCTGAAATTAAAAAAACTGCACTGACGCCCGAACAAAAAACCAAAGCGGTTTATCGCGCGATTCAAGATCGCGTGCGCTATGTATTTGCCCACGTAGGCCGCGGTGGCTATGAGCCGCACGATGCAGCAGAAGTGCTAAGAAATGGTTATGGCGATTGCAAAGATCAATCTGTACTGGCGGTTATGCTGTTACGCAAATTAGGCATTAATGCAGATCCAGCGTTAATCGTAACGCGCGGGCGCGGCATACCGGACATGCAAATTCCCGGTATCAGTTTTGACCACATGATTGTGCACATCCCTGCACAAAATGGCCTGCAAGAAATGTGGATGGATACTACCGGCGAGACAAGTTTATACCCCGGCTTTTCGGTGGGGATTGAAGGTCAGCCTGCGCTGATCGTAAACGAAAAGACCCAAGCTATTAGCGTGCTGCCAACACTCTCACCGCAAGAGCACTTTGCTGATCTGGAATTAGTATTTGATAAATTTGAAGAACGCGATGTACAAGCCAGTTTCAAATTGCATTTCGGCGGTTTATACGAACAGCGCTTGCGCAGCATGTGGCAATATTCCAGCGAGCGAGAAAAATACTTTCGCGAATTATTTGGCCAAATTTACAACTCTGCTGAAGTGACTGAATTTACCGCAAGCAATGCAGATAATTTATGGCAACCCTTTACCGTTAGTGGCCGCTTTAAATTCGCCAATGTGTGGGGCGGTAAACAAGAGCCTATCAATTACAGTTTCAGCATTACCCAGCTGACCAATTTATTTGCCGATTTACGCAACCTACACACAGCACAAGATCGCAAACAGCCCTACGTGGTAGACCCTGGTTACACACTGCGCTCACGTATTGTATTTGCCAACCCCGACGCTAATCACCACCTACGAGTAAAAACTCAGGGGGAAAATATTGATAATGCCTATTACACACTTATCCAAACAGGAACTCAGAATAAGAATCGCTATGTCGTAACTCAGGCTCTCACGGTAAAACCGGTCAAAGTTGCTTTACAGGATTACGCTGATTTTTATCAAAAGACCAATGAGCTACTGGAATCCAATGATTGGCTGTTGAGTTACGAGTACAACAAAACTGCGGCTGAACTCACTGCCTTGGAAAGCAATGGCAAAACCGATGCAGCGAGTTTGATTGCACTCACCAAATTGCACATCAAATCAGGAGACTATGCAAAATCATTAAGCACCGCACAACAAGCTGTAAAAGCCGCACCTAACAAAGCCGAGGCTTATTATGTGTTGGGCTTGGCGCAGGGTTATAACCAGCTATTGCCAGAGGCCGATGCCTCTTTCAAAAAAGCTGAAGCCCTTGGCTACAAACTCTGAGGCGAATGCATGACTTTATTCACTCAGACAATAGCTGTGCGCAAACTGTTTTCTACAAGGCTAGTGTATTCAGCAATGCTGTCCTCCACGCTGCTGTTATTAAGCGCATGCAGCCAACAACAGCTCATTCATAAAAGCAAGCAGGCTGATACTGTCGCGACCAGCCAAAGTGAAGCAGCAGAAATCGCCGCGCTTGAAACACAAATAGATCAATCACCAAACAATGCAGAGCTGTACTACAAACTCGGATTGGCCTATCTGGTTTTGGATGAAAAAAACACCTCGCCATACAACCGCGAACAGGCAATTAAAAATTTCCGCAAAGTATTAACTCTGGTTCCCGGTAACCCGGCAACACTCAAACTTATGTACAACATTTATTATGAAGATATGGTTGCGGGCAAGGAAAAAGCCTTTGTCAATGCGAGCAACATTTACAACCAGCTAACCGCCAGCGCGCAGCTAGAAGTGAATGCGCCATCACTGGGTGTATTTTTGCACCGTTATTTAGCGCAAAAAAAATCGGGTAAACAAAATCGTACTGAGCTGTATAGCGCGTTGCTCGCAGCGATCCATGAACAACCAGCGAGCGACAAGGCGTATATCCAACTGGCGAAAATGTATCGCGAAGAAAATTACTTTCCACTTGCACTCGCCACGCTAAAACTCGGCACTGAGAAAATTACCGACTCAGGTGATTTGTACGAAGCCATCGCCAACACCTATGAGGCGCGTGCCGAAGCCAGCGGTTGCAACTATGAAGACACCAACTATCTACCGAATGCCATTCAGTTTTATCAACAAGCCGTTCCACTCACTTCTGACAGCGCTACACTGCACTACGCACTAGCGCGTTTGTATTTGGATCAAAACCTTTATCAACTGGCACTGCACGAATCCAGCATTCTGGTGGAGCTGGAACCCACTGCAGAAAATATCGCCTTTAGCGCACAAAATTATTCGTCTGTCGGGAAAGAGGAACACGCCCAGCAATTATTGACGCAAGCCAAAGCGAAAGGGCTTGCCACTAGCGATTCAGCCTTCCATGAAATTTATATGAACTCAGGCGATTGGCTAAAAGCGGCGCAGGGATTTACCGACTATCTACAAGCGAAACAAAGCATCAGCGTTTATGACTTCATCAAAGCCGACATTATTGGCCAGCAGGCCAATGTCGATTTTTCATCGCTAATCGAGCAAAAAGAATTGAGCTTTAGTAGCGAGTGGGAAGCAGCCGTCTATGCTTATTGGACGGACCAAATGACACGCGAACAACTTCAGCAAGAAACATCCAATCGCTGTGAGCGCACCGAATTCTTTTTTTATGCCGGCTATCGCGATTATCAAGTCGGAGATAATGCGGCTGCGAAAGCAAGTTTTTCCGCAGCGCTGCAACAGAATACTTACCGCTTTATCGAGCGGCCCTTAGCGCGTCACTTTCTGGATACACTAGCTAACTGACCTTAACGCTAAACAATGAGAAAGAATTATCAACTTACCTGCAGGTATCATCATGCAAACGCAAACTAACCCACCGCGTATCGTGATTGTCGGCGGCGGCGCTGGCGGACTGGAATTGGCGACTAAACTGGGCGATAAACTCGGGCGCAAAAAGAAAGCCGAGGTCACACTCATCGACCGCAACACCACACACTTATGGAAACCACTGCTACACGAAATTGCCGTGGGTACTATGGATGAAGATGTAGATGCGGTGAGCTATCGCGGCCACGCCAATGCGCATCACTTTTTCTTTCGCGTCGGCAGCATGATGGATCTCGACCGTGAAAAACGCGAAGTCGTTCTGGCACCAATGAAAGATGAAGACGGCGTAGAGTTTTTGCCATCCACGCGCATCCCTTACGATTATTTGGTGCTGGCACTGGGTTCAATATCTAATGATTTCAACACGCCCGGCATCAAAGAAAATTGTATTTTTCTCGATAGCCCCGGTCAGGCGCACAGATTTCACACCAAACTATTAAATAAGTTTTTGCATATTCAACGCGTCAGCGGTTCCAGCGAGCATGTGCATATCGCAATTGTGGGCGCAGGCGCGACAGGCGTAGAGCTTTCTGCTGAACTGCATCACGCAGTGCATGAAATTCACAACTACGGTTTTGATGCGGTTTCTAACGATCACCTGCACGTAACGCTAGTAGAAGCAGGCCCACGAATTTTGCCTGCATTGCCTGAGCGCATTTCCGGCGCAGCGCATGGCGAGCTGGTAAAAATCGGTGTGGATGTAAAACTCAGTACCATGATCACCTCTGCCTCCAAAGAAGGCTTGCACACCAAAGACGGACAACTCATCGCCGCTGATATTATGGTCTGGGCAGCAGGTATTAAGGTTCCCGATTTCATGGCAAATATTGCGGGGCTTGAAACCAATCGCATCAATCAATTGCACGTAAATGAATTTTTACAAACCACACGCGACGACACTATTTTCGCCATTGGTGACTGCGCACAATTTGTAAATCCAGACGGCAGCCGCGTACCACCGCGCGCGCAATCCGCGCATCAAATGGCGAGCACTTGCTACAAAAACTTACTCGCCACGCTTAAGAACAAGCCCATGCAAGCTTACAAATATGCCGACCACGGATCGCTCATCTCATTGGCAAGCTACTCTACCGTGGGAAATTTGATGGGGAATTTAAGCAAAGGCAGTATGTTTATCGAAGGGCGTTTGGCGCGCATGGTTTACATCTCACTTTATCGCATGCACCAAATCGCCATTCACGGATTAATCCGCACCGGATTAATTATGCTGGGTGGAAGATTGAATCGCTGGTTGCGCCCGCGATTGAAGTTGCATTGATTGCTAATCCCCCTGCCCCTTTTTCAAAGGGGGTAAAAGCAACTGACAATAGGATCTAGTTTTTACAGCTCCACCCGCATCACATTGACTTGCCGCCCACCCAAACGGGTGAGGCGGATAATTTCCCAGCCGCGTTTTTGGTAGTAATCCGTGTAATCAGTCGCGGACAGCCACAATTCTTCCAGCGCTAAACTCAGCGCGTAATTTTTTGCGGCATCAATCAATGCATTGCCAATGCCCTGGCGACGAAACTCTTCCAATACAAATAAATTACTCAACCAAACGGGCGATTCGCTCGTGACTTTGGGCATGCGCTCGCTGCTGCGATAGGTGTAATTTACAAGACTGACGCAACCAACCAGTTGATTGTTGCGCAAAGCGATAAGTGTTTTAGGGATGGAGTTTTGCTGAACATGCAGCACTAAACGCTGCTGACGTAAAGCGAGCGAGGATTTAACGCCCTGACGCTCGCATTCCTGATGGTGCCATTGTGCAACCTGCGCAAATAATGTTGGTTTTTGCTCAAGCAGAAAAATATCAGGGGCGATAAAAACGGTAGAACAAGATGAATTCACGATAATCCAGTATCACAAATAAGTGGGATAAATTTTTAATCCTAATCAGCACCAGAATTTTACTTAACAAAAAAACCGGCACTTAGTAGATGACCCTGATAGGTACAAAAAACTCCCGACTAGCGGGAGTTTTTTTGTGACGCAGTATGAATAAAATAATCAGGCTTTTTTGGTTTCACCAAACCATTTTACTGACAATTCCAACGGTAGATTGTACTGTATAAGCTGAATATGCATATTTTTACACCGGTAATGGCTACTGGTTAACAGCGCTCCACTATACCGGTTTCTATTATCTACCGCTACGATGGACTGGTTTGGGTGTCATTATGCCTGTACGCAAAATAACCAAAAATTATCGCAATGTTACTGGCATAGCTGCCCATCGAAAGGCAGATGGGCAAGCTATGTTCGAATCCACTTTGGAGCGTGATTTTATCACGCTACTTGAATTTTCCCCTTCTGTTCAGAAGTTTGAAGTGCAGCCATTAAGGCTCGACTGGCAAGACGATCAGGCAAAAGATCGCACCTACACCCCCGACGTACTGGTGAGCTATGAATTGGCCGGTAAAACACATCAGATACTCTATGAAGTTAAATACCGAAGCGAACTGAGAGAAAAATGGCCGGAACTTCATCCTAAGTTCCGTGCAGCAGTGAAGTTTGCTCGAATCCAGGGATGGAAATTCAAGATCATCACAGAAACCGAAGTTCGAACTCCTTTACTGCAAAACGCAAAGTTTCTTTTACCATTTTTAAAACAAGGAGCAAATGAAGAAGAACATATGGACTTACTTGACCTTCGCCTCAAAGAGCTGAAAGAGTCCACGCCTACCAAGCTAATACAATCTATTTTTCACGATGAATGGAATCAAGCAAGTTTGCTGCCTTCCCTTTGGTACATGATTGGTTCATTTCAAATTGGCGTTGATATGAATACCAAGTTAACCATGGATAGTCCTATCTGGAGACTACAACAGTGAAATCAGGTCACGCTTTTATAAACTTACAACCAGGCATTCAGGTTCGATTTAAAGGGAAGTCGCACCATATCAAACACATCATCGATTTGAATGAAGTATTACTATCTGATGATGAAAGCAACAATATTGTTCACGCCACTATCGGTGAACTTGAACCAGTCAATTTGCCATCAAACAGGCCTGAATTAGTACAAATTCCAGACAAAGAGTGGGAAGAAGCCAATCGCCGATTGGACATTATCAAGCCATTGCTTTCTTTATCGAATAGAAGCCGAGAAGATGTGGCAGAGCGAGCAAGTAATTTTAATTTGCACACAAACACACTTTATGAATGGATAAAAAGATATGAGTCCACGGGACTAATAACCGATCTTATTCCTCGTGCACGAAGCGATAAAGGGCTTAAAAAAATTGATCCTGAAATCGAAACAATTATTAAAGCAGTAATTGAAAATGAATACCTTACAAAGCAAAAAAAATCTCAACAAACGATATGCAATGAGGTTCGCAGTCGCTGCCTAAACGCAGGAATCACACCACCACACAACAATACTATTAGAAATAGGATTAACTCTCTATCAGCAGAACAAGTCACATCATCAAGGCGGGGATCTAAACGAGCGGCAGAAATATACTCCCCCATTAAAGGCAGTTTCCCTGGCGCTGATTGGCCACTCTCTGTAGTGCAAATTGACCACACACCACTGGATATTATTCTAGTAGATGATATCCACCGACATCCTGTAGGTCGTCCCTGGATAACACTCGCGATAGATGTATTCAGCCGAATGGTAGTTGGTTTTTACGTATCGTTTGATCCGCCAGGAGCATTATCAACAGGACTTTGTTTAGCAAATGCTATTTTGCCAAAAGATTCCTGGTTAGCAAAACATGACATTAAAGGTGAATGGCCTTGCTGGGGACTTCCAGCAAAGCTTCATATCGATAATGCACGCGAATTTAGAGGCAACATGCTTCAACGTGCCTGTATGGAATATGGTGTCGATATCGAGTGGCGACCAGTTGCAAGGCCTCACTTTGGCGGCCATGTTGAACGCTTATTGGGAACATTTTCCAAAGAAATCCATAACCTTCCTGGAACAACATTTTCCAACATTAAAGAGCGTGGCGACTATGAGTCATCCAAGCACGCAGCGCTTACTCTATCTGAGTTTGAAGCTTGGTTTATAACATTGGTTGTGGATGTTTATCATCAACGTCGGCATTCCGGTATCAACATGACGCCGATGGAAAAATATAGGCAAGGAATCTTTGGCGATAAAAATTCACCAGGTAGAGGATTGCCATCAAAAATTACCGATGAAACTCGCTTACGTTTGGATTTAATGCCGTTTGAGGAAAGAACAATTCAGGATTATGGTGTGGTTATTGATGAAATCCATTATTACCATGACGTTTTACGCAAATGGATAAATGCACCTGATCTCGAAAAACCAAAATATAAACGTAAGTTCATGTTTCGCCGCGATCCACGAGACATTAGCATCATCTGGTTTTACGATCCTGAACTATATAGTTATTTCCCTATACCCTATAGAGATACGTCTCATCCAGCGATTAGCGTGTGGGAACTCCGAGAAGCAAAACGGCGAGCAGAAGCGGATGGCAACAAAAATATTGATGAGCGTGCGCTATTTGAAGCATATGACCGTATGCGCGAAATAGAAATTCAAGCGCAAGCAAAAACATTAACCACCCGTAGAATGGAACAGAGAAGGCGCAACAATAAAAATGCATTTTCAATTGATGCAGATGTAACGCAAAACTTTGAGCATCAGGATGATAAAATTAACTCAATTCCCGAAATTTTACCTTTTGATGACATGGATGATTTGTCATGAAACATCTGAATGAAGCCGCCGCAAAGTTGCTCGACTTGAATAAAGATGAGCGCATAGAAAGAATACGCGCAGCGAGATGGATTGGTTATCCATCTGCCAAAAAAGCATTGGACAAGCTGGAGGATTTGCTAACCTATCCAAAATCACATCGGATGCCAAATTTACTTATCGTCGGAGATACGAATAACGGCAAAACAATGCTGGTTAAAAGATTCTGCTCCCTACATGAACCAAGTGATAATCCATTAGGTGATGGAATCGAAGTGCCTGTTTTATATATTCAAGCACCGCCAGTGCCCGATGAGGGCAGATTTTATAATGCCATCCTTGAAATACTGTTTGCCCCATACAAACCTAACGACAGAGTAGATAAAAAGCAATTTCAAGCAATCAAGATATTAAAACAAGTTGGGCTAAAAGTTCTTATCGTTGATGAAATACATCATATTCTTGCGGGGAACCTAAACAAACAGCGAGCGTTCTTAAACGTAATTAAATACCTAGGCAACGAATTACAAATATCCATAGTTGGCGTGGGCACTAAAGATGCATTTCGCGCGCTGCAAACAGATCCTCAATTGTCAAATCGATTTGAGCCAATCGTATTGCCTCGCTGGAAGTTTGACAGCAACTTTCTGAGGTTACTTGCAAGCTTTGAAAGAATGCTACCACTTGAGCATTCTTCGACATTACATGAAACAAATTTAGCAACTCAGCTATTTTCAATGAGCGAGGGATACATTGGCGAACTTTCGCGATTACTAACTGAATCAGCAGCCTATTCAGTTGAACATGGCCAAGAAAAAATAGATCTTAAAGTTCTTCAATCCATTAATTGGACATCGCCTTCAGATAGAAAACGCCAGATAGATAAAGCCGGTTGATATGCTCAGCGGAAATTATTGGCCCGCACATCCACACCCTTTAGAAGATGAATTATTTTCCTGCTGGATAGTAAGACTAATTCACGCCAATGGACTAAAGCTACAAACATTTTGTGATAGAGAATTAAATAAAAATTGGCAGTTGTGGAATAGAGATATTGACCGCATAGCCCCCGAATGGCTTGTTAACACCTTAAGTCAAAAAACAGGGGCAACATTGCAGGAGGTTATGAATAGTACCTTACTAAGTTACCAAGGCATTTTGTTTAATAACGTCAGAAGATGCGGCGAATTAAAATGGGTTATGCCATTGGGAATATACCACCGCACTCGAAAAAATTTTGGTCTGCAATTTTGCCCACTTTGCCTTAGAGAAGATCAATCACCATACTTTAGGAAGACTTGGAGGCTAGCGCTATTTACATACTGCTTAAAGCATCAATGCATGCTCCACGAAAAATGCCCGGCATGTGGAAGTGCAGTTATCTTTCAAAGGACAGAACTAGGAAAACCCAAGGTTATAGACCGGGTTGAACTGGATAAATGCTGGAAGTGCAACTTTTGTTATGGCGATGCGAAAATTAATAAAATAGAAATTTCAATCCAAAACAAGCTAAATAACGAATTACAAACTTTATCACATACAGAAAGCATTGAATTTTTCAACATCTTACATCATTTTTGCAAAATGATTTGCTCAGTTAGCCTCGCCAGAAAATTGGAAAATTTCATATGCAAAGAAGGAAATATAGAAAAATTGGACTTATCCGAAGGCCGAATATCTTTTGAAAGGAGATCTCTTTATGAACGGCACTACATATTAACGCTATGCAACTGGCTAATCGATGACTGGAGAGAAAAAGTACCATTTGCAATTATTAAAAAAGCTGTCAGGTATAATCATCTAATTAAAGATTTTCAAGATGCGCCGCTACATTATAGTGACGCCCTTAAAAAATTTAATAGGAAAATAAAAAGTAACTAAACTACGCCAGTTTGAATATTATCCAGATTAATCCCATGAGAATATTTTTCGTTATAAACTTTTACAGGAACATCAACAAGCCCGATTTCTGGATACTTTTTATTTAATTTAAACATCTCGACTGCAAGTATTTTAGGCCCAAAAGAAGCCATTATGATATTTTTAGACTCTGAATATTTCGCTATTTGACACTCCATAGCTAGATATCCGTGATCCTCACCAAACGCATCCACCTCAAAGTGCTCTATCTCTTGATAATTCAAGTTTTCTTTATGCTTTTTGATATTTTTATCAATATTGTTTAATTGATTCCCCACCTGAACACCTAACAACAACTTCTCAGGCTCATAAGATCTAATTAATTGATAAACCCGATCAACATCGAAGCCAGACTGCACTATAAGAATAGAGCTTCTGTCAGGAAGATAAATTCCTGAATGCTTGAAAATAAGTCGTGGCGATAGAGGATCATCAGTTAAACATTGACACTCTTCGTATGAAGCAGGACTAAAATAGCAATATGTAACATTGTTTTTATTAGCAGTTAAAAAATGTAGCAAATACCATATTAAGTATCGCGGCATGGTACTAATATCCAACAACACTTTTTTATTCTCTATTTTTTGTGTTTTAAATAATTCCTTAATCGACCCCCAAGTTGAGACATCATCAAACGCTGAAACATAATGCATCAGAAAATCTTTATTTTTCAGAGGCAATTTTGTAAGGAAATCCTGAGAAGGAGATTCCACTCTATGCTTAAATTCAGAGACGCCAAACAGAAGCATATTTTCAATTGCATGTGTTTTGCAACTATGCTCTATCCCCTCAGAGAACCTTTCCTCCCAGCTAGTGCACGCAATCAAATAATCATAGCTACTCATCAAATAGTCCTGCTTGAATGGTATTCTCGCCTGAGGCAAGCGAATCAGGAATAGGCGTTTTATTTATAGCTGCATCGAGCAAGTATCTAGCCTGAATGGATACGCGAGCATGTTGACCTACTGGATCAAGTCCTCTAGAAGGCCATAACATTTTATTTGGAACATAATAATCTTCAGACTCCCCTCTATCTTTTGCTGTGCCCGACCTCACATATAAAAGCTGAGCCCTCCTGGCAATATCGAGTATAGGCATAAGCTGATCCATAATTTCTTTAGACTTTGCGGAGATAGTAAATGCTATCGCCCTAGGCTCTGAGCAATTAGGATTAAGCAACCTACCTCTAAATAAATGACCTAAACAGGTAAATAAATTTTCAACATACTGCCCTTCATGAGCCAAGCAACCGATTTCATTATCGATCCCATCTCTTAGCCTCTTCCAATAACTTTCACTCAACCGCAACAAAACATCCGTCTGCACCGAAGGGGATATTTCGGTAACTTCTTCTAATTCCCCACATTTTGACAGCATGTCATCATACATAACAAAACATGGCTCTAATAAATTTCTAATCACACCCGACGATATATTTACAATCGTATCAAACCCCGAATACGGAGGCCTGTTAGCCTTATGAGAGCGATTACGAAAATAGATAGCTCTACCATATTTATATACAAAATCAGCTATGGACTTTTTATTTTGAGCACCGTATTTTTTTTCCGCAATAATCCTTGCTTCATTTTTTGCATCTTCCATATCATCAATCATAGATGAATTAAAGGGAAAGAAGTCTTCCGGTGTTTTATCAATGCCGATTAGCTCAAGTCTCTTGCTAATAATTTTTCTTGCCAACTGACCATAAGCAGAATCATCATTTTGAAAAGGCTTCTCAATATCTACATGCACATAATCATGCCCCGGCAGAATAGCTCCACCTGATGATGTAGACAAATCATAACCAGGCGATTTTGCTGCTGATATTTTAAAACTAAATGAAGAATTATCTCGAAACGCAATCCAGCTATTAACTATGGTTCTTTGATATTTATTTAAATCATGAGCATCATCTAGCATCAAAACGAAATGCGCCTCATTAAACACCTTTCTTTCTTTAAGAAGATCTATAAAAGGCACGATGATGGATGTAAAACTATACGTATCATCATAAAAGGAGTTTGAATCAAAACGGTTTATCTCCTTCTGAGTATCAATAAATTTTTTCGTTATAAATCTTTTTAACTGCAAAATTGGGTTGTTGTCAGAGGGAAACTCTCCACTAAAAATATATGAAAGATCCAATGCTAAACTTTCATCTTTTAGAAAAATTTCTTGATTATCCAACTTGAGCAAAGAATCGACAATTGCCATAGCAACCGATAATGATAGGTAGTGCTCTGAGATAACAGCACCCTTGAAGTCATCAAGAAGCAAATATTCTCTTTTAAATATCAAAGGAGTTATGCAGGATACATAGACCGGTAAAAATGTAACCTTATTCCCCAGCTTCAGCTCTTCATTGGCCTTGCCTAACATAGATAATCGATTGAAAAGCAACGTCATGGTCTTCCCACAACCACGCTCTCCCCAAAAGAAAACATTCCGCTTGGACTCAATAAATCTGCTATAGTTATGATCTGGAATAAAAATTCTCTTTAACAAATCATTTGACAGATTGCTTGCCGCATTAAAAACAAACGGATTCATCACTCCTGCGCCTCCGCAAATATTTCATCTGAAATCGCATTGAGAACATCATCAATAGATAAATCGTTCCTGTAATTCAAAAATGAATTTGTGTCAGGGTGGCCAGGCACAACAAGATCATTAATTAATAATGGCTCTAACTGAAAATCAAGCTGATAATCATCTTTATGAAATTTGAAGACCACCTCCATTTGTTTGATTTTTTTAAAATCACCACGGTAATGGTTGTAATATTTCCTTTCCTGATCCAGCTTAGAAATTCTTCCGTAAGTAAAATTCAAAAGATCTTGCAAATCCGACCTAAAGTCATTTCGATTAATCTGGTCAATAACGATATTAAACTCATAATTAATAATGATTCTTTCACCATGAGAATCAATTCCTATGTTCGTAATGCTTGCGTACTTGTGATAGATCGAACTTGCCGATGCGATCTTCCCTTCCTCCTGCATAAAAGCAGACGTTCGTTGCGGCCCTTCAGCAAGCTCATCAGCAAAACGAACTACCGCAGCAATTGCCTGGAAACGTACGGGCAGCCCTTGAATATGTTCTAATTCAGCGAGACCTTTCAATGGATCACTTCCAGTTTTTCCTGTGTGAGCTCTACCTGCATCAGCTATTAATTTTGACTCGCGCGAATTCACACCAGAAAACAAATCTGAGAAAAGCTTTTTTATAACTTGGCTAATATTTAAATTATGCTTACTTCTACCGTAAAAATTTCCCACGTCGTGAAACAAGCACACTTGACATAAAAAGTACAATTCTAAGCCAGATAATGTATCCAAATCACTTGAGATCAGCATATATGCATTATCTAACACATTCTCTATATGCCTTTCGCTGTGATCAGTTAGCCCAGGATCTACTGCCCTTATCCATTCTAAAACTTCGGGGCCAAGCTTGCTTTTAGCAGAAAAATACCTTGCCCTGAATGCCTCTGCTTTATCAGATTTAAACTGCTTTACCAAACCATCAATCATGGCCTGTTCTAAATTTAAATATGTAGCCACAATTAATCCTAGCTTTGTGAAATTAAACTATTAAAAATTTTATACGCGAGCATAGGGGGAACAGCATTACCAACTTGCTGCTGCTGAAATCCAATTGATCCCTTAAACTCAAAACTATCGGGAAAGGATTGTAATCTAGCAGCCTCCCGAACGGATAACCCTCTATTTTGAGTTGGATGTATCAACATATTCTTCCTGTAATTTCCTATAACTACTGAAGGCTCATTCGCACACAACCTGCGGTAAATACCTGTATGACATCTGGATTTGTCCGCATAATTTCCCATCAGATGGTCGGGTATATTTTCCCAATTGCCGCCTTGGGGTATATGTGAGTAGCGTTCAACAATTATGCCATTATTTCTCGTAACCAAATGATTGCTGCAACTTGTAAGTTTCCCGCGAAGTTTTTTGATGTAGGGATTTGATGCTGCTTTGGCGTATGGCAACTGACATATTGACGCACCATTCTCTAAAGTTGGTAGATCATCCAAAGCCATTTCAACCGTTATAGGTTCTTTGTGTGTTTTTTTGGGGAATTTATATTTAACGCCATGTAAATTTCCCACAATAAAAAAACGCGCTCTTTTTTGTGGAACGCCATAATCAGCTGCATGTAAAAGTTCTGCGCTAACGGTGTATCCCAATTTTTCAAATTCTTTCATTATTTGATCTACGAAAATACCGCCTTCCGTTTCCAAAATTCCGCGCACATTTTCAAAGACCAGCCAATCAGGCTTATAAGCCTTAACAACACGCACAAATTCTTCGAACAACCAATTGTTATCATTTTCCACAGAACGAGTTCGTTGGTTGGATGTTGAGAACCCCTGACACGGTGGGCCACCGAAGACAACTAAACCATTCTTTTTAATTTTGCCTAAATCAATGGGTTTGAACTTCCTTATGTCGTCGGCAAAAACTCCATATTTAGGTTTATGGTTATGCAAATAGGTGTCTGCCGCATACTTATCAGCCTCCACTACAACCTGCACATCGATACCTGCCATTCTGGCCCCCAGGGACATTCCGCCAGCCCCCGAGAAAAGGTCAATACCTATCATTTTTTCACTATCCGCAACCGTTTTATTAGACGCAGCGTAACTCACACGCAGCGATTGTCAATAGGCTTGACCAGGGCTAAGCAAGAGCATCTTTGACGGCACGGCAATAGGAAGGAATATCCGGCCAAGTATGCTTCAAAAGCTCAATTTTTATAGCGCCAACCGTGCTTTTGACATGCTCCCACCGTCCCTGCTTTTTGGCCAATAACAGCAGTAACTCTCTGACCTGGAGATCGGATAATCGACTACCATAAATAGCAGATATAACAGCCAAGCGAAATGACTCGCCATTACGCCACTGAAATTCAATTAGGCAAGATTGGCGACCTTGATATGAGATATCTGCGACCAAGACCTTACGCCTGAGCCGAAGATCGGAATCTAAGTAGCTCCACTGACGCATACCCTTGGGCTTTCTTAAAGGGATATAAGATATTGAGTCGGACTGAGGGCGAAGGGAGGCAATGCATCTTCCACTATTGAGAGCAGTCACCATCAACCTAAATGTATCGAAACTAGCAGGCAAAGGCTCTTGACGCTCTTGCGTACCCTGGATGTTTACTGGCCTCACGTTATTGTTGTTATGCTCGCCATCACCAGTACCCAATTCATCGACCGAACCATCAATGCCAATAACTTTTCCAGCACTAATGTAATTACAAAGATCTTTTTCGACCTTTTCTATTTTTACTTCACTCAGCGCACCAAACCGAGACGAAGGTAAAGAAATAGCCTGAGGCTGATAATCAGCATCAGGCTCATCATCACTTTGCAATTCATCATCTGCCTCACCTAAATCTTTTGGCTTTTTTTTGGGATAAGCAGGTGTTTTCAATTCATCAGGAAGATCCGTTTCTTCGTTTGCTTTATCGGCATTGTTATCCCTATCAAATGTTATAGCTTTATAGGGAAACTCCCCCGAACATTTGTTAATAGCAAAAACTATATATCGCCATTTTTCGTCCGTTACTCTCATTCGCTTGGCGCGGGTAAACAAGGTTGTTGTACCTTCAAATGGAAAAGAGGATTCGGGATGTAGCCATTTCAACCCTGCAATTGACTGCCGAAGGGTAGAATCATGAACTAGATTTGCACCATTACGTGCGATTGAATCAAAAATAATTCTTGCAATAAAATACCCGTCTTCATTGCTGTAATCTCTCCGCAACCTGAGGGATACGTGCTTATTTATAGGGTCAATACAGGTTAATTCGGGATTTATAATAGAACCAATATCGTGACGAAAATTACCAAAGAATATGGCTTTAGATAGTTTTGATGATACTGCGTAATACGCCCGGATAATCTCAATGACCGGAATAATAATACCGAATGGATCATCTTTCAGTTTTATAGCTAAGCAGTTTGCGTACAGACCAACGCCCACTCTATGAAACTGTGCCTTAATTAAGGTATCACCATCAGTTTTAAAATCTGACCGGACTAATTGAACAGTTTGAGAGTTTATCTGGAGGTTGCTAAATATTTCTTCAGTGCCTGCTACCTCTGGAATACATCGACGATTTTTCCAAAGCGAGCCGATTGAGATTGCAGGTAGCTGACCAACACCAACGGTAATAGTTTGGCGATCTTCATGTTTTACAGCTGAAATAGCAGCAAAGTCCTTTGCCCCTTCAACCAGCGGACTAATAATGACCTGCACTTTTGGTTCTGAAGGGACTTGCGGGTTGCGCTCGATGCTGCCAAACCAATCTACTCTCCAGATACGGCCATCATCCGGAAACTCCTTAATTTTTGGAATTGCCTTTCCCATGGCAGCCCCCTTACTCAGTAGTGTTTATCGTTGTTATGGTACAAATTAGCGTTGTTTAGTTGCGTTTAGCAAGGGAATTCACATTTACATCTTCGCCGTGGGCTTGTTTATCGGCGTGGTATGAAGAGCGAACCAGCGGGCCACAAGCGGCGTGCTTAAAGCCCATCTCTTCAGCAAGTTTGGTGTATTCCTCAAACTCGTCGGGATGAACATAGCGCTGCACAGGCAAGTGATCTTTGGATGGCTGCAGGTATTGGCCAATGGTGAGCATATCGATGTCGTGATCACGCATGTGTTGCATCACTTCGATAATTTCTTCTTTGGTTTCACCGAGGCCGACCATCAAACCGGATTTGGTTAATACATCCGGGCGACGCGCTTTATATTGCTTGAGTAATTCCAGCGACCACTCGTAGTTTGCACCCGGGCGCGCCTGGCGATACAAACGCGATACAGTTTCCATATTGTGGTTGAACACATCGGGCGCTTCTTTTTCCAGAATATCCAATGCGATATCCATACGGCCGCGAAAATCCGGCACCAATACTTCTACTTGCAGCTTTGGACTTAATTCGCGCGCTTCGCGGATACAGTCAGCAAAATGCTGGGCACCGCCATCGCGCAGATCATCGCGATCCACCGAGGTAATTACCACGTATTTCAAACGCATCTCGGCGATAGCTTCGGCGAGTTTGCGCGGCTCGTGTTCGTCGAGCGGATTGGGCTTGCCGTGGCCAACATCGCAGAAAGGACAGCGACGGGTACAGATATCACCCATGATCATAAAGGTCGCGGTGCCACCGCTGAAACATTCCCCCAAGTTCGGGCAGTTAGCCTCTTCGCACACCGATGAAAGTTTGTTTTTACGCAGGATGGATTTGATGCGCTCTACGTCTGGCGATGCAGGAATACGCACGCGAATCCAATCCGGCTTGCGCTGCAAGTCATCGCGATCAGTGGCAATCACTTTTACCGGAATACGCTCAACCTTGTCGGCATCGCGCAGCTTTTCGCCTTGCTTGTAGCGCTCAGTGCGCTTGACCGGCTGGAGTTCGGGAACAAAGGTAGATACGGGTGGTAGATCTGACATAAAGAAACTCGTTAAGAAACTCTTTCATTGGCCTCGTCGGAGGCACAGAGGGAGTCGGGTGAGGGATTTTGCGACCGTGCGCCGCCATGGATGGCGGTGCCGAGCCTCCAGGGATGGATTTACGGCGTGTCGCACAAGCCCTTACCCGGCTCCCGACCAGATTTGATGGCGCGCATTGTACAGGTTTCGTAGCCCAATTTCCGCGCAAATTCCGTAACAAGTTGGTCTTGAACCTGCGCAATAGAAGGGGGATTGGGTATAAGGTCGCGGATTTGGGTCATCGCCAAGCCCTGATAACCACAGGGATTGATGCGCCCGAAGGGAGATAAATCCATATCCACATTCAACGCCAGCCCATGAAAACTGCAACCACGACGCACGCGCAGGCCGAGCGAAGCGATCTTATCGCCATTTACATAGACGCCCGGCGCATCAGGTTTGGCGGCCGACTCAATGCCGTAATGCGCCAAAGTCGCAACGATGGTTTGCTCGATACGCGTTACCAGCTCGCGCACGCCGATGTTCAAACGGCGCAAGTCCAGCAGCGGATAAGCCACCAGTTGACCGGGGCCGTGATAAGTCACTTGACCACCGCGATCCGTTTGCACTACCGGAATCTCGCCGGGAAACAACAGATGCTCTGCCTTGCCCGCCTGCCCCTGGGTAAATACTGGCGGATGCTCCACCAGCCAAAGCTGATCGGCTGTTTCGGGAGTGCGCTGATTAGTGAAATCACTCATCGCCTGCCAGCTGGTTTGATAATCCTGCTGACCGAGGTTGATGACCTCCAAACTCAATTGACTCAAGTTACATCACCATCTTGATGCTGCGATTGAGGCGTAAATCCTCATGGATAGCGGTTAGCTGCTCAACGCCGGTGGCAGTAATCCATACGGTCAGCGAGTTATAGCGGCCTTTGCTGCTCTCTTTGATGGTGATGCGCGCTTGATCAAACCCCGGTGCATGGCGCTCGATGATTTCTACCACATAGGTGTGCAGCTCAGGACTGGCCTCGCCTAGCACCTTGATTGGGTAGTTTTCGCAGGGGAATTCAATTTTTGGGGGTTCTTGCTGGGACATATCGTGATAAACCTATAGACGGAACCAGAAACGGCACCTGTAAGCGAGGCGCAAATTATAACGCCTAGATGGGGGCAAAATCCCGCTTCACAAGCACTTAAAGCGGCCTTATCTGCTATTCAGCGCCAGCCTTATCCGCTATTCTCGCCCCTTGTTTGATCGCCGCAAAAATATAATTTACGCGACACATTTGCCGCATAAGGACTGTTGGTTTGCTACTCGATACCCGTCAATCGCTCGAAACTCCTGAAGGCGCCCTGCTTCCGCTCACTCCCGCTGGATTTGGCGTGCGCGCTTTGGCGCAAACACTGGATATTCTGATCCGCTACGGCATAGTCACAGTGCTGATGATTGTGCTCTCGCTGCTCGGGCGCATGGGCACTGGCTTGGGTTTGATCCTGATGTTCTTGCTCGAATGGTTTTATCCCGTCTTTTTTGAAGTCACCCGCAATGGCCGCACGCCCGGTAAAAAGTGGATGGGCATTCGCGTAGTGAATGACGATGGAACACCGATTACTTTCGGCCCATCGCTGTTGCGAAACCTTTTGCGTTTTGTCGATTTCCTCCCCGTGTTCTACCTCACCGGTATTATCGCCAGCCTGTGTAATCGCCAGTTCAAACGCTTGGGCGATTTGGCCGCAGGCAGCATCGTCATTTACGAAGTTCCACCTGCGCGCGAGCCAAGTTTTGAAGTGCGCGGCCAATTGCCTGTACCTGCTGATTTTTCTACCGACGAACAACGCGCGCTGCTCGCCTTTGCCGAGCGCAGCAAACATTTATCGGCTGAGCGCCAAAGTGAATTGGCGACGATTTTATTGCCGGTGATTGATAGTAAAGATCCAGTGATTGCCATCAAACAAATGGCGAATACCATGATCGGCAAGCACTAGGAGCAGGCGATGAAACAGGGACAATTCGAACAACTGTACCAACCGCTTTGGCAAGTGATGGAGCTTGAGATTATCGAGCTGGAAAAGCCTAACGGCCGCCTTAAAAGCAAAGAGCTGGCAAGTTTCGCTAGCCGCTATCGCCGCCTTTGTCATTTTCACGCGCTCGCTAAAGATCGCCACTACTCAAGCCACTTGGTCGACAAACTGGGCGACTTGGTCGTGCGCGGCCATCAACAACTTTATCGCCGCAAGCAGCCATTTTTTCAGCAGCTCATCAGTTTTATCGTTGCCGGATTTCCACGCTTGGTGCGCGAGCAACAAAAATATATTTGGTGGGCGACGGCACTACTCTATGTACCCGGCCTGCTGATTTATTTGGCGATTTTGTGGCAACCGGATTTGGTCTACACCATCACCTCGCCCGATCAAGTCAGTTCATTTGAGCAGATGTATGACCCCGCCAACCGCACACTCGGCAGCGCGCGCGAATCCGATACCAATGTGCAAATGTTTGGTTTTTATATCAGCAACAATATCAGCGTTGCCTTCCGCACTTTTGCCTCGGGGATTTTATTTGGCGTCGGCTCAGTGTTTTTTCTTATCTATAACGGTTTATTAATGGGCGCAGTCGCCGGCCATTTAACCAATGCCGAATTCACGCAAACATTTTTTACTTTTGTCATCGGCCACGGCAGTTTTGAATTAACCGCAATTTGTATCGCTGGTGCTGCGGGTTTAAAACTCGGTTATGCGCTGCTCGCACCGGGTAATCTCAGCCGCAAAGATTCGCTGATGCGCGCAGGCCAAGTTGCCATCCAATTGGTGTACGGCGTTATTCTCATGTTGGTAATTGCGGCATTTATTGAAGCCTTCTGGTCATCCAACAATATTCTTATGCCCTGGCAAAAATATTTAGTAGGCGGATTTTTATGGGCGCTGGTGATTGGCTATTTAGTCTTTAGCGGTCGCCATTTGCGCGGTGAGCGAGGCGCAGGATGAATCTGGATCAAGTTACCATTGAGATTCGCCCACGCAGTGCATGGGAAGCCGTCGACTTAGGATTATTGATGACCAAACGCTGGTGGTTGCCGATGATGAAAGTCTGGCTGCTGGTTAGCTTACCCTTATTTGCCATCACGCTATTAATTCCCGAGCGCTGGTTTTGGTGGGGCGCGCTTTTGCTCTGGTGGATGAAACCCTTATTAGAGCGCCCCTTGCTGCACATCCTAAGCCGCGCCGTTTTTAATGATTTGCCCAGCACTGGCAGCACCGTCAAATTGTTCCCATCACTTGCAAGTAAGCAATGGTTTTCAAGCCTGACCTGGAGGCGATTCAGCCCAAGTCGCTGCATGGATTTACCCGTGTTGCAACTGGAAGGATTGAGCGGCGCCCGCCGCCAAAATCGCCTGCAAGTATTGCATCGCGAAGATTCATCGCCCGCTGGTTGGCTCAGCTTTATCGGCTTGATGCTGGAAATTTTTTTATGGATCGGCATGATCAGTTTTATTTGGGCGTTGATTCCGCGCGAGATTAATATCGAATGGGCTAATTTCTTTTTTGATCAGGATTCCTCGCAATTGCATCTGCTGCAATTATCGCTTTGGTATATCGCACTCAGCCTCACAGCTCCATTTTATGTCGCCTGCGGTTTTGCACTCTATTTAAACCGACGCATCAAATTGGAAGCTTGGGATATCGATATTGCGTTTCGCCGTATTGTGAATAAACGTAGCGGGCAACAGGCCATAGCATCATTAATACTAGCGCTCTGCTTGGGCTTAAGTGTTTTTACGATAGATGCCAAGCGCAGTGCATTTGCAGATGAAAACCTGCCGGCAATAGAAAGCACATCAATAAAAGAAAATTTTGAATTAGATCCAGCTGATGAAAAACCACTAGGTGAATTCACCGAACTTGATCGTACTCAAGCACAAAGCGCAATCAAATCGGTAATGCAGCAACCGGAATTCAGTCGCAAAGAAATCCAGCGGAAATTAAAGCTTGATGATCCAGAGGAACCATCGAATTTTTGGAAAAAGTTTTTTAAGTTTCTATCCAATTTCGAAGGCTTTTTAGCGGCCGCCAGCCTGTTGGAAATTCTGCTTTGGGTTGCGGTTATCGCACTGATTGGATTTGCACTTTATCGCTATCACCATTGGCTCGCTGCACAGTTTGTACGCATCACCCCAGCACCTGCTCCAAAAGCAAAACCTACAACACTATTTGGTATGGATGTCACGCGTGAGTCGCTGCCGGAAGATATCAGTAGCCATGCACTCGCTCTGTTACAAGCGGGCGATGTACGCGCAGCATTAGCCCTGCTCTATCGCGCCAGTTTATTTCATCTGATCCACAGCGGCGTGGATATTCAGGATGGTCACACCGAACAAGAGTGCGCGGATTTAATGCGCGAATATTTTGTTAACAATACCAATGCGCAAGCGCGCATCGCTTACTTTGCAACGCTTACTCGTGAATGGCAACGATTGGCTTATGGCCACCTGACACCCAAGGCAGAACAAGCACAACACCTGTGTGCAAATTGGAATAGCTGCTGGCTAGGACAAGGTACAGACAAAAAAGGAGCTGCAAAGTGAGCAACGCAGCAAAACCACTAACCGCCACGCAACGCCAATTAATTATCGCAGCCTTAATCGCTGCATTTATCGGCCTTGGTTACTGGTGGTACACCACACTGGAATGGGAAGAAAAGGAAATCGATTTGGGCTATTCCAAAGAAGCCAAACAAAACGATTTTCTCGCCGCTGAAATTTTCCTACGCAAACACGGCGTTCGCGCAACCAGCGTTAAAAATCTGAGTCTGCTCGACCAGCACAGCTGGCGCAATCTGCAACTCGGCCAACAGGACACGATTGTTCTTATCAACGGTTATAAAACTCTTACTTGGGAGCGCTACGACGCACTTTATGATTGGGTGGAAAATGGCGGGACACTGATTACCTCAACACAAAATCCTTTTGTCGGCGCTCATACCGACAAAGAAGATGTTCTGCTGCAAGATTTTAATATCTCACTGGAACCAGAAAAATTTGACTCGGACACACGCGACTTTTTAGAAAAATTGTCCGATGAAATTGGTGATCCAAAGAAAGATGATGCAGAGGGTGAAGAAGTAGGAGAGGACAAGCGATTATCAAATAGCGATAAGAAAAAAGATAAAGCGGACAAAAAAGAAGAGCATCCTGAAAATTATTATCGCTGCTCCCTCGAAAATGAATCAACTCCCATAACCTTTGGCGAAGAAGAAAAACCTCTAAGCTTTGACTTCAGCCGTCATGCGCCATTTATTTACCATGAGTATGGTGAAGATGATGACTCTATTGATAACAATTCTGTAGATGACAATTCCGTAGATGACAAAGAGACAATTGAAGACAATCGCGAACACCTGGTGTATTTCGATATAGGCGAAGGCGCAATCACTATCACTAGCGACAATATGATCTGGTCAAATCAGCGCATCGATTGTCACGATCACGCTTACGGCCTTTGGCGATTAATTAATCCCAATGGTCGTGTTTGGTTTTTAATCAATCAGGATGCGCCGTCGCTTGCCAGTATTTTATGGCGTAATGCGCGCTATGGTGTCATCGCAGGCTTTGCTGCACTGCTGTTGTGGCTTTGGGCAAAAAGTTTGCGCTTCGGCCCGGTCTTCACGTCTGAAAAAACCGGCCGCCGCAGTCTAGCCGAACATATTTATGCAAGCGCCATGTTGCTCTGGCGCAAAAACGAGCACCCGCAGTTACTCGACATTATGCGCAACGATATTCTTGCGCGCATGGATGAACAGCATCCAAATCTGGCACAAGCAACCCAAGAAGAACGCGCTGTATTTTTGCAAGAATTAACCGGAATTGATGCAACTGATATTCAGAAGGCTTTATTTTCACTCGCGATGCGCAACCCACAGGATTTCTCCCAAGCAATCGCACACTTACAAACGATTCGTAAAAGCTTACACGGCAGTAATCTGTAACCAGATAATTTTTAGGAAATAAAACATGACTGACTTCAATATCCACAACGTAAATATCAACAGCGAAAATATCGAGCCAAATAAAGCAGCAGATGCTGACGAAAGTTTGCACAATCGTTTACAGCAAGCCAGCACTATTGCGAACAGCCTGCTCAATGAAATTAAAAAAGTATTGATTGGGCAAGATGCTGTTATCGAACAGGTATTAATTGCGCTGATTGCACGCGGCCATGTATTGATCGAAGGTGTTCCCGGCTTAGGTAAAACCTTACTGGTACGCAGCCTTGCCAAATGTTTTGGCGGGCAATTTTCGCGCGTGCAATTTACGCCCGACTTAATGCCCAGCGATGTGACCGGCCACGCTATGTTTAATATGGCCAAACAAGAATTTGAAATTCGCCGCGGCCCCGCGTTTACCAATTTATTACTGGCTGACGAAATTAACCGCGCACCAGCCAAAACCCAGGCCGCGCTGCTAGAGGTAATGCAGGAAGGCCAAATCACTATTGAGGGCGAATCCTTCAAAACCGGTGAACCGTTTATGGTGCTGGCAACACAAAACCCGATTGAGCAAGAAGGGACTTATCCATTACCCGAAGCCGAACTCGATCGCTTTATGCTGAAAATTATTATTGATTATCCAAATGAAAACGATGAGCAAGTAATGCTGCGCCAAGTGTGTTCGCAGGCGCAAGGCGGTTTTGGTTTGGAGCAGGTTCGCACTTTATTAAAACCATCGCATCTACTCAGCTTGCAAAAGATCGCCGAGCAAATCACAGTTGATGAGCAAATTTTGCAATACGTGGTAAAACTGGTGCGCGCCACGCGCACTTGGTCAGGTATTGCACGCGGCGCAGGCCCGCGCGCTTGTATTGCTCTGCTCTCTGCCGCGCGCGCTTATGCACTAATCAATAACAATTCATTTGTCACACCGGACGATGTGAAAAAAATGTTTATACCTGCATTGCACCACCGGATTTTGCTATCGCCCGAATTAGCGATTGAAGGTGTTGCTGCTGAGCGAATTTTGCAAAATATTTTGCTTCACGTCGAAGCGCCCAGACACTAATGTCCGGTTCAAAAAACACCATGCGTAGAATTTGGATTCCCAGCCAACGGCTGATCATCGGCTTTGTACTGCTTGCTGCCTTGATTTTTTTCAATGCGTTTAGCGCACATTATTTTGAATCTAGCCTTGGCGCACTTCTGCCCAATGCACTTTTTTTAGTTGTCGCTACAGTGGCAGCGTTGGACTGGCTGTTATCGCGCCGTTTACCACCGGTAGAAATTACCCGCGAATTGTCCGGCAATCTCGCCGTGGACAAATGGACAGAAGTAAAACTGCGCATTCAGCATCGATTTACTCAGGCTACCCGAATTCATATTTTTGACGGGGTACCTACCACCACGAATTACGACAACTTACCACTACAGATTGAATTACAACCCGGTATGGTAAGTAATAACCACTACCAATTGCGCCCGCTGGTGCGCGGTGAACTGCAACTGGATAAAACCCACATACAATTTTCCAGCCCCTTAGGTTTGTGGCATATCCGCTATTGGGCTGGCGAAGTCAGTCACGCAAAGGTGTATCCAGATTTTGTCGCTATCGCCAACTACGCCATTCTCGCCACGGAAAATCACACCAGCCAAATTGGAATTAAAAAGAAACAGCGGCGCGGTTCAGGAATGGAGTTTCACCAACTGCGCGAATATCGTCAGGGCGATAGCTTGCGACAGCTGGATTGGAAAGCGACATCGCGCCGCCAAAAATTAATTGCGCGCGACTATCAAGATGAACGCGATCAGCAAATTGTATTGATGATCGACAGCGGCCGCCGTATGCGCACCAAAGACGATGAACTCAGTCATTTTGATCACGCACTCAACGCCATGTTGCTGGTGAGTTATATCGCCCTGCGCCAAGGCGACAATGTTAGCCTGATGAGTTTTGGCGGCGATGCAAGTAACAAACACCGCTGGATTTCCCCGCAAAAAGGAATTGAACGCGTCAATGTTTTGTTGAATGGCATTTACGATTTGCACGCGCAGCAATCGACCGCAGATTACATTAGCGCCGCAGAAAAATTAGCGGTACTGCAACCCAAACGTTCACTGGTTATTCTCGCCACCAACTCGCGCGATGAAGACAGCACTGAACTATTGCTCGCCGTTAATCTGTTGAAAAAACGCCATTTGGTGATGGTCGCCAACATCCGCGAACAAGTACTCGACCAGCTCGACAACACGCCCGTGCAAACCTTCGACGATGCACTCAACTACGCCGGCGTGCGCCGCTTTTTGCACGAGCGCAGCGAATCCCACAAAAAACTCACCGCCTCCGGCGTCTACTCCATCGACTGCACCGCCAACGAATTAGCAGTGCGTGTAGCTAATGCCTATTTGGAAATTAAAAGTGCGGGAGTGTTATAAAAAATCAGCTTCTTTCAGGAGGTGTCAACTCCAGCGTGACAAAAATAGGATTGTGATCAGAGGCAGTGGATGCCCTGCTTTTACTTTTAATTATTTTAATATCGCGAATAAAAAAACGGTCAAGTGAAGACCCAAAAACCTGTTTCCGCACTCCCTCCTGAAATGCCACTTCAGTCAGGTTTGCGCTATTGGCAATACGCGTCAGCGCATTAAGCCTACGGTCACTCCAGGTATTAAAATCTCCGCCAAAAATAACCGGGCCACTATATGCGAGAAATATTTTTTGCATCGCATTTAGCTGTTCCTCGAAAATTTTAGTGCGCAGCGTAAAGTTTATTGAATGTATATTGGCCGTTAACAATAGAGTCCCATCTATATCCAGCAACATAATATTCGTAGCTTTTGGAGTCCTGAGCCAAGGCTCGGTATGCAAATAACTGCATCTAGCAACTATCGGATAATCACTGAGCGTTAAGACACCGGAATTAAAATCCTGGGTTCGGTAACCCATCACAAAGGATGAAAAGGGCTTACTATTGAGCAATTCCTTATGTTCCAACGCCTCCTGCAAAAACACTATATTGTTCTCTAGGCTATACCCCTTCAGCTCTTCAACTGCTGCCTGATTTTGTAGCTTATGAACGTTCCAGCTCAACACATTGATTGTTTTTGTCCCAGTGTTTTTGTGTTGCTGTTCCGCCGAATTGATAGCAGATGCACAGTCCTCCGGAGTTAGCTGTAATGCAGGAATGGTCCGTGCAAAGACGGATGTGCTAATAACCAACAACCAGACCATTAGCAGATGGCGAAACAAGTTCATTTTGACTACTCTGAATACGGAAAATAGCGATGTTTTGCTAGTGCGCGCTGGGACAAAAGTGCGCCCGCCATCTTATCTTGATTATTTTATAGGC
This sequence comes from Cellvibrio chitinivorans, assembly GCF_035117775.1. Taxonomy (NCBI): domain Bacteria; kingdom Pseudomonadati; phylum Pseudomonadota; class Gammaproteobacteria; order Cellvibrionales; family Cellvibrionaceae; genus Cellvibrio; species Cellvibrio chitinivorans. Next base: position 123,266 of record NZ_JAYKKN010000005.1, read on the forward strand.
AACAGCCGGTTCAACTAACTATATTCAACTTAGAAACTGTAAAAACCCTAATCCTTTATATAAGGGCGAGGAGACCCCATATGGCTATTCAATTCGCTTGCCCACCCCAGGAGCAGCGCATCAAGAAACTGTTTTTCACCTTTACAGGTGGCACCAACACAACAGTTCTCCCATTGTTTATATTCTTGATGTTAGGTTTATCTGGATGCCAATCTTTACCGGAGCGAAGCAGCTTGAATATAGAGCCCGACAGCCCTGTCATAGACCAAACATTTGTTGCGGCCACAACTCTGGCCAAAACAGCCCAAACCCTTTCGCAACAAAACCCTGAAAAATCCGGATTTTTCGTTCTGGCAGATGGTATCGAGGCCCTATCCGCCCGATTGCACCTAATCGACGCTGCGGAAAAAGTGATTGATGTCCAATACTACATTTGGCATGACGATTCAGTCGGCAAGGTTATGCAATATCGTCTTTTGCAGGCCGCTGATCGCGGCGTGAAAGTACGCTTGCTACTTGATGATATGGATACTGCGGGGAAGGATGATCGCCTGCTCGCACTAGACCAACACCCCAACATTCAGATACGCACATTCAACCCATTTCCAAATCGGAATTCTCGCTGGAAAGATTTTTTAACTTCCGGGGTGCGTGTCAATCACCGAATGCACAACAAATCTATTACCGCAGACCGCAGTGCATCCATTCTCGGTGGCAGAAATATCGGCGATGAATATTTTAATGCATCAACGCTGGTCAATTTTGCAGATGTTGATGTACTCACATTAGGCAAAGCCGCCGAAGAGGTAGCCGATTCATTTGATTTATATTGGAATAGTGAAAATGCTTATCCACTCACTGCAATTGCCCACGCCAAAGATGGCAGCGTAGAAACACTGGAAAGCCTTGCTGATATGTACAAAACATTTTTAGCGGCTGCCGGTGAAACGCCCTATAGCGACTCGTTAAAAAACGCAAAATTTAATAGCTATACATCGTTTGAACAAATTCCGTTTCATTGGAGTGAGTGGCAACTCGCCTATGATTTGCCATCAAAAATGAGCACCGATTCCATAACATCTGCAACACACTTGGCGCCACAACTGGCAGCTATTGCCAAGAATGCGACATCAAGCATCACTATAGTTTCACCCTATTTTGTGCCAGGAAAAGATCTGACAAAACATTTAACAGATTTAGTTAGCAAGGGGATTCATGTCCGTATTTTGACAAATTCGCTCGCGTCCAATGATGTCGCATTGGTACATGCAGGCTACTTACGCTATCGAAAAGGTTTGGTAAAAGGTGGGGTAGAACTATACGAACTAAAACCAAAAACCACACAACTTATAAACAGGCCTGAAGGCGTATCCACATTAAATACAACTCCCTCTGGAACATCGAATGGCCAAGAGAAAAAAAGCCCTTGGTATGCAGGCTCAAAATCCAGTTTACATGGCAAGTATTTTGTCTTTGATAACGCCGAAATGTTTATCGGATCATTTAATTTGGATGGGCGGTCAATCGAGCTGAATACGGAACTGGGAGTTTATTTTGTAGACCGCGATTATGCGAAAATGCTGGATGATATTTTTTCTAAAAATGCCCCACGCAATGCTTACAAAATCCAGCTATCGGATAAAGGAAAAGTGGAGTGGCATGGCATTGAGGACGGTAAGCCAGTCGTACATACCGCTGAACCTAACACCAGTACCTGGACTCGCTTCAGCACCCGCCTCTTATCTTTTATAGTGCCCGAAAAACAATTGTAAACGGCACATGTTAGGCAACATTCTTAGCGGTAGGGGAAATCAAGGCTTGGGATTGCTTGTTTCCCTATACGCCGCCAACTCCTTTTCAAACCAGAGCGCACTATTGATATCTGCTTGCCCTTCACATTTTACGATGTAAGGTTTTCCAGAAATACTACTTTCCGTAGCTGCTTTTTTAATAAAGCTTTCAGTATCGGTCAGCATTTTTTTGCGCGCGAGATAATTATATTTTTTCCTGATATGCGCTGCTGCCTCGGCAGCTGAATGCCATGAGCCGTTACGGTTGAACTGACAGCCAGAGTTTTCCAAAAACACAAGAAGGTGCTCGATCTCCTGCGTTGTCGTACTGGAAACATCTTCTGCACGACTTAACAGGCTGCACATCATCAAGCTACAAATAAGAATAAGCTTCATCATTTTACTGATCTCCAGTTGTAGTTAGGGAGGATGCTAGTAAAAGTATATCCCCTTTAGCAAAAAAGGCAGCCGAAGCTGCCTTTTTGGGTGTTAATCAAGTATCGATTATTGTGGTGTTTCAGATCGCATTTCAGTTGAATCAGTTTCTGATGACGCATCATCCTCTACCGCTTCGACGACTTCATCATCAACAATTTCTTCTTCTGGTGTTTCGTAAGAGATGCCATCTTCCAGCGCTTCATCGCTGAACAGAGTATCGTCCACTGCACCATCTGTAGTGTATTCAGATGGGTAGCCAGAATCATCCTGGGAATCATAAGACGATTCAAAACTCTGCGCACGCTGCACATAATCTTGATACGCAGGCAGAGCGATCGCGGCAAGGATACCGCCAATAAAAAACAATGCCACAAAAGATAAAGCCAATACCCAGTGCCAGGTTTTATTGGGAGGTGTTTGCAAACCGTAATTATTGCGCCCCTCTGTTCCTTTGAAGAAAATCAGTAGAACAAGCAGATAAATATTGGCGAGTGGAATTAAACACAACAAAGACATCCAACCAGTTTTATTTAAGTCATGCAAGCGCTGAATCATCAAAATAAAACTGAATGCAATCATGGCAATATAGGCAATAACGCCCAACACAATAGCAACGGTAACTGAGCCATAAAAGCCCAGCAGACCAATCACAAAGAACACGGCAAACATTGCCAAAGTGAACAGCATTGAATGCGCCCAATAACGCAGGCGGTTAATACGCGAGGAGGGCGAGAAAAATTTGACTTCCTCGACTGCATTGTCGTCGGTAGTCAGTTGACCTTCTGGTGTTTGATAGGGATTAGTTGACACACAAAACTCCTTTAATTGTTATAAACATTCCGGGTGGTTGCTTACGAATTGCCGCGTAAGTTGTGCAACCACCAGCAGAATGATTCTAACGTCAACTAAACATATTGCGGAAGAATAATTTCAAATTATCCAGCAAGCGTGCGAAGAAACCGGCTTCTTCAACAGGCTGCAATGCCACTATGGGCGTGTTCACCAATAATTGGCCATCCAACTCTACAGTCAAATTGCCCAGCTCCTGACCAGCAACAATAGGCGCTTTGATAATTTCATTCACATGCATTTTGGCTTGCAGCGATTGTTCGCGACCTTTTGGTAAGGTCAGCACTATATTGTTAGGAATTCCCAATGCTACTTCTTGTGCTTTACCAGCCCATACACGAGCAGTGCTGACTTGCTGGCCAGCTTGATACAGCGGAGTCGTTTGGAAATAACGGAAACCATAAGCCAATAATTTTTGTGTTTCTGCGGCGCGCGCACTTTCGCTTGCGGTGCCCATCACAACAGCGATAAAGCGAGTGTTTTCGCGCTTGGATGACGCCACCAAACAATAACCTGCTTCTTCAGTATGGCCAGTCTTGAGGCCATCCACAGTTTCATCGCGATTCAACAACAAATTGCGGTTGGGCTGGCGAATATTGTTATAGAAAAAGTATTTTTCTGCGTAGAGCGGATAGTGACTTGGGTGATCATTAATAATAGCGCGAGCAAGTACTGCTAGATCTTTTGCCGTAGTCAAATGCCCTTCTGCTGGCCAACCAGTAGAATTTTCAAAATGGGTATTAACCATCCCCATACGAGCGGCCGTTTGATTCATCAAATCGACAAACGCATCTTCATTGCCTGATACAAACTCAGCGAGCGCAACTGTTGCGTCATTACCCGATTGAATAATGACGCCGCGCAGTAAATCGATAACCGATACTTGCGTACCTTCACGTACGTACATACGCGACCCGCCCATCTTCCAGGCTTTTACGCTGATATTCACCATCGCATCTTCAGAGATGCGTCCTTTTTCGATTTCATCCACCACCAAATAGCTGGACATCATTTTGGTCAAACTTGCAGGCGGTAAACGCTGCTCTGAATTGCTTTCAGCAACAATGTTGCCGGTTGTTGCATCAACCAAAATAAAACCCGTCGCCGCCAACTGCGGTGCAGCTGGAATGACTTGTGGTTTTTGTTCAACCACTTGCCCCGGTGTGGGGGTTGGCAATGTTGAGGTAGGAACAGGCAAGGAAGGCTGCTGTGCAAATGTAAAACTGGAGCTTGCCAACATGACGCTGACCAGGAATTTTTTAATCATGGCAATAAACACTCTGCAAAACGAAAATGAACGACAACATGAAAATGATAAAAAAGTTTAACACTACCCTAAGGGGGTGAATCAAACCTGAATATCACCCATTCGCTGCCGGCGTATTACTGATAGACCACATGGGCCTCAAATATTTTGATGCGCGCCAACTGATTGCGCGCATCCTGCAAACTTTTTGCATCGGTAAACGGGCCTACACGCACGCGATGAATTTGTTTTGGTTGCATCGATGAATTAATCGTAACCGGAAACGTTAATTTGCTGCCGACACTGGCAGCAAATTGTTGCGCTGAGGCTTTTTGACCAAAGGCACCTACTTGCAAATAGGTGCCTGCAGGTAGCGCAGGTTCTTTGTGCGCAACTGCTTTGCTATCAGCGCGACGCGGAATAGGCGCAGCATCATTCGGAAGCGCGATTTCCACTTCGACACGACCTGTGCCGGTTTTATGAATGCCGATACGTTGAGCAGCTGCATAACTTAAATCGATGATGCGCCCCTTGTGAAACGGACCGCGATCATTAATGCGCACCACAACGCTTTTACCATTATCCAAATTAGTTACGCGTACATAAGAGGGAATCGGCAGCGTTTTATGTGCGCCGGTCATGGCATACATATCATAGCGTTCACCGTTGGAGGTATTGTGGCCGTTAAATTTATTGCCGTACCAAGAGGCGTAACCACGCTCGCGATAAGAGCTTTCATCTTCAATTAAATGATAGGTTTGGCCGAGCACAGTATAAGGATTGCGGTTGCCGGCTTTAGTACGCGTTTCATAGCGCGGCACCGCATCGGGAACATGCGACAGATCTATATCTTCACTGGGACCAAAATCCTTGTCGTGTTGATAGCGTCCATCATTGGGATTGTAGGGCGCGTCAGATTTGGCCGCAGGTTTTTGTTTATTGCCCGAGCAGGCAGCTAAAAAAATACAGCCAACTAACATCAGCAGGATATTTATTTTTTGCAATTTGCTTACAGTCGCCGCTCGGGTTTTTAGCATTGTTAATATTCGCTCTCGTTATTTAATTTTTGGCTTTTTGCATTGCTTGTTTGATTTCCAAGCTCAAATCGTACACTGCCATTGCATACATAGGGCTGCGGTTATAGCGGGTAATGGTGTAGAAATTCTGCAAGCCTAACCAATATTCCAAGCCATTAGCGCCATCAAATTCCAGCGCTATCACCGGAGTTTTATTAGCCAATTTTTGTGTCGGCGCGATACCGGTTTTTTTCCAGTCTGCAACACTGATTTCAGGCTGCACCACCTGATTAAATGCGCTATTCGACAGCACAGCTTCGCGCGCCTTGGTCAAGGTAGCGGGAACCACAACGGTTTTACCGGTTTGCCAGCCGTGTTTTTTGAAATAGTTGGCGACACTACCGATGGCATCGGTAGGGTTATTCCAAATATCGGTAAAACCATCGCCATTGAAATCTACCGCGTAGTTGCGATAACTGGATGGCATAAACTGGCCGTAACCCATAGCACCGGCGTAGGAACCTTTGAATTCCAACGGATTGTGTTTTTGCTCGCGAGTAAGGATAAAGTAGTTCACCAATTCAGAGCGGAAAAAAGGCGCGCGCGGCGGGTAATCAAATGCGAGCGTGGTAAGCGCATCTATCACATACCAACTGCCAGTATTTTTGCCGTAGTTGGTCTCGACGCCAATAATCGCCACAATAATTTCTGCAGGAACGCCGAATTCTTTTTCAGCGCGAGTCAATGCAGCGCGATGTTCATTCCAAAAAGCTACGCCATTAGTGATGCGCATAGGCACGATAAAAATCGGGCGATACTCTTTCCAGGTTTTGGATTTTTCTGCCGGGCGCGCAATCGCATCCAAAATTGGCTGGCGCTTTTGCGCTTTACTCAGAATCTGATTAATTTCAGCTGCAGTAAAACCGTGTTTTTGTACCATTTCATCGACAAAATCAGCGGCGAGTGGATGCTGACTGTAGTCGGCAGCAGCGCTGAGGCTCACCCCCATACCAACCAATAAGCTCAAGCAACTTTTCGTAAAACGACGGCAGAGAGACAACATAAAACCTCGTGGATTATTTAGATTTCAGGGTTTACGCTCGCGGCGTCATTACCCGTTTTTTCTCGGTTGAGATGGCCATTAACAAACCAAACCCTGCAAAGAGCGCCACAATAGCAGTACCGCCCTGACTGATCAGCGGCAGCGGCACCCCCACCACCGGCAACATGCCCGATACCATTCCCATATTGACGAACACATAGACAAAAAAGGTGGAGCTAACCGCAGCGGCCAGCAAGCGGCCAAAACTATTTTGCGATTTCACGGCGATCATCAACCCGCGCACAATCACCATCGCGTAAATCGTCAACAACATGATTACGCCGAGCAAACCAAATTCTTCCGACATCACCGCAATAATAAAATCGGTATGCCCTTCTGGCAGAAAGTCCAAACGCGATTGCGTGCCTTCCATCCAGCCTTTACCCGACAACCCGCCTGAGCCGATAGCAGTTTTGGATTGGATAATATTCCAGCCGGTGCCCAGCGGATCTTGCGTTGGATCAAGCATGGTCAGTACCCGCTGACGCTGGTAATCGTGCAGCATAAAATGCCAGATTGGCCAGAGACTGGCGGCAAAGATAGCGACCGCAGCAAGGATATAACGCCAGAGCAGGCCTGAGAAAAACAGCACCATAATGCCCGAGGTAGCAACCAAAATTGAGGTTCCCAAATCCGGCTGTTCGATGATCAAGGCGGTAGGTAAGCCGATCAGGCCCAACACCACCATCACCTGCATAAAACGCGGCGGCATAAAACCTCGACTGAGATAAGCCGCAATCGCTATTGGCATCGCCAACTTCATAACTTCTGATGGCTGAAACCGGAAACTACCAATCTGCAACCAGCGCTGCGCGCCCATAGAAATGTCGCCAAAAATAGTCACCGCGAGCAACAGCAAAATTCCACCAACATAGGCAAAGGGCGCCATACGCCGCATAAATTCCACTGGAATCTGCGCCACCACAAACATGGTGACATAGGCGATCATAAAAAACGTGGCCTGCTTTTCAACACTCGGCAGATGGTGGCCACTTGCGCTGTAGAGTACGGTCAAGCCTACCACCGTCAACAACAGCAATAACAGCAGCAGGAAAAAATCGATATGCAGCCGCTCAGCAAGACGCGCGCGGCGGCTAAACGCACTCGCGGCCTCGGGCATGCGCCGCAGAAAATCTTGTTTACTCATGATGAATTCCGCTCGACGAAGATGCAGCTGAGCTAGCCGCTTTTGCCGCTGCCTCAGCAGCCTTGGCTGCGCGCACCGCTTTGCGCTCGGCGATATAATTGTTGGCGCGCTTGATAATGGCGGCGTGATGGAAGCCCAGCGGCGGGACAAATTCGTCCTCTTTGAGGTAGTAGCCCAATAGATAGGCATCGGTCATGGCGCGCGCCACAGGCGCCGCCTGACTGGAACCACCTTCGGCGTTTTCCAGCATCACCGCTACTGCAATTTGTGGATCTTCAAGCGGGGCAAAAGCGACAAACAAGGCGTGGTCGCGATGGCGCTCTTTTAACAGCGCCGAGTTGTACTTGGCGTTTTGTGCGATGGCAACTACCTGTGCCGTACCCGATTTACCCGCGATACGGTATTCCGCATTTTCACCCACGCGTCTAGCAGTACCGCGCGCGCCGTGCATTACTTCGGCCATTCCTTCAAAAATCGCATCCCAGTATTCGGGTTTCATTTCGATTTTGTCTTCAATAATCGGTTCATGCACTTGATCGCCGATCTTCTGAATAAATTGCGGGCGATAACGCACTCCACGGTTAGCGATGGTAGAGGTCATCACTGCCAGTTGCAGTGGCGTAGCTAACATATAGCCCTGCCCAATCGACACGTTGACCGTATCACCCGGGTACCAGGCCTGACCTTTGGCCGCGCGCTTCCATTCACGCGAAGGCCATATTCCTTTGCGTTCACTGGGCACATCGATCCCGGTCAATATGCCCAAACCGAAATAGTGACCATACTCACTCATACGGTCGATACCCATCCGGTTGCCCAAGTCCCAGAAATACACATCACAGGATTGCGAAATACCGGTTTTAAGGTTGACCTGACCATGCCCACCGCCAGTGACCTTGAGGCTCCAATCGCGCCACAAACGAGAAGCGCCGGGAAGCGAAAAGACACCGCGATCAGAGATAGTGCGATTTACATCGGTAAACCCTTCTTGCAAGCCAATCAACCCGATGACCGGCTTGACCGTAGAGCCCGGTGGATACTGTGCCTGCAAGAAACGGTTAAATAGCGGCGTGTCTATATCTTCATTCAGACTTTTGTAGCTGGCGTAACTGATGCCAGTTACAAACAGATTAGGGTCAAATCCGGGGTAGCTCACAGCAGCCAGTACACCGCCGGTTTTTACATCAATCGCCACCACCGCACCGCGACGGCCGCGCATCACCGCTACGGCGGTTTCTTGCATGCGGGTATCCAAATTCAGGCGTAAATCACTGCCCTGTTTAGGGTCGATGCGATCCAATACCCGCATCACGCGGCCACGCGCATTGGTCTCAACGTTTTGGCTGCCCACTTGCCCGAGCAATACGTCTTCGTAACTTTTTTCGATGCCGATTTTGCCAATCGCGTGAGTACCGGAATAGCGCTGGACTTGTTCTGGCGTAAAGGATTCCAGTTCTTTTTCATTGATGCGGCTGGTGTAGCCGATCACATGGGCAAACATATCGCCGTGCGGATAATTGCGCACCAGCTCTGCATTCACCTCTACCCCATCGAGCAAGTGTTGGTTGACCGCGAGACGTGCAATTTCATCTTCAGTAAGGCGATAACGCAGCGGAACCGGGTCGAGTTTATGGCGGCGTTGTTTTTGCGCTTTATAAAATTTACCCAAGTCCTGCGGAGTGATTTCGATGAGGGTCTTTAACAACTCGATGGTGTTGTTTAACTCGGTTTCATTGGCGCTCACGACCGAGAGAGTAAAACTCGCCTTGTTGTCAGCAAGCAGTTCGCCGTTGCGATCAAAAATCAAACCGCGCGTGGGTGGCACAGGCTGTACATGAACGCGATTGCGGTCAGATTGGGTGGCGTATTCTTCGTAATTGACGATTTGCAAATCGTAATAGCGATAGAGGAGCGTGCTGGTCAGGGTGAGCATAAAAGCCGCCATCACCAGTACGCGATTGCGAAATATTTTTGCTTCGCGCTGGTGGTCTTTAAACTGCTGGGCTTCTTGCATTATCGGGCCGATAAAAAATCAGGTTGAAGTTGATGGAACAAAAATTATTTATGGTATGGATGGTTTTGCAAAATGGTACAGGCGCGGTAGAGCTGCTCAATCACCAGAATACGCACCAGCGGATGGGGCAATGTCAGCGGCGATAGTGACCATTTAATTTTCGCCAATGCCGAGCACTCGGGCGCTAAACCATCGGGGCCGCCAATGAGCAGCGAATAATTATTGCCACTCATTTTCCAGCTCGACAAATTTTCTGCCAGCTGCTCAGTGCTCCAGGGTTTGCCTTTGACTTCAAGGGCGATGACTTGTTCATCTTTACCGCCCTTTTCGATCATGGCCAACATGGCCTCGCCTTCTTTTTCCATCGCCTTGGCGATATCGCTGTTTTTGCTGCGCTGGGCGAGCGGCAATTCCACCATTTCCACAGTGACATCGCGCGGCATACGCTTGGCATATTCCGCGTAGCCCGCTTCAACCCAGTCGGGCATTTTAGTGCCCACGGCGATAATTCTGATGCGCATGAAAAATTAAGCGCGGCTCGCCGGCTTCATCGACCAGAGTTTTTCCAGCTCGTAGTAGTCGCGCGTTTCCTGTTGCATTACGTGTACAACGGTATCGCCGTAGTCCACTAACACCCAGTCGCCCACTTCCAAACCTTCAACACCAAGCGCGCGGAAACCGGCTTTTTTGGTTTCTTCTACCAAATTTTCAGCCAGTGAGCGCGAGTGACGGCTGGAGGTACCGCTGGCGATAATTAATGTATCCATTACATCGCTCAGTTCATGCACATCGAGTGTGACAATGTTTTTGCCTTTGAGGTTCTCAAGGGCGTCGATGATGGCTTTGTTTAAATCTGACATTCAGTTACCTATTAATAACAATTTCAAAAAATAAAATCAGCACTACGACTGATACAAGCCCTGCGCACGAATGTAATTCCATACGGCGTCGGGCACTAAAAATTGCGGTGATTCACCCGCACCAATTTGCGCGCGAATTTCGGTTGCCGATATCGGCAATAGCGCAGGCGATGTGATTACCACCGCACCCGCTGGCGCCGCAGCGATAACATCGGCATCAGCGCGATGACGACGCAGTAAATCCGCTACCGCACCCGACTCGGGTAATTGATAACCCGGACGTTCAACAACAACTATATGCGCAAGGCGAACCAGTTGTTTCCATTCATACCACTGGTCGAGCGAAGCAAAACTATCCATTCCCATACACAAACAAATACTGGTGTGTTCACCTAACTCGGCGCGCAACTCACACAAGGTGTCGAATGTGTAGGAAGGTTTATCGCGTTTTAATTCGCGGGTATCAATATTCAGATCAGCACAGTGTTGAAGCGCCAATTCCAGCATCTCTACTCGCTGCTCTGCACTTGCCCCCGGTGTCGCGCGATGGGGTGGCAAATAGCAGGGCAGCAAACGCATTTCATCTAGCTTGAGCTGCTGCTTTAACTCCACTGCCATGCGCAAATGGCCGATATGAATCGGATCAAAAGTACCACCGAAAATCCCTACACACTTGCGCATAAGCTCATCCCCTTTGCAAAAGGGGAGGCCGGGAGGGGATTAAGCACGTACGTGCCCATCGCCAAACACAACCCATTTTTGCGAGGTCAGCCCCTCAAGACCAACCGGACCGCGCGCGTGGATTTTGTCGGTAGAAATGCCAATTTCGGCACCCAAACCATACTCAAACCCATCGGCAAAACGGGTTGATGCATTGACCATTACCGAGGCGGAATCCACTTCGTTAATAAAGCGGCGCGCGCGGGTGTAGTCTTCGGTCACGATTGCATCGGTATGTTGCGAACTGTATTGGTTGATGTGTGCCATAGCTTCATCCAAACCAGAAACCACTTTGATCGACAAAATCGGCGCGAGATATTCAGTCGCCCAGTCTTCGTCAGTCGCTACATTGGCCTTGATGACATTGCGAGTTTTTTCATCGCCGCGCAGTTCCACGCCTTTCTCGGTGTAAGCAACGGCCAAGCGCGGCAGGATTTGGGCCGCAACGGTTTCGTGCACCAGCAGGGTTTCCATCGCATTACACACACCGTAGCGATGGGTTTTGGCGTTCATGGAAATAGTGAAGGCTTTGTCCAAGTCGGCTTTATCGTCGATGTACACATGGCAAATACCATCGAGGTGTTTGATCACCGGTACTTTGGCATCGTTGCTGATACGTTCGATCAGACTTTTGCCGCCGCGCGGAACAATCACATCCACAAATTGCGGCATGGTGATCAACTCACCTACTGCAGCGCGATCAGTAGTTTCGATCACTTGCACTACATCGGCAGGTAAACCGGCAGCTTTTAAACCGGCCTGCAAGCAATTGGCGATAGCACGGTTGGAGTGAATCGCTTCACTGCCGCCACGCAAAATCGCCGCGTTGCCCGACTTCAAACACAGACTCGCTGCATCGATAGTCACGTTAGGGCGCGATTCGTAAATAATCCCCACCACGCCCAGAGGCACACGCATTTTGCCCACTTGAATGCCGCTTGGGCGATAGCTCATATCGGTAATTGCACCGCAAGGGTCAGCCAAAGATGCCACCTGACGCAGACCTTCGATCATGCTGTCGATACCCGCTGGCTTTACCGTCAAGCGGTCGAGCATGGCCGAATCCAGACCATTTGCTTTACCCGCAGCCAAGTCTTTTTGGTTTTCAGCGACCAAGGTGATACGGGATTTATCCAGTTCATTAGCAATCGCCAACAACGCTTTATTTTTCAGCGCAGTGGGCGCGGCGGCAATAACACGGGAGGCAATACGCGCTTTGCGGCCTACTTCGGCCATGTACTCTTTGACGTTCAATTCAGACATGAAACAACCTGTGCGGACAATTCAGAAAAAATGGCCGCGATTATAACCCGAATTGTCGCCGATCTTCTCGGTTCTTTTGTTCGATTCAACTGGAAACTCTTTGGCTCAGTTTGAGAAAAGGCGCACAGGATTCGCCATCTGGATTTCAGTTTTCGTTCAGATAAAAAGGCTTAGTCTGAATTCAAGCCCGACAAACGGGACGCATCTTCAACCACACGAGAGCAGATCATGAAAAGCCTACTTTTAATCAGCACTTTGGCCAGCAGCCTGTTGCTGGCCAACACAGCTCTGGCTGATCGCGACCATCATCACTACAAAAAGCACAAAAACCACCGCTCCTATGAAGTGGTTGAATACACCGAATATGCGCGCGTGGTATCCAGCCGCCCGATTTATCGCACCGTCGCAGTAGAAGTTCCGGTTGACTCCTGCCATGTTGAAACTGTGGCCTATAGCGAGCGTCGCGGCGGCGACTCCTTTAAAGGAACAGTAGTTGGCGGCCTGATTGGCGCAGCGATAGGCAAAGAAATTGGCAACAGCGGAGGGGCAACTGCCGCTGGCGGATTGATTGGCGCCGCGATTGGCAATGACATAGGTAGCGACAGCCGCAGAGTGACTCGCTATGAAGATCGCGAAGTCTGTAGCACTCGCTACCGCACCGAGTACGAACGCCAGTTGGTTGGATACGACGTAACCTACCGCTACGATGACCGGATTTATCACACCGAAACCCGTCAGCACCCCGGAGCAAGAATTGTGCATGTAAGAGGTCGTCACTAGTCGCAAATGAGCAAAGGTCAAATTGACCTTTGCTCCAACACGGGCGATAGTGAAGACATACTATTCACCGGACCGCTATTTGTTGGTTATTTGAGCGATTTTGTTGGAATTTGCCATGTTGTACTTAAAACATTTGCACCTGCCCCGCTTGATAGCAGCTGCCCTGTTAATTGGGCAACTGGGGCTTGTTCATACCCATGCGCAACAGACCAATAAACCCTCCAACGACCTGTTTGGCAACAGTCTGAAATTGCCATCCAGCGAAGCAGATAAAAACCTGATCGATCCCGATACCGTAACCACTCCCGAGCCAGAAATTTCACCCGCTGAGGCAGCGGAAGTCGTGCGCAAAAAAGTCGGTGGGCAAGTTATGAGCGTCAACACTCAACACCGCGAAACAGGTGTCGTTTATGGCGTAAAAGTGCTGAATGATGGGCGCATGCGCGTCATTCATGTGGATGGCAACACTGGCCGCTTGCTCAAGCAATAACATGCAATCCCAATCAGTAAAAACAACTTATAAATCACACTACAAGTCACCGTTAAGTTCAGGAACAGCCCATGCGAATTTTGATCGTTGAAGATGAAAAGCCCCTGCGCGAGCAAATTCTTAGCCTTATGGCGACCGAAAAATATGCCTGCGATGCCGCCGCCGATGGCCGTGAAGGGTTATTCCTCGGCAGCGAATACGACTATGATCTGGCGATTATCGACTTGGGACTGCCGCTGCTGGATGGCACCCAACTAATTCGCGAGCTGCGCAGCAAAGAGCGCAACTTTCCGATTTTGATTCTGACCGCACGCGGCAACTGGCAGGATAAAGTCAGCGGCCTTGAAGCCGGTGCCGATGACTACCTCACCAAACCCTTTCACCCCGAGGAGTTACGCGCGCGTATCCACGCCCTACTGCGCCGCGCTAGTGGTCATGCCTCGCCCGTGTTGCGCTATGGTCCGATCACTATTGACACCAGCGCCAAGCGCGTCCACCGCGAAGAAACCGAAGTGGAACTGACCAGTTTTGAGTACAACACGCTTACTTATCTCGCACTGCATGCGGGCAAAAACATCTCCAAAAGCGAACTGACTGAACACTTGTATGCACAGGATTACGATCGCGATAGCAACGTGATCGAAGTATTTGTCGGCCGTTTGCGCAAAAAACTCGACCCGGACGGCGCCTTGAATCTGATCAGCACCCAACGCGGTCTGGGTTACAGGTTCAACCTTGACAAGCAGTAAGACGCTCAAACATTACCTTATCGATATTCGCAGCCGCCTGACTCGTACAGGCGCGCAGCTTGGCGCTCGCCTTGCACCCCTGAAATCCCGCCTTACCCGGCTTGGAAACCAACTCGGCACCTACTTTGTTCCTGTCAGCCGCCGCCTTGCCCCGATCACACAGCGATTAGAGACACTAGGCGACCGCTTCTCATCGATTGCTGCGCGACTGCTATTGGCATCCGCACTGTTGTTGCCGCTGTTTCTGGGCTTGACCGGCTACTTTCTCAATCGCGCTTTTGACAATAGCCTCGAAGTTGCCGAGCGCTCGCGCCTGCGCGGTCATATCAACCTACTGATGAGTGTGGCCGAACCTATCACCAAAAATTCGCGCATTCACAGTTTGCGCATGCCGGTCACATTGGGCGATTCCGACTTCGAACACCCCAACTCCGGCCTCTACAGCTACATTTTTGATAACAACGCCAAACTGGTATGGCGCTCCAATTCAGCGGCACTAAGCGAGCCACCGGTGTTCAAAAATATCGCCAAAAGCGATACCACCGGCAAAATGCTGTTTAGTACCAAGTATTTGAACAACGAGCTGCACTTTTTTGTGCGCTATACCGTCAAGTGGGAGGATGCGCGCGGCAACCCTACCCCTTTTCACTTTGTGGTGGCGCACCGCGCCGATGAATTCCTGGCTGAACTCAAAGCCTATCGCACCGAACTCTGGCGCTGGCTGGGTGCAGCTGGTTTCTTTTTGCTGATTGCGCAGACATTGATTTTGCGCTGGGGTTTACGCCCGCTGGGCAAATTGGCACATGCGCTCAAGGCAATGCAAAGCGGCGACACCAGTAATATCGAGGGTGAACACCCTCAGGAATTGCAGCGTATTGTGGATAACCTCAATCAAGTGCTGGCGCGCGAGCAGGCACTGCGCCAGCGCTATCGCAACAGCCTTGCCGATCTCGCCCACAGCTTGAAAACGCCACTTGCGGTGCTGCAAAGCAAGCTGGTCGAGGGCGCAGAATCCGACAGCGATTTACAGCACATCGCCAGCGAGCAGGTAGCGCGCATGAATCAGGTGGTGACCTACCAACTGCAACGCGCCGTATCCAGTCAGCAAAAAGGCACCTTCCGCCGCACCCAGATTGAACCCATCGCCCAGCGCTTATTTACCGCACTGCAAAAAGTTTATGCCCATAAGAAGATGGATCAGGAACTGGATTTAGCGCCTAACACAACAGTATCAGGCGATGAACAGGATGTGATGGAGCTACTGGGCAATCTGCTCGAAAACGCCTTCAAATACGGCCGCAAACAAGTGCGGATGCGCTCGTTTATCGACGAAACCCAATTGCGCATTGAGATTGAAGACGACGGCCCCGGTGTACCAGAAGATCAAACCGAGCGGATTCTGGAGCGCGGCCAACGGCTGGATACCAGCATCCCCGGCCAAGGTATCGGCCTTGCGGTAGCGGCGGAAATCATTCAAAGCTATGAAGGCACCATTAGCATCCATCGCTCAGAACTGGGCGGCGCGCGTTTTAGTATTTGTTTCCCTCGTATTTCTTCCGACGCTTAATCTTCTTACTTAATAACTCTTTGCAGACTTTCGCCCTCCCTTTGTAAGCAATGGCTTACAAGCTGCCATCCTAACCTCACAGCAAAAGCAGCAATTCCGCACAAATCGCACTGATTTAAGCGACTACAACCAAACCTCCCCAAGCCCGATACTGACACCATCAGCTCAACTGCCGCACACCAATAGCAGCAGAAGCGACAGGAACAATTCGTCAGGACGACACCCACAAGATGTGCCCATTCACCGGAGAAAAACCATGACATCCAGGACGTGCATTGCGGTCGATTCCACCTGCGACCTGCCGGCAAAATTTATCCAACAACACAATATTGAAGTGCTGCCCATCTACATCAACCACGCAAAGGGGCAGCAAATGGATTATCGCGATCCACAAACCATGCTGAACTTCTACAAAACCCACTCGCGTGAGATCTACGGCTTGGCGCAATCCGATCCGCTTTCGGTCAATGACATGACCAATATCCTCAAAGAGCGCCTGCTGCCAAAGTACGACCTGGTGCAAGTCGTCACCATCAACAGCAAAAAAAGTGATGTGTTTAAACGCGTTTCAGAAGCAGCGCTGGTGAATGAACCCAAATTCCGCGAGATTGAAAAAAACGAAGGCCGCGCGCCTTTCCGTATCCGCCTGTACGATTCCATGTCCATGTTTACCGGCCATGCACTGCTGGTGTACGAACTGGTAAAACGCATCAAGACCGAAAATATGCCGCTCAATAAATCGATCCGCGAAATCGACAATATGCGCGATCAGGTATATGGCTATCTGATTCCGAACGATTTGTCCTACATGCGCGAACGCCGCCATCTGCGCAAAGGCGACAACAATATTTCCTGGATCAACTTCAAGCTGGCGAGCGCACTCAACCTGCGCCCGATTGTGCAATTGCATCGCGGCACAACCAATAAAATCGATACCGGCCGCGGCTTTTTGGGCGCATTGGAAAAACTGTTTACTCACGTCAAAAAACAAGTCGAGCAAGGGCTAACCAGCGAAGTAGTGGCGATGAGCTACGGCGGACTCTTGGAAGAGATCAAAGATGAACCGATTCTGGTGGAGTTCCGCGAATTCTGTAAGAAGCACAATATCAAAACCATGCTCTCGATGATGAGCATGACTGGTGCGATTAACGTAGGGCCAAAATCCTTTGCCCTGTCATTTGCTACCGATAAAGATTTGGTTTGATTTTTAATTGTGGAACTTCCAAGGATGGACTCCGGTATTTCATCGGAGACCGTATGCAGCATGGATGCTGCATTCGAGCCCACAGGGAAGTGTTTACGGCGAGTCTCCGAGGGAATACCGGAGGCCAGCCCTCGAATGAACACCAAAAAAACAAAACTCCCGCCAGTTACCTGACGGGAGTTTTTGTTTTTAGCATCGCAATAATTAAAGTGATTCGAGGAATTTAATCAAATCGCTGCGCTGTGCTGCCGATGCGGCACGGTAGGCATTCTGACTAACGGATGCTTCTCCGCCGTGCCACAGAATCGCTTCATTAATGTTGCGTGCGCGACCATCGTGCAGCAGGCGGCTGTGGCCATTTACTGCTTCGGTTAAGCCCAAGCCCCAGAGCGCAGGAGTGCGCCATTCGCGGTTCAAACTAGCGCTGTTGGTCAAGTTATCCGCCAAGCCTGCGCCCATATCGTGCAGCAGCAAATCGGTGTAGGGCTTGATGGTTTGGCCGCGCAGTTCCGCCAATGGGTGGCCGTAGTCAGTGGTCATGCTCGGCGTATGGCAGCCGCCACAGCCAAGGTTAGTAAACACTTGCTCGCCGCGGGTGACATCGGCGTTATTGACCGTCTCTGGGCGACGCGCAGGTGCACCTAGTGCCTGCATATAAACCGCAACCAGATTAACGCGCGCATCACTCAACTCCACACCATTAGGGCCGGCATTGCGACAAGCCGTTTGGTTGGCTCCGCAGGCTGGGCCCTGCAGCATGGTGGTGCTCACGCCAATGTCTTCATGCAGAGCATCGGCAGTGAATTGCTCCAGTGTCGGGATAGTCGCCTTCCAGCCAAAGCGGCCAATGCGCTGCTCACCGGTTTTCAAATCCGTCACCTGGTTAGCGCGGCCAGAGATGCCATCGCCATTGCTGTCGTTAGGATCGTGACGTTGCAACAACGTCGCCTCAGGCACAGCTTCCAACAAGCCCAAGCCGACAATGGTTTGCGCCATACGGGGCGAGAAGAAATTCACTGCGCCGCCCGCCTGATCCAACACCTGTACCGAATAATTTGGCGATTGCAGTTGATAAGGCGTGCCATCGTTAAAGGTGCCATTGACGGTAGAGTAATTCACGTTAGTCATCGCTTCAGCAGGTACACCACCATTGCGCGATTGCGGCTGCAACACTTTACCGAAATAGGCATGGGGCAATGCATTACCAGTTGCACTGGTTTGACCGGAGCTGACTTTCACCGCCATTGAGTTCGGCAGCGCACCGTTCACTGGCGCCGCACCACGGCCATTGTTCACGTGACAGGCCACGCAAGAATTGTTGATCGTCAGACCAGTAGACATGTTCGCCAACTCCGGGAAGTTCGGGTTGCCCGACTCAAAGTGAGTGCCATCCACAAAGCTGGTGTGGAAAATCCGGCGGCCGTTCAAGAAGCCATTGTGGGTTTCCCAGCGGGTATTCAGCGCTTCGCGGAAGAAGGATGTCCACTGGTACTCATGGCGTTCAACCACAAACGCACTTGCCGCGCCCGGCGTGTATTCCAACACTTGGTCGGTGTAGGTTTGACCGTTTTCGGTGTAAGTCACAGTCGCGTTGTTGGCCGGGTTGTTTATCAAGTACGACGGCTTTTGGTAGCCCTTGGCGATGGCTTGTGGCGAGCGAATCGGCATATAGCCTTGGCCACTGGAATCCACCAACACACCGCTGGTGCTGATCACATTCTCTGGCGCAACACCTTTAAACGCGCGCACTGGCGGCGCAGTCGCTGCACCACCGGCAGACAGCTTGGCATTCAGGTCATCGTTATTAACGATATACAAACCAGGGCTGCCGAGCTTGATGCGGAAGGTATCGGTGTAATACACACGCTGGGCGCTTACACGCGGGTCCGTCTCGGTAAAGCCGAGCCATTGCTGGAACTCAAAATCGTAGAACTCCCCTACTCGCAACGTCGTTTGACCTTCGCGCTCACCTGGCACAAAGCGGGTGCCCACACAGCGCCAGCGCTCACCTTTACCGGTCGCCGGGTCAGCGGTGGCGATACGGGTAAAGCCGCCGTTGTCACCAAAGTAAGAGCGGTAAGGGTTGAACAGGCTCTTGCGGCAGCCGATATCGTTGAAGTTGGCGTACTCAGGCTCGTAGAAAATCTCAACGCGCGATTCGCCTTTGGGCGTGTGGTCATGCACTTCAAATTTGAAGGTGCGATGCTCGTGATAAAACGCCGGGAAGGTATAGAAAATACTTTCCGCTTCATGGCGTGAACGGGCGCGGCCGCTGCCGAAGGTAACAATGGTGCCGTCCGGCTCTATGCGCCAATTGCGCGATTCCGCTTGCGAAAACTGATTGGGAAACAAGGGGTTATAGGTCAGATTAGCAGGTGGATTGGGTGCGCTGGATGCGCTGGATGCACTCATCGCACTACTACTGGCGCGGCTGGACAGGCTACTGGACGAACTACCGACCGCAGAACCAAACACCCTCAACTCCCAAATCGAATAGCCCCATTGATTACCCGCACTGCGCTGGGTCGCATAAACCCGCACATGGCGATACACACCACTCACCGTCAAGGTATCGGTACGGTTGCCAAAAGTGCCGCCAGTACGGCTGGCGATGGTCGTCCAACTCGTCCCATTTGTGGATGCCTGCACCTCGTAATTAGCGGGATTGGCCGCCTCCCAATCGATTACTACCGATGACAGCTGATATGTCGCCCCCAGATCGACACTGATCCAGGAGGGGCTAACGCCGTGAGCCGATTCCCAACGCGTACCGCCATTGCCATCGACCGCATCCAGCGCTGGCGTGAGCGCGGTGCTGGCGGTGACGGATTTATTGAGCGCAAGGTTGGTTTGAGCCAAAAGCGAATGACTAACAAAAAACGTGCAGAGCAGGATTAGCATCCGGCTCAGGTTGATGATGTGCATAATTATCTCCACTAGGTTCCCTGTCGGTCGGCCTATCGCGCCGGGATCTTATTGTTATGAACTGCGCTGACCGAACACGGGAATGAGCTGATTGTATTGACTTGCCGTTATTAAAAGGTGTGTCGCATTGCTAACACAGCCGCAGCATCGGCCATCAACCGGAAGGGTTCTTCTCACTTTTGGAGAAACGCGCAAAGATGGGGCATCTCACTTGTGATCGTAAAAAGTGAGAGGGAATTGTGCCTATTAGGTCACACTGGATGCGTGAAAAAGACAACGGCCGATGCTATCGCTAGTATCGGCCGTTGTTTGAATCATCGCTCAGGATTGATCAGGCGTTATAGCCATTCGGGTTTTGCGACTGCCAGCGCCAGGCATCTTGCATCATGCGCTCAAGATCGTACTTGGCCGTCCAACCCAATTCGGCTTTTGCTTTCACCGGATCGGCATAACAGCTAGCGATGTCGCCGGCGCGGCGCGGTACGATTTTGTATGGCACAGCGCGGCCGCTGGCAGTTTCAAACGCCTTGACCATCTGCAATACCGAGTAACCGCAGCCAGTGCCGAGGTTGTATGGGCGGCAACCTGCGCCAACCTTATCCAAACCTTGCAGCGCCGCTACGTGGCCGTGAGCTAAGTCGACTACGTGGATGTAATCGCGCACGCCGGTACCATCAATGGTTTCGTAGTCATCGCCAAATACACTCAGCTCTTTCAGCTTGCCAATCGCCACTTGCGCCACATAAGGGAGCAAATTATTGGGGATTCCGGCTGGATCTTCGCCGATCAGGCCGCTTTCGTGCGCACCAACCGGATTAAAATAGCGCAGCAAAGAAATATTCCACTGGCTTCCCGGCGCCTTGGCGATGTCGGTCAGGATTTCCTCTACGATCAATTTGCTGCGGCCATAAGGATTGGTAGCCGAAGTCGCGAAGCTTTCATCGATAGGCACAGAAACAGGGTCGCCATAAACGGTGGCCGATGAGCTGAAAATCAGCTTCCACACACTGAACTCTTCCATCACCTCAGTGAGCGAGAGCGTGCCCGCCACGTTGTAGCGGTAGTATTTCATCGGGATTTGATTGGACTCACCCACCGCTTTCAAACCAGCGAAGTGCATTACCGCTTCAATCGAGTGCGCGTGGAACACCTCACGCAATGCGTCTTTGTCGTTGATATCCGCCTTAAAAAACACTGGCTCCACGCCGGTGATTTTGGCTACGCGCTTGAGCGATTCGGCGCTGCTGTTGCACAGGTTATCGACGACTATCGGCAAGTAGCCGCTGTTAATGAGTTCAACACAGACATGGCTGCCAATAAAACCGGCACCACCAGTAACAAGAATAGGAGAGCGAGACATGCGAGATTCCTTATAAAGAGATAAGCCATTGCCGTAGGCGCACTGAATTCAGGCGTCAGTATAACGGCTGACGAAGAATCTTTTATTAAATCATATAATTATTATTTTATTAAGCAATCAGAAGAAAAATGCAGATAACAAAAAGGCAAGCCGAAGCTTGCCTTTTTGTGAACAGTTTTAGTGAGCTAAAACTTATTCGATTGGCAGAGACAGAGATACAACGAACTTGCCATCATCTTCTAAACCTTCGATATCGCCATCATCAACAATTTGGCCAATCATGAAGCTCAACTTGTCATTGTATTTGTAAGTCAAATCCAAGTGAGCAACGTCATCTTCGTGCAAACCGTATTTGATGCCGAATTTTTCAAAGTTCAGTTCTGCAGTCACGTAGTTGTAATCGTCGTAACCAACACCAATTTCTTCTGCGTTAGCAACGTTATCGTAATAGGTCACTTTGAATGGACCAACACCTGCACTTGCGTAAACTTCAGCGAAGTCGCCTGGGCCTACATCCATTTCAGCGTAGTTGTAACTGATATAACCAGCGCCCAAAGATACTGGACCCAAATCGATAGCGTAACCCGCATACAGGTCGTACTCAGTACCCCAAGTAGCATCACCAGAAGAGGTCCATGCACCTACAGTAAAACCTGCAACACTGTAGTTCACATCAGCAGAAAGTGCTGGGTCGCCATTACCCAAATCATAACCACGCCAGTAGTACATGTTGGCAACGCCAACCGATGCAGACACTTCTGCGTAAGCAGCTGGAACAGAGAAACCAGCCATAGCAGACAGAGCAACAGCACCGGCGATTAATTTTTGTTTCATCTTCATGAGTTCTTCCTCTTAATGGTCTTCACTAGTTAGTTTTGTTGCAGCTATTGATCGATCACATTAGCTTGATCTGGATATTGCAGTTACCAAGCCAGTTTTGTTTTTTACTTTAAAATCAAACTGTTACAAATTGAATACAAGATTGCATACTCAAAATGAAACTGGCGACAGCACAAGCATGGTGCACAAAATCCAATCTCGCCACAGACCATTGCACTAAAAAGACGCATCAACTCACATCTAAACAATCAACCAAAAAATTACTTGAAACGAATCACGTATTCTTTAATTTTTTGCAGCTCCTGTTGCACGCTAGTGCCATCTTCATAGGCTGGCGGCTCAATCATTTTGCGCAACAACCACGCATTAAATGAGGCGACAGCTGCACGTATCGACCAAGGCAAATACAGCAGTAGCGCAAGCAACACTGTCATCACTCCAAACAAGGTTTGCGACGACAATTGTTCATCCGCCAACAGCTTGCCCAACACAATCGCCAACACCGGTGTCATCAAGGTGATAAGCGATACCGCGCTGGCCGACATACGCTGCAAGATAAAGAAAAACAACGCAGCGCCTACCAGAGAACCCATAATCGCGAGATAAAGAATTGCCCCTGCCGATTTAGGCGATACCTCCCGCGGAATCACACCATCGGTTAACCACCAGATCACCAATAGCGCAGGCAGAGAAAAAATCAGCGCGCCAGTCGCCTGCTGAAATGCATTGATCGACACAGCCTGTTGCTGGGTTAATTTTTTCACCCACACACTGCTTAAACTGAATAGCATGCAAGACAATAAAATGGCGCCTATGCCATAAAATGCACGCAGATCAAATTGCAACTGATGATAAAAAATAACAACCAGTCCGATCAGTGCTAACACCAACGCCAACACACGTTTTACCGTGAACGGATTTTGTTTAAGCAGCAACAAAGTCAACAACCCTGTCGCAAAAGGCGAGAGCGCAAAAATCACCGCCACCAATCCCGATGGAATAAATTGCGCCCCCCAATACACCACAGGCATATTTGGGAAAATACCAATCGATGCTGCAAAAAAAATGCGCGCATGCTGCCAATAGGTTGCGAGGGATTTTTTCAATAGGCCATGCAGCAGCAGCGCAACGGCTAATGCAATCGCCATGCGCGCCACTACGGCAAACATAAATGTGAGACTATCGCTACTCCATTGAATAGCGAGCGGAGTTGTTGCCCATATGAGCACAACAGAAAAATACGCAAATAACACGGCCACGGCATAGCTCCTTATTGCTCCTTGAGCAACCAACGAGAGAATGACCGCAGCAAAATTTCGGCGCGCTGCCAATAAAAACTCAGCGCATCAAAAGTAAAAAACTGAAACCCGAAAAACAAAAAAGGCCGCAGTTTTTATGCTGCGGCCTTTGTTTAGAAAAATTAATACTAATCAACAAATTCCGCCAAGCAGCACGCACAGACCACAAACCAAATCATTGGTCGTAGTGCTCGTGCGTGCTGCTTGGCGGTATAAATTGAGTACATAATTAATTGATCTAAGGTTATACGATTTTGGAAAAGTGAAGCGAGCGTAATTCACTTTTGAAAAGGCGACAAGTTATTTTTGAATTTTTTATCGATTCAATTCATTTATCGATTCGCCTATACTCAAAACACGATTTTCTAATGACAAATTCTTATGAAAACCTATCTGGTCGGCGGCGCTGTCCGCGATAAATTATTAGGCAGAACCGTTACCGAACAAGATTGGGTTGTGGTTGGCAGCAGCCCGGAAGAAATGCACAAACGCGGCTTTACTCCCGTCGGCAAAGACTTCCCAGTTTTTCTTCACCCTGACACCAAAGAGGAATACGCCCTCGCCCGCACTGAGCGCAAAACCGGACAAGGTTATGGCGGCTTCAGTTTTTATTGCGGAGAGGATGTCACCCTCGAAGACGATCTTATCCGCCGCGACCTCACTATCAACGCCATGGCCGAAGATGAAAACGGCAATATCATCGACCCTTACAGCGGTCAGGCAGACCTTGATGACCGCCTGTTGCGCCATGTGTCGCCCGCGTTTGCGGAAGATCCTGTGCGCATTTTACGTATCGCCCGTTTCGCCGCGCGCTACCACACTTATGGTTTCACCGTCGCCGATGAAACCATCGCACTCATGCGCACTATGGTCGCCAATGGCGAAGTAGATCACTTGGTTGCAGAACGCATATGGAAAGAAACTGAGCGAGC
The DNA here is from genome assembly GCF_035117775.1 of Cellvibrio chitinivorans. Taxonomy (NCBI): domain Bacteria; kingdom Pseudomonadati; phylum Pseudomonadota; class Gammaproteobacteria; order Cellvibrionales; family Cellvibrionaceae; genus Cellvibrio; species Cellvibrio chitinivorans. The sequence continues at coordinate 147,856 of NZ_JAYKKN010000005.1, forward strand.
ACTGGGAGAACCAAACCCAGAAGTTTTTATTGAAGTGCTGCTCGATTGCGATGCACTTGCACGCTTGTTTCCTGAAATTGATGCGCTTTTTGGGGTGCCGCAAACGGCAACTCATCATCCTGAAATCGACACAGGTGTTCACACCATGATGAGTTTGCAGCAAGCAGCAAACTTATCGCTCAGCACCTGTGTACGTTTTGCCACACTGCTGCACGACTTGGGCAAGGCACAAACGCCACCAGAAGAGTGGCCACGCCACATCGCCCATGAAGAGCGCAGTTTGCCGCTCGTCAAGCAATTGTGTGAGCGCATAGCAGCCCCCAAAGACTACAAAGAATTGGCTTTGATGGTTGCACAGTGGCATACCCACTGCCATCGCGCATTGGAATTAAAACCGGCGACTGTTTTAAAAGTATTGCAATCAAACGATGCTTTTCGTCGCCCTGAACGCTTTGAGCAGTTTTTGCTTTGCTGCGAAGCGGATGCACGCGGACGCACAGGTTTTGAAACACGCGACTACCCGCAAGCGGATTATTTTCGCCGCGCATTAGCCGCTGCACAAAAAATCGATATGGCAGCGATTCAAGCACAGGGATTCACCGGCAAAGCATTTGGCGATGAGGTTAATCGCCAGCGCCTACAAAATCTGCTTCAATTAACAAAATCAGTTCAATTAAAAACTAATGACGCATAATTAATACGCGCCTGGATACGCACCTAGCTGAAATAGCAATATAACTCATATAGCACCGAGGTGAACTATGTCCGCATCAACCACGACAATTGCGACAACAAATACAAAAAAAGTAGCGCTGGTTACTGGCGCCGCTAAACGCATAGGCGCAGAAGTTGCACGACAATTACACAAAGCAGAATTCAATGTGGTGATTCACTATCATCACTCACAAAAAGCGGCACAAACGCTGGTAGATGAATTGAATGATGCACGCGAAAACTCGGCAATTTGTATCGCCGCCGACCTCAATAATCTAACACACGTTAATAAATTGGCAGCGCAAGCGCAGCAACACTGGCAACGCATGGATTTACTGGTCAATAATGCATCCAGTTTTTATCCAACCCCCATTGGCGAAACCAGCGAAGACGATTGGAACCAGCTGATCAACTCCAACCTCAAAGCACCTTTTTTTCTGGCGCAGGCATTATCTCACCCCCTTAGCAAACATCACGGCTGCATTATTAATATTGCCGATATTTACGCTGAGCGCCCGCTTAAAAAACACAGTGTTTATTCCATAGCCAAGGCAGGCAATGCAATGCTCACCAAAACTCTTGCACAGGAATTGGCACCTCTTGTTCGCGTGAATGGTATAGCGCCAGGCGCCATTCTCTGGCCAGATGATTCCAACAAAAAAGTAGAGGACAAATTGTCCGATGACAATAAAGAAAAAATGCTCGCTAAAATCCCGCTACAACAACGCGGACACGAACAGGATATTGCGCGCACCATTTTATTTTTAGCCACACAGGCACCTTACATTACCGGCCAAATCATCACAGTCGATGGCGGGCGCTCTATCACCTGTTAATCACCCTAGCGATTAATTTTCAAACCAATTAATCGCCAAGCCAATTAATCAAAAGGCAGTCACAATTTATGATTAGAGCGCAATTACTGACGGATACAGGAGAATGGATTAACGGAGGCGAAGAGTTAATCACGCGCTGGCGCGCCGACAATAGCGGATATATTTGGATTGATTTAATAGGTGAAGAGCCACAAACAGAAAAAGCATTTTTATTGTCAATGGGCTGCCATCCGATGGCGATTGAAGATGCGCAGCGGTTTCGCCATCCACCCAAAACTGAAACCTTCGATGACTACACCCTTATCCTCTACCGCGGCATAACCGAGTTCAACAAAGACCTCACCATCCAACAAATGACCATCGCGTTATTTGCTGGCGAGCGCTGTCTGATTAGCTGCCATCCACGCCATTCAATGGGTGTTACTCACTACTGGGAAAGCGCGCAGCAAGAAAATTTATTGGTCAGCCCCGGCCTGCTCGCCTCGCGCATTATGCGCTTTTCAGTTGGACGCTATCTGGAAGCTATTCTGGCTTTTGAGCCATCTCTTAACGAACTGGAAGATGCGATACAAGAAAAACCCAATGACGACATCATGCGCGAGATCATCAGCTACCAATCGCGATTACGCAAACTCAAACGCATTTTCAGCTACCACGAAAAGCTGGTGACTAATTTACTCAAAGAAATTCCACAGCGATTAATCGATGAAGACGGCGATATAGAACACGCACTACAAGATTTATTCGAGCGCTGCGAACGCTTGCACGGTTTATGCACTATGTACTATGAAATTTGCGGTGATTTGATTAACGGCTACCTATCAATCAGCTCGCACCAACTCAATAATACGATGAAAGTGCTAACGGTACTCACCGCGATTTTTGTTCCGCTCACTTTTATTGCAGGCATCTACGGCATGAACTTTGACAACATGCCCGAATTGCATACACCCTATGGTTATTTTTATGCACTGGGCGCGATGCTGGTAATTGCGATAGGGTTTGGTGTTTTTGCGTACAAGAAGTGGCTTTAATCAGGATTTGGAAATCGCTTTCCCATTCCACTCAAAATCAATCGACCACAAGGACTGCGAAGCCTGATCATATTCAGCCCAGAGTTGTTGATAGCTTTTTTGCAATTGCGGATGCAAAAGCTGCGGTGCAATTTCTGCCAAGGGCAAAAGTACAAACGCGTTTTTGGTAATTTCGGCGCGCGGCAATTCCACCCCGCTCTCGACGCCAACAAAATCGCCGTAAGTCAGAATATCTATATCCAGCGTGCGCGGGCTAAATTTAGGGCCGTTACGCTTGCGACCATTATCATCTTCTATTCGCTTTAACTTTTCCGATAACTCGGTAATGGATAACAGTGTTTCTGCACCCACCACCAAATTAAAAAAGTTGCTGCCATCAAAGCCGACAGATTTGCTTTCATAGACTGATGAAATCTGCAGCTCACCAAATAGTGCACACAACGCATCCAGCGCCGCCACAATATTTTTATGGCGATTCACGTTGCTCCCTAAACTCAAATAAATCGCCGTCATTCAGACTTGGCTCCTGGTTTTTCTCCGCGCTCAATAATCAAGCCCACATCGCGCGCGCCGCGAATTGCTCCCGGCTTACTTAAACGCAAGCGTAACCAAGGCACAGAAAATTCCGAGCGAATCATTTGCGCAATTTCTTCTGCCAAGGTTTCTACCAGCAATGCATTACGGTTTTCCACATAGGCAATCAATCGTTTGGAAACTGCTTTGTAGTTCAATGCAAATTGAATATCGTCTGTTTCGGCAGCTTTGCGAATATCGCTCGCCATTTCCAAATCGATACTCACTGTTTGGCGCACCTCGCGCTCCCAGTCGTAAATGCCAATAATGGTGTCGATGCGAAGATCGCGGATGTAAACAATATCCATAAATATTTCTTTTAAAGAGGAGAAAGTGTATTGAGTGGCCAGCGCGCTTTGACATTAATTGCCAAACCTTCGTGTTGATCGGCAAGCAGCCTCTGGCAACCAGCGTAGGCGATCATGGCGCCGTTGTCGGTGCAAAATTCATGGCGCGCATAAAATACTTTTGCGCCAATTTTTGCGAGCTCGGAATCCAAATCGGCGCGCAGCTTTTTATTCGCCGAAACTCCACCGGCGATAACCAGCGTTTTCATACCGGTTTGCTCAAGTGCACGCTTGCATTTAATCACCAGCGTATCCACCACTGCCGATTGAAAAGCATTGGCAATGTCGGCGCAGGTTTGATCATCAGGCAAACCGTTTGCCTGCTTATTGGCATTGACCGTGGTGAGAGTCGCGGTCTTTAAGCCGCTGAAACTGAAATCCAAACCGGGGCGATCAACCATCGGACGCGGAAATTTAAATCGCCCTTCATTACCCTGCTCAGCAAGCTTGGCGATTTGCGGGCCGCCAGGATAATCCAAGTCGAGCATCTTCGCCGCCTTATCAAAAGCCTCGCCCGCCGCATCGTCAATCGACTCGCCTAGCAGCTCGTATTCGCCTATCGCATCTACCTTGACCAGCTGGGTATGACCGCCCGATACCAGAAGCGCGACAAATGGAAACGCCGGGGGATTGGCCTCCAACATAGGCGCAAGCAAATGCCCCTCCATATGATGCACACCAATAGCCGGAATATTCCATGCATAAGCCAGTGAACGCCCCATAGACGCCCCCACCATTAATGCACCGATCAACCCTGGGCCAGAGGTATAGGCAATTGCATCTATATCCTCAGCGGTGGAACCACTAGCGGCCATCACCTCATTAATCAGCGGCAATAGTTTGCGCACATGATCGCGCGAGGCCAGCTCCGGCACTACGCCGCCATACTCCGCATGAAGTGCGATCTGGCTATATAAGGTATGCGCCAGCAAGCCGCGCTCGCTGTCATAAACCGCTACACCCGTCTCATCGCAAGATGTTTCCAAACCCAGTACACGCATAACAACCTCTAACCGCCACGACATTCGGGCGGCAATGACCAACACAGGGCGGATATGATAAAGGCTGAACTCATGAAAACCCAGCACCATCATTCGCTCAAGGTTGCGACTGCCATAAGAAGCGTATAGAATCCGCACCCCTCGGATACTTCGCCGTGTTTACACGTGAACATGTATCCATAAGACATCATTTATTAGCTTTTAAAGGTAACAGCATGCCTTCAGTAAAACTTAAAGAAAACGAACCATTTGACGTAGCTCTGCGCCGTTTCAAGCGCGCTTGTGAAAAAGCAGGCATTTTGGCTGACGTTCGCGCTCGCGAATGCTACGAGAAGCCAACCACTATTCGTAAGCGTGACGCCGCTGCCGCTGTTAAGCGTCATGCAAAAAAGGTACAACGCGAATCTAAAAAGTTTACCCGTCTGTACTAAGTTATTTGCTGCCACCAATGCTGGTAGCCAAATAGATTAGTTTGACCGGTTCCACTCGTTAGCCTGTTTGCATCTGTCATCTAACGAGTTGAGCGTTCCACTCCTGTACCCAAATTGATTACTCAATAACCGGTGAATCATGAGTCAACCAACGCTAAAAGACCGCATAAATGATGCCTTAAAGACCGCGATGCGCGCGAAAGAAAAAGAGCGCGTCGCGGTTTTGCGTCTTGCGATGTCTGAATTCAAAAAAATCGAAGTGGATGAGCGCATCGAAGTTGATGACGCCCGCGCCTTGGCCGTGCTCGACAAAATGGTCAAGCAGCGCCGCGACTCCGAACAGCAGTACACCAGTGCAGGCCGCACCGAGCTAGCCGAGCAGGAAGCCTATGAAATCACTGAGATTCAGGCATTTCTTCCTGCTGCGCTGACCGCCGCCGAACTCGACGCCATTATTAGCAAAGCCTTGAGCGATGCAGGTGTGACCGAAGCGCGCGACATGGGCAAAGCCATGGGTTTGATCAAGCCACAGGTTCAAGGCCGCGCCGACATGGGCGAAGTCAGCAAACTGCTTAAAACCAAGTTGAGCAATTAATCGCCAACTGCCAGCGTCTAGCTATCCCCTTAGGCGACCCCCCATGGCCGGACTTATCCCGCAAAGTTTTATCGATGACATGCTCGACCGCCTCGACATAGTCGATGTGGTCGATAGTCGCGTAAAGCTGCGCAAAACCGGCAAAAACTACAGCGCCTGCTGCCCTTTCCACGACGAGAAAACCCCCTCCTTTACAGTAAGCCCCGAGAAACAGTTCTATTACTGTTTTGGCTGCGGTGCGAGCGGTAATGCACTGGGTTTTGTCATGGATTACGAGCGACTCAGCTTCCCCGAAGCAGTTGAGTCCCTCGCCCGCCTTACTGGCCTTGAAGTTCCACGCGAAGTACAGACCGAAGCACAGGAAAAGCGCGAGCAGGAAAAGCGCAGCATCTACACCCTACTGGAAAAAGCCGATGACTTTTACCAGCAGCAACTGCGCCATCACCCCAGCAAACACCTCGCCGTCAATTACTTAAAAAATCGTGGATTGGATGGCAAAACCGCCAAAGCCTATGGTGTCGGCTTTGCCCCGCCCGGCTGGGACAACCTGCTTAAAGCCCTTGCCACCAGCAACGAGGACAAACATCTTCTGATCGAAGGCGGCATGCTGATTCATCAGGAGCAGGAAAAGAAACTCTACGACCGCTTCCGCCATCGCATTATGTTTCCCATTCGCGACACTCGCGGGCGGGTAATCGGCTTTGGCGGGCGAGTATTGGGCGACGACAAACCCAAGTATCTCAACTCACCCGAAACACCAGTCTTCCACAAAGGACAAGAGCTTTACGGCCTCTACGAGGCGCGCCTCGCCTATCGCGAATTGCCCCGCCTGCTGGTAGTTGAGGGCTACATGGATGTGGTCAGCCTCGCCCAATTTGGCATTGGCTATGGCGTGGCCACGCTCGGCACAGCCTGCGGCCCAGACCATCTTGATCGCGCCTTTAAATACACCAGCGAAGTCGTGTTTTGTTTTGATGGCGATAAAGCCGGACGCAGCGCCGCTCATCGCGCCCTGGAAGCATCAATCGAATGCATGACCGATGGCCGCACAGTGAAATTCCTGTTTTTACCCGAAGGCGAAGACCCAGACACACTGGTACGCCAAATCGGCCCAGACAAATTCGAGCGCATGATCGAGCTGGCCGTTCCATTTGAGGATTACCTGTTTGATGCGGTAGCCGAAGGCTTGAATATTCGCACCATGGAAGGCCGCGCCACTTTCAGCAAACGCGCCGCCCCCTTGCTAGAACGGCTACCTAAAGGCGTATTTCGCGAATTGATGTTTGAAAGCCTGGCAACCCGCACCGGCCTTAATCGCAACATTTTGCAGGAGCTGATTCAGGATCAGCAGAACAAAGGCGAGCCGCAACCACTTTTTTCTGCCCCGCAGATAACAGCCGCACCAGAGGAATCACCCCCTAAAATTGCCTTGCCGAGAAAAACCGAGCCGGAATGGGATTATCCCCCCATCGCCAATTACGAAGATTACGGCGACTTTCCGCAGGAATTACCCCCACCGGATTATCATGAGTTTTATGAAGAGCCTCGCACGCAGCGCCAAGCCCTCAATAAGCCATTTCAACCGGAACTTCAGGCTCGTGCCGCCAGCAAATACCTGATGCCACCAGCACGCAAGGCGCTGGCACTACTCCTCACATATCCCACACTCGCGAGCCTTGAAACCAATCACGATGAATGGTTAGCGAAAGATACCGATCTGGACTGCTTGATGCTCGGGCGCCTACTCAAAGTGCTGCATGAGCGCCCGCACTACAATCTTTCACACTTGATAGGCTATTGGCGCGGCGTTTATGGCACCGAGGATACCGAGCGATTGGCCGCCGTTGCGGGACACGATTTACTTCAAGCGGCAAATGCCCTTGCTCAGACACGGCAAGACAAGCCAGCCAAAGCAGATTACGACAATCAGGCCGCATTTAGTCACGCCATGGATAAGCTGCGCCAACAGCAAAACCAGAAAAAAACAGCTGAATCCTTGGCAAAACTCAAAAATACCGACTTTACTCAACTCACCAAAGAAGAACGCAATCAACTGGTTCGCGCAGCCTTGGCAGCAAAGTTACAGCAATAAACACTTGATCTGATCAAAAAAAGCCCAATCTAGTCATAACTCAGCGAAGAATGTGGCCTCACCAAGCATCCGCCTAGAATCCACTCAAGCAAGTGGAGTATAATGTCGGGCTTTGCATTTCACTCACCAGGTTTCAAATAGGGTTTCGAATGTCTGAAGACGTCCAACAGCAACAATCCCGTATTAAAGAACTGATCGCTCGCGGTAAAGAACAGGGCTACCTGACTTATGCCGAAGTAAACGATCACCTGCCCGAGGACATTTCTGATCCGGATCAGGTCGAAGACATCATTCAGATGATCAACGACATGGGTATCCGCGTCTATGAAACCGCCCCCGACGCCGACACCCTGTTAATGACCGATGGCGACTCTGCTGCGGATGAAATCGCCGCTGCCGAAGCCGCTGCCGCTCTGGTTGCCGTAGAAACCGAAACCGGTCGCACCACCGACCCAGTGCGTATGTACATGCGCGAAATGGGTACGGTTGAGCTGCTGACTCGCGAAGGCGAAATCGTTATCGCCAAGCGCATCGAAGAAGGTGTGCGCGAGCTGATGCACGCCATCGCCTACTGGCCCGGCGCTGTGCAACAAGTGCTCGACGAGTATGCACTGGTTGCCAAAGAAGAACGTCGCCTTGCCGACGTAATTATCGGCTGGCTCGATCCGGTAGAAGATATTCCCTCTGCCCTCACTGAATCCGAGGACATCCCCGTCGCAAATGGCGCCGCCAAAGAAAATAAAGATGACGAAGATGAAGATGAAGAATCCGGTGACGACGAGGAAGAAGCAGTTTCAGGCGTAGACCCTGAAGAGGCGCGCGTACGTTTTGAAGAGCTGCAGAAACAGCAAGACAAAACTAACAAAACTCTCGCCAAATACGGCTACGGCAGCAAACAAGCTGAAAAAGAACTCTCGACCCTTGGCGATCTGTTCAAATTCTTCAAATTACCTGCACGTCAATTTGACCCGATTTACACCAAAGCGCGCGACATGCTTGACCAAGTGCGCCAGCAAGAGCGCCGCATTATGGATCTGTGTACCCGCAGAGCCCAAATGCAACGCAAAACCTTTATCAAAGAGTTCCCCGGCAACGAGACCAACGAAGCTTGGCTGCCTGAATTTTTGAAAGGCAAGGTTGATAACGCCGAGAAACTTGAGCGCGTATTACCCGACGTACAAACTGCGCAGCAACAACTGGCTCAGATTGAAACTGAAAGCAATCTCAGCCTTGCTGCAATCAAAGACATCAACCGTCGCATGTCGATTGGTGAAGCACGTGCACGTCGCGCCAAAAAAGAAATGGTTGAGGCCAACCTGCGCCTGGTAATTTCTATCGCGAAGAAATACACCAACCGCGGCCTGCAATTCCTCGACCTAATTCAGGAAGGCAACATCGGCCTGATGAAAGCGGTGGATAAGTTTGAATACCGTCGCGGCTACAAATTCTCCACCTACGCAACCTGGTGGATTCGCCAAGCGATCACCCGCTCTATCGCCGACCAAGCGCGCACCATTCGTATTCCGGTACACATGATTGAGACCATCAACAAACTCAACCGTGTATCACGCCAAATGCTGCAGGAAATGGGTCGTGAACCCACTCCGGAAGAATTGGGCGAGCGCATGGAAATGCCGGAAGATAAGGTTCGCAAAGTACTGAAAATCGCCAAAGAACCTATCTCCATGGAAACACCAATTGGCGACGATGAAGATTCACATCTGGGCGACTTTATCGAAGACACCACCATTATTTCTCCGGTGGAGTCAGCGACAATGGAAGGCTTGATGGAAGCAACGCGCGAAGTACTCGCCGGCCTCACCGCCCGTGAAGCAAAAGTACTGCGTATGCGTTTTGGTATCGACATGCACACTGACCACACTCTGGAAGAAGTGGGCAAACAATTTGATGTAACGCGCGAGCGTATCCGCCAAATCGAAGCCAAAGCCTTGCGCAAATTGCGCCATCCATCGCGCTCGGATCATCTGCGCAGCTTCCTGGACGACTAATTGTTCAAATAGCAAACAAAATAAAACCCGCAACTGCGGGTTTTATTTTTTTAAGGCAATACAATAAGTTATCAACTATAGCCACACACAAAACTTGCCTCTATAATGTGCATCCCTGTCGCAAGGCAGCTGTAATTTTCCTCTTGGGGCCTATAGCTCAGTTGGTTAGAGCATCCGACTCATAATCGGCAGGTCACTGGTTCAAGTCCAGTTGGGCCCACCACTTTTCCCTTAGTAAATCCCTTGGCTGCGCAGATAATCATCGTAGTTACCATGAAAATCGATCAAACCGCTTGGTTGCATATCGATGATTCTGGTTGCGAGTGAGGATACAAATTCGCGGTCGTGACTAACGAAAATCAAGGTACCGGGATAATTTTCCAGCGCGAGGTTTAATGCCTCGATCGATTCCATATCCAAGTGGTTGGTTGGTTCGTCCATCAACAATACGTTGGGATTAACCAAGCTGAGTTTGCCGAACAGCATTCGGCCTTTTTCACCACCGGATAGCACTTTCACGTTTTTCTTCACGTCGTCGTTTGAGAACAACATGCGACCAAGCGCGCCGCGCACCAATTGTTCGTCACCTTTGGTCCACTGTTTCATCCAGTCAAACAGATTGCTGTTGTCGGCGAAGTCAGCGGCGTGATCCTGTGCGAAGTAGCCGATCTCGGCCTGCTCTGCCCATTTAACGGTGCCAGCATCGACCTGCAGATCGCCGTACAAACAGCGCAACAAGGTGGTTTTACCGGCGCCGTTGGGGCCGATAATCGCAATGCGCTCACCCGCTTCTACTTGCATACTTAAATCGCTAAATAGAGTGCGATCAAAACCTTTGCTGATGCCTTCGAGCGTAACCGCTTGGCGATGCAGTTTTTTGTTTTGCACAAATTTGATGTAAGGGCTGACACGGCTGGATGGTTTGATGTCATCCAACTGGATTTTATCGATTTGTTTTGCGCGTGAGGTTGCCTGCTTGGCTTTGGATGCGTTAGCAGAGAAGCGGCTAACGAAAGCTTGCAGCTCGGCAATTTGCGCTTTCTTTTTCGCATTTTCGTTGAGCAATTTATCGCGCGCTTGCTCCGAGGCCATCATGTAGTCGTCGTAGTTGCCCGGATAAATGCGCAGCTCGCCGTAGTCCAAGTCCGCCATGTGGGTACACACGGAGTTCAGGAAGTGACGGTCATGCGAGATGATAATGATGGTGCTGTTGCGCTGGGTCAGCACGCCTTCCAACCAGCGAATGGTATTGATGTCGAGGTTGTTGGTCGGTTCGTCGAGCAGCAGTACGTCTGGATCAGAGAACAATGCCTGCGCGAGCAACACACGCAACTTCCAGCCCGGCGCTACGGCGCTCATGGGGCCAAAATGTTGCTCGATAGGAATATCCAAGCCGAGCAGCAATTCACCCGCGCGCGATTCAGCGGTGTAACCGTCCATCTCGGCAAAGGCAACTTCCAACTCGGCAACACGCATGCCGTCTGCTTCGCTCATTTCTGGCAGCGCATAAATGCGGTCGCGCTCGGCCTTCACTTCCCATAATTCGGTGTGCCCCATGATCACCGTATCCACCACCGAGAACTCTTCGTAGGCGAATTGATCCTGCTTCAACTTACCCAAACGAAGATTGGGTTCCAGCATCACCTGCCCTGCGGACGGCTCAAGATCGCCCCCGAGGATTTTCATAAAGGTGGATTTACCGCAACCGTTGGCGCCGATCAGGCCGTAGCGGTTGCTGTTGTTGAATTTGACGGATACGTTTTCAAAAAGCGGTTTAGCACCAAATTGCATGGTGATATTGGCGGTGGAGATCACGGGTAATTTCTCTGCGAATGAGCGATAAAAAAGGCATCCACGAGGGATGATTGGCTAAAGTTTGACTAAATCTTGTATAAAAAGGCGCGCATTTTAGCCCATTTCGCCCGCCAAGCGGGATTTTTATGCCAGATAAAACAATGCCCGCACTAGGCGGGCATTGTTAAAAAAGGTCAAACCAGAGCACAAACTGCGAAGGCTGAATCGATCAGGGCAGCTTGAATACCACTTTTACACTGGCATCTACCGCGCTGGCATCCACATAGCCGACCATAGCGGGGTTAGCGGCTACAGCTGCTTTTACTGCGGCATCATCACCCACATCTTTGGGCGGTGTGCCTTTGCCGGTAAACACCAGCTGCGACCAGTAGGCTTTGTATTGGCTCGCGTTTTTCTTGCACACACCTTCATTGAATTTATCGCGCACGGCTGAGCCTTCGTTTTGGTTTACCGGCGTTGCAGCAGAACCATTGGGGAAGCTTTTGCTTTTGCCGAGAAACAGGCGCGACACATCGTCTTCCGTCAGCGAGTCAAAGCCAGCTGATGGATGAACAATTACCGCAACCTCTGCCCACACCAGATTGGTTAAACCCAGCATCAGTACAGTGGCCAACACATTCAGATATTTTTTCATGATGGCCTCCACTTAAAACACAGTTTGCAATGCGACTGAAAACACTTTCTGGTCGCCTTGGTTTTTGTCATCCACATCGTCGATCTGGAATTTCAGCGCAGTACCGGTGGTGACATCCCAACGCGTACCAATACTCACCACATCGCGATCAACCGCCTGAGATTCGGCAACAGCTTGCAAGGCACCAATTAGCGGCGCAGTTTGTTGTGATACCGGAATGCCGGCTTCTGGATGCGCAGCGTCATCGCGCGATTGTGAACCAGTCAAATGCACTAACCAATCACCAAAACGCACACCGCCCATTACATAGCCGCGTTTGTTTTTAGCGAGCAATGTATTTTCAGGATCGAATTCCACATACTCGATTGCCGCGACAAAACGACCGGTATCGATATTCAAACCGATTTCAGCAAAGGTCGCTTTATCGTCATCCACCAATAAGTTATTGGCGTTGCTTTCAAAACCGCTATTGCTCAATGCCGATGCAAATGCGCCCAAAGTACCAAACACTGGCATGGTGATACCAGTAACATCAATCGACAAATCCGCTTGGTGGTAGGCCGCGCGAAGTGTCCACCAATCTTTTCCGATGGTACCCGCAATCCCCATTTGGTTGCGGGTTTGCGCCTCCTCCATAGTACCGTCATTATCCAAGTCCAACTCGTCGTCAAAGCCGCCGAAATACGCTTGGAAACTGGTATCAAAAATACCGAGAGTTGCAGTGGTGTAAAAATCCACGCCGTTCACATTGTTAAATGGCAGGTAATAGACTTCACGCGGTGGGCTGATCCAAGCATAGGCGTAGCCGACATCGAGAAAATCGGAATACATATAAAACGGCGTGCGCAAACGACCTGCGCGAATTTTGCTATTTTCCGTCGCCTGCCAGCTCAAATAAGCCCATTCAGCATCGACTTCATAATCGTTTTCACTGCGCGCAGTCAGCTGCACAGTCGCGGTTAATTTTTCCGAGACATTGCCAGAGATTTGAATCCCCAGCAGATTGTCATCTAGCGTGAAATCTTCTTCGTCATAACCACCGTAACTCAGGCTGTTTTCATCATCGACCATACCGCCGCCGACCGATAAAAAACCGGACAAATTCAGATCAGCCGCCTGCGCCAAAGGCGCAGCTGCAACTAGCGCAATAGTGAGCGCAAGCGTGTGTGGTGTTGTACGAATCGAACTCTTAGTTTGCATTTTGAGTAACACTCCTATTTAACGCACCATCTGTGCTTATAGATCCCGACATGATATTTTTATGTATTGAACTGCAACATAAAAAGAATAAAACCTGACCGACATTAAACGCGGAATTGACTGGCCACTTTACGCAACTGATGACTGATGTGATCTATATCATGACTGATTTCATCCAGCTCATTTGTACTTGTGGTAACCAATTGAGTACTGCTGTATATGCCATTGACATGATTGGAAACCTGCGCAAATGTGGTTGTTTGCTCTTGTGTTGCAGCAGCAATTTTTTCGTTAAAAGCACTGATAGTTTCTACATTATTTAAAATAGAATTGAGCACTTCACCCGATGCACGCGTCTCTTCCACGCCGCGATTTGCGCGCACCACACTGCCCTGCATTGCGGTTACGGCACTAGCCGAGACTTCGCGCAATTCGCCAATCACTTTATGAATTTCTTCTGTCGCTTGACGTGTACGCACCGCAAGGCCGCGCACCTCATCTGCCACCACCGCAAAACCGCGCCCGTGTTCGCCCGCACGCGCTGCTTCAATCGCTGCATTTAACGCAAGCAAATTGGTTTGCTCTGCAACTGTTTGAATCGTGTTTAACAACTGACCGACATCGGTTGAAAATTCTTCAAAGCGATTAACCACATCGGCAGCACTGCGCACTTCATCGGCAAGTGTGCTAATCGTTGCAACGTTTGCTGCGAGCGTCTGCTTGCCACGCGCGGCGGCACTACTAGCATCCTGTGCTTGATGCGATGCATTTACTGCAAACTGCGCGATGTCATTGACGGTATTCAGCAAGTCGTCAATAGCTTGCCGCATGCTTGATATAGCATCCGCCTGCTCTTTTATACGAACCAAATTTTGTGAGCTTGAATTGGTGAGGCGCGACGCGACTTGCGCTAAACCGCCTACATCTTGACTGACATTGCCAAAAGAGCCGTGCAGCTTTTCAACAAACGCGTTGAAGTTATTAACCAAATGGAGGATTTCATCGTGGCCGGAATAGTGAATACGCTTGGTTAAATCGCCCGCGCCCGATGCCATTTCTTTGAGCGATGCAGTGACTTCATTAATACTCGATGTAATTGAGCGGCCGATTAAAGAGCTGACAGTTAACAGCGCAATTACCGCACACACCGAAACAATTAACACGACGCCTGCAGCGCCTTTTGAATCATCGATAGTTGCGCGAATCGAATCATTAAAATGAGTGGAGGTTTCCGTTTTCATTTGCGAGAGCGCAGCGCGTAAGGACTTTAAGGTTTCTGCATTAGCCGCCGCTTCAGCGCCAACTTTTTCAAAATCCACCGTGCCACCAATAAAACTTTTGGCGATTCGTACCGAAGTGGTAAACCAACTTTCAAGTTGTGCATCCAGCGCTTTTGCTTGCACGGAAAGATCGCTGCTTAAATGGGATAATTTTTCGAGATTTTGACGAATTTCCTGATAATGCTTATCCGCATCTTCCAGCGCTTGTTCATCACCCGTAGTGACAGAACTGTTGATTTGCTGCTCCATCAACAAGAGCGCACCTAAATTGACAGTGGTTAACTCAAGGGTGGGATAAATTCGCTGTTCAACTTCGGCCAAGCGACTGCTGTTTGCGCGCTCAACCCACATGGAGTAGCCCTGACTAATAACAAATCCCAGCAGAGCAATGGTTACCAACAACATTAATTTTTTTGCGATGGTCAAGCGGAGCATTGGCCGTGCCTCAATAACTCAATGTTTTAATAATCCTTTGGGTATAGCAGTCGCCCATTGAATGAGCAAACAGGATAAGAGTTTTAGCGACAGAGGAGTGAGAGTAGAACTACTTATAAGCGCTAACTGCGCTTAAAAAAAATCGCCTAATTATTTTTAGCAATTAGGCGATGAATTCAAAAGTGGTGCGAGTTGGTCGATTAATACTAGCGCGATAAACAAATCACATCAGTGAAGATCGTTTGAGCAATAGCGATAGCGGAATCGCTAACACCGCCAAAGTCATGCCCATCGCCAACGCGATCAAGCTGTGCAAATCTAACGTCAGCACCCATGCGTAGGCGGGTTGAATAATGCTATGCAGCGGGAATTGTTTTAACACCAGCAATGCAATAAATGTCACCGGAAGCCAAATAATTAAACGCTCCAGCCAAGGGTTCAGGCGCTTGGGCGCAGGCAAACTTGCCATGACTTGCGCACTAAAATCACCATCGTCGAGATAGTCGCTGGAATTGCGCAGCTGCTGCCGCAAAAAATCATCAAATTGGTTGTCGTTCATCTCACGACCTCACTTAATTGAACGTTCATTCAGGGAGGGCGTCCTGCCAGGATGCCAAAAGAGCCTGCAACTTTTGCTTGCCGCGCGCAATGTGGGTTTTCACCGTTCCCAGCGGAATCCCCATGATGCTGGCCGCCTCTTCGTGCGAGAAACCATCTTCATAGCATAGCCGAATCGCCAGCTGCTGGCCGGGGCTAAGGGTTTGCATAGCGGCTTCCACATCTTTTTGCGCGTGATACTGCGTTACGCTGCAGCGCTCAACTTCGATATCTTCATTTTCATCGAGTTCACACCATTCGACCTTTTTCGCGCGCCAGCGGTTGGCGGCGATATTAAAGGCGATGCGATACAGCCAGGTAGAAAACTTGGCCTCTGCGCGAAACGCGCCCAGCGCAGCATAGGCTTTCATAAAAGCCTCCTGCGCCAGATCGTCCGCGAGGTGCGTATCGCCGTTGCACAGGCGTCTTGCCCAGATGCGCAACGGCGACTGGTAGCGCAAGACCAACTGTGCAAATGCATGTTGGTCCTTGCGGCTAACCACCCGCGCGATCAGTTCCTGATCGGTAAGGGACATGTGGATTAGTCCTGCGCGCCAGCCTGTGTATCAGTCGGCGTCGCGGCCAATGGGTCTGCGCTTGGCCGGTTCAGATGCCAGATCAGCACTTGCGATATACCCAATCCAATCCAGATAAAACCAATCGCACCAATCTTTATCCCAAAGGCGATAGTCAAAAAAACCAGCCAGCCTGCGCCCAAACAAATATTGCGAATGCCCTTGGCTTGATTGCCACTGTCATCGGCACTTTTGGGTTCATCACCACGCAGCAGTTCAATGGGAATATCGCGCCCGTTAGCCAGCAGTTTGTCGATATTCATATTGATGTCGCGCTGACGACGGCGTTTAGAGCCGAACAGAAACATTAGCAGCATGATCATCAAAATGATCGGACCACCGACAAAAAACAGAATTAACAAGATTGGAATCAACAGCGCCAGATTCGCGGTATTTTCATTTACCTTGCTGTTCTCAAATACCTGACTCAGGTTTCTCTCCCAATTTTTGTCCCAATCGTGATGGTCAATGGCTTGGGTAGCCGCGTGTTGCGCCTGCTCAGCCTGTTGGCGCGCATGCTCATGCTGCTCGCGCACAAAATCTTGCTGTTCACGCGCAAAGTCCTGCTGCTCTTGCAGCCACTGCTGGTGCTCGCTGGAACCTGCGGATGTAGAGGTGGAAGCGGAGGTTGATGAATCAATTTGAACCTGAACAGGGGTGGAACCGTCTGTGGTTACCACAGTGCCTTCCAGTTCAGCGGCGTAAACCACAGGTACTGCGCTTAAACATAAGCAGGCGATACCAAGGGTGCCGAACAGCTGCGGCAAACGAAAAAGAAATGTCATGGGATAAGCCTCTCAGGAAAAATCCGGGCAGGATTAGATCAATATTGCCCCCAACTCACAACTAAGACACAGTCTAGTGAGCCTTGGATTCACCCGAGAAGTTTATTTTCGCGCCGAGCAGAATTAATGAATCCCTCCCAGCCTCCCTTTGGCAAAGGGAGGAGCTGCAGCCTCATCTTAAGAGAAGGGCTCAATTCCCCCCTTTGCCAAAGGGAGGCAGGGGGAGCTTACAGGGTTAACTGAGAGGTGTTAGGCCAGAAGTTAGTGAACTAACTTCTGCCAAAGACTTTTGATGGGATTTTTACCGGCGAGATTGCAATCCACCGACTCCAACGGACGGAAATCATCGCGCAGCGGCAGCCAGACAGCGCCTTCGCAGGTCTCGGCGCTGAGCTTGCCAGTCGCGGCATCCAGCCAATCAAAACTCACGCCGACCGGAGGCGTTTGCTCCAAACTGCGCGTCGGCATGTGTTTCATAAAATCCGACCAGACCTGCAAGGCACCACCGGCACCACTTAGAGGGGTGGCACTGTTGTCATCGCGCCCCAGCCAAACCACCGCCAAGTGCTCGCCACTGAAACCGGCAAACCAGCTATCGCGCTGATCATTGGTAGTACCCGTTTTACCGGCGAGGTCGATGCCCGAGGGAATCTGGTTATAGGCGCTGCGCCCGGTACCTTCACGCATAGTACGCTGCATGGCGTATTGCAGCATAAAGGTGGATTCGTTGGAGAAGCGCTGTTCCAGCTCCAGCGGATAGCGCTTGAGTGGCTTGCCGTCGGCAGCAAGCACATCGCGGATCGCGTGCAGCGGCGTGTAAACCCCTTCAGCGGCGATGGTGTGATACATGCCCGCAATCTCCATCGGCGACATATCAATCGAACCAAGCAACATGGATGGCAACTCCGGCACATCGCCTTCATAGCCAGCGCGCTTCACGGTTTTAGCGACGCGATCCAGCCCCAGCGTCATGCCCAAACGCGCGGTGGATTGGTTGTAGGAATAGGCGAGACCTTTGTAGAGGGGAATATCACCATTGCTTTTTTTGTCGTAGTTTTGCGGTGCCCACCATTTGCCACCGGATTTATAACTCACCGGCGCATCGCTAATGATGGTGCCCAGGTTGTACTCCTGCGGAATTTCCAGCGCGGTCAAATACACAAACGGCTTGAGCAGTGAACCGACCGGACGCTTGGCATCAAGCGCGCGATTAAAGCCAGTGAAGCGCGGATCTTTGTCGCCCAGCAACGCGAGAATTTCACCACCGCCAACCGAGGTGACCACCATGCCGCCCTGCACGTTTTTGGTTTTGAATTGCTTTTCCAACTGCTCCACGCGCAACTTCATGGATTTTTCTGCCTGACGCTGCACCATGGGCGACAGCGTGGTGAAGATGCGCAAACCTTCGCTGCGCAGATCGCTTTCGTTGTAATCCTCATTCAGCTGACGCTTCACTAAATCCATAAATGCCGGATAAGTGGTGGTGCGCGCCTCGCCTTGTGCAACTATGCCAAGCGGCGCTTTTTGAGCAGTTTTTAATTGAGCATCGGTAATTAACCCTTCTTGATGCATCACCCCCAAGACTACATTGCGGCGCTCTTTGGCGCGCTCAGGATTGCGCCACGGGTTGTAGTAAGACGCGCCTTTTACCACGCCAACTAACAATGCCAGTTCGTGCGGCTCCAACTCATTTAATGGCTGACGGAAATAATGCTGCGCGCCCAAAGCAAAACCGTTAATGGAACGCGCCCCGCTCTGCCCTAAAAAGACTTCATTGATGTAGGTTTCCAGAATTTCCGACTTGCTGTAATGCACTTCCAGCAACACCGCCATAATCGCTTCAGGAATTTTGCGGCGCAGAATGCTCTGCTCGTTGGTGAGATAAAAATTCTTCACCAGCTGCTGGGTAATGGTACTGCCGCCTTGGCGCACGCCGCCGCGAGTGGTATTTACCCAAGCAGCGCGCAGAATCGCCATGGGTGATACACCGTGATGTTCAAGGAAGTTTTTATCTTCAACCGCAAGCAGGGTTTCGCCTAACAATGGCGGCAAATCCGCAAGGCGCACCAGCAGGCGATCCTCTTTATCGGCCGGATAAAACCCGCCAATCTCCTCCGGCTCCATGCGCACCAGCGGCAAATCGGCACCCGCCAAATCGATCAAACCGGCCACGCTGCCGTTATTCACGCGCAACATAAATTTGCGCGCGGGTTCGGTTTTATCCCAAAACGCAAAGCCGCGGCTGTGGATGTGATAGACAATCTCGTTAGAACTGGCGCTGACTTTTTTCAGCACATGGCCAGGAGTGTTGGCATTGTTTTCAAAGCGATAACCCAGCGCGCGCAACTCCTGCTCAAACAGCGAAGGCGTTAGGGATAAGCCCTGATACAACTCCAGCGGACGCGCATAAACACGCGCCGGCAAAGCCCATTTTTTACCTTCAAACTTTTCGCGCACTACCGAATCCAGATACAGCGTCCAGATTCCCATCAGCGCTACCACTAACAGCAAACCATAAAAAATCCACAAGCGCGCCAACGCCCAACCACGGCGGGAAGGTGCAGAGGATGAAGATTTGGGAGCGCGACGATTGCTAGAGCGGCGTTTAGTCATAGGCGATACTTACTCATGAAAAAGCGAATAAAAAGATGAATCAGGTGCAAAAAATTTGGGCGCCAGTGTAACCGCCACCCCCTGTTAATGCGAGGCGAAATCCCCACCATTGAGCGACGCGACACAAGTGATAATTAAGCGCAGCCCGCGCTTTTGCTTTATCCCGCAGGATGAATTTTGCATAATGCCGCGCAAATTCATTCTTCTATTTACACAAAAGGTTATCCAGCTGATGAGCAAGCAATATCACATCTATGGCATAGGCGCGGCTTTGGTCGATACCGAAATTACCCTCACCGACAACGACCTCACCACTATGGCCGTGGCCAAAGGTGTGATGACGCTAGTGGATGAAGCGCGCCAGAATGCACTGATTGATTACTTGCAAGATCATTTGGTCGCATCACATCGCGCCAGCGGCGGCTCGGCGACAAACAGTATTGTCGCCGCCGGTTATTTTGGATCGCCCAATTTTTACTCCTGCAAAGTCGCCAACGATGACAACGGCAACTTCTATATGCAGGACATTCGCGCCGCAGGCGTTGCAACTCCCGCGCACGTGGTTCCGCCCGCAGGCATCACCGGCAAATGCCTCGTCATGATCACACCTGACGCTGAACGCACTATGAATACCTTTCTCGGCATCAGCGAAACCCTATCGGTAAATGAATTGGATACCGCAGCCATCGCCCAATCCAACTACGCCTACATCGAAGGTTACCTGGTCACATCGACAACTGGCCGTGCCGCCGCGATTGAATTGCGCAAGCAAGCCGAAGCCAATAACACCAAAACTGCACTGAGCTTATCTGACCCGGCGATGGTGCAATTTTTCCGTGACGGTTTGGTGGAAATGATTGGCAGCGGCGTGGATTTAATTTTCTGCAACAAAGATGAAGCAATTGGCTTTACCCAAACGCAGACCATCGAACAAGCCTGTGAAGCGCTCAAGCAATACTGCAAACAATTTGCAATTACCTGCGGCGCAGAAGGCGCGCTGGTTTTTGATGGCGAGAGCTTGATTAAGGTTGCAGGTACTCAGGTAAAAGCCATCGACACTAACGGCGCAGGCGATATGTTCGCCGGTGCGTTTTTGTATGCAATCAACAATGGTAAGGATTTCAAAACCGCTGCCGAATTTGCCAACCGCGCCGCCGCCAAAGTAGTATCGCAATTTGGCCCACGTTTGAAACCGGAGCAACACGCGGAATTAAAAGACGGATTTTTTAACTAGATAATGGCTCGGAGTGAACGCAATTTGGCGCTCACTCCGTTTCTGAGCTGAAAGCTGATCAGCCCTTGGGGCCAAAGAGAAACCACAGAATAAAGCCGAGGAACGGCAATACCAGAAGCACAACCACCCACAGGACTTTCGTCCCCGTACTGGCGCCACTCTGTACAGTTTTGATTACCGCATAGACGATACAAATCAATAATAGAAAACCAAGAATCCCGCCTGTTTCTACACTCATATCCTTCTCCTGTTTAGTTAGTTACACCGTTTATTACAGTGCAACATCTGCACCAACGCAAATCGCAATAGACAATATCTATCAACTGCCAAGGCATCTAAATAAACATTCAATTTCCTTTGCTAATGATAATTGTTGTTATTTGTGACAAAATGCGCGCCCTAAGTCGGCATATATTCAGATCGACACAGAGTGAGAAACCTATAGGAATCAAGCTATAAGCAAAAAACACGCAGATTCGAAACCCTATATCGAAACACACACAAATTATCTGGAGTGCCTTATGAAGTTCAAACTCTTACCCCTTTCTGCCGCTGTATTGCTTGGTCTTCACGCGCAAGCCGGTTTGGCACAGGGCACTGCCAAGGACGCAACCAAGAAAAACGCGAATGAAACTGAAGAAGTTGTCGTAACCGGCAAGTACAGCGTCAGCCAAACCAAAGCGCTGGATACCGCAACCGGCTTGGGTCTAACCATCGCAGAAACACCACAATCAGTATCGGTTTTGACCTTTGAGCGTATGCAAGACCAGAACATCACCAGCATTTTGGAAGCCGTTAACAACGCTGTAGGTGTGACAGCAGAAGAAACCGACAACGTGCGTAACGGCTTTTATTCACGTGGTTTTGCGATTGATAGCTATCAAATCGACGGCGTTCCTACCTCTTGGTCATTGGGTGGTGACTCAGGCGAAACCGTTGCCGATACCGTGATTTACGAGCGTATTGAATTCGTACGCGGCGCCACTGGCTTGATGACCGGTGTAGGTGACCCTTCCGCCTCTATTAACTTGGTACGTAAACACGCCAGCAGCAAAGAGTTGACTGGCTATTTGGATGTGGGTACCGGTAGCTGGGATAAAAGAACCTTCGCCGCTGACGTAGGCACTGGTTTAAACGAGAGCGGCACCGTGCGTGCGCGCTTAGTTGGCCGTTATCAAGGTGGCGAATCTTTCGTTGACTACTACGAAGACGACAAGAGCACTTTATACGGTGTGCTGGAAGCCGATTTAACCGACGCCACCTTGGTGCGTGTAGGCGCGAGCTATCAAAACAATGACCCAACATCCACAGTATGGGGTGTATTGCCAGGTTTCTTCTCCGATGGCACCCGTCCAGATTGGGACGTTTCCAAAACCACCGCAAGAGAATGGAACCGTTGGGAATCCACTAACACCAATTACTTCGTTAGCGTCAATCACACCTTTAACAACGGGTGGGAATTACTCGCCAATTACAACAACTTGCACTACGAAACAGAAGCGCGCCTGCTCTACGTTTATGGCTCATTGGATAAAGCAACCGGTGCAGGTTTGAACGCCCAACGTTATCGCAGTGATGGCGAGTCAAAGCAAGACAGTTACGATTTTCAGTTAAAAGGTGATTTCAACCTATTCAACCAAAGCCATGATTTTGTAGTAGGTGCCCTGCGTGCCGATCAATCTGCAAAAACCTTTACCCAGCTTCCTCTGGGTGGCGACATGAGCGGCGGTTACGACAGAGTTCCAGTAACCAATTTCTACGAGTGGGACAGCCTTGATCTGGATGAGCCAGAGTGGGATACCACACGCACGCAATCACAAGGCAGCGAAACTGAGCAAGAAGGTTATTACGCGGCTACTCGTCTTTCTGCGACAGACAAACTCAAATTTATTTTGGGTGGACGTGTAGCAACCTGGAAGCGCAATGGTTTTGACTGGAGTGGTATTGTTGATTACGGCGTTGACGACGAGTTTATCCCCTACGCTGGCGCACTCTATGATTTAACCGATGCTCACCGCATCTACGCCAGTTACACCGAAATTTTCAAACCACAAAATAATCGCAATGCCGATGGCAACTTCATTGATCCTCTGGTTGGCGAGAGCGCGGAAATTGGTTTGAAGAGCCGCTTCCTGGATGACCGACTGCAGACTACTGTTGCCTACTTCGATATCCAGCAAGACAACTTGGCTCAGCTGGACAATACGTTTACAGGAACACCAGAGCAAATGTATGCGTACATCGGAGTTGAAGGCGCGCAGAGCAAAGGCTTTGAAATTGAAGTGGTTGGTCAACCAATAGACGGCTGGAACATCAGCGCAGGCTACACCCAATTCACTATCGAAGACGCTAATGGCAATGATCTGAACACCGACAATGCAACCAAATCACTCAAGCTATTTACCTCTTACGAATTCGGCGGTGCGCTTGATAAGTTGATGGTGGGCGGTGGTGTAAATTGGCAAAACGAAACCTACTCCGCAGGCATTAATCCTGCTGGGCAACCTGATCGCCTCACTCAGGAAGCCTATGCACTGGTTAGTCTGATGGCTCGCTACAACATCACCGATGATCTGAGTGCGCAATTCAATGCCGCTAACGTAACGGATGAAAAATACTACTCACAAGTAGGCTATTTCAGCAGTTACCGCTACGGCACACCGCGCAACTACACCATCAGCTTGAACTACAAGTTCTAATCTTCAAACGCTCATGCTGATAAACCGCAGGTCATGCAAATGGCCTGCGGTTTTTTTCATTAATGCATAACGCTCGGCAAAAACGACAACAACCACTTACCATCCATTACCAACCAGTCAAACCACAAAATCTGGTGCGATGCGACAATCAACCAGAACACTAAGCGAAACGATACTTTTTTGGTTTTATGGCGAAATTGCTGCTGCGCGATAAAAGCCCCCGGCCAGCCGCCGACAAATGACCACAAATGCAAATTCGCCTCAGGGATACGCCATTCATTGCGTTTAGCGCGGCGCTTGTCATCCCAATAAAAATAATAGGTAAGAAAACTAGCACCCACGTAAACCAATATCGCCCAAGGCGCTTGGTAATTAATCGCCAAATCAACCGTTCCCGCGACAGGCAGAATCAACAACACCAACAAATAATGCCAAGGAATGGAATGTTTGCGGCGGCGATTATGAGCCGAACCAACCGCACGGGATTTTTCTGAGCGCATAAAAAAACTCTCTGGTGAATACCACGCAAAAAAATAGGCGACCAATTGGCCGCCTATTTCTACAAACTGATTTTTTATCAAACTCTTTTTTACCGCGCCATAAATTAATGCTTGGCTTTATTTGCGGAGCTAACGCGCTGCATTAACAAATCGGTGTAAGCGATGCCGATAGCAGAGGCGATGAAGGTCATGTGAATGATGGTCTGCCACATTACGCCTGCTTCGGTGAATTTTGCACCTGGCATACCGATGTTTCCAGCTTCAATAAACGTCTTTAACAGATGGATTGACGAGATACCGATGATTGCCATCGCCAATTTAACTTTAAGCACAGTGGCATTAACGTGGCTCAACCATTCAGGTTGGTCGGGGTGGCCATCCAAACGCAAACGCGACACGAAGGTTTCATAACCACCGACAATAACCATCACCAACAGGTTGGAAATCATTACTACATCGATCAAGCCAAGTACGATCAGCATAATTTGCTGCTCGCCGAGCGTGTTTACATCAAAAACCAGATGAGTCAGCTCTTTCAAAAACAAAAACACATAGGCGCACTGGGCGATGATCAGCCCCAGATACAAGGGCAATTGCAACCAGCGCGAGCTGAAAATAAGAGCCGGTAAAAAACCGGTTTTATACGGAGACGGAACTTCACTCATCGGAACACCTTTGCGTAAATAAAAAGTAAAATTTCAAATTGAATGGCGCCAATATAAGGATGCCATCGCAAAAAACAAGTGCTTTACACTGCCTTACTCTGGCCGCAAACCGGGCAGTTGTGATCTTTGGGTAATTTCAATTCGCGCCACTGCATATGGCGCGCATCCAGCAGCAACAAACGCCCGGCGAGGTTAGTGCCAAAACCGCAAATCAGTTTGATAGTTTCGAGCGCTTGCATGGAGCCAATCACACCAACCAGCGGCGCGAGCACACCATTGGCAGCGCAGGTCAGATCATCCGAATCTTCTTCATACAAGCAGCGATAACAAGGGTTGGATTCCTTGCGCGCATCGAACACAGCAACTTGCCCTTCAAGGCGAATCGCCGCACCTGAAACCAGCGGCACTTTTGCAACGACGCAAGCCGCGTTGATCGCAAAGCGCGTGGCGAAATTATCGGTGCAATCTACAACCACATCAGCCTGCTGCACTTGCGCGGCGAGATTATCGGCATTCAATACTTGCTCGACGCACTCAATGGTAATTTCAGGGTTTAACTCCTGTAACGACAAAGCAGCCGATGCCGCCTTGTTCATACCGATACGCGAATTAGTATGCGCAACTTGTCGTTGCAAATTGGTTAAATCCACCGCATCAAAATCGGCCAACACCAAATGGCCGACACCGGCCGCAGCGAGATACAAAGCCACCGGCGAGCCCAAACCACCCAAACCAATAATGAGCACGCGCGCGGCTAATAATTTTTCCTGCCCGTCGAGATCGACATCGGGCAACATGATTTGGCGCGAGTAGCGCAGCAGTTGTTCGTCGTTCACTGTGACTCCGTTTTTCTACCGAGACTGACGCGCTCATTGCCGCCCAGATCGCGGCGGGTTTCTACCTGTTCAAATCCGTTTTGCGCAAACAATTTGCGCACGGCTTCGCCCTGATCATAACCGTGTTCCAGCAGCAGCCAGCCATCGATGCTCAGATAATTTTTACTCTCGCGGATAATCAATTCAATATCAGCCAAGCCGTGATTATCGGCAATCAATGCCGAGCGCGGTTCAAAGCGCACATCGCCCTGCACCAAGTGCGGATCTTGCGGATCTATATAAGGTGGATTGCTGACAATCACATCAAATAATTGTGTAGAAATCTGTGCAAACCAATTGCTCTGCACAATGCGTACATTTTCAAAACCCAAGTGCTGGCGATTCTGTTCCGCGAGCGCAACAGCATCAGCCGATTGATCCACCCCCAACAAATTCCAGTGCGGTTTTTCACTCGCCAGCGCTAATACAATCGCGCCGGTTCCTGTGCCTAAATCCAAGCAGTGGCGCTGGGTTTCGGGTTCATCCTGCGCAAATAATTCGAGCGTTAGTTCGACTAATAATTCGGTATCCGGGCGGGGAATCAGCGTGGAATTATTAACGATTAATGGCAGCGACCAAAATTCGCGCTGACCAATAATATGCGCTACTGGCTCGCCGTTTTTGCGGCGCGCGAAGAAATCGTTAAACACATTTTCTTGCTCGGCGGTGAGAGTTTTATCCGGCCAAGTGAATAACCAAGTGCGATTTTTTTGCAGGATATGACAGAGAATTAATTCGATATCGAGACGCGCGGAATCGCTGATTGATTCCAGCTCAGGTGCCAATTGCAGGCATTGTGCAACGGTGATGTTGCTCATAGAGAAAGGCCACGTAGGTTGGGCAGCAATGCCCAACAAAATTTCATTCGGGAGAGCGATGTTGGGCATTGCTGCCCAACCTACATTGGTACAAAGACTTAAAAATTAATCCGCAATCGCCGCCAATTGATCGGCTTGGTATTCATGTGCAAGCGGTTCAACTACCGGGTTTAACTCGCCTTGCATAATTGCATCCAAGGAATACAAGGTGAGGTTGATGCGGTGATCGGTCACGCGACCCTGCGGATAATTGTAAGTGCGGATACGCTCGGAGCGGTCGCCTGAGCCAACCAGACTGCGGCGCTCATCGGACAGCGATTTATGCGCTGCATCTTCCTGCGCCTGCTTTAATTTGGTTGCCAGTAAACTCATCGCGCGGGCGCGATTTTTATGCTGTGAACGCTCGTCCTGACATTCAATCACCAAGCCGGTGGGAATGTGCACAATACGAATCGCCGAATCAGTTTTGTTTACGTGCTGACCACCGGCGCCGGACGCGCGGAAGGTATCGATACGCAAATCCGCTTTATTGATATTTACCTCTTCCAACTCATCCGCTTCCGGCATCACCGCAACGGTACAAGCCGAGGTGTGAATGCGCCCTTGGGATTCAGTTTCCGGCACGCGCTGTACGCGGTGCGCACCCGATTCAAATTTTAATTTTGAATAAACACCTTGGCCGGATACCAACGAAATAATTTCTTTAAAGCCGCCGTGCTCGCCTTCATTTTGGCTGAGCACTTCTACACGCCAGCCTTGATTTTCAGCGTAGCGCGAATACATGCGAAACAAATCACCCGAGAAAATCGCTGCTTCATCGCCACCAGTACCGGCGCGAATTTCGAGGTAACAGTTTTTCTCATCGTTAGGGTCTTTGGGCAGGAGCAACTTTTGCAGTTCAAGCTGCATAGGCTCAAGTTGCTCTTCGCACTCTTTTAACTCTTCTTCAGCCATTTCTTTCATATCGTCGTCGCCGTCCACCAACAGGTGTTTGGCTTCTTCGATATTGGCAAGCAGCTGCAAATAGCCTTGATAGCCCTGCACCACTGGCTCAAGTTCTGCGTACTCTTTGGAAAGATCGCGGAATTTGCTTTGATTGCTGATGACATCGGCATCCGACAACATCGCGCTCACTTCTTCGTAGCGCTCTTTAAGGCGTTCCAGTTTTTCTAAAATCGACGCTTTCATTATGGCTCACTTGCTTCACTGCCCGATTCGGCAGCAGGGTTAACAGAATGTTCGGATGTAGTTGATGCAT
Organism: Cellvibrio chitinivorans; assembly: GCF_035117775.1. NCBI lineage: Bacteria > Pseudomonadati > Pseudomonadota > Gammaproteobacteria > Cellvibrionales > Cellvibrionaceae > Cellvibrio > Cellvibrio chitinivorans. The sequence goes on from NZ_JAYKKN010000005.1 coordinate 175,471, forward strand.
CAGCTGTAATCGTGAGCGCAAATAATTCATGCGCCACCTGAATCACATGATGGCGCGAACTTGCGCTCGCTTCTTTTAATACGGCAGTTGGCGAATGGATTAATTTATTCGTCAGGTTGCGCGCCAACTGTTGTAAAACCTGCTCGGGATTGGCGCCACTGTGCAAATTGCGCAGCGCCTTTTCCAATTCCTGATCGCGCAACTGCTCCGCTTGGCTGCGATAGGCTTTTACCGTTTCCACCGCATTGAGCGCGCGCTGTTGGCGCAAAAATAATTCAACACCTTCGGTAATAATTTCTTCGGCTTGATCTGCCGCGGCAACGCGCGATTTTTTATTTTCGTCGATCACCGCATACAAATCATCGACGGTGTAGAGATACACATCATCCAGCTCGCCGACTTGCTCTTCAATATCGCGCGGGACGGCGATATCCAACATAAACATCGGCTTGTGTTTGCGCTTTTTCAGCGCCGACTCAACCGCACCTTTACCCAACAGCGGCAATTGGCTCGCAGTGGAGGAAATCACTATGTCGGCGCGATGCAATTGCTCGGGAATATCCGCCAGCAAAATCGCCTCAGCTTTAAACTCACGCGCCAAACGCTCAGCGCGGTCGAGGGTGCGGTTGGCCACAATAATCTGTTTGATGCCCTGCTCTGCCAGATGGCGCGCTACCAGCTCGATAGTCTCGCCCGCACCAATTAAGAGCGCGGTATCTTGTTTGAGGTCGGAAAAAATTTGCTGCGCAAGGCTCACCGCTGCATAGGCAACCGAAACCGGGTTCTCACCAATCGCCGTTTCAGTGCGCACGCGCTTGGCGATATTAAATACCTGCTGAAAAGTGGCGTGTAATTCTGCGCCCAAGGTGCCCGCTTCTTTCGCTACCGCAAAAGCTGACTTCATTTGGCCTAAAATTTGCGGTTCACCCAGCACGAGTGAATCCAGGCCACCGGCAACCTTCATCATATGGCGCACGGCTTCCTGATCCTGATAGCAGTAGTAGCTTTTGGCCAGATCCTCAGCGTTGATCGCGGTGTGATCGACCAGCCACTGCTGGATCGCCTTGGCATCACCTTCACTCGCGGCATAGATTTCGGTGCGATTGCAGGTGGAGAGTATGGCCACTTCGGCCAATCCCGCTTGGGCGCAAGCCTCTTGCATCGCGCCCTGCAGACTCTCAGGCGCGAACGCAACCCGCTCGCGCAGGGCGAGAGGCGCTGTGGTGTGATTGATACCAAAGGCTAACAGGGTCATGGGTTGAGCTAATAATTGTATGGCGCGCGTAATGGCACGGGTTTTGGATGGCGGTATTGTCCGGTCACGGAAGGGGCATGACAAGAGGCAAATTCTTAATCCTGCCATAAAGAAAGGTTATTAACCCAAGACATCGAATGCTGGCAGCAGCATCTATACTCAATCACAAGCGCAAAATCAGGATTGTTTTATGCGTAAACCCGGTATCCCCACCATTATTGATATTGAAGCCTCAGGCTTTGGCTCGCGCAGTTATCCGATTGAGATAGGCGTGGTTAAAGCCAATGGCGACCGCTACTGCGCGCTGATCGAACCGCCACCGGAATGGGATCACTGGAGCGAGAGCGCTCAGGCCGTACACGGTATTTCACGCCACTTGATCGAATCGCGCGGACGCAAACCGCGCGACATCTGCCTCGAACTTAACGATTTTCTCGGCACATCCACCGCTTATAGTGATGCCTGGACACACGATAGCCCTTGGCTGAACCGCCTGTTTTTCGCCGGGCGCATCAACCCCAGCTTTCACCTCAGCCCGATTGAGATAATCGCCACCGAAGATCAGCTAATGCTCTGGGATCGCACCAAACAGCAACTGGAAAAACGCCTCGACATCAAGCGCCATCGCGCCAGTGGCGATGCCTACTTAATCCAGCAGACCTTTGTGGAAAGCCGCCGTTTACTCGATACCCAGCCGCCCAACATGCGCCGCGTCGGCGGTTAAGCCACAAACACAGGATCTTTTCACAGCTAAACACTGTCGCACTGTTTATCGCTCCTGTTCGCGTTTATGATGTCCAGCCGCGCAAACCTGCGCCAAGTCTATCGACCATTTATACCGACCACTTATCGGCCGCGCATGATCAAACACCGCCCCATCATATTGTCGAGCATGACCCTTTACTGGGTATTGAGCGGTTGCAGCCTGCAATCGGCGCGCACTGTGGCGGCGTCTGAGCTGGCGACACCCGAGATGGCGCCGGAAGTGATCATCCACACCCCAGCCAAGCCCTTTGCAACCGAAACCCTCTACTCGCTGCTAACTGCAGAGTTGGCGGGCAGCCGCGCCCAGTATGATTTGGCGCTCAGCAACTATGTGCAGCAGGCGCGCGAAACCCGCGACCCGCAGGTTGCCGAGCGCGCTACCATGATCGCGCGCTATCTGGGCAATGACACAACGGCGATGGAGATGGCGCAAATTTGGGTAAAAGCCGCACCCAATGATAAGGACGCGCTGGCCAATATCGGCATGGCACATATCCAGCTTGGCCAATTGCGCGAAGCGTTTGAATATTCGCGTCGATTAATGGAGTTGGGCGAGGAATCCCTGTTTCAAACCATCGCCAGCCAAGCCGCCAAACTGAACGATAGCGACCGGGTAGCGCTGCTGAACGATTTTGCCCCCCAACTGCAAAGCCATCCGGAAGACGAGCAACTGCTGGTCGGCAGCGGAATTTTGCTGCAGCAGCAAGGGCGCTATGACGATGCAATGAACCTCGCCCATCGCGCACTCAAACTGCATCCGCGCAGCATTCCCGCTGCGGTGCTTGAGGCAAACCTGTTGCATCAAATCAAACGCGATCAGGAAGCCCTCGCCAAAATGGCCGCGCTGTTGGAGCTATACCCCGACAACGTGGGCTTGCGCCAGCAATACGCGCGCATCCTGATTCACCACGATATGGGCTTGGCGCAGGAGCAATTCATCATCCTCACCCAACAGCTACCGGGCAATGGCGATATTTTGCTGTCGCTGGGGATAGTCGCGCTGGAGCGCAAAGACATAGAAACGGCACAGTGGGCATTTGAGGAGCTGCTGGATCGCGACTTGCACATATCCACCGCGCACTATTATTTGGGGCGCATGGCCGAAGCGCGCAATGATCTGCCCGAGGCAATCATCAATTACCTGCAAGTCGATGACGGCAATGATTTCCTGCCGGCGACTATCAGTTTGATCGATATATTTGTGCGCCAGAAAGATTTTCTCAGCGCCCAGCAACATATGAATCGCCTGCGCCTGCGCTTCCCCGATCAAAGCGAAGCGCTCTATGTGCTGCACGGACAAACACTGGAGCGCCACAAGCATCTGCCCGAAGCTGATGCAGTGTTCACTGAGGGACTGACCAACTTCCCCAGCAGCACCCGCCTGCTATTTGCGCGCGCCATGCTCAACAACCAGCGCAAACGCCTCGCCGCCACCGAGCGTGACCTGCGCCAAATTCTGAAACAAGAGCCAGATAATGCCGCCGCGCTTAACTCGCTGGGCTATATTCTGGCCGACCGCACAGACCGCTATGCCGAGGCGCAAAGCCTGCTGGAGCAAGCCCTGCAACTAAAACCCGACGATGGCGCCATAATGGATTCCATGGGCTGGTTGCTGTTCCGCACCGGCAAATACCCCGAGGCACTGGAATATTTGCGCAACGCATTTGCCGCCAGCCCTAACGCAGAAATCAGCGCCCACTTGGGGGAAATCCTGTGGGTACTGGGCAATCAAGAAGAAGCACTCCAAGTCTGGCGCGACGGCCAAAAGCTATCCCCCAATGACCCGGTGCTGCTGGAAACCCTCAACCGCCTTAAGGCCGATTTATGATCCACCGCTATCTGCTGCCGATATTGGCGCTGCTGCTCATCAGTGGCTGCGCCCACCGCGGCACTTTCACGCCCCCGCAAGATGTACTGGAGCACCAGCGTCAGGTGCAGGCGATCAACAACTGGCAGCTCAACGGCAAACTGGGTATTCGTACCCAGAACGACAGCGGCAGCGCCAGTGTGAAATGGGTGCAAAACACCGCTAATTACCAGATCAACCTGAGTGGGCCGCTCGGGCAGAAAAGTATGATCATCACCGGCACCCCCGATAAAGTCCGCCTTGAGCAAACCGGCGAAGCCGCACAAGAAGCCAAAACCGCCGAAGCGCTCATCAAAAAAACGGCGGGCTGGACCCTGCCCGTCGCCCAACTCGCTTACTGGGTGCGCGGTGTGCCAGCGCCCAAACTGCGCATCACCCATCTGCAACAAAATGACAGCGGGATGATCGACCAACTCACCCAAGGCGATTGGAATATCTACTACAGCAACTATCGCGACCACGATTTCAATGGCGCGACCTTGCCGCTGCCGGGGAAGATTACGGCTGAATATCAGGATGTGCGCCTGATTCTGGTTATTCGCTCCTGGCAGTTAGGAACCGCTCAATGACCAGCCTGACCTTACTCTCGCCCGCCAAGCTCAACCTGTTTTTGCATATCACCGGCCGCCGCCCTGACGGTTACCACAACTTGCAAACCCTGTTTCAGCTACTCGATTACGGCGACACACTGACATTTACTCCGCGCAGCGACGGCCAATTAACGCTCTCTCCAGATTTACCCGGTGTCGATTTTGAGCAAAATCTGATTATCAAAGCCGCGCGTGCGCTTGAACCTTATAAAGCTGCGATGGCGGGCGTGGATATCCAACTGGAAAAATATCTGCCGATGGGCGGCGGTATTGGTGGAGGCAGCAGCAACGCCGCCACAACTTTGGTGGCGTTGAATCATTTATGGGACTGCAATCTGACCAAAAAAGAATTGCAGGCGATAGGTTTGCGCCTCGGTGCCGATGTTCCGGTGTTCATAAATGCCCAAACAGCGTGGGCTGAAGGCGTTGGCGAGGAGCTTGAAGCTATCAAAATGCCACCAAAATGGTTTTTGGTTGCTCAACCTGATTGCCATGTATCCACTGCTGAAATATTTTCTAACAAAGATTTGACAAGAGATACTTCGGCCATTAAAGTGGCGGCCTTCCTTGAGCGGGGCGGTAAAAATGACTGCGAAGCCTTGGTGAGAAAGCTCTATCAGCAAGTCGATAACGCACTCATCTGGCTACAGAAATTTGATCGCAACGCGAGAATGACGGGAACCGGAGCCTGCGTTTTTGCAAGCTTTGAGACGGCAGAAGAAGCACTTTACGTGCTGGCAAAATTGCCTAAAGATCTGCCCGGTTTCGTAGCAAAAGGTGTAAACCAATCACCGCTCTACGAACTGCTTCCGTCAGACTAATCAAGTACGTTTTCGATTTTTCGAAAATATAGGGGCGTCGCCAAGTGGTAAGGCAGCGGGTTTTGATCCCGCCATTCGTAGGTTCGAGTCCTTCCGCCCCTGCCATCTATTTTTAAGTCATTGTTTCAGGTGTGTTCACAATTTACTCCGCACCATCAACACGAATCTTTTACAATGACCAATCTGAATATTTCTCAGCCAATACTTATCTCTCTACCTTATCCGGAAAAATTTCCTAGGGTAAAAAACTCTGCTTTGCGCAGACAGACTATATACAGACAAAAAGTATCGGCTCTGGCGATTTACCAGCACAACCACTCCAGCCATCATTATTTACCATCACCAAAAGGTATCTGACGTGACTGACTTAATGGTCTTTACCGGCAACGCAAACCCGGCACTCGCGCAAAAAATTGTTGACCAACTGGGTATGCCACTGGGCAATGTTTCGGTTTCACAATTTTCGGATGGAGAAATCGCCGTCGAACTGCACGATAACGTGCGCGGTCGCGATGTATTTGTGGTGCAACCCACCTGCGCCCCGACCAATGACAACCTGATGGAATTAATCGTAATGGTGGACGCATTGCGTCGCGCCTCTGCTGGCCGGATCACCGCAGTAGTCCCCTACTTCGGCTACGCCCGTCAGGATCGCCGCGTTCGCTCCGCACGCGTACCCATCACCGCCAAAGTTGTGGCCGATATGATGGTAGGTGTAGGTGTTGACCGTGTACTCACCGTTGACCTGCACGCCGAGCAGATTCAAGGCTTCTTTGATGTGCCAGTAGATAACGTCTACGGCTCGCCAGTACTACTGGAAGATATTGAACAGCAAAAATTTGAAGACCTGATTGTGGTATCACCCGACATTGGTGGCGTTGTACGCGCACGCGCGGTAGCCAAACAATTAGGCATAGATCTGGCGATTATCGATAAGCGCCGCCCACGCGCTAACGTTGCCGAAGTGATGCACATCATTGGTGATATTGAAGGCCGCACCTGCCTGCTGGTAGATGACATTATCGACACCGCTGGCACCCTGTGCAGCGCAGCCAAAGCCCTGAAAGCTCAAGGCGCCAAAAAAGTGATCGCCTACTGTACCCACCCGGTACTTTCAGGCATCGCTATCGACAACATCAACAATTCCGAGCTGGATCAATTAGTCGTCACCGACTCAATCCCGCTCAGCCAAGCTGCCAAAGATTGCCCGCGCATTCGCAGCCTGACACTGTCAAGAATGCTCGCCGAAGCTATGCGTCGCCTGAGCAATGAAGAATCCCTGAGTGCAATGTTCCGCTAAGGCGGTCATTACTCTCGGTAAACTGCCACTGCATATATCGCACAGTGGTTATTGAAACCCGGTAGATTCTGGTCGCGGATCTACACGGAAAATTGAGGACGGAAAAATGTCTGAAGACTTTAAATTAGATGCAACTGCCCGTAACGACTTGGGGAAAGGTGCGAGCCGCCGCCTGCGTCGTTTGGCTGGTCAAGTTCCTGCTGTAATTTACGGCGGCAACGTAGCTCCAACTAGCGTTTCTGTTACCGCTAACGAGCTGATGAAGCACTTGGAACACGAAGCTTTTTACTCTCACATCATCAGCTTGAATGTTGACGGTACTGCTCAGGACGTAATCCTGAAAGACGTACAACGTCACCCATCCAAGCCAGTTGTGTTGCACTTGGATTTCCTGCGTGTAGACAAATCTACCAAGGTTCACACTCACGTACCTTTACACTTCATCAACGAAGCTACCTCTAAAGGCGTGAAAATCCAAGGCGGTAAAGTGGTTCATAACTTGACCCAATTGGACGTAATCTGCTTGCCACAACACTTGCCAGAATTCATCGAAGTTGATGTTGCGGCAATGGAAGTTGGCAGCATCCTGCACATCACCGACCTGAAATTGCCTGGCGGCGTTGTTTCTGCCGACCTGCAAAAAGGCGATGACCACAATCTGGCTGTTGTTACCATGCAGAAGCCAAAAGGTGGTGCAGACACCGAGACCGAAGAAGCTTAATTTTCTTCTGTTCCTGTCGAAAAGGGTTGGATCTTCGGATCCAACCCTTTTTTTATGGCGACTATAAAGGGACAATGCGCGCCGAACGCACTGTCAAAACGAACACACAGGAAAGATCATGGCCAATACCGAGATTCAGCTTATAGTCGGGCTGGGTAATCCCGGCAGCGAATACGAGCGCACCCGTCATAACGCCGGGCAGGATTTTGTCGAAGAACTCGCCCGCACTTTGGGTGTATCGCTCGTTAACGACAACAAATACTTCGGCCTGACTGCACGCGCCAACTATCAAGGCCGCGACCTGCGCCTGCTCATCCCAACCACTTATATGAATCGCAGCGGGCAATCCGTGGGCGCTATGGCGAACTTTTTCAAAATTGAGCCAGCCGCAATTCTGGTTGCTCACGACGAGCTGGATCTCGCCCCCGGCGTTGCGCGTTTTAAACAAGGTGGTGGCCACGGCGGTCACAATGGCCTGCGCGATATCATTGCCGCTCTGGGCAACAATCAGAACTTTCCGCGTTTGCGTTTGGGGATTGGTCATCCAGGTACCGCGGCGATGGTCGCCAATTTCGTGCTGAAGCGTGCGCCAACCAGCGAACAGGAATTAATTGATGATGCCATCGCCCGTGCCGTCAAATTCGCACCTGACGCCCTCAAAGGCGACTGGAATACGGCGATGAAAAACCTGCATACCGATCCGAAAAAACCTGACACACCGAAAAAATAAGCAGGGCACAAGTTTCGACCAAGCCTGTATAATTGCGGCCTTTTCTTTATTTGCACTTTAGTGGATACATATCATGGGTTTTAACTGCGGCATCGTCGGCCTGCCCAACGTCGGCAAATCAACTCTGTTCAACGCCCTGACCAACGCCGGTATCAGCGCCGAAAACTTCCCTTTCTGCACCATCGAGCCTAACGCCGGTATCGTGACTGTACCCGATCCACGTCAGGACATGCTCGCTGAAATCGTAAAACCCGAGCGCGTTGTCGCAACCACTATGGAATTCGTTGATATCGCTGGCCTGGTCGCAGGCGCATCGCGCGGCGAAGGCTTGGGCAACAAATTCCTCGCCAACATTCGCGAAACCGATGCCATCGCCCACGTGGTGCGCTGCTTTGATGACGACAACGTGATTCACGTTGCCAACGGTGTAAACCCGGCTGCCGACATTGAAGTGATCAATACCGAACTGGCGCTGGCCGATCTGGAAGCGGTAGACAAAGCCATCAACCGCTACGCTAAAGCCGCTAAAGGTGGCGACAAACACGCGGTTGCGATCAAAGCGTTACTGGAAAAAATCCAACCACATTTGGATCAAGCCAAACCACTGCGCTCTTTCCCATTGGATAAAGAAGAAGTCGCACTGCTCAAAGAAATTAATTTGCTCACCCTCAAACCCACCATGTACATCGCCAATGTGTCTGAAGATGGTTTTGAAAATAATCCGCATCTGGATGTAGTGCGCAAAATCGCTGCAGAAGAAAAATCCGTAGTCGTACCGATTTGCAATAAACTGGAAGCTGACATCGCCGAGCTTGAAGGCGATGACAAAAAAGAATTCCTCGATGAAATGGGCATGGAAGAACCAGGCTTGAACCGCGTTATTCGCGCCGGTTATCAATTACTCGGTCTTCAAACTTACTTCACCGCTGGCGTTAAAGAAGTACGCGCCTGGACCATTCCTGTTGGCGCAACCGCACCCCAAGCGGCCGGTGTTATTCACACCGATTTTGAAAAAGGTTTTATCCGCGCAGAAACCATCGCTTACGAAGACTTTGTGCAATACAAAGGTGAACAAGGTGCAAAAACCGCCGGTAAAGCGCGCAAAGAAGGTAAAGATTATGTCGTTCAAGATGGCGATGTAATGCACTTCTTGTTCAATGTATAACACCTAGCCTGATTATATCCAAGAAGTGGCCGCAATCGCGGCCACTTTCAATTCAGGACAAGCTAAGTCAATTGCAAATTAACCTGCCCTACCAAACAATTTGATAAAAAAATCCACTCCAACATCCGCAGAGCAATCTAACATTTCCGTTCCATCTGCCCGCCAATAACAGCCGAATTTTTCTTTTGTGTTAAAAAAATTAGTTGCACCACCACACGGCTCAATGAGCGATATTAGCTCGCCAGAATTCAGTCCCTGCAAAATATAATCGGGAATATCATCGGACAAAACTTCACGCTCCAGCAGACAGGGCAACAACGAAGCAATCTTTGCCAAGTAACTATTGCGGAGCTGGATATCTGCAACCGCATCCCGATTAAAAAATAGGATAAAAGGAAAATAGCGCCCCACTTTATCTACGCTAGGCATAATAGCGCCACACACCGCCTGCTCACCAAACACGCCTGCTGGCAAAATAAAATTCCATACAGGTGCAGAAAGATAAGCATCCAGCCAATCAGGATCAGAGTCACGCAACATCGACAGACCTGCACTCAGCCATCGATCAATTTGACGGTGCTGGGTAAAATCCAGATTGCGCACAATAAAATCACCTACCCATGGCAGCTTTCTGTAAAAAGAAATTGAAGTTGGCGAGAGCACAGTTTTACTCACAAACTAGCGCCGAGCAGGGCAAGAAAAATTTGCCAACTCCGCCAGATAAAATGGATTGTTTACACTGGTTGCCGTAACCTCCAGCACTACTTTTTGGCCATGATAAAAGAAGCAGGATGTGCTAACTACAAACACTCTGAAGCACCTACTGTGTGTGTTGAAGGAGGCAAGGACAATGGCAGCCATGGGCGCGTACATGACGCAATGGATGGAGCATTAGAAAAAGCTTCAGAAAAGGGAAAGTCATAAATGACAAGATTTCTTTAGGTGATGCTCTCGATGCAGCAGCTGTTTCGCACATGAAAGCATTCCCATTATCTCTGTGCAGCAAAAAATGCATGCGCTCGCAACTTGATGACTACTACAAAAATGCATGTAATCAATCAAATACTCAGTTAAGCGCCAAAGATAAAAATGGTGCCCCAATTAAACCAGATACAGGAGTTGTCTTCTAATGCGAAAACATTCAGTACTATCTCAACAGCAATGGGAAGATACGATAAAAGGTTTCGATATAATTGACTGCACGTTTTTTGAAGAAAACAAATTTTTGTTAGTAGTTAAAGAAAACATACCCGACGAAGAATATGATGTACTAAAAGAAAGCACTAGAGAAACTAGGGGAGTTGCAATTATATTTTCTTCCATCGAAATTAAGTGTGGTACTTATGGAGTAGGAGGTCTAAGGTTCCCCAGAGTTTGCACCGCACAAAAACCCGAACTGCGAGGAATTTTATCTTCCAGGCAAAACGATGGTTTGGTTTTTGCTGTTGGCAAAGGAGGCATTAAAGAAATAGAACACATTACCCCCGAAGGAAAACCAGGCCCCACAACAAGCTGCAACACCAGAAAACTTAAATGCATTGACGGGTGGGCCTATGCCGTTGGCATGGGACGCCGAGTTTTTAAACGAATAGAAAAAAACCGGTGGATTCCAATATTGGAGGGATTAAGTTGGCCAGAGCAAATGGATTATATGGACATGGGTTTTCAAGACATCCACGGCCCCAATGAAAACAACATGTACGCCGTTGGCGGCTGTGGTGACGTATGGCATTACAACGGTGAAAAATGGGAATGGTGTGATTTTCCCAGCAACGAACAACTTTCCTGCGTATTAGTTGCACCCGATGGGGTTGTTTATATCAGCGGTGAAGGCGGCAATTTATGGCGCGGCAGCATGCACACATGGGAGAAAATTTATACCGGTGACTCCAGTGTGCTGAATAAAGATTTGGTTTGGTACAACAACCAACTATGGGTTAGTTCCGATTACCAATTACGCGTATGGAACGACAAAGAATTATTACGACCTACTCATAACGGCGAACAAATTATTGCATCAGGCAACATGGATGTTTATGAAAACCTACTGCTAATTGCTGATTTGGATACCGCAAAACTGTTTGATGGAAATGAGTGGCATACCATTGTAAGCCCTTATAGTTAAGGATATTAAATATGAATGAGCGAGCAACCTCTTTACAATCTATAGATAAAGATGCGAACGAAATATCCGTAGCTGACCTGTTACGATCACTACGTCAAAACAATCAAAAAACTTAGTTGAAAAATATCACATACAAGGAAGCCTTTTTTATTATCGAATACGACAGCCACAACATTGAACTCATTTCGACATACCATGATTTTTTGCGAGTGGTATTAGCAACTAAAAATCAATAAAAACAGAAAACCATTAAAGATCCAATTTTAGACAATGCCATTTCACAGCAGCTATGGAAGATGAAATTACTCTCGCCTCTTTTCGATCACAACTTAACTCTTTCTTAACACCCCCTTAACACCTTCACTCCTTACAATTACCCGTAATTTTTGGTATCTTTTCCCAGTTGAGCCAACTTTTCAACGACAACAATAAGCTCGATCTATAGCGAATAGACCTGCCAGCTGTAGCGAGCAATTAAACACACTAAAACACATCAGCAAATTTCTTTTTAATCACCATCATGTGGTCACTCGAATGCGATTGACTCCACGGCATTTTTACAATCCACGTTCTGTAAAAATAGCTTGATAACAATACGGAGAATTCTGTTGTGAAATATCTAGCTCTATTGTTTCTTTTCATCACCGCCAGCATGCAGTGCTTGGCGCTCGACAACTTCATCACTCGTAAAGACCATCAATTACTGGATGGCGAAAAAGAGTTTCGCTTTGCGGGCATACACTTTCCTGAGTTGCATCGCATTGAAGATGACAGCCAAGGCGTTTGTAAACTTGATCCAAGAGGTTGGGGGCAGCATTTCAAGTGGCCGACAGCTGATGAGCAGGAAAACTGGATTAAATCGCTGGTGTATACCGGCCATAAAGCCATGCGCGTTTATGTGTTATCGATTGAGCAGGAATCCGATCATCTGTGTAATCGCCAAACGCATATCCTGAAACCGCTTAATCCAAATGACATGCCGCGTTTGAATCCAGTGGCGATGGAGTCTTACGACCGCATGATCGCACTGAGCGATAAATACAACCTGCGTTTGATTTTGCCGTTTGTTGACCACTGGCCTTGGTGGGGTGGCCGCGAACAACTCGCTGCATTTTATGGTGAGAAACCGGAAGACTTTTACAACACCAACAGTAAAACGTTTAAAGCCTACCTCAGTATTATCGAGCAGGTGTTAACACGCAAAAATTCAATCACTGGCCGCGAGTATCGCGATGAAAAAGCGATTATGGCGTGGGAAACTGGCAATGAATTAAAAGACACCACTGCCGATTTTTTACAACAAACTGCAGCGCTGATTAAAAAACTGGATAAAAATCATTTAGTGGTCGACGGCACTTACACCAAGATCAATGAGTTCGCATTAAATGATCCCAATGTGGATATTATTTCCAATCACTATTATGAAAACGTCGGTAACTTATCGCCTGAAACGGTTAAAAAAGATTTAACCCAAATTGGCGGCAAGAAGGTGTATTTGTTGGGTGAATTCGGTTTATTGGATTCAGGCAAGCTCAATGAAATTATGACTGCTGCAGTAGAAACCGAAGTAAACGGAGCAAAAACTGCCGGTGCTTTTATTTGGGGTGGACGCGGTCATCGCCACGATGGCGGTTTCTATTGGCACTTGGAGCCAGCCAACAACAAGACCTATAGCTACCATTTACCCGGTTTCCCTGAGGGCGATGAAAACGAGGAGATAACCGTCGTTAATCTGGTACGCCTCGCCATAGCGCGCATGAATGGCGAAAGCAAAATCAAACCATTACCCGTGCCTGAAGCGCCGATACTAAGAGAGATTTTCTCGGTTGATAATATTCACTGGCTGGGCGCACCAACAGGACAACACTATATTGTTGAGCGCGCGACCAGCGCTAAAGGCCCATGGAAAACCTTGAGCAAAAATATCTCTGACGGCAAAAATAAATTTAATCCGCTAACGGATACGCTTTTCTCTGATTCAAGTAAGCTTAAATCTGGTCAGCGTTATTTTTATCGAATTAAAGCAGTGAATGAATCCGGCACATCACAGCCGTCAAATATCCGCTCAATAATCGCTAATTAATCTGCCCAAAGCAGCACACAACCTACTGGATAGTCAGATCTTTCAATTCGATCTGATTATCCAGCCAAACTAGTCACATCACTTAGCTCCGCTCAATACAAGACGCATAGATATCCAGCTTCGGCTGATAATATTTCGTTTTTATATCCAGCAGCCCCAAAAACGAATGAAAAATATTATCCTGAGTAAATTCACGGTCTTTTAACTTCATCAAACACTCTTTGTTTAGCGCCCGGTCGCGATAGAAGCTCGATGAAGCCCAAAAAATAAATGGAACCTGCTTTTGATTATCTGGTGCAAACGCATAAGGCATACCGTGAAGGTATATATTGTTTTCCCCAAGCGACTCACCATGATCGGAAACATATACCATCACTGTGTTATAGGCTGCTTGTTGCGCCGTCAGCCAGTCGATTACTCGCCCAAGAAAATAATCTGTGTAATGAATGCTATTGTCATAGGCATTGATCACTTCTTCTCTTGAACAGTCCTGCAAGCGATTACTACTGCATACCGGCTGAAAAACTCGCATGGAATCCGGATAGCGCTGATCATATGCCGGACCATGACTGCCCTTTTGATGCAGCACAATAAATTCATTTCGCCCGGTTAATTTGCTCGATAAATTATCCAGCAGCGCCTCATCAAAACATTCACCGTCTTTACACAGATCAGCTGATAGCAGTTCATTAGACGACTCATAAGGCACACGATCACATACGCCTTTACAACCTGAGTTGTTATCGCGCCACAACACATCGACGCCGGCAACGCTAATAAAATCCAGCAAACCATGTTGCGATTTTGCTTTTCTCGCACTGTAGTCAGCGCGCGGCAATTCAGAAAACATACAGGGGACTGATACGGCAGTAGACGTACCACAAGATGAAAAATGACTAAAGTTCACTATATCTTTTTGCGCAAGCATGGGGGTTGTATTGCGCTCATAACCATTAATACCAAAATTGGCAGCGCGTGCTGTTTCCCCCACAACAAACACCACCAGCAGCGGTTTTGTCTGCTGAGTAGTACCCGCACCTAAATGCGCATCACGGCTAATGGCATCCATCACCAAAGGACGCTGAAGACTTTCGTTAGCCAATCCAATTGCCGCATTGACAAAACCCAGTGGATTAGCCAAAAAGCGTACATTTTTGTGGTTGCGGAAAAACGAGCTGTAATAATCCGACAAGCTTAAAATAACGATTACCGAGATAATTAATGTAATAGCCCCAGGAATTATTCGCCACCGAACTTCATGCCAAAAACCGCCCCAGCGAATACGTGCTTTAGCAACCAATATGGACGGCAATACACCAAGAAAAATCACATAGCCAATTAAATGAAAATTAACCAATCCCTCAACTTCATCTATATCTGTCTCCCACGCATTTCTTAGCATCTCTTTATCAATCGTCAGACCATAAGCGTCCATAAAATACGCAGCAAATGAGCCTCCCACTAATAACAAAATTGCCAGAGGTTTAGCGAGATAAGGAATACAGAGCGCATTGATAAACAAGAATGTTAAAAGCCATAGCAAAGGCGCAAGGCTCAATAAAAAAACTACCGCACTTAAAGAGTCCAGCGGCTGAGTATTCCATGCAGCCCCAAAAAAGGATTTATTAAAAAGCAGAACAAATGCAATGGAAATTCCAGCAGAGAAAAAATAACTGGGCAACTGAATATTGAGTAAATCTAAACGCCGACGCACCCAAGCAGGCAACAACGGCGATTCATGAGACTCAACAAACTGTGAATTGTTTACTACCTGCAAATTATTAGAAAGATTCATAGGGCTTCAATATCAGTTGATAACACACCAGAGAAACCATCCAGCAAACGCCGAACGACCAAAGATCATGGGAGAGAAAATGTGCGCCGCGCAGCTGTTGGGAAACACCAAACAATATTCCTAAAAACAGCGCAAAACCTAATGCAAACCAACGCCATCTGGATTGGGAATGAAGCCCGACAAAATAGAGCGCGACCCATGCAAAACCTGCACTGGCATGACCAGCAGGAAAACATTGACTGCCATTGCGAACATATAGCTGTTCGAGTAGCGAGAGATAATCCAGCGTGCCACCGTAGCGAGCAAAATCCCAAGGGCAGGAAATATGACTAAGGGTTTTACCGATACTGACAAAAAGTGAGCCCAAACCTGCGGCAAGCAGTAAATAACTTAAACGGCGCGTCCAGACGTGCAGAGAGGGGGAGAAAAACGAGGCCAACAACAAAAGAAAAACAATAACAAGAAGGAAGATGGAAAAGTATTTCCCGCCTAAGTGAATCAATACCGCAGTAAACCACGCATCTTTTAAGCTCCAGTCATAGCCTTCCCATTGGTATAAATGATCAGCCACAACTTGATCGACATTAAACACATCGATAATCAAAGTAAGTACAATCAACATTACCAAAAATTGAGCGACGAAATAAAAAGGATTCCTTTCAAGTAGGTATTTGCTTATCTGCATAAAATAACAACCTGAAGTCTGCGCTTTAGTAGAACAAACACTCATACTACGAACTGAAAATTAAGAAAAACTTAAGTATTGGACGACATAAGGCCAAGATAGATATGCAAGAGTTTGGCTGCAGACAAAGGAGGAACCTACCTTAAGAAAACCTTAAGTTTTGGTTGTTAGGCTGCTGTTCATCGTTAAATTAGGCCGGCCTAACAATGTTAAAACTCAATAATTTATTGCCACGCCCTGCCACTTTTGGCCCTTATATCTACCTTGTGCGCATGGCTTTCCTTTCCTTAATTATTTTAAGTATTAGCCGAGCAGGACTTGTAAGCTGGAATTATGAGCGAGTGGTTGCGACAGGAAGTTTGTTGTCGATTTTTATTCAGGGTATTCGCGCCGACATTATTCTTATTAGCTTGTGGCTGTTTCTACCAGTATTAACCGTGCCGCTTTTTGCTTGGCAGCGCTTGCAAAAGTTTTGGTTTAACTGGACTTTTATCTGGTCGCTAATAGGCATAGCCACCATTTTATTTATGGAATTTGCTACGCCAGCTTTTTTGATGCAGTTCGATACACGCCCCAATCGAATTTTTATTGAATACTTAATTTATCCAAAAGAAGTTCTATCAACCCTGTGGCAAGGTTTCAGATTGCCGTTTATCAGCGGATTACTGTTGACTGGTTTATTGTCTTATTTGTTTTATCGAATTCTTCACTTACCCGCTACACAATTAACCACTTGGTCACCCATTAAAAATTTGCTTATCTGGCCATTGGTTGTTGTCATGGTATTTATGGGGATTCGCTCTACCACTCATCATCGCCCGGCCAACCCTGCATTTTTTGCGATAACCGGCGACTCTATGGTGAACTCGCTGGTCATCAACTCAAGTTACTCAGTGCTCTATACGCTCTACAGCATGAAGCACGAAGCTCACTCCAGTGAGATTTACGGGAAATTGGCAACCAACGAAATGCTGGAATACAGCCGTGACTGGCCCTGGTTAAAACACTATCAATTTAACGATCCCGAGTTCCCAACCCTGCACCGGCAACAAGCAGCGATTACGAGAGAAAAACCGCTCAATCTGGTTATTATTTTGCAAGAAAGTATGGGCGCGACTTTTGTTGAATCCCTCGGTGGCATTAATGCCACTCCAGAATTGGAAAAACTTGCACATGAAGGTATTTGGTTTGAGCGTTTGTACTCCACCGGAACGCGATCAGTGCGCGGTATTGAAGCGGTTATTTCCGGTTACTTACCCACCCCTGCGCAGAGCGTGGTGAAGTTATCCAATAGCCAACACAACTTTTCGACCATTGCATCGGCACTTCAAACAGAGGGGTATCACACCCAGTTTATTTATGGCGGCGAAGCGCACTTTGACAATATGCGCGGTTTTTTTACCGGCAATGGATTTACTGATATTGTCGATCTTGCGCGCATTAAAAATCCTGCTTTTGTCGGCAGTTGGGGCGCAAGCGATGAAGATCTATTCAAGACCGCACAAGAACAATTGGAAACGCTGCATCGCTCACAAAAACCTTTTTTTAGTTTGATTTTTACTTCAAGCAATCATGAGCCATTTGAATTTCCCGATAACCGTACACCACTCATGGAGCAACCAAAAAACACCGTAAACAATGCGGTTAAATATGCAGACTGGGCGATGGGGCATTTTATTGAACAAGCTAAAAAAAGTGATTACTGGAAAGACACCTTATTTCTGATTGTTGCCGACCATGACAATCGCGTTTATGGCAATAATTTAATTCCAGTTGAAAAATTCCATATCCCCGGTTTGATTCTCGGCGCCGATGTAAAACCCTCGCGCATAGCCACCTTAAGCAGCCAAGTGGATTTAGCGCCGACGCTACTATCCATAATGGGTGTTTCAGCATGTCATCCGATGATAGGGCGCGATCTTGCGAGTGACTGGACTAGCCCTGGGCGTGCCATTTTGCAGTTTGAAAATTATTTTGCGCTGATGGAACCCGATAAACTCACCATTTTAAAACCAGACCAAACTGCTCTCACCGCACACTACAACGAGACTGAAAAAAAGCTAACACTGGCAGATGCAGCATCGGCACGCGATGCAAAACGCGCGCTCGCCAATGTCCAGCTTCCATCTTATCTCTACCGCGAAAAACGCTACCCCGGCGCGTCTGAATGCACCTTTAAACCCACAGCCAATATCGCCCAGCAATCGCATTAAACCGCAGGACACATCTAAAAGGCATAAACACCTAAAAATAGACGCAGGCGGAATAATTGGATTAGGCTAATACCCCCGACTTCTGGTGTATTAACCATGCCCGACAAACGCCAATCTATTCGCGATGCTTTTTTAACGGCGGCGTTTCGCTTTTTGGGTTACGTCGCCCACTGCGATGGCGCGATCAATCGCAGCGAAATTAACCGCCTCAAGGTTCATATGAAAAAAATGAACCTTGCGGAAGATGAGCAGCGCAAAGCGCTACAACTGTTTAAATCCGCCACCATTCCCGGCTTTAATGCACGCGAAGCGCTCAAAGAGTTTCGCGCAGCAACTACGCCCAAGCTCATCCAAATTCTATTGGTACATCTAATTGCTATGGCGCGCTCCGATGGTTATTTAATGCAAAAAGAGCTGCACGCAATTCAGTGGATTGCGCGTGAGTTGGGCTACAAAAGTATTGCGTTTAGTCACATGCTGAAAATGATTTACGCTCAGGATCAGATCGCGCTACGCCGCAATCCGCCCAAACCTGTTGCCGATACTTACAGCGCTAGCGGCAACTCCTACAACACAAGCTCGACGCACCACGCGAATAACAATACTAACGATAGTGCCTATGATGCAGCCGCAAGTCAGGATCAGGATTTACACAAGGCGTATAAGATTTTGGGCGTAAGTGTGGGAATGACTGAAGATGAAATCCGGCGCGCTTATAAAAAACTCGCCAGTCAGCTCCACCCCGACAAGCTTATGAGTCAGGGGTTGCCGCAAGAACAGCTCAACGCCGCACTGGATAATTTTAAACGCATCCAAGCGGCTTATTCATTTATCAAAAAGCATCGCTCGCTCTACGCAGCAAATTAATAATTTTTGAATTCACTGGCGGATTTTTGTTTGCCAGTCGTCATCTTGCTAGCCCCCAAACCCTAAAAACAACAACAATCCAATAAACCGGAGCGCGCCCGATGCGAATAACAATACCGTTAATTTTATTGACCAGCCTCTTTTGGCTATCCGCCTGCAACCAGAAACAATCCCCAGCAACAGACACTGAACTTGTTGCGACTGAATTTGATGCACCTGAGTTTGATGCAATTGTCGGTGGCACTTCACCCACTGCATTTACCACACTTCAAGCCGCGCTGGACGCAGCGCCTGCGGATGAATCCAAACGCTACCGGATATTGTTAAGTGCGGGCGATTACAACGAAAAACTCACTATCACCCGCGCCAATCTGGAAATTCGCGGCTCAGGCGCGCGCAAAACCCGCATTTATTTCGATGCCTTCGCGGGCAACTCGCGTCACTATCGCGCCGACAACTGGGGCACACCCGGCTCGGCAACTGTGGCGATCAATGCGCACAACATCCACCTTGCCGACCTCACCATCGAAAACACCTTTGACTATTTAACCAACGATGGAAAAAAGACGCGCAATGATCCAACTGCAGCCGATGACAGCCAAGCCGTTGCGCTCTTGCTGGATACCGGCAGCGATAAAATTAGCCTGAGCAAAGTGATTTTGAATGGCTATCAGGACACACTTTTTGTGCATGGCAAACGCGCGTATTTTTACAAAACCACCATTAGTGGCAATGTGGATTTTATTTTTGGTCAAGGCAACGCGGTATTTGAGCGGAGCATTATTGTGAGCCGCCCGCGCAACAGTATTTTTGCGGAGAATGAAATTCACAGTTTTATCACTGCACCCTCAACCAATATCGCCAGCGAATACGGCCTAACGTTTATTGATTGCCGCCTGACACGCGAACCGGGTGTGCCCGATGGCAGTATCACCCTCGGGCGCCCTTGGCACCCGACCACCAACTTTCCCGATGGTCGCTACGCCGACCCAAATGCAATCGGCAAAGCCGTGTTTATCCGCACCTTTATGGATAGCCACATCAATGCGCAGGGTTGGTCGAGCATGCCCGGCACCGCGCCCGACGGCACCAAGAGCCGGATTTTTACGCCGGAAGAATCGCGCTTTTTTGAGTACCACAGCAGCGGCCCCGGCGCGGCGATTAACAGCAAGCGGCCGCAGCTGAGCGATCAACAGGCGGCGACATTTACGCTGGAAAATATCTTTCAGGATTGGCAGCCGCCACGTGAACAGAACACAGCACCATAATTAATAAGTTCAGGTACAAGACCATGAAATTTCCATCGCTGATTACTGCGTTGCTGGCACTAAGTACCATCAGTGCCTGCTCCAGCATTGCTACACCGAAATTTGAAAACACTTACACGGCGGAAAACCGCTACGCGCAGGATGTGAAAAGCTTTCCCAATATTCAGGGCATCGCCAGCACTGCGGTGCCAGATACGGTGATCGAACACAAAAACCTGACTTACGTGCGCTATGGTTCGCGCGAGTTGCAATTGGATTTGTACATCCCAAAACAACCGGCCAACAGCCCAAGCGATAAGCGCACGCCCGGTGTAGTGCTGGTACATTGCGGCGGCTGGCAAGCGGGCTATCGCACCCACTTAACCCCTATGGCGATAGAGCTGGCCAAAGCCGGTTATGTCGCCGCCACTATCACTTATCGCTTGGCGCCAGAAGCCAAGTACCCGGCAGCGGTTAATGACGTTAAGGCGGCACTTCGCTGGCTGCGCACCAATGCCGATCAGTATCACGTTGACCCAACCCGTATCGCCGTGGGCGGCTCTTCGGCGGGCGGGCAAATTGCCAGCCTTACCGGCATGACCAACGGCCTACAGCGGTTTGATCCTCAGGCGCAGCAAAGTCAGGTATCGAGCGATGCCCAGCTGATTTTAAATATCGATGGCCTCTCCGACTTTACCTCCGCCGAAGCGCGCAAATTTGAAGATGTGCCCGGGCGTTCAGCCGCAGCGCTCTGGTTTGGCGGGCAATATCTGGAGAAACGCGACCTCTGGCACGAGGCATCGCCCACTTATTACGTGGGCGAAAGCAGCCCACCGATCCTGTTTTTGAATAGTTCCCAAGCACGCTTTCATGTGGGCAGGGACGAGATGACAGCCAAAATGGATATCTACAAGATTCCCCACAAGGTCGTCACCCTGGCCGATGCACCCCATACCTTCTGGCTGTATGAGCCCTGGATCAAACCAGCGGCAGCTGAAGCTGTCGCCTTTTTGCAGGCGCAATTTGCACCTTAAAGACGAATCACTCCTTCTCTATTTATCCGCTGTACGCTTTCGCCCACCACATTAAGCGACCCGCCAGTGCTATTCTTTTTGGAGCGACTGGCGGATTTTTTTCTGCCAATCGTCATGGTACAAAGCCCGCCAAACCCCGGTTAGGACGGGCGCTTGACCATATAACGATAATAGGCGCAAGAAGACTTATGACGACCACCGAGAGTCTGGAGAAGGTATACCTGTCGATTAGAGGCGGGTTGATGCGCGCGGTATCGCGTTTGGTGCCACCCAAAGAAATCGAAGACATAGTGCAAGAGACCTATGTGCGTATCTGTGCGGTCGAGAAAACCGAGCAGATTTTGCATCCGCGTTCATTTTTGTATCGCACTGCGCGCAATCTGGCGCTGGATCATTTGAAGCGCGCCGAGACCAAAACCAACATCAGCATGAATGATGAAAGTCTCGACTGGGATGCAATTGGGGAGGATCTGGATCAGGTTTATAACCAAGTATCCGCCACTCAGGAATTTGAACACTTTTGTGAAGCGGTGCGTCATCTTCCGCTTCAATGTCGCAAGGCCTTTGTGTTGAAAAAGGTCTATGGGTATTCGCAAAAAGAGATAGCCGAACACTTGAACATCAGTGAGAACACCGTTGAAAAGCACATCGCCATGGGCTTAAACCGCTGCCGTCAATTTATGCAGATGCAGCAAGCGCCGACCAGCGCCAGCAAAGTTTCTGGCGCCGCCAGAGATTTGAGCAGCACTCAGAGCCGGGAGATAAAGTGATGAGCAACGTCTACCCCTTCCAAACGGAAAACCAGATTTACGAAGAGGCGAGCCTCTGGGTGACACGCCTTGAGCGCGGCTTAAACGATGCCGAAACCGAAGCCCTGCGCCAATGGTTGAGCCTGAGCCCCAAACACAAAGATTGTTTGATGGAGATGGCCAATCTGTGGGATCGCATGGATCGCCTTTCCGTCTTGTCCGAACTCTTTGATCGCCCCGCTGCACAGACAGCAGGTGCGCAGACAACGGGAGCGCAAACAACAGGCGCGCAATCTTCATCAGCCAAACATCATTCCGCGCGCACTTGGGCGATTGCGGCTTCGGTATCCGTATTTGCGATTGCACTCGGGTTATGGCTGCCCAGCATTCAAACGCAAACACCGTCATCAAGTACACCCATTGCACAGGCGATAAATTCCGAGCCTAGCGATTCACTTGAAACATCAAACACACTTTATGAAACCGGCGTAGGCGCACACTCCACAGTGAACTTGCCCGACGGCACCAAAATGCTACTTAACACCAGCACCCAAGTGTCGGTGACTTATAGCGAGCACGAGCGTTTATTGGTGCTCAAAAAAGGCGAGCTGATGGTAGAAGTTGCGCACGATAAAACGCGCCCGCTGCGCGTGCAGATCGGCGAGAAATTTGTCGAGGCGGTCGGCACTGCATTTAATGTGTATCGCAAAGATGATCAAAATTTTGATGTGATAGTTACCGAAGGGCGCGTGCAGGTTAAACCTGTCGCACTCAAATTTTCTGACACCACAACCGATCCGACTCGCAGCGATCTTAAATCTGCCGCGATTCAGGAACTCAGCCGCGGCGAAAAATTAACGGTACGCGCAAGTCTGCCCTCTGCAATTGAAACTATCGCTTCCGCCATTATTCAGGATCACCTTTCATGGCGCGATGGCAATGTCGTCTTTCGCGGCGAAACGCTACAAGATGCACTCGATGAATTAAGCCGCTACACATCCGATGATTTTAAAGTGGTTGATTCGCGCATTAACGATATTCGCATCGCCGGTTTATATAAAGCAGGCGACACCGAAGGTTTATTATTAGCACTTAAAGAAAATTTTAATATCGCCAGCCAGCGCAATGCAGAGGGGGTATTTGAGCTTTCGCTGCAAACTCCTCAACAACAATCTCAACAGCAATCGCTACGACAATAATTTTTACGAGAAATTAAAAAATATGTGTAGCGAGTATGGAGGAAAAATAACGCTAAATCGTCTTTGGTATAGCGGCTCACAACCGCGTTGGAGAAAGTGGAATTGAATCGATTTGGAATTGCACTGACGGCATCACTCACTGCATTTGTTTATCAAGCAAATGCAGAAAGTAATGACCTTGCCCAAAACATTCAATTCAACATCTCCGACAATAGAGCAGACATTGCGCTCACCGAATTTGCGCAGCAATCCAATCTGACCATTATTGTTCCCTACGACAAAGTGGTCGGCATTAAAACGCACAAACTGGTGGGCACCTATTCAGTAATCGATGCAGCTACTACGCTTCTTGAAGGCTCGGGGCTTTATCTTGCAGTGAATAACAATGGCCAGCTCTTTATTCGTACTAATAACGATTTAGAGGGGAAAGCTTCCATGCTTAACAAAAATAAGTTCAACAAAAATACACTATCAACCGCTGTAGTACTCGCCATATCGTCGCTCGCCACGGCGCAAACACTCGCACAGGATTCACAAGCCGGCAGCGTAGAAGAAATAACCGTAACGGGTTATCGCGGTTCACTGTTAAAAAGTCTCGATGAAAAACGCAATTCGATTAATGCCAAAGAAACCATTATTGCCGAAGACATTGGCAAGTTTCCCGACTTAAACATCGCCGAAGCCATTCAACGTGTACCAGGTGTTGCCATTTCGCGCGAAGGCGGTGAAGGCCGCAACATCACGCTGCGCGGCTTCAGCCCGTCATTTACCCGCACCACCTTAAACGGCATGGAAGTACCAGCGGGCAGTGACGGTTTGGACTCAGGCGGCGTAACGATTAACGCCGGCCGTGCATTCGACTTTAACGTGTTTGCCTCTGAATTATTTAATCGCGTTGATATTCAAAAAACCACGACCGCATCTATGGAAGAGGGCGGCATCGCCGGTACTGTCGATTTATACTCTGCCAAGCCATTTGATTTTGATGGCTTCAAAATGGCAACCTCGCTGCAAAATGGCTACAACGATCTGAGCAAAGAAAACGATCCGCGCCTCGCGTTTATGATCAGCGATAAATTTTTGGATGACAAACTGGGCGCATTATTTTCGGTCGCCTACTCCGAGCGCACCGTGCGCCAGGAAGGTTTTGGTACTGTGCGCTGGACGACTCCGATTGCCACTAACGACCTCTACCCTGCCAGTGCCAATCCAACAATTAATGGCGATATAGCTGCGGACGATTGCCAACTTAACGGCTCCTCGGTTGCAGCGATTAACTGCTTATGGACTCCGCGTTTACCGCGCGCCGATTATTTTGGCAATGATCAAGAGCGTTTAGGGGTAACCACCTCGCTGCAATATCGCCCCACCGATACCGCAGAAATTACGCTCGATATTTTGCACTCGGAATTATCTAACACACGCGTTAACTACAACTCAATGGAATGGTTTTTAACGCACAACGAAATCACACCGGTAGACGTTACTGTCGCTGCTGATGGCAAGCGTATGATCGCCGCGACTTTTGACGATGTTGAATCCTGGATTGAAAGCCGCGATCAAACCTCTGACTCTACGTTTGATCAGTATGTATTGTCGGGTGAATTTGATCTGAGCGATGACCTGAAATTAAATGCAATGATCGGTAAGGCAGTGAACGAAGCCGACCGCGAAGAAGTGCGTTTTTATTATGTGTCTGACTCGCATCGCTACTCTTACGATTTCAGCAACAACGCCAATATTCCCGAAGTTTCCTGGGGCGATGATTACGACTATTACGACCCCGCAAATTATCAGGCAACTACCGCAAACAATCGCTCCAACTATGTCAAAAAAGATAACCTGACGTCCAAAGTCGATTTGACCTTCTCGCAAGATCGCTACTCGATTGAGGCCGGCCTTGCTTATAGCGACCGCAAAGTAGAATCGCGCGAAGGTGTAGGTGAATATCCTGCAGCATTTTCTGCGGTGGGCTATACAAAAATGTTGCCAGTATCTGATTTTGGTAAAGGGCTCGACGGCAACTTAACACCTTTCCTCGTTGCCGATTTTGATGCAATTTATCGCGATAATCGCATTTCCAAATCCTATACCGACGACTTGGCACAAGCCTGGATTGTGGGCGAAGAAACGCTCGCTGGTTACGTTGAATTGAATAACAATTTCGATGTGGGCAGCATGCTGCTGAAAACCAACTTTGGTGTGCGCGCGGTAACCACCGATGTCACCTCACAAGCATGGATTAATGGCGACTCGGTTGAAGTAAAACGCGATTACATTAACTTCCTGCCATCGATGAACTTTTCATTGGATGTCACCGATGATGTAGTCACACGTTTGTCTTACGGCAAATCCATGACTCGCCCTGACTTGGGTTCATTGAATATCGCAGGCCCAAGCTTTGGTTACTCCACGCGCACTGTGAGCAACCTCGGCAACCCAGGCTTGAACCCTTACGAATCAAACGACATCGACTTGAGTGCGGAGTGGTATTTCGCGGAAGAGTCATTGCTCGCAGTGAATTACTTCTACAAAAACGTCACCACTTCGCTGAAGACCGACATTGTTGAAAAACAAATCGATCCAGAATATTGGGATGCGATTTACAACGATCCTGAATACGATCCAGCTTACAACGCTGACCCAAGTCAAGTGACTTACACTCACTATATTCCGGTGAATGACAACGAAGGTTTTGATGTAAAAGGTTATGAACTGATTTATCAACAAACCATGAGCTTCTTGCCCGGTTTCCTCTCGAATTTGGGCGTAGTGACCAACTACACCCACGTGACCGCAGAAGACATGACCGGCCTGTCAGAAAATTCCTACAACATGACCGTGTTCTACGAAGTGGACGATTACGGTCTGCGCGTTTCAGCTAACAATCGCGATGATTATCTGCTGAGCAGCCCGGGCGGCAATGGCCATGTAGCGGAAATGAAATACGGGCCGACCCATATCGACTTTTCATCCTTCTACAACTTCAGCGACAACATGACCTTCACGTTTGAAGTAATCAATCTGACCGATGAAGAAGAGCGCATCTATGGCACCGGCGACGGCACTATGGATTTAACGCGCGAGTTCAACCACACCGGCAGACAATTCTTTGTTGGCGTGCGCTACTCAATGTAACCCATTTACATAAAGGACTGCGTAGTAGGTAATTGTTTCTAGTCTGAAACAACGTAAGTGCAATACTCGTCTATTCCCAAGTAACATCATGGCGGTTCACCATGCCGCGAGGAGGTCATTTGACCTCCTTTTTTTTGCGCGATGATTTAGCTCCCCACAACGACCATCTGCTACTATTACAAGCACTACAAGCGACAGCAGTACAGAGCCACAATAAAAATCAACAACAATAAAACTTTTTCCTTACCAAAATACACATGAATTCATATCGCAGTGTTCAGGTATTTTTCGGGTGATCACCACCAAATGCCTATCCATTTTTTAGTTTCAGCAAGACGCTGTCTGGTGTGTTTCTGCCAGATGTTGCTGCTGCTCGCTCCAATGTCTGCGTACGCATCCAAGGTGTATTTGGCACCGGGGCTGGAAATGACCTTGCCCAGCGCACTCGCATTGGATGTGATTGAACTGCAAGACCAGTATCAAGGCTCGATCTTGGTCGGTGAGGTAAATAACACAGCGGGATATTTTATTGCCGCAAGCAAAGCCAATGCCTGGGAAAAAAATGCGGTGCTCTGGAAACGGCTGGAAAACGGCATTCGCCTGCAAAGTGATAACGATGATTTTGCGCTGCTCAAACGCGGAAGTTTTTATACCCATGACAACAATCTGGTCTGGTTCCGCGCCTATGAATACAAAAGTGCGGAACAGACGCATCGTCAGGTCTACTTTCTGATCAAAAACCAATTTACGGTTTACTGGATCACACTAACCATGACCGATCCAGTCAGCATCGATTTAACCATCCCCATCACCACTACCCTGATCCAGCGCGCGCGGATTGTTCAACCCGACTAGCTCCTCACTCCAGCATTTCACTGATAGCTAATTGTTCCAACCGTTCAAAAATAATCTCTTCCCTACCTGCATCGTTATCGGCTGTAGATTGCACCAAATAGTTAATGTCAGACATCGCCAGTAGTTGGGTAAATTCTGTAGATAAATAGGCTTTCAACTCTGGAGCAGCCGCCTTTACTTCGGCTAGCAACTCTTCGCGGCCATCCACTAAATTCAATATATCTTCCATGTCGCGACTGACGAGTAAATCGCCGTTGCCACGACCTTTGAAGGCCTCGAATTTGGTGGCGAGAAAGTAGCTAGGTGTTACTAAACGGATAATGATTCCGTTATCCATTGGATAGGGCTGCGCAGTTGCTAGTGCATCGCCATACCATCGGTTTGAGTAGCCTAATACATTTTCATCATCAGGCATAAAGTCCACACACAAACTGCCCAAACGGAAACGGCAATTCACTTCATCCTCCATTGATATTTTGAAACCACGTGCAGTCACCTGTTCACTGAATCTATTCCACTCGGGGTAGCCCAATACATGAATAATTAAGTCTACGTCATCGGTGTAGCGTACTTTTTCCTTGGTGAACTCGTCGGTAATGTGCAGGCCAGTGGTACAGCCACCTACAAACGCAACCTGGCTTAATAAATCGCTGCCAAGATGTTGCGCTACCTGTTGAATCATAAAACGGTGGGCGTTGTAACGGCTCATAATTGCAATTCATCATCTAATAACTGAACAGCCAACTGGGTTTCGCGCGCATTTCCCAGTCGAATGGCGTCAACTAGCGCGAGCAATTTGTAAAGCTCAGGATCTTGCTTAACTGCTTTGGGGACTGATTTGAAAAGGGGCAGGATGGATTGACCTTTTTCTTTTCCGGTAGGGTCTGGCCACACATTGATAACATCGCCAGCTGTCATTAACTTCCCGGCCATAACTGGAGCAGCTAACGATGTAGGTATACCGCGCACGATTTTCCCTGGCTCGGCAGGAAACACATACTTTAACCCATGCACAATAAACTCTTTGAGAGCACGGTTATTTGCTCTTGGGAGTTTTACCTTGCGGTCTAACGATGCCAAACCTGCATTAACTGAACGCTTTAGCGATGCGCTGATTTCGCTTTTGCTAATACCAGTCATTGCCTCAAGATTTCTGACGCTGTAGCGATCCTTAGCATGAATAATTAATGTTGTATCAGGTGAGTCATCACTCTGCTCCCATCCCTGCCACGAACCACTGGACCAGTTCTCCTGTACTGAGGACAACAAAACGCCGCTCTCAAGACCAAGCTGCAACTCATGCTGCTCCAGCTTGTATAAGGACACCAATTTTAAAAGGAGTAGGATATCTTGACTCTTCATAGTTATCACTATAGCTATCGTCCTTTGTTTAAGGACAGAGGACGAAGATTCACCTTCCATCATCACCCCAGCAACAACATTTACACTTATTAACAAAGCATAATTTAAATCCTGTATAACCGCCCCTCCACATATGACATGACACTCTAGTGAGTCACGGGAGCGATACCGTATGGATTTAAAGGCGCAGCTACAGAAAGTACGAGAAGGGAGGAAAGCCGTCCTTGGCAGATTGTTAAGTTAGTACGGTTAGAATTGACCGCGCAGCGTCACAGTGGCATTGCGCGGGGTGCCGTACCAGTTACCATCGCTGGGTCGGCCCAGTGTGGCGTAGTAGCTTTTATCGAATAGATTGTTGATGTTCAGCGCCAGATTCCAGTTATCGCTAATTTCATAATTCACATGTGCATCCCAAACTGCATAACCGCCTTGCTTGATTTCGAACGGTGGTTGAGTCCAACCTGCGTCGGTCATCTCCCAATAGGTTCCGGTGTTTGCATGCTCACTTTTTGCGGTCACACCACCACCTATAGTCCATTGCGATAAATCGCCCGGCAGAGTGTAGTCAGACCAAAGTTTGAAAATATGCTTGGGCGTCAGCTCGCTATAGACCACATCGCTCTGCTCGTTTTCATTGCGGTTGTAGGTGTAACCGGCGAAGACTTCCCAACCCGGCGCCAGCTCACCCGACACTTCCAGATCCACACCTTCGCTAACAATTTCGCCCAACGGCAACCAGAAATTACTGCCCTCACCGTAGCGCATATCCTGAATTGCCTCACCATCGCGCTCGATGCTGTAAAGAGCAACCGATAGATTCAAAGCACCGTCCAACACGCTGCCCTTGGCGCCCAACTCATAGTTGCGGCCTGTGATGGGGTCTAGTTTTGTCGGATCTTCAGCCGGGCCAGCAAAATAGTTTTGCGGCTTGTAGACCTCAGTAAAGCTAGCGTAGGTAGTCCAGTCGGGGGTCAGGTCGTAGGTGAAAGCGGCATAAGGGGTGAAGATGCCATCTTCGCGCCAGCCATTTTTTTCGCTTTCAATGAGATTACCGGTTCCGTCAAACAACTCATAGGAGCTGTAATCGCGGTAATTGGCATAACGCCCACCGAGGATGAGATGGGTATTGTCAGACACTTGCAAATTCAACCGGGCATAACCGCCCTTTTGCTCGGCTCCCCACGCTGGCCAACCGTGGTTATAGGTGCCTACCGTAGGAGCAGGCAACTCCAACCTGGGAAAGTCATCAATGCCAACTTCACCATCAGGAAAATCCACCTCGAAGTTGTTGCGCATCTGCTTACCATGACTACTGCGTGAATCAATGCCTGCAACCAGTTTGTGCACATAACCCCACGCCTGAAAACGGCCAGTGACACTCAAGTCCACTGCATCGGAATGATTGCCATCATCTTCAGAGAAAGCGCCGGGTTCCCCAAACAACCCTGTCGCTTTATCAACTGGACCACGAAGACTTAGCTGTATGTAGTCAAAGTCATAACGTTGCTTCATACCGCTGAGCTTGGCAGACCAGTCATCATTAAATTCATGCTCGACGGTGAGGAAGGTCTCTTTAACTGTGGTATCGCGCGTGGCCCAGTCCACGTTCAAGGCTACATCGCGCGGCAAGCCTAATTGACTGCTGTCATCAAAGGTTGGCAGGCCGTTCATCCAGGTAACGCCTTCTACATTTTGATGACTGGCTCCGCCGCTGATAGTGGTGGAGTCGGTCAGGTCAAACTCCAGAATGCCGTAGATAACCTGTTTTTCTTCATCTGCAGGGCTATAGAAAAACTCGCGGTCTTGCCACACACCGACCACACGGCCGCTCAGCTTGCCATCCAGCGCGATGGCACCGCCTATATCGCCTTCAATGCGCGCGTTATCCCAGCTGCCATAAGCCAGCGAAACAAAGGAGCGCAATTCTTCCGTTGGGCGCTTGCGCGCGAGGTTGATGGTGCCGCCCGGCTCGCCTGCGGCCGAAAACAGGCCGTCGGCACCGCGCAGAATTTCAACGCGATCATAGATAGCCAAATCAAAATCCGGCCGATAGGTTGATGTGTATGAGGTGCCCAGACTATCAACTTGATAATTGTCGATCACAAAACCGCGCGAGCGGAATTCGGAGTTACCCATGCCATCGGTAGTGGCGACTATGCCCGGCGCCTTGGCTAACGCATCGCTCATCATGGTCAGGTTCTGGTCTTCAATCAGCTTGCGCGTTACAACCGTTACCGACTGTGGAATCTCTTTGAGTGACTCAGCGCCACGAACAATGCTGGCGGTTTCAGTTGCATAGCTATAGCTAGTGTCGTTTTCAGCCGCAGCGGTCACCTTCACTGCTTGCAATTTGCCCGGTTCAGCTCTGGGAATTGACTGCAGTCGGTAACCTGTACTTGACTCAACCGCCTGCAATCCTACTCCTTGTAAAGCTTGGCTAAACGCCTGCTCAGGCGTGAGCTCGCCTTTAATCGCGGGGGCATTCAAACCTTTGACCAGTTGCGGGTCGATTACGATCACCTTGCCGGCTTGGCGGGCGATGCGAGTGAGGGCTGCATCCAGCGCACCGGCGGCTAGGTCATAGTTGTAGGCTACGGAAGCAGCAGGGGCAGCCGCGAAACCGGGCATTGCCATACCGCCCATCGCCAAGGCTATAGCGAAAGATAGGGGCTTTAGAAGTCGCTGGGAGGCAGCGGTTGAGCTAGAAGTTGTGCTGAGCGCGCGCATGAACAGGAGGTCTCCGGGTGTGTGTTAAATGAGGTTTCCGGTTCTATGTGCAATGAGAAAGAAAAAGTGACAGGGGCAAAACGAAATATTTTTGATGACGGATTAAGAGGCAGACTCGCGCTTGTCGATACTCACCCAGTAACCTGTGTTGTACTTCACCTCGATAGGCAGGACTTGCACCAGCGCAGCGAGCGTCTGGTCACTTTTATCTAGCGAAAAGCTGCCGGTCACACGCAATTGCGCCGCTGCGGGCGATACGCGCAACACGCCGGGGCGATAATCGCGTAAGGCGATGATGAGTTCGGCGAGTGGCCGGTCGTGCAGTTCGATAAAACCATCCACCCAAGCGCCGATACTGCTCGCCGCAATGGTTTCTAGCGTTATCCCTGATGCGCTAAAGCGCGCACTGGCGCCCTCATCCAACGCTTGTTGCTCATCTTTATGGGTTAACAGCAACGCCGATTTCATCGCCGACACCAAGCTGCTGCCTTTATCCTGCCGTACCAGTAAGCGGCTATCGTCAGCAAGAGCGCCTGCGCAAACACTGCCTTCAGCGGTAATGATTTCAAAGGGGCGATAACTGTCGGGCGCAACGGTTGCGATGAGTTCACCCGAGCGCAAACACAGCTGCCGTACATCGGGTTTAAAAACCCAATCCACCACTGTGCGTGCATTAAGTATCAACTCACTGCCGTCGGGCAGAGTGATGTTTTTGCGCTCGCCAGTGCCGGTCGCGGCATCGGCCAACAAGCCTGTCGCCGGTTGGTAACGGTTCATCACCAACCCACTTGCAACTGCAAACATCCCTAGCCCCAAGGCACTGCTTAACAGGCGGCGGCGCCCTTCTAATTGCAATGGGGATTGCGAACTGGCCTGCAATAAACGCGCGTTGGTTGCGCGGGCATCCACAGGCAGGCGATTAAATAAATTGAGCGATGACTCAAGGCGCGCGGCGGCAGCCTCATGGCGAGCATCCTGATTGCGCCACTGCTGATAGGCAGTGAAATCGGCCGGGCTGGCATCGCCCGAACCCAACTGCACCATCCATTCAATGGCTTGCGCAGCTATGGGGTCACAGGGCAATAACAGTTTGCTCATACGCCCTCCCCTGTACTTTCACCTGCGCTTTCACCTGCAAGACTGGCGGCATAGCAGCGGGTCAACGCCTGCGCCATATACTGGCGCACACGGCTTGCGGAAACGCCCAGCTCGGCCGCTATCTCGGCGTAGGTATAGCCTTCCAACTGACTCAGCAAAAAGGCGCGACGCGCTTTGACAGAAAGGCCATCGAGCAAAGCATCTATTGCAAACAGGGTTTCCAACCAGATTGCCCGCTCTTCTTCCGAGGGTGAAAGCGCCGCCGGCAGCACCGCCAGTTCTGCCAGCCACGCCCGCTCCAAATCGCGCCTGCGCCAGCTTTCAAACACCAACCGGCGCGCAATAGTCAGCAAATAAGCGCGCGGCTGCTCGGGGTTACAGGGGCGAAGAAGCAATTTAAGGAAAGTATCCTGAGCCAACTCCGCCGCCTGCTGGCCGCAACCGAGTTTTTTATGCAACCACACCCGCAACCACGAGTGATGGTCGCGGTAGAGCGTTTCGGTTAGAGAGTGAGAGTTCGAGATAGACATGGACACATGGCAATCTGTTTAAAGATGCGCCATGCTGTCACAAATGGGAATTATTCGCAACAAGCACATGTTACAAATAACTTCAGAAAACCTCCCCCCCACACTTACACAGGGGGGGAAGTTAATCGACGATAAACCCGGAAATTAGAAACGCGCGCGCAAGGATAGTTTTACGTTGCGCGGCTCACCCCAGTAAATACCGTTGTAGAAGCCCACATTGGAGTAATACTTTTTATCGAACAAGTTATCGACATTCAGATTGGCGCTGATCGAATCGGTAAATTGATAGTTGAAATACAGGCTCGCCAGTGTGTAAGCATCCTGCTCGATTACGCCATCACCCACCGAATTAGCCGGTGCGCCACCCCAAGTGTTGGTTATTTCACTTTGCCAATTAAGTGATCCACCCACACTCAGGTTTTCCGCGCCCTGCCACCAGCTTCCCGGCAAGGTATAACCGGTAGCTAATTTCATTTGGTGTTGCGGCACGTTGGTCAATTCGCTGGCGATGGCTGAGCTAATACTGTTCACATAGGTATAGCCGTAGGAAATATTCCAGGTGTCGGTCACCAAGCCAATCGCCTCTATCTCAAAACCTTCCACCTTCAAGCCTTGACCGCTCGCGACATAAGCGGTGAGCACCTCAAAATCGTCCGGTGATGCGCCATTGGCGATAGCGTCTTGCACCATCAGGTTATATTCAAGGTCGGCGACAGCGAGGTCGTCTTTTTCTGACCAGAAAGCGGCGAGCGTAGTGAGCAACCTGCCATCATTCCAATCGCTTTTCACTCCCAACTCATAGTTGATGCCGGTTTCCGGGGCGAGGTAGTTGTTATTGCGATCCTTGCGACTGGATGGGGTAAACATATCCGCGTAGCTGGCATAGGCAGTAAATCGCTGATTGATGTCAAACGTAAGACCGACATAAGGCGTGAGCGCATCCTGCTCGCGCGGATCTCCATTCAACGTTTTGGGCGTGGTTGCAGTCCAGTTTTTGGCTTCATATTCATAGTCCGACAAGCGCACACCAACGATCAGGTTTAGCGGATCGCTTAGGCTGAAACGCGCTGTGGTGTAGAACCCGTAGATATCGGTTGTATTGACGCTGCCGCTGCCATTTTTCACATGAGTAGGCTTGGGGATATCACCTTTCCATACTCGGTAATCCGGAATCTGCGCCGAGTATTGCACATCGGTCGTAACGTTTTGGTTGGTGTTTTCCGAGGTAAAACCGCTGTAACCAGCGATTAATTCATGGGTACGACCAAACAGTTGGAATGGGCCGGTCGCATATAGGTCGAGGTTCAATTTCTCGTTTTCACTGTAGGGCCAGATGCCCGTCCACAGCGATAAGCCAGTTCCAGTCGCCGGGTTGGGGAAGCCACTACCACCATAGGCGACCATCCAATCCGATTCGGACTCGGTGGTAGTCACTACGCCTTTAAGTAACCACTCGTTGTCAAACTCATGCTGCAATTCAGCAAACAAGGTTTTGTCGTTTTCCCTGATGCGGCTCCAATCTGCGGTCAAGCTGAAATTGCGCGGCATATTGGCAAGGCTGCCATCGCTGTTCCAGTAAGGCACAGCGCCCCAAGTAGAGCCAGTCGGACTGTTTTCTTGATATTGGTAACCCAGGGTTGCCGTGGTGCTGGAACCCAAATCAGCCTCAACAATAATCATGCCGACGGTGCTATCAAGATGGTAAAAATCCATATAGGACTCTTCATCGGTATCAGCCAACATGGCGCGCGCGCGGATGCTTCCGCTGCTATTGAGCGCCGAAGATACATCGGCCTCAAGGCGACGATGATCCCAGCGGCCAACACTCACCCCCAGATTCGCCTGGAATTCCGCCGTCGGGCGCTTGCGCACCATGTTGATCGTTGCCGATGGGTTGCCGGTCGCGCCCATCAGGCCAGTCGCGCCCTTAATGACTTCAATCCGATCAAAGAAAAAGTTGTCGAGGCGCGGGCTGTTATCGCCCATAGGCAAACCATCAATCTGGCGGCTGGTAATCGCAAAACCACGTGCGTAATAAGCCGAGCGCTCACTATCCAAACGCGTGGTGTAGACACCGGGTGTGGCGTTAAGGATATCCTCGATATTTTCCAATCCGCGTTTATCCATTTGTTCACGAGTGATAACGCTAACCGACTGCGGAGTTTCTTTGATGTCCAGGGTTAACTTGGATGCCGAACGCGACTCTTTCGCGGCGTATGAGCCGGTATTCTCAGTCACACCTGAGTAATCAACAGCCGCCGAAACCTGCACCGCCTGCAATTTCCCCATCTCTGCCTGTGGGATTTTCTGCAAGGTAAACGTCCCATTTGCCTGCTGAACTGCTTGCCAGCCGCTGCCGCTGAGCAATTGCGCAAAACCAGTGCTAACCGAGTAATTGCCTTGCAAACCTTGCGATTGCAGACCGCGCGTAACATCGGCATTGGTAGAGAGGGAAACGCCTGCTTGGGCGGCGAATTGGGTGAGAGCTGCGGCGAGTGAACCAGCCGGGATATCAAATGATTGCTGTTGTTCTTGTTGCTGCCCTTGCGCAAAAGCAGTTGCCGGAAGCAATGTGGCGATGGCACTTGTGCCAATAATTCCGGCGAGTGCCATCTGGAGGGCGGCGCAGCGGAGAGTGAAGACGGGTGTGTGGTTAGTCATGTGTGTTTCCCAAAAGCGGTTAGTGTAATTAGCGAAACAGTCAGGGCGGAAAATTGCCCGGTTTCATCGTTTAGCCGAATAGCACTGCCAAAATGGAAACCCCTTGGAGAAAAAAATCTTACCGCCCTCACCCTAACCCTCAGGAGAGGGGACTATTGGCGCGCCATCACGCGCGTCCAAATACCTGCAAAACGCTTGATTATTACGGGATGGGATAGCGCAATACCCTCCAGTACATGATCGATATCGCCCAAGCGGTAAGCACCGGTAACGCGCAGTTCGGCGACCGCTGGGTCGCAATCGATGCGGCCGCGCTGGTAGCGCGAAAGTTCGTTAAGGAAATCATCGAGGCGCTGATCAACCGCCACCAGCATGCCGCGAGTCCATGCCAACTGACTGGTATCGGCGCCGTTTGTAGGAGTGATTTGGGTGGCAGTAAAAGTAGCGGAATTGCCCGCATCAACCCGCAAGCGGTGATGACCGGCCTGCGGGCGGATATCTACCGCGTGCTCATAGACAGACACTCGCGTGGAATCGCCATAAATCCGCACCCCGAAGCGAGTGCCCAGGGCGTGGATACGGCCTTGGGGAGTATCCACAAAAAAGGGGCACGCGGCGGAATCCGGTGCGGTTTGCACCAGTATTTCACCCTTGTGCAAACGCAACAGGCGCTGGTGCGAATCGTATTTCACATCCAACGCGGTAGCCGTATTCAGGTCGACACGGCCACCATCAGCCAATTGGATTTGTCGGTGCTCGCCCGCTGCGGTGCGGTAATCTGCAAACCATACACCTTGGCGCAGTTGGTCATATGCGCCCCACCCCATTCCGGTGGAGCCCGCTATTACCAGCAACCCGCGCAACACTGTGCGCCGATGCAATTGTTGCTCACGGCTTGCATTCAGGGCATTGAGCGATGGTGCCTGCGGCAAACCGCCCAATTGCCGATCCATACGCTCGACCAAACCCCACGCGCGTCGGTGTTGCTCACTCGCGGCCAGCCACTGTGCATGAGCCACCTCAGCCTGCTCGGTCGCCTCGCGGTTTATCGCCGCATCAAACCTGAGGCGCACATGCCAATCGGCCGCAGCTTCCAGCACCGCGCGGGATAACACAGGGAAATGGCTACTACTCATCGCCCGGCCACCAATAACAAACATTCAGTAAACGCGCGCACCAAGTGCTTACGCACTGTCGGCAGGGAGATATTCAAGCGCTGGCCGATTTCCACCTGCGTCAGCCCTTCCAGCTGCGCCAGCAGGAACACCGAGCGGGTGCGGGAACCAAGCTGGTCAAGCAGGCGATCCAGCTCCACCAGCGTCTCAATAATGATGGCCTGCGCTTCTAGCTCAATCGATTCCGGTTCAAGCTGCACCGCAAGCGCTTCCAAATATGCCGACTCAACCGCCTGACGGCGGAACATATCCACCATCAACCCACGTGCGATAGTTGCCAAGTAACCGCGCGCCTCGCTGATGCTTTGCGTACGGCCACACATCACCCGCACAAAAGTATCCTGCGCCAAGTCGGCCGCGCGCTGGCTACAGCCCAATTTACGGCGCAGCCAATCCTTCAGCCAGGGCTGATGGTCGCGGTAGAGAGACTCGGTTAGTGAATGAGAATTGGTGATGGACATAGACACATGGCGATCTGTTTAAAGATGCGCCATGCTGGCACAAATGAGATTTATTCGCAAAAAAGAATAAAAGGCATTTCCCATAAATTCTCAACCATTGTATTTATCCTTTCCTATGAATGATAATGAATAGCATTAACATGTGAGAACAAATTCTCTAAGCTATCACATTCAATTGCCCTGATGTTATACCGCCGCAATCAGGATCGAGGTTTTAGATGCAAGCGCACACAGCAGGAACTGAAAATCTGTCGCAACTCCGGAGCAAAATCCGCCGGGGCGAGGAGCCTAACAATCCATTGTTGATCTCTCGCTGGTTGGCGCAGGAGAACAGTGCGCATCAAGCCGCTTGCTCGCGTGAATATCTGCGTCAGTGCTATGAAAGCCAATTCACGCTGCTGCTGGAGACGCTGGTTGATGAGCTGATCCCCGCCCACTGGCGCTGCCTATGCCTCGACAATATCCATCGCCCGCTGCAATCGCTAAAGCAAATTTCCGATACCGCCCAAAGCAACAGCCAAATCCAGCGCCTCGCACGCGAGCTGGCGGTGCAAAGCCACTATGTGCGCCACAGCCTAAAGTTCTGATCCGCGCTAGGCTTTAATTAATCCATTTTTCACGGGCGCTGAAACGACACGGGCGCCTTTACCTCAACCACAAATGATTGAAATAAGGTTCTGCCATGAAAACCAGAAGTGAACGCGATACCTTTGGCCCGATTGATGTTCCCGCCGAGCGCCTGTGGGGCGCGCAAACGCAGCGCTCGCTGCAAAACTTTGATATTTCCGGCGAGCGCCAGCCGTTGGAAATTATCCGTGCACTAGCGCAGGTTAAGCGCGCATCCGCCAAAGTGAATTGCGCCTTGGGTTTACAGGATGCAAAAAAAACCGAAGCGATTATCGCTGCGGCCGATGAAGTTATCGCAGGCAAACACCCGAATGAATTTCCATTGGTGGTTTGGCAAACCGGTTCCGGTACCCAGACTAATATGAATTTGAATGAGGTCATCGCCAACCGCGCGAGCGAAATCCTCGGTGACCCACGCGGCGATACGCGTTTGGTGCACCCGAATGACGATGTAAATCGCAGCCAATCCAGTAACGATGTTTTCCCCACCGCAATGCACGTTGCCGCGGTAGAAGCGCTGACTAATAACCTGTTGCCAGCGATTGCAAAATTGCGTGCGACGCTGGAAAACAAAGCGCGCGAGCTTGATGAGATTGTCAAAATCGGCCGCACCCATTTGCAAGATGCAACACCGCTCACACTCGGGCAGGAAATTTCCGGGTGGGTTGCGCAATTGCAACACGGCGAAAAACACGTGCGCACTGCACTGCCGCATTTGTGTGAACTTGCATTAGGCGGCACTGCCGTAGGTACAGGTTTAAATGCCCCCAAAGGATATGCCGAGCAAGTTGCCGCAGAACTCGCACAATTAACCAACCTGCCCTTCGTAACTGCACCCAATAAATTTGAAGCGCTGGCATCTTGCGATGCTTTGGTTCACGCCCACGGTTCGCTAAAAACTCTCGCGGCCAGCTTGATGAAAATTGCCAACGATGTGCGCTGGTTAGCAAGCGGCCCCCGCAGTGGTATTGGTGAAATCAGTATTCCGGAAAATGAACCGGGTTCATCCATCATGCCCGGCAAAGTAAATCCCACCCAAAGCGAAGCCTTAACCATGCTGGCGGCACAAGTGATGGGGAATGATGTGGCGATTAATATCGGCGGCGCATCGGGCAATTTCGAATTAAATGTTTTCCGGCCGATGATCGCGCATAACTTTTTACAAAGCGTGCGCTTGCTGGCCGATGGCATGCAAAGCTTTAACGATCACTGCGCAGTGGGCATTGAACCGAATCGCGCGCGCATCGATGAATTGGTTGAGCGCTCGCTGATGTTGGTAACCTCGCTGAATACACACATCGGTTACGACAAAGCCGCGCAGATCGCGAAAAAAGCGCACAAGGAAAATACCAGCCTGCGTGAAGCGGCACTGTCACTCGGCTATGTCACTGCCGAGCAATTTGATGAGTGGGTAGTACCAGCGAAGATGGTTGGAAAGTAGTACCAGCGAAGATGACTGGAAAATAGCGCCGTCAAAAATACTCGGCCGATAATTTGTTGTTAATCCTCAGACTCAAAACGCTACACAAGATAAAACGCGCGCTTAGAGTCTGAGGATTTTCGCTTAACCTTTACCAGTTATGAGTGAAACCCAGTTTTAGTACTGTGCCACTCGCAGGTAAATGACTGGTGTTGCTACTGCTGCGCAACAGCTGACTATATTGTGGGTAGTAATAGGTATTAAAAAGATTTTCTACACCTACATCCACTTTCGACACTTCGCTTATTTTCCACTGTGATATTAAATCCACAACAGCATAGCCTTCGGTATCTCTACGCCCAAAACTCGCCACACCATTTAAGCGATAGTCTTTGCCTTTAAACGCGGTGAGCTGCAAGCGGTGATTCCATTTTTCAGACGGACGATACTCACCATACGCAGTGAACTTTAAGGGCGGTATGCGATTGCCGGGCATATCTTGATACTGCGCGGAATTTTGCGGGCGCTCCTCGCCTTTCATCCAGGTCATGGTGGCGCCGGTGGCCCAACTATCGTCACTTGAAAAATAATCGACACTGCCTTCAAGCCCATAAATTCGCTCTTTGGTACGCGCAAGTCGCAGCCCATTATTAAAACTTTGCACTCCCCCCAAATCTGATCTGGATTCAAATACACTTAAGTTTGCCAAGGTGCTGCTCCAGCGACCTCGCCACCCCAGTTCAGTTGTATCGGTTTTTACCGCTTGTAAATCTGAATTGTCGATATTAAATGCAGGCGTGGCATTGCGAACTTGCAAACCGATATCGGGCAATTGAAAGCCTTGATTAAAAGATGCATAAAGCTCGTGCGCTTTTGTCAGCGTATAAACACCACCTGCGTTGAAAGTCCAATCATCGTAATCTATAGCGCCGCCCACAACTGTGGCAGGACTGCTCAAGCGCGATTGAGACAATGGAATAAAGTCATCGAAACTCGCCTCTGCAACATCAAAGCGAGCACCGGCTTCAAGCGATAATTTTTCAGAAAACCGATGCTCCAATTGTGCAAACACACCGGAAGTTTCCGTTGTTACTTCCGGCATATAAATAATTTTTCCTATTTTTTTAAACACCAAACCGCCACTGGCGTCATAAAGCTGGGGATCAAAAATATCCAGCGGCATATCGGTAACTTCATTGTGAATATCGCCACCCCAGACCAACTGGGTAGATTTACTTTCACCTATGGGCGACTTGATCGTCAGCCGTCCACCATAGACTTCGGAGTTTTGCATCGACTGATCAACATTCGCACCGCGCACTGACACATTGCGCGCATCAAATGGAGCAAAGCGCGTAAAAAAATCACGATAATAAATTTGCGCAGCAAGGGAGCCACCTAAAATATTGCGATGCTCATAATCCAATCCAAGCATGGTGTTTTCCACCGTGTTTTGCTCTTCCAGTTCAAGCCCCTTAAGCGCGCGGGCAGGGACACTATTAGGAGGGAGCGCTGCTACACTTGGGTCGGTTGCGAACTCGGTATCTTGACTGAGATCGTAATAACTCGCGGACAATTGCACTCGCTGGTTTGCATCAATTTTAAAACCCAGTTTTGCCGCAGCAGTGTAAATAGTTGAATCAAACATATCGCCTTGGCTAGGCTCAGGCGCAATACGATTGCCTTTTGCATCATACGAACCGCCCACATGGCGAGCGCCCAAATTAAGCGTGTAATCAACTCGTTCTTTGGCGCCCGCTGTGTAATGCTGAAGCTCACCGCCTAATCCTGATACCGTCAATTCTGATAAGGGCACAATGCCAGTGACTGTTGTTTGCGCCACGCTTTCGCCGGCGGGTTGTCTGGTGCGAATGGAGATAATGCCGCCCGTGGCGCCGCTGCCATAAATCGAACTACTGCCGCGCACTACTTCAATTTGCTCTACGTTGGCTAAATTAATATTGGCAAGATTTCTGGATGAACCACGATTAGTGTTGAGTGGAACACCATCGACAAGAATTAATGCTTCTCGCCCACGCAAAGTTTGTCCATATTCAGTGATGGTTTGCGTGGAGCCTGCCATCCCGGCAATTGCCTTACCTAACAAATCCGCTAAATCATTAGAGCCCTGACGCAATTTATCCAGCTCTTCTTTTTCTATAAGTGTTATCGAGCGCGATGGTTCAACAATTTCACTTTCTGTACGCGCAGTCACCACAACCTTTTGCAATGATTCAGTCGCAACAGGAACAGGCTTTTCGCGAATGGTATAACTGTTTGCATCCAGTTTAACGATTTGCAAACTCGTGTTTTCCAATAACCGGGAAAACCCTTCATCGACAGAAAAAGAACCGGAAATTCCGGCACTGGTAAGCCCCGCTAAACGAGTACTATCTAGCATTAAATTTACACCTGCCTGACCTGCAAACGCTAACAAAGCCGATTCCAGAGATCCCCC
This sequence comes from Cellvibrio chitinivorans, assembly GCF_035117775.1. Classification (NCBI taxonomy): domain Bacteria; kingdom Pseudomonadati; phylum Pseudomonadota; class Gammaproteobacteria; order Cellvibrionales; family Cellvibrionaceae; genus Cellvibrio; species Cellvibrio chitinivorans. Next base: position 217,194 of record NZ_JAYKKN010000005.1, read on the forward strand.
TGTAATACGATAGGTTTTTATTGCCTGTGCAGCCTCTGGCGTTTGAGCGAATGCAGCCGGTACTGCCACAGTCGCAAGCCCCAGACTGGCACAAGCGATCAGCACCGACTGAACCGCAGCATTGCGGATATGAATTGGCAGAGGAAAAAAGCGGGAAGAATTAGCGTATTCAATCATCTGTTAGATCCATGTCAAAAGTCATTGAGTGTTAGCTTCAAAAGACATGACAGACGAAATCAAAAAACAGGACACTGAAAATACAATTTATAAAAATTATTTTTTAACTGCGATTAACGAGGATTAAGCGTAACCCAGTAACGCGAGCGGTAATTCACCGTTACCGGCAATAGGTTGGTAAGCAAGCGCAAAATACTGTCAGTGTCAGACAAGTGAAAAGTACCCGTCACCGTTAACTTGGCCACCTCAGGATTGCAGCGCAGCACGCCGACACGGTATCGGGAGAGTTCATGAATAAACTCGCCAAGTGGCATAGACTGCACATAAAGCACACCTTTGCGCCAGGCATCTATTCCCGTGTGAATCGGCCGCGATGGTTCAATTTTGTGAGCGTCAAAAAATAACTGCTGCCCCGCCGCCACAACGACTTTAGCCTGAGTATTGCGAGTAATAACTTCCACCGCGCCCTCAAGCACCGACAGCCGAGTTCCGCGCTCACTGTGCTGCACAATAAATTCAGTGCCCAGTGCGCGCATACGGCCACTGTTTGTTTCAACCAGAAATGGACGCTGAACAGCATAGATATCTGGCGCGGTTTTGATAAAAATCTCACCCGCAGAATGCGTTAGCAAGCGCCGAGTACTATCGAAAATCACATTCAACTCAGACGCCGTGTTCAGCGTAACCTGACTGTTATCGGCCAATATAATCTCGCGTCGCTCACCCACGGCTGTACGATAAAAATTTGGCTGACTGGTTCGATAAAATTCCATACCACACCAGGTTGCAGATGGCACCGCCATTAACGCAGCGATAGTGCGGATAAGCCGGCGCCGCGTCGCTTGCTCACGCGCTCGACCAAGCACCGGCATTCCCAATTGCGGATTTATATTGCCAAACTGACGCCCCAATAATTCAGCGCGCCGCCAAACACGTTGGTGTTCAACATCTTGTTGCAACCACATGTTTAGCGCGGATTTTTCTGAATCAGAAAACGAACCACTGTGCATTCGCGCAAGCCACTCAGCGGCTTCATTGATCACCCGCTCGCTAACCTTGCTGTCATGTGAATTATTTATATGCATTGCAGGTTACGACTCTGCACTTAACGCAAGACTTAAACATTGGCGAAAGCCTTGCGCCATATAACGGGTGATGGTGCGCACACTGACATTCAATCGAATTGCAATTTCTTCGTAAGTCAAACCTTCCAATTGGGACATCAGAAAGGCACTGCGAACCTGAACCGGCAGAGCGCCCAGCAGAGCATCTAACTCATACAAGGTTTCCAGCACGATAGATTGATCTTCAAGGGAGGGAACTAACGGCTCGGGCAAACACGCAAGGGCCTCGTTAAAGGCTCGCTCAAGAGATTGGCGATCATAATGATTAATCAATAAACGCTTGGCGATGGTTCTTAAATAGGCTCTCGGCTCGCGCACTTCCAGCGACAGATCGACGCGGGACTTCATCCACACGCGCAGAAAAGTATCCTGCGCCAGATCTGCCGCGGTTTCGGAGCAGCCTAAACGTCCACGCAGCCATGCGCTCAGCCACGAATGATGGTCGCGGTAGAGAGTTTCAGTGAAGTGGGGATTAGGTGGAGGCATAGCAGCATGACGATCCATTTAACAATGCGCCATGCCGTTACACATGAGACTTGCTCGCAGTAACAACTAGCGCAATGGCCAAAAGATTCGCAGCAATTGCGGGCGCCATGACAGCATCATGCCGACCGATGGCGCTGCCGCCGCAAGCAACATCAGCCATACCAGCACCGCCATTGAGGGGCGGTCGGCCAGAAAGCAGAGGATCGCGGTCATCAGCAGCCCCGCCCAGCCCATCGCACGCAGCACTTGCGCGGGATGATTGGCGGTGTTGCGCCCTTGCTGCACTTTTTTCCAGTGCACATCCATCGCCAAAGCGAGCCAGGCAAAACTGGCCAAGCCCATAACAACGGCAAGAATTAACAGAATCCAGGAATCAACCATTTTTAGTCTCCACTGCCAATTCAGCACTCGCCAACTGTTCGCGAGCCAAAACTTGCTCACGCGCGGCGCGGCGCGGATTAACTTCTACCGGCGCATCTGCATGTTGCTTTAACTTGCGCGCAGACCAAATGGCAATAACTGCCGTCGCGAGCAAGCTCAGATCAACACCTGCGACCGCCCAATAGGTATCGGTAAAAATGGTTTTGATCAGGTTGTCGCCCGTAGTTACCCAGTTGAGGATAACCGCAGCCACCGCGAGCAGTGCGATCACCCAGCACTGTTCGCGCCACGCCGGATTGCTCATCGCCTTGGCGACAGGTGCACTGCGCCAGCCAGCGTGGATTAACGCCGCCAACCACGACCACCAGAAAATATTCATCTCCCACTGACCTTTGCCGACCAAATCGGCGGGCAGCAGGCGGTTGCCGACCAACATCGCAATACTCGCGATCACCATGCCGGTCACAGTGGTAACGGCCAGAGCATCTACCAAACGCGCGCCTTGGCTGTTGAGTTTGGCATGCTGTTGCTTGCGTTTTTCGACGAAGAAAATAAAACCGGTGGCGATACAAATGCAGCCGAGCAAACCGCCAATCACGTACAACCAGCGCAGCATCCAGTGTTCAAAATGCTGCAAGTGCAGACCAGTGAGGAATTCGTTGATTTCAAATACCGCTGCTTGCGGCGGTTCTTCGCGCAACACTTCACCGGTGCTGGCTTTAAAGTGAATAGGTTCGCCGACCAAGGCAACGCGGTCGCTACCGGCGCGATAAATACTCACATAGCCGTTTTCATCATTGAGGTGATCAGCGAACACATAGCCCACCTCGCCCGCCATATCGCGTGCGGCCCAGCGGCGTTTGGCTTCGGCGATCATGGCATCCACAGAGGCGATAGGCGCATAAACACCAGCAGCTTCATGAGGCAAACCGGTGCGTTCAGATTCCAGAATCTCATGCTGATCGTGCAGCGGTTTAAGCATTGAATGACTTACCGGAAAATAAATTCCCGCAAAAATGATCAGCCCGGTCAGCGCAAAAAAGAAGTGAAATGGCAGCGCCACTACGCCGCTCATATTGTGCAGATCGAGCGTGCTGCGCTGGATGCGTTTTTCGCGGCGGAAGGTGAAGAACTCTTTGAAAATCCGGCGATGCATAATCACGCCCGTCACCAATGCAGCCAGCATCATCAAGGCCGCCAATCCGACAATCCAGTAACCGAGATTGCTCCAGTGGAAATTCAGGCTGTAGTGCATTGGATAAAACCAGCGGCTGCCGATTTTTAACGCATCGTCAGGAATCGCTTCGCCAGTGCGCGGGTCGATAGTAGCCCAGCCGTGCACGTGCATATGATCATCTGATTTATCTTTGGGTTTATTGGGGATGCTGAACTCGCCGCCAATCTGCAACACCGGATCACGATGAGTGGTATAGGCGTAGAAGGATGCCATAGGCATGGTTTTAGGGTCAGGCAAATCGCCAATTACACGCTCGGCGGTCCGGGCCATATCAACCGGATGAGGCTCGAGTTTTTTATACACATCCATCAGCAGATTATCGAAGGATGGCATGGGTTGCGGCTCAAAGCGGGTTTTCGGGATCGACCAGCGGTCGATCTCGCGGTCAAATACCGAGAGCGCCCCAAAGAAGAAACAGGCCATCAACACATAGCCCAACACCAAACCAAACCAGGTGTGCACCCAGGTCATGGAAACACGGAAACTGTTATGCATTTTCTACCTCCTACCCTAACCCTTTACCCTATCCAACCAAGGAGCGCTGTAACAGCAGCGCCACGCCGGTCATAACGGCCGCGCCACCCACTAAAACTACCCAAACTTTCAGCATGTTTTTCGCTGCAAAAGACCACAGAAACAAGCACAGAAAGAGCAGAAATGCCAGCAGCATCACGCCATGTTCAGCTGCGTGAAAACTCACACCCATAGCCGCCAATCCGGCAATGCCTATGGCACAGAAGCCCCAGGTAAAGGCGTAACCGCCGAGAATACCAGCAGCTATTCGATTAATAATGGGAAGAGATTGATTCATCGAGTTATTCCAGAAATCGGTCGATAGATGATCAGATAATGCATTTGTCACTGTGAACGATGCATTTTGCAGGTGGCACATGTTTACACAAATGAGACACATTAACAATTAAGAATATTAATGATGAACTCCAGTCTTACCGATAAAACGCTAAATCGAGGCATACTAACGGTCTGCTTATCAAAGAATTACCAGAGAAGTTATGTTCATGGATCACTGCGCCCAACCTCAATTGCTTCCGCTTGATGACGCCCTTGCCCGCCTGCTTGGCCAGCTCACCCCCTTGGCCGAACAGGAGACTATCGATCTCGCCAGCGCGCTGGATCGCGTTTTGGCGCAGAACATCAACGCGCCCATCAATGTGCCTGCGGGCGATAACTCGGCGATGGATGGCTACGCCCTGCGCGCGCAGGATTCATCTTCTCGCTTGCAATTGATTGGCGAATCACTCGCGGGCCATCCATTTTCCGGCGCAATCCAATCAGGTCAGTGCGTGCGGATCATGACTGGCGCGCTGATTCCCGCTGGCGCTGACACTGTGGTGATGCAGGAAAAAGTACAGGGCGATGGCGACGGCATTTTGCTGGCTGAGCCATCGCCAGAAGGCAATAACATTCGCCGCGCGGGTGAAGACATCGCCCTCGGCAGCCAAGTGTTGGCAGCGGGTCATCGCATTAACGCGCTGGATATCGGCCTGCTCGCCTCCCTCGGTTTGGCGCAATTGCCAGTGGTGCGCAACATTCGTGTCGCTCTACTCACCACCGGCGATGAACTCTTGCCGCCCGGCGCGACGCCAGAGATTGGGAAAATCTACGACAGCAACCGCCCTTTATTGCGCGCGCTCTTGCAGCGTTTGCCAGTTGAGCTGATCGACTTGGGCTTGATTGCCGACAACCCCGAGGCGCTGCGCAAAGCCTTTGCTCGCGCTATGACTTTGGCGGATGTGGTCATCTCTACCGGCGGCGTTTCGGTGGGCGATGCGGATTACACCAAAACCATTCTGGCAGAGCTGGGTGAAATTGATTTTTGGCGAATTGCGATGAAACCGGGCAAACCTTTTGCCTTTGGCCGATTAGGCAGCGGCTGGTTTTTTGGTTTGCCGGGCAATCCGGTATCCACGGCGGTGACTTATCACCAGCTGGTGGTGCCTGCGCTGCGTTTGTTGTCAGGCGAGGTGCCGCAATCGACCGACGCTCAAACCGCTATCGCCAGTCAGGCACTCAAAAAACAACCGGGGCGTACGGATTTTCAGCGCGGCATTTATCGCCATGCCAATGGGGTGAATACAGTGGTGAGTGCAGGCTTACAAAGCTCGGGGGTATTGAGCGCAATGTCCAAGGCGAATTGTTACATTCGCCTTGAAGCAGAGCGCGGCGCCGTTGCGGCGGGTGAAACTGTCACCATCATTCCATTTGATGGGTTTATCCGTTAACTCTTTAAGCAACAATTTTTTAGGCAACAATCTAAGCAACAATCTAGGCAACAATCGCATTCATATCCGGGCGCTCATTGAAACGATGCTGCGCCACGGCGGTCATAACGGCATTCACAAAATCCTCTGTCGGTGTTGCAGGACCAGAGGTGATTACTCCCGGCCCTTTAAATACATCCGACAACACCGCTGAGCGCGCAGCGCGGGTAATCAACATACCGCCTTCGTTACTCGCCGCTATCGCTTTACCGTGTTTGTAGGCCTCCTTAACAAACAGGATCGCATTGGCATCCTTACACAAGGCTTCCAAACTGCGCGCGCCGCCAGGAATATAAACCGCATCGAACATCACCGAGCCAACAGTCGCGAGGCTGTGATCCACCTGCATTGCCTGCCCTTCGCTGCAAGTCACAACACCAAGGCGCGATGAAATCAGTTTTACGCTCGCGCCTTCGGCCGTTAATTGCGCTTGCAAAACTTCCAAACGCTCGCGCTCAAAACCATTGGCAACCAGCACCGCAACACAGCGGCCGGTGAGGGTATTTTTGCGTTGATGCAATAGACTGAGCGCAGGCTCGACTGAATCCGTATCCAGCCTAAGATCCTGTACAGATTCCACTTCAGCTGCGGCCACAACAACGGATGACAGGGTAATGCCCAATCCTTTAGCAACTCGCAACGCCAGCACTTCATCGATATGAACCAAATGCGACACCATGCGCTCGCGTATTTCCGGCGCAGTGACTTTGGCCAGCTCAATGCAAAATGCCTCGACCAGATGATCTTGCTCCCACTCGGATTGACTGCGCCAGAAGAGCGCCGCCTGTGCGTAGTGTTCGCCTTGGGAATCAGACTCGAATAATGAATGCAGAGGCTCATCATCCAGCTCGATACCCGGCACCAGATTTTGTGGATGAAAGTTCATGCGCGGCAAATCGGAAAAATGACGCTCAGGATTTTTATTGAGCGTGAGTTTGCCGATAATTTCTACCGGAACTTGAGACTCAGGAATTAATTTGGTCACATCCTGCAGCTCTGCGGCGAATTTGTCGCAGTCTTCGTCTTGCAACACTTGCACCCCCAACTCCCACTCAGGGTATTGCCCTTGCTCAATCAATTCCCATAACTGGCGGCGATGAAAATCTGCATCCTTGGCCGATAGTTTCACCGCTTCATCCCACACCTGCGAATAGGCGCCCTGCACTGGTCGCCAGTGAAATTTCACCCAGCTTGTCCGGCCTTGTGCATTTACAAAACGGAAGCTGTGAACACCAAAACCGGGCATGGTGGCAAAACTGCGCGGCAGTGCATGGTCGGACATGGCCCACAAGGTCGCATGCAGGGATTCAGGCGCAAGGGAGACAAAGTTCCAGAAGGCATCGCGCGCGGAAGCGACTGACTGGCGTACTGAACTCATGGCTGCTGAATAAAACACATCGGCAAGATGCGTATTTTGCTGGCCGTAGAGCACTGGAATATTGCTGCCGACCAAATCGAAGTGACCTTCCTCAGTGAAAAAGCGCACCGCAAAACCGCGTGGATCGCGCAGGCAATCCTGTTCGCTGCGCACACTGCCCAGCGTGGCAAAACGCACCACCACCGGAGTGACGGAATTGATGTTCTGTAAAAAATCCGCCTTGGTGATATCGCTTTGGGATTGGTAGAGCGTGAAAATACCGTGCGCCAGGCTACGGGTATTAACGCGCGACTCAGGCATGCTTGCACAACCTGAGTAAAGTTTATTGGCATATAGCAATTGATAATTGATATCCCGCCCATCAACCGACGCTGGCGGCTGCGATAGCGGATTTAAGATTGCATTGATTGCCTGAATATCGCCCTTGAAATTTGCCATTTTAACTATCCTCGTAAAAATCATTCGCCGCCTGAAAAGGCCATCTAAAAAATCATTTGGTACCGCAAAAAAATTAATTTCACAGCACAAAAAATTGCACCTGATTCACCACTACGAGTTAATTAGTATTATGGTTTGCTCGATTCTGCACATTGATGCGACACAACATCAATTGCAGCAGTTGCTGAATTCTTTTAACTAAAAACAATGACAAAAAAATGAATACAGATATGAAAAAAACCGCTGTAATTCACGCATTGAAATTACTAAAAACTCGCAGCAGCCTATTACCCGCCAGCAAGGCACTCTGTGCGTTTACGCACACAAAAATGCGCCCGGTAAAGCAGCTGTAATATTATTGACATGCATCACACTGGCTGGATTGCCACTTGGCGCCTATTCACTGATTTCCAGATTTGACCTACACTCATCTGACGCTCCTAATAATAATCGGACTTTCGGCATGCCAAGATTTATCCCAACTCTGCCCCAAATTCTGGCCCGAACTCTGCCCCAAATTCTGGCGCTAACCCTGTTTAGCCTCAGTACACAGATACAAGCCCAAACTCCGCTTGTACAACAAGCCCCCTCATCCGATGCCACCCAAACGCTGGTTGTCAGTTACAAGCAACCCGACTATGGCGACCTTCGCCGCGAGACCTATGAGCAGAAGTTGATTAAGCTGGCGCTGGAGAAAACCCAGGAGAAAGTCGGCGCGATTGAACTGGTGCCAGTCAATGTGATTTCACGCACTCACGCCATTGCCTCGCTCAGCCAAAATCTCTACCCGAATTTTGTGATGTCGCTCAGCTATGAAGACACCTTGGTCGCCAGCGGCAATCTGATTTACATTCCCATTCCTATCGAACTGGGCGCGCTAAGCTATCGCATTTGTTATTCGCATAAATCGCTGATCAGCGAAGTGCGTAATATAGAAACTCTGGAACAACTCAAGCCCTACAAAGTCGCTGTAGGCGCCGATTGGCTGGATGGAAAAATTTTGCAGCACCACGGGGTGCAGATTGTGAAGGGCGACAATATCACCGGCCTGTTTCGAATGACTCAAGCCGGGCGCGCCGATTTGTTTTGCCCCAACCCATCGGAATATTTTCACGAGTTGGAAAATGCCAAGGTCGCCGATTTGCAATTGGATAATCAGCTCGCACTTTATTACCCGCTGCCGAAATTTTTATTCACGCACAAAAGCAATCAGGCACTGCTTGACCGCATTCAGCTGGGCATGGAAATGGCGTATCAAGATGGATCTTATTTACAGCTTTGGAAGGCGACACACGGAAAGAATCTGGCGCGCGCAAAATTGAACGAGCGCCATTTAATCAAGCTGGATAATCCGTTCATCACCAGCTTGCCAGCCAGTTATGAACGCTATCTGTTTGATCCGTTGCAGAGCGCACAATAAATATCGGCAATAAAAAACAGAAATTAAAACCGGCAATTAAAAACGATCTGAACACAAGGCGACAATCAACACTAACGCCAGCAGCCCCAGCACCACATTCACGGCAATGCCCCAGCGCGCGTTATATCCCTGCGGAAATTCAAATGGCGTGAGGGTGCGCAATACCCGCGCATACTGTAGCGATGCATAAAATGCGATGATCGCACCCAGCAAAATAATCGCCACCCCCAACCAAAACGTCATAATCGATTTGAGCGACGGCTCAGGTTCAGGCACAAATACCTGATGCAGTAATCCCGCCCGCTCCACCACAAAACCAAAGCCAATCAGCGCCAGACTGGTTCTATTCCATGCCAGGAGCGTGCGCTCGGCGGCGAACAATACACGCGGATCTTTCAGATCAGACATACACAAAACTCCTTTAACTGTGATCGTAAAAATACAAACCTAAGATAAGGTTTGAGCAGCAGAATATTCCTATCGCGCAAGCCTGCAAACACGCATTTATTTGCACGACCGTAACCAAACGTCGGGAAATGTAAAAACCATTGCGGGCTTATTCCTTGCATACTAGCCTCACGGCTTAATGCGCCAAATCTACTTATTGTCAGATTATATACAGCGCTCTAATAAAAACGGTTTCAATTTAATCAACTAACGGATGTATTCATGTTTGCTTCTGTAAATCGCCTGTCGCGCGCTCAGCGCTGGTTAGCGGGTCTTGCGCTTATTGTGGTGTTGTTACTGGTGTGGTTTTTTGGTTTTCGCACACCGGAAAATAAACAGCCCCCGCCACCCAATCCCTGGATGGGGCCAACCCCTGTGCATGTGGTGCAAGCGACCAAAGAAGATTTAAAAGTACACATTAAAGCCATCGGCAGCGTTATCCCACTCAATACCGTGACTGTGCGCAGCCGGGTGGATGGCGAGTTAATTCGCATTTTGTTTGATGAAGGCCAACAAGTAAAAGCCGGCGATTTACTCGCCGAAGTCGATCCCGCCAGCTACAAGGTTCGCCTCGCCCAAGCTGAAGGCACCATGCAAGAAACCAGCGCGCAATTAAAACGTGCACAAGAAGATCTGCGCCTTTACGAGCGCTTGATTAAACAAAAAACCATCGCCCAACAGCAGTTTGATCAGCAAAAAGCGCTGGTTGAGCAGTTGCAAGGCACACTTAAAAATCACAGCGCGCAGGTGGATGACGCGCGCTTGCAGCTCTCTTACACCCGCATCACCGCGCCCATCACTGGCCGCTTGGGCTTGCGCCGTGTGGATGTGGGCAACCTCGTCAACGCGGGCGATAACAACGGCATAGTCACCATCACCCAAACCCAACCGATTGCCGTGAGCTTCACCATTCCGGAGAACCAATTGGTCGCCGTGCGCGCGGCGTTTAGTGCAGCGAATGAGGCATCCAGCGCCTTGGCGGTAGAGGCTTGGGATCGCAGCGAGCAGAGCTTACTCGCGACCGGCAAACTCACCACGCTCGATAACCAAATCGACACCGCCACCGGCACTCTGCGTATGAAAGCGCAATTTGATAACGCTGACGACGGCCTCTTCCCCAACCAATTCGTCAACGCCCGCCTGCACCTGAATACGCTCGATGGCGCTGTGACCATCCCGATTGATGCGGTGCAATACGGCTCCAAAGGCACCTATGTGTATGTAGTGGAAGACGGTAAAGCCAAGATGCGCAGCATCAAACTCGGCGCACTCGAAGGCGCACGCACCTCGATTATTGAAGGCTTAAACGAAGGCGAGCAGATTGTCCTGGAAGGCATCGACCGTCTTTGGGAAGGTAAAGATGTGAAGGTGATGTAGGTTGGGCAGCTATGCCCAACATTTACGCCCCGAAAAAAGCCTTGGTGTTGGGCATTGCTGCCCAACCTACGAAGCACCTTTTAAATAGAGATAACCAATGAGTTTGTCCCGCCCCTTTATCCTCCGCCCGGTCGCCACTTCGCTGGTGATGCTGGCGGTATTGCTGATCGGTATTTTGAGTTACCGCTTGCTGCCGGTTGCTGCCTTGCCGCAAGTGGATTACCCGATCATTCAGGTTTTTACCTTTAACCCCGGCGCCAGCCCCGATGTAATGGCGCGCACCGTGACCGCGCCGCTGGAGCGCAGCCTGGGGCAAATTCCCGGTCTGAAGCAGATGTCATCCACCAGCTCCACCGGAGCATCCATCATCACCCTGCAGTTTTCGCTGGAAGTGGATTTGGGTGTAGCTGAGCAGGAAGTGCAATCGGCGCTTAATAGCGCCAACAACCTGCTGCCCAATGATCTGCCCACGCCGCCCATCTACCGCAAAGTAAACCCCGCCGATGCGCCGATTATGACCCTCGCCGTCACCTCCGCTAGCTTGCCGCTGCCGGAAGTCTATGACTTGGTGAACTCGCGCATGGCGCAAAAGCTCGCGCAGCTTCCTGGCGTAGGCATGGTGACGCTCGCAGGCGGGCAGCGCCCGGCGATTCGCATCAAGGTCAACCCCAATGCGCTGGCCAATACTCAAATCAGCTTGGAGCAGGTGCGCAATGCCATAGTCGCGGCCAACACCAATCAGCCCAAAGGCAGCTTCGACGGTCAATACCGCTCCACTATGCTCGACGCCAACGACCAGATGCGCTCCACGCAGGAATATCGCGACTTGCTAATCAGCTGGAACAACGGCTCGCCGCTGCGTTTGGGCGATTTGGCGACAGTCGAAAACGGCGCTGAAGACCGCTTTCTCGCTGCCTGGGCAAATGATCAACCGGCGGTACTGATCAACATCCAACGCCAACCGGGCGCTAATGTGATCGATGTAGCCGATAGCGTACAGGCGTTATTACCGCAGCTCACCGCATCCCTGCCCGCCGCGGTGAATGTCGCCACTATCAGCGACCGCACCCACAGCATCCGCGCCTCGATTCGCGATGTACAAAAAGAGCTGATCTTTGCGATCTGTTTGGTAGTTGCGGTGACGCTGGTGTTCCTGCGCTCAGTGCCCGCTACCATTATCCCCAGCCTCGCGGTGCCGCTGTCGCTGATCGGCACCTTCGCGGCCATGTATTTTCTCGATTTCTCGATCAACAACCTCACACTCATGGCTCTCACCATCGCCACTGGTTTTGTGGTGGATGACGCCATCGTCATGCTCGAAAACGTCGCGCGCCACCGCGAAGAGGGCGAGTCGCCGCTTAACGCCGCACTCAAAGGCGCGGGCGAGATTGGTTTCACCTTGGTATCGCTCACTATCTCGCTCATCGCCGTGCTGATTCCGCTGCTATTTATGGGCGACTTGGTTGGGCGGCTGTTTCAGGAGTTTGCGATTACCCTCGCAGTAGCGATTGGCATTTCGCTGCTGGTGTCGCTCACCCTCACCCCCATGATGTGCGCGCGCATGCTCAAAAACGCCCCAAGCCACAATGAGCGCGACTTTATGAGCAACCTGATCGAAAGCTACGGGCGCGGTTTGGACAAAGTGCTGCAACACCCGCGCACTGCTATGGCGGTGATGCTCGGTACAGTCGCGCTCACCGCCGGCCTTTACCTTGCAGTGCCGAAAGGCTTTTTCCCGATTCAGGACAGCGGTGTGATTCAGGCGGTGACCGAAGCGCCGCAGGATATTTCCTTCCAGTCGATGAGCGAGAAGCAGCAAATCCTCGCCGAGCTGATTCTGCAAGATCCGGAAGTAGAAGGGCTTTCGTCGTTTATCGGCGTCGATGGCAGCAATATCACCCTCAACTCTGGCCGCATTCTTATCAACCTCAAAGCGCACGGCGAGCGCGATGCCAGCGCGGGCGAGATTATCGAGCGCTTGCAGGAGCGCATCGCGGGTGTGACCGGCATTACCGCCTGGTTTCAGCCGGTGCAGGAGCTGAGCATCGAAGACCGCGTCAGCCGCACTCAGTATCAATTCAGCCTGACCACGCCGGACTCCGCCCTGCTCGACCAGTGGGTGCCGCGCGTTCTGGAGCGCTTGCGTGCGGAACCGGCGCTGGCGGATATTGCCTCTGACCTGCAAAGCCGCGGCCTGCAGGCTTATGTGGAAATTGACCGCGATGCCGCTGCACGCCTCGGTGTGCGCGTGAGCGATATCTCTGCCGCGCTGCAATCCGCCTACGGCCAGCGCCAAATCGCCACATTGTTTACCCAAGCCAATCAATATCGCGTGGTGATGGAAGTTGATCCAGATTATGCGCAAGGCATGAAAGCACTGGAGAACACCTACGTCGCCAGCAGTTCCGGCCAGCCGGTCCTGCTCAGTACCCTCGCCAAAATCAGCCAGCGCCCTGCGCCCTTGCTGATCAATCACCAGAGCCAATTTCCCTCCACCACCATCTCGTTTAACTTGGCGGGCAACGCCTCGCTCGGTGAAGCAATCGATGCGATTGAGGCGGCCCAGGCCGATCTGGATTTGCCCGCATCGCTGGAGTTACGCTTTCAAGGCGCGGCCGAAGCCTTCCGCGCCTCGCTCACCAATACGCTCTGGCTGGTGCTGGCGGCGATTGTGACCATGTATATCGTGCTGGGGATTTTGTACGAGAGCTTTATCCACCCGGTGACGATTCTGTCCACCCTGCCTTCGGCTACCGTCGGCGCCTTGCTCGCACTCTTACTCACCGGCCAGCCGCTAGATTTGATTGCCGTAATCGGTGTTGTGCTCTTGATCGGCCTTGTGAAAAAGAACGGCATCATGATGGTGGACTTCGCCCTCGACGCCCAGCGCACGCTCGGTATGTCGCCGCGCGAGGCGATTCATCGCGCTGCACTTATGCGCTTCCGCCCGATTTTAATGACCACTCTCGCAGCCCTGTTTGGCGCTATTCCGCTGATGCTCGCATCAGGCTCAGGCGCCGAACTGCGCCAGCCGCTGGGTTTGGTGATGGTGGGCGGATTGCTGGTCAGTCAGGTACTCACCCTGTTTACCACGCCGGTGGTGTATTTGTTTTTTGATCGCTGGGTACAAAAGCCCGGCGATGACTCGCTTACAGAGGAGGCAAAAGCGTAGGTTGGGCAGCAATGCCCAACATATCGATGCCCAACGCTCCTGTTCGAATCTGGAATTGTTGGGCATGGCTGCCCAACCTACGTGAGATCACCCTATGAATCTTGCAGAACCTTTTATCAAACGACCGGTTGCCGCATCACTTTTGGCGATAGGCATTGTGCTGCTCGGCCTGCTGGCCTGGCGCATGCTGCCAGTCGCGCCCCTGCCACAAGTGGATTTCCCCGCGGTGCAAATCTATGCCGGCCTGCCCGGCGCCAGCCCTGAAAGTATGGCGGCGACTGTCGCAACTCCGCTGGAGCGTGCGCTTGGCAGTATTCCCGGCGTCACCGCCATCAACTCCAACTCCACCCAAGGCAGCACCTTTATCTGGGTGGAATTCACCCTCGACCGCGATCTGGATTCCGCCGTGCGCGATGTACAAGCCGCGCTCAATGCGGCGCGCGGCCAGTTGCCAGCAGGCATGCCAGGCAACCCCGGCTATCGCAAAATCAGCCCATCGCAAGCGCCGATTATGGCGCTGGCGCTCAGCTCGCCCAACCTATCGCCCAGCGCGCTTTACGATGCCGCCTCCACCATCCTTGCGCAAAAGCTTGCTCAGGTGCAGGGCGTGGGGCAAGTGGGGATTGATGGCGCATCCCTGCCCGCCGTGCGCATCCAGCTCAACCCCAATGCGCTCGCCAACTACGGCATAGCGCTGGATGAAGTGCGCAATGCCATTAGCAATGCCAATGTGCTGCGTCCACTCGGTATTCTGGAAGAGGACGATATTCGCTGGCAGGTGCGCACCAATGAAAGCCTGCGCACCGCCAAGAACTACCAAACACTAGTGATTCGCTACGCTGAAAACGGCGGCTTGGTGCGCTTGCAGGATGTCGCCACCGTGAGCGATTCCGTCGAAAACCGCTATACCGATGGCTTCCACAACCAAAGCTCTGCGGTGACACTCACAGTTGCGCGCCAGACCGGCGCCAATATTGTTGAGACTATCGATGCGATCAATGCCCAGCTGCCCGCCCTGCGCGCGCTTATGCCCGCCGACACCCAGCTCAAAGTGGTGATGGATCGCTCCCCCGGCATTCGCGCTACCCTCAAAGAGGCGCAAATCACCCTGATGCTGTCGGTGCTGTTAGTCGTCGGCGTGGTCTGGGTCTTCCTCGGCAGCGCCCGCAGCGCACTGATTCCCAGCCTTGCGATTCCGGTCGCGCTGATCGGTGCCTTCGCGATCATGTATCTCTACGGTTTCTCACTCAATAATCTCTCGCTGATGGCATTAATCGTCGCAGCGGGATTGGTCGTGGACGATGCCATAGTGGTGCTGGAAAACATCAAACGCCATATCGAGCGCGGCGTACCGCCATTTAAAGCGGCGATTGAAGGCACACGCGAAGTCGGTTTTACCCTGCTGGCGATGAATATCACCCTCGTCGTGGTATTTATCTCGATCCTGCTGATGGGCGGCATAGTGGAAAAACTGTTCCGCGAGTTCTCCATCACTCTTGCCGCAGCAATGATTATTTCGCTCGCGGTATCGCTCAGCCTCACGCCCGCCCTATGCGCGCAGCTGCTAAAAAAAGAGTCAAAAAAGGCGGAAAAAGTCGGCATTTTCGAAGATATCAAACACGCCTATTCCATCGCCCTGAGCTGGGCGCTTCGCCATAGCCGGATTGTGATGCTGGTACTGGCAGGTGTCATCGGCCTCAATATTTACCTTTACATCGCCATCCCTAAAACCATGCTGCCCGAGCAGGATACCGGCCAGATGACCGCTTTTGTGCGCGGCGATGATGGTTTTTCATTCCAGATCATGCAGCCAAAAATCCAGCAATTCCGTCAGGTGCTCTTGGCCGACCCGGCGATTGAAGATGTGTTTGGCGCAACCGGTGGCGGCACTGGTGTGAGTAACGCCTGGATGCGCATCAGCCTCAAGCCGATGGCCGAGCGCGGCGTATCGGTACAGGAAGTCACCGATAGGATACGCCGCCAAATCCCCAGTATCCCCGGCGCTATGTTGATGGTCGGCCCGGATCAGGATATTCGCCTGTCGTCACCCTTTAGCCGCAGCGAACAGGAGCTAATGCTGCTCGCCGACGACCTGAAACAGCTGCACAAATGGGCCGCCAAAATCACTACCGCCATGCAGGAAATGCCCGAGCTGACCGAAATTGACGGCGTAAAAGAAGAAGGCACACAGCAGGTGGTGCTCACCATTGACCGCGAAGCCGCGCAGCGTTTGGGCGTGAACATGAATACGGTCGCGAGCATGCTCAACAACTCCTTCTCGCAGCGGCAGGTCTCCACCATGTATGAGGAGATGAATCAGTACCGCGTAGTGATGGAGCTTGAGCCGGGTTTTACCGCCAGCCCCGCTGTGCTGGAGCAGCTGCAGGTAATCACCAATGATGGCAAACGTGTACCGCTTTCGACCTTTGCCAGCTTCGGCTACGGCCTAGCGGAAGACCGCGTGCGCCACAGCAATCAATTTGCCTCAGAGAGCATCGGCTACGGCGTAGCGGAGAATTACACCGAAGAGCAGGCGCGCGCGGCGATTGAGACAAAAATCGCCGAGCTGATGGTACCAAAAGAAGTCTATCTCGCCCCCGCCGGCAGCAGTCGCCCCGGCTGGGGACCAAGCACACCCGGCTTGGCGCAAGACCCGGCAGTGCTTATCGCCTGTGTGCTACTTGCGGTCTATTTAATTCTGGGGATTTTGTACGAAAGCACCATCCACCCACTGACGATTTTATCCACCCTTCCCTCCGCGGGAATCGGCGCACTTTTAGCGCTGCGCCTGAGCGACACACCATTCAGTTTGATCGCCATGCTCGGCCTGTTTTTACTGATCGGGATAGTCATGAAGAATGCGATTTTGATGATCGACTTTGCGCTTGAGTTAGAGCGTAAAGAGGGATTGTCCTCGCGCGACTCCATCTACCAAGCGGCACTGCTGCGCCTGCGCCCGATTATGATGACCAACCTCGCCGGCCTGCTCGGCGCACTGCCGTTAATTCTCAGCTTCAACGAAGGCTCGGAACTGCGCACGCCACTCGGCATCACGATTATTGGCGGCCTTGCGGTAAGCCAATTACTCACATTGTTCACTACGCCAGTGGTGTATTTGTATATGGAAAAAGTGCGCAATTGGGGTTTAAAAAGAAAACATCCTGACAATCAGCTCGCATAACTAATTCACAAGACGAGCGACATAAAAATTAAATAACAGCACACACAAGAGAAATAATTATGAAGCGATTAATCACACGCTGGATCTGTGCCGCCAGTTTATTGATGAGCGGCGTTCATCTCTCCGCAGCAGAACAACCTTTACAAGCCTACACACGCGATGCCACATCGTTAAACAGCGAGTGGAAAATCATCGTCGATCCTTACGAAAACGGTTATTACAACTATCGCTACGAGCCGTTTGATCAACAGCAAAATCCCTCGGTAAATGCGTTTTTTACTGATTCAAAACAAAAAACACCGGCCGATTTGATCGAATACGATTTTGATAAAGCCGAGACATTACAAGTACCCGGCGATTGGAATACCCAAAAAGAAAAACTCTATTACTACGAAGGCAGCGTTTGGTATCGCAAAAAATTTGATGCACCTGCAGGGAAAAAATCCGACCGCCAGTATATTTACTTTGGTGCAGTAAATTACCGCGCCGATGTGTATTTAAACGGTAAAAAACTCGGCGTGCACATTGGCGGCTTTACGCCTTTTCACTACGAAGTAACTGGCAAATTAAAAAGTAAAAACAACTCACTGATTATCAAAGTGGACAACAAACGCTACGCCGATGCGGTTCCCACACTCAATACCGACTGGTGGAATTACGGTGGCATTACACGCGAAGTAAAACTCATCAATGTGCCCAATACATTTATTCGCGATTATAAAATTGCCCTGACTTCGCACAGCGATAAAACCGTTGCAGGTTCGGTGATGCTGGATGGAGCCAAAGGCGGTGAAAAAATTCAGCTGCGCCTGCCCGAATTGGATATTCAGCAAACCCTAACTGCCGATAACACTGGCCGCGTAAGCTTTTCGTTTAGCGCGCCCAATGCACAGTTCTGGTCTCCAGAGAATCCAAAACTCTACGCAGTAAAAATCAGCAGCGGCAGCGACACACTTACCGACACCATCGGCCTACGCACTATCGAAACCCAAGGCAAACAATTACTACTCAATGGAAAACCGCTGTTTTTACGCGGTATTTCTATACATGAAGAATATGCTGCCGATGGTGGTGGCCGTGTCAGCAACACAAAAGCAGCGAAAACACTTTTGACTTGGGCAAAAGAATTAAACGCAAACTTTGTCCGCCTTGCGCACTACCCACACAATGAAGATATGGTTCGTCTTGCCGATCAAATGGGCTTATTGGTCTGGTCAGAAATTCCAGTCTACTGGACCATCAACTGGAAAAATGAAGAAACCTATAAAAATGCAGAAGCGCAATTGAGCGCGATGATCGAGCGCGACAAAAATCGTGCAGCTGTGATTATTTGGTCGCTCGCCAATGAAACACCCGTGTCGGATGCGCGCAACCAATTCCTCGGCCGCCTCGCACAAAAAGCGCGCTCATTAGATAAGACGCGCCTGCTCAGCGCCGCCATGGAAAAACATTACCGCAGTGACAACCCCAATATTGCCGTGGTGGAAGATCCGCTGGCCGAGATTGTTGATCTGGTGAGCTTTAACCAATACATAGGTTGGTACGATGGCCTGCCGGAAAAAGCCGACAAGGTGACATGGCAAATTAACTACAACAAACCGGTATTTATCAGCGAATTTGGCGGTGGCGCCAAGCAGGGCTATCACGGCGATGCACACACAATTTTCACTGAAGAATTTCAGGAGCTGCTCTACCAGAAGAGCGTAAAGATGATCGATAAAATCGATGGTTTTGTCGGCACATCCCCTTGGATTCTCGCCGACTTCCGCTCGCCGCGCCGCCTGCTGAATGGAGTTCAGGATGATTTCAATCGCAAAGGGCTTTACTCCAATGAGGGCGTAAAGAAAAAAGCATTTTTTGTTTTAAAAGATTATTACGATAAAAAAGAAAAAGAATCCCACTAACAGTTAATCGCCATTGCATCACTGCCCTTCCAATATTCACCGAAGGGCAGAGCTGTGCAAAGGTAAAATCACACTGGATAACTGCGATAAATTGCCGCATATTTTCCGCCTTACAATAATTCTCAGATTGTATTATTAACCGCAAATCGTTAATCTTTGGGCATCTTTTTGCCAGTTAATTGGACGATAACAACGATGGCTATTCTCGACCGTAACTTCAACCTATCCCAACGCATGGTACAGGAACTGGGGCGCACGATTATTTGTGGTGAGTTTCACGATGACAGCCTGCCAACCGAAGCTGAGCTCTGCGAAAAATTTGGCGTAAGCCGCAGCGCCGTGCGTGAAGCAGTAAAAATGCTCTCAGCCAAAGGGTTGATTTCCAGCAAACCGCGTCAAGGCATTCGCATCCTACCGGAAGATCAGTGGAATATTTTTGACCCGGATCTATTGCGCTGGGTACTGGAGAGCAAGCCATCACTACATGTGCTCAAAGAATTCCTGCAGGTGCGTATCGCAATCGAACCAGAAGCCGCCGCACTCGCCGCTCGCTATGCCGATCAAGCCAAACTCGACAATATCGAAAAAGCCCTTGAAGGCATGCGCAAAGCTGAAGGCAATAGCCAGGAAGATCTGGAAGCGGATATCGCCTTCCACGTCAGCATTCTCTATGCGAGCAACAACCGTTTTTACATCCGCCTGCGCGATTTTATTTCCACCGCATTGCGTGTAAGTATCAGCCACACCAACCCGATTAAGGGCAATCACGAAGGCGTGGTAGAAGATCACTCCAAAGTGTTCAACGCGATCAAAAACCGCAACCCCGAACGCGCCAAACAATCCATGTTGGCATTGATCGATGAAGCGCTGAACTTTATTGAAGATGCTATAGCCTCACAAAAGTAAATATTTTTTGTATGCAGCAGATACCAAAACGGCAGCCAAATGGCTGCCGTTTTGTTTTGCTCAATGTCAATCGACTATCTTGATCAAACCTGACCGGCGCTGCATTTATGCAGCGCCAGCTGTATTGCTAATTATTGAATCGGTTTAATTTGGAATCGCTGACAGTTGGAGTTTAACCATTGCCCCTGCGCGAAATTGGTGTGATTCGCAACACCACAGTGCGCCAAATCCAGTACCAGATTACTTTTACGGTTGGCTAGTTTTACTGTGCCATCGCTCAGGAAGTCCACCTGCCATTGGGTGTGAACATCTCCGCACGCGGCCAACTCGGCATTACTACCCGGCACAATCGATTTGTTGGCAATGGATACGCAGAGTTTTGGATCTACCACTGACTGAATGTAGTAATAGCCTTCCTGTGAACTCACCAAAGACCAGCGCTGGGTCGATTTATTATTCCACTCATCCTGCTCGATATTCGCGCCTGCTTTAGTAACACCAGCAACGCTAATCGCCTTACCGCTTTGAACACTGGTAATCGCCACTTGTTGTGTAGGTTGAACACGCCACAAATTACACGCGGATTTTTGTTCGATAAATTGCGGTACATCTTCTACTGATTTTTTTCCTTCAACTACAGCAGGCTCAACACAATTGCCGAAATGTAATTCCTGTTTGGATTGCACATTCACTAAAGTTGACCAGCCTTTATCGTGCGGAACCAATTGCCATTGTTGGCAAAGTTGGTTGTGCCAAGGAGCGATATTCAATGCATCGGTTTTGCCTGCTGAGCAAGCTGCGCCGCCCTGCCCTAAAAACTTGCCGTCTTTATTCACCAAACGATAATTGCCATTGGTGGTGTAATCCAACACCCAATTGCTTGCTGATACATTTTTACAATCTGCTGCGGCAATTTTTCCATCAGCTCCGAAGCTCACACATTGTTGATTCGCTTTGCTTACCAACTGCACTTGAGTGCCTTGAACTTTAGTCACCAGCGGGCCATTTTCACCTGCAGGTGAAATCACCGGCTCACCTGCTGCGACTGGCTCACCAAAGTTAGGTGTGTCATCTGCATTCCAGGTAAATTTTTGCGCGCGCAGTGAGCGAGTTGCACTGCAGCCCTCTTTCTCGCTCGCATTGCCGTGATAGATCAACCAGTCTTCAGTGCCATCGGGTGATTTAAAAAAGCCGTTGTGGCCAGGGCCATAAACGCCATTGGCTTTGCTAAATACAGGCTCGGGCGATTTTTTCCATGACTCGGGTTTTAGCGGATCACCAGTTAATTCAATCAAACCGAGTTTGTAATCCGGCGTATTACAAAAACTCGCCGAATAAATCATAAAAGTGCGGCCATTGCGCTTGAGAATTTCCGGCCCTTCATTCACTTTCATACCGGATTTTTCCCACTCGTAATCCGGCTTGGAAATTAATACTTTCTCACCGGTAATCGTCCAGGGGTTTACCATTTTCGCAACGAAAATGGATTGCTCATCTTTCACCCATTCAGACCACAACAAATAAAGCTGGCCGTTGTATTCAAGGTAGTTGCCGTCGATATTCCAGGTATCCGGCATGGGCGAGCCTTTGTAAGTGTAAGGGCCGAGCGGATCATCGCCCTGACTCTCAATCACACTCAAATGTTGGCGATCATAATTTTCCGCGATGCCGGAAGTGTACATCACATACCAGCGATAACCTTTTTCGGTTTTCAGACGATGAAATTCAAACGCCCAGAAATTACAGCAGCGCTCCAATTCACTTTCTGACCAAATATGGATTGGCGTTGCGGATGCCAAACCGGCAAGCGTTGGCGATTTACGCATCACCAACTGCGATGTCCATGTAGTCGTCGTCAGATAGTAATTGCCGTCAAAGTATTCCAACCAAGGATCAGCGCCGTTGGGATAAATCGGGTTGGTAAAAGTATTGGCATCCAGCGTTTTTTGCTCTTTTTCTGGTGCGGAATCTTTTGTTGCACAACTTAATAAAAAGATGGGCAATAACAAGCTTGTTAATAGTGCTCTCATGTTTTCTCTCTCACTGTTTACGTCTTTTTAATTTTTACGTCTTTTAAATTTTTAATATGTTGGGCATTGCTGCCCAACCTACCAAATATTTTAAATATCAGCTTTATTTCAACACCATTACAAAACCGGCGCTGGGGCGCAATGTGATGGTGTGCGATGTTTTGTTATCAATTTGCTGCTGTGCAAAATCGCGCTCGCCTTTGCCACTGGTAATCAAGGAGCCTTGCTTATCGCCCGCAAAACTCAAATCCAACACCAGGGTTTTGTTTTCTTTTTCGGCATTAATACCTGCGATATACCATGCATCGCCCGCTTTGCGTGCAATCACCGCAAACTTGCCGGGGTAGCCATCAATAAACTTTACGTCATCCCATTCGCGCGGCAATTCGCGTAAAAAATCTTTTACATATTCAGGTGCGGTCGCCATGCCTTCTGGAATTTCCGCAAAATGTTGTACTCCGGAAATCATTAATACTGATTCCGCCAATTCAAAGGAATTTTCGGTAACACGTTTGATATTGGGGATATCGCCAAACGCCATAGGCGTGTAATCCATAGGATCAAAAATATTGCGCGCAAACAATGCGGTGGCCACATGCGCAGCAACCGGATCTTGATCTGCTTGGGTAAAAGTTGTGAACTCAAAACCTTTGATCGATTCCATGGTCATCAAGTTGGGATAGGTACGCTGCCAACCGCGCGGCAAGGTTGCACCGTGGAAATTCACCAGCAATTGATGTGCAGCAGCATCCTTTAATATATCGATGTAGTACTGCATAAAGGATTGTCCATCGCCACCGAAGAAATCGATCTTCACACCCTTCACGCCGATTTTTTTCAGGCGTGCAAATTCAGCTGTGCGCTGCTCATGAGTAATCAGTTGGCTTTTGGGGCTGTAGGGAGTTTGATTCCAATCGCCTGAGGAGTTGTACCACACCAAAATGCCGACATTTTTTTGCGCAGCGTAATTCACCAGCTCCTGTAATTTTTCGTAACCGATTTTTTTATCCCAATCTGCATCCACCAACGTGTAGTCCCAATGCATATCGGCGGCGTAATCGATAAATTTTTTCTGCACATCAAAGGTAGTGAAATCGTCTTTTAAAATCGCCCAACTCCATGAACTGTGGCCGGGTTTGATAAAAGATTGATCCAGTGCAATCGCAGGCGCTGCCAAATCGGTTCCCAAAGTAGATTCCATAATTTGCGCGAGCGAACCTATGGCAATAATGCGCCAAGGCGAGATTAATTCCTTATCGCTATTCGCAAGCAATGCGCCCTTTTTACCATCAGGAGAAATAAATACTTCGGCATCTTGCGGCTGTGCCAGTGTGTATTCATTTGCAGTTGCGCCTTGCTGCAAATGGGAGCCGTGCCAACTGCCATCCATTGCGGCTTCAGAAATCACAATCCAATTATTATTTGCGTTAAATAACGCAGGAAAAACCCAACCTTGTTTCAGCGTAGGTTCGGTGCCTACCGGCACATCAATTTGGTAATGCTCTTCATAGGAAGGATTGGTATTGCTCCAACCAGTTTGCGCAACCGACATAGGTTGCAGCCAAGCTTTTGCCGATGGCGCGACGGTAAAACTACTCGTCTCTTTAACAAATTGCTTGGTAGCAATAACAGGATCAGTTACCGCATAGCGAAAGGCAACACCATCATTGGATACGCGAAATGTCAGCGCCAGTTTTTGTTTTTGCCCGTTGCTAATAAAAAAGGTTTGTTCATTTGCGCTGTAGTTGATTGCACGTTTTTTTCCGACGCGCATTTGATAGCTATCAGTTACCGGCACAATTTCCGATTTGGATTCAATGCTCACACCGCGAGTAAAATCCGCTGTTGTTAACTGCAAACCTAAAGAAGAAGGAAGAATAATCGGCCTGGCATCGAGCACCACGCTATAGGCCAGCGTTTGCTGCTCGGTGATGAATACTTTTACTGCGAGGTGCTTATCGGGGCTGGTTAGCGATTCTGGCACTTTGTTTGCGCAGCTTGACAACACACAAGCTAAACCGAGCATAAACAATACCTTGGCGATTCTTATCATAGTGATCTCCGTGGGCATCACCCACAACTATAGTTATATTATCAGACAATTTGAGTTTACCGAGAAACGCCATTTATGCCAAGGCAGGTAACAGGACTTTACATTGCCCGCCCCTATCACCTCCCCCACCCACACACCCATCGCAGTTATAACCTTGTTGACACACAAACCAATGCCGTGAAACACTGTTATAACACCGTAATAACAGAGGCAACTATGCTTACTCAAGTGCGTAAAATTGGAAATTCAGCCGGAGCGATCATCCCCGCCCCTGTGCTTAAAGAATTAAAGCTTCGCGAAGGCGATAGTATTGATGTCTCTGTGGTTGATAACTGTATCGTTATTAAACCCACCAAGGAGAAGCCCAAATACACGCTCGACGAACTACTGAAAAAATGTGACTCCAACGCACCGAAAAACAAGGAGCTGGACGCATGGGAACAAATTAAACCAATAGGAAATGAAATCTGATGCCGGTATTTGATAAAGGAGATGTCGTCCGCGTTTGTTTAAACCCAACAGAAGGCAAAGAGACCCAAGGAGATTTTCGCCCTTGCTTTGTCATTTCCCCCAAAGCCTTTAACAAACTCGGCCTCACTCTCATTGCTCCTATTACCCAAGGCGGAAGCTTCGCCCGTACCGAGGGCTTTGCTGTCACGCTAACCGGTAGTGGTACAGACACCCAAGGCGCAATCTTGGTAAATGCAGTGCGTACGTTAGACCTCGCAGCACGCAAAGCAGTGAAAATTGAAAAAGCACCGCAAATAATTTGCGATGAAGTTAGTGCAATTTTAATGGCGATTATTGAATAGCTCGTTTGCCGCCATAGTGGATTTAATACTGGCAGTAATTATTCTTATATTCACAGGAACACTCACATGAATTACGAAGAATACAATCAGTATTGCGACTCTTTACCTGCAACCACTTATGTCAATCAGTGGGGCGGTGCACATGTTTGGAAAGTTGGTGGCAAAGTATTTGCGATTGGCGGCTGGAGCAAAGCGGAAGGCTTGTCCGTATCATTCAAAGTATCCCCATACAACTTTGATGTACTGAAAGATCAGCCCGGCTTCAAGCCAGCACCTTATCTCGCCTCTAGAGGGATGAAATGGATTCAACAATATAAAGTAACAAAGGATCAGGAAGATGAACTTCAATACTACATAAAAGAGTCACATAGAATTGTGTCTTTAGGCTTAACCAAAAAATTGCAGAAAGAACTAGGACTAAACCAGAATTAAACAAACTGCATAGCGCTATGCACTACCCAAACAATAACGATTCAAAAAAAGGATATAACCATGAGAATACTCGTTTCGCTCTTTTGTCTATTCATGTCCAGCATTGCACATTCAGCCCCCTATCAAGTAGGTGATACACCCTTTGATCTAGTAGGTAAAACATCCACAGGACAAGAAATTAAAGTTTCAGATTACAAAGGCAAAGTTGTTATTGTCTCCTTTTGGGCATCCTGGTGCGGCCCATGCAAAAAGGAATTACCCATACTCGCCGGAATCCAAAAAAGTGCAACGCCAGAGAACCTTCAAGTCATTTCAATTAATATTGATGAGGACCGTCGTTTATTTAAAAAACTGGAAAAAGCACTCGCACTGGGAGATATGATTTTGGTGTCCGACGCGAAAAAACGGGTGGGTAAAAAATACGGTGTCGAAGGAATCCCGCATATGGTTATCATCGACGCTGAAGGTAAGGTTGCATCTGTGCACATCGGTTACAGCGAAGAGATGCTACCAGCATTGGTTGAAGAAATTAATGAAATTTATCGCAGCGGGAAAGCAGAGAGTTAGATCGCAACATAAACCTATAAAAAAACGTCCTGCATTTTCATGCAGGGCGTTTTTGTTTAAGCAGCCAATAAATAAATTACTTCACTGATAATTTAAAAATCGTGCGGGTTTTGTATTCATCACCGGGGCGCAGAATAATTGACGGGAATTGCGGCTGGTTAACTGAATCAGGAGCATGTTGTGGTTCCAGACAAAAGCCGCTGCGTTTTTGGTAGGTCACACCTTTGCCTGTGAGTGAGCCATCCAAAAAGTTACCGGAATAAAATTGTACGCCCGGCTCTTCGGTAAACACTTCCAGTACACGACCGGAATTAGGCTCTTCTACACGCGCGGCCAAGGTCAATTCTTTGTAGCTGGATTGATTGATTAAAAAATTGTGATCATAACCGAAGCCGTTTTTGATTTGCTCGTGATCCGCATCAATACGACTGCCGATTGATTGCGCTTCGAGGAAATCAAACGGTGTGCCTGCAACTGGCATAGGTTCACCAACTGGAATAGCAACTTCGTTTACCGCATTGATGTGGTCTGCGAAGATTTGCATGCTGTGGTTAAGCACATCACCGCTATTTTCTATTCCCGCCAGATTAAAATAGGCATGCTGCGTCAGATTTACCGGGGTCGCTTTATCTGTCGCTGCCAAATAATCAACGACGATTGCATCCTCGTGAGTGAATTGATAAGTGACTGTGACACTTAGGTTTCCAGGAAACCCTTGATCGCCATCTTCACTTAACAATTTCAAAACAAGACCTTGGCCCTGTTCGTTTTCAAACGGCTCCGCTGCCCATATTTTTTTATCAAAACCATTTGGGCCGCCGTGCAAATTATTGGGGCCATTGTTCGCTGCAAGATTATAAGTAACGCCATCCAGTGTGAATTGTGCGTTGGCGATGCGATTACCCACACGGCCGATCAGTGCACCAAAATAAGGGCCAATCTCCAAATAGGGTTCGAGTGAATCAAAACCCAAAGCGACATCACCCAGCTTGCCGTTTTTATCTTGCACGTGTAGCTCAGTGATAATGCCGCCGAGGTTGATAATTTTTGCGATACTGCCGTGTTTATTCGTCAGCGTAAACTCAGTAACCGTTTCACCTGCAGGGGTAATACCGAATACGCGCTGTGTAATTGCCGTGGTCATTGTGTGCCTATCTCAAATAAAGTCGAATCAAAAAGTGTGAAAAATTAATCGGGTTTGTTTTGTCCAAAATCAGGGAAGCCATCGTTCGTCCATTCAAGGCGACGAATATAGGTGTGACGATTAGGGTCAGTCAGCGGGGTTCCCTGCAACTCTAAATAATCGCGAGCATGGTACACCAGAATGTCAGTTTGACCATCATCACTCAAAGTAAAACTATTGTGGCCGGGGCCGTAACGCTTTAAGGATTCATTTGTCGAAAAAATCGGCTCAGGCAATTTATGCCATGAAGCAGCATCCAACAAATCCGCATTTACATCAGCCCAAAGTAAACCCATTGCATAGCGATGATCGGTTGCACTTGCGGAGTAACTGATAAAAATTTTCCCGTTGCGCACAATTACCGCAGCGCCTTCATTTACCTTGTAACCCTGAATTTCCCAATCCAACTCCGGGCGCGTAATTTCCACTTCTACTTCACCCACTTGGGTGGGCGATACCAGCTTGGAAATATAGAGCGCAGAGTTGAGTTTCTCTTCCGGATCTTTTTGCGCCCAGACCAAATAGCGCTGACCTTTGTGTTCAAAACTGGTGGCATCGAGCGAGAAAGAATCGCGTGCGGTTTGCACTTTGCCCAGCTCCTCCCACTCACCTTGCATTGGGTCTGCATTGCGATTGGCAAGCACCCACATGCGGATCAGAAACGGTTTTTCGGCATCGGCCGCTGCAAAATAGATGTACCAGGTGTTATCAAAATAATGCAGCTCCGGCGCCCAAATATTGGCTCCCATAACGCCAGATTCATGTTTGCGCCAGACGGTTTTTGCCTCAGCTGTTTTTAAGCCCATGAGTGAATTTGCACTGCGCAATTCAATGCGATCAAACTCAGGTGCGGAAGCAATAAAGTAATAATGGCCGTCCGGGGTGCGATGGATAAAAGGATCGGCACGCTGCGGAATAAATATCTCTGGGGTTGCAGATGCCTTGAGCGCATCTGCGGATGACACCTCGCCATCCACCGGCTTGCACGCCGCCAATCCCAACATCGCCACCACTACTGAAAAAACTAAACCATACTTCATCACACGCTCCTCTCACCTGTAATGGACGGTAAAACCGCCTTAACAGGAGTTAACTGTTATTATTGATAGACTCATATTATATTACATATTCACAAAAATTAGACTAAGAGAGAGACTTCATGCCATCAACTAAACTAACCTTTTTTTACGCTCGTGCACTCGCCTTGGGCGCCCTGCTCTGCACCAGCTTTATCGCACAAGCCAAACAAGTCGATGTTCATGACCCGGTAATGACCCGCGAGGGCGATACCTGGTATCTGTTTAGCACCGGCCCCGGCATCACCATTTACAGCTCCACAGACCGCGTGAATTGGAAATACTCTGACCGCGCTTTTGCCACTGAACCTACTTGGGCAAAAACTGTGTCGCCAACATTTGATGGCCATTTGTGGGCGCCGGATATCATCCAGCACAACAACCAGTTTTATTTGTATTACTCGGTTTCCGCCTTCGGCAAAAACACTTCAGCCATTGGTGTGACGGTAAACAAAACACTCAATCCAAAATCACCTGATTACCGCTGGGAAGATAAAGGCATAGTGATTGAATCTGTCCCCAACCGCGATGCGTGGAATGCGATTGACCCGGCAATTATTGTCGATGAAAAAAATCAGGCGTGGATGAGTTTTGGTTCGTTTTGGAGCGGATTAAAAATCTTTAAATTAAACGATGATTGGACGCGCCCCGCTGAACCGCAAGAGTGGCACAGCATCGCCAAACGCGATCAGGTTCCTGTTGGCACTGGCAGTACTGCTGGCCCTGGTGAAATTGAAGCGCCGTTTATTTTGAAAAAAGGCGATTACTATTATTTGTTTGCCTCTTGGGGTCTGTGCTGCAAAGGCGCCAACTCGACTTATCACCTAGTAGTTGGTCGCTCTAAAAATGTTACCGGCCCTTATGTTGATCGCGCCGGAAAAGACATGAACGATGGCGGCGGCAGCTTATTAATCAAAGGCAATAAAAACTGGGTCGGCCTCGGCCACAACAGTGCATATACATGGGACGGCAAAGATTATTTAGTCCTGCACGCCTATGAAACTGCCGATAAATACTTACAGAAATTAAAAATCATGAACATCAGCTGGGACAAAGAAGGCTGGCCGATGGTGAATGAAAAAGAGTTGGATACCTACAATAGCAAACGAATTAAATAGTTTTTAAAACCAATAAAAAAACCGGCAGCTGCCGGTTTTTTTACGTCTCAACATTTAATAGCTAACGCAATAACCTAACTCCATAAATTCCACCCGCTACCGAACCCGGTGCGGCAACAAACTTAAGGGTGTATTTGCCGTTGGCTTTTTTTACCAATTCTTGTGGGATGGCGTAATCGACAGTGAAAAATTCTTTTGCATTGCCGGTCGATTCCACATTCGCAATCACCACGCCATTTAATTGGACTTCAAATTTTCTGCCTGCATCGATACCCGCATAAGTAATTTGCAGGGTTTTGGCTTCCTGTTTTTTATCGTTCAATTCATAACTGAACCAAGCGCGAGTGTGACGCCAGTGGCGGCCGTTATACAAACCGGCTTCGCTTTGCTCGCCTTTGTAGAAATGATCTGACTCGGGTTGCTGCTCGCCCGGCGCGACCTGATCAATGGTTTGCGCTTGTAATGCCAAACGCGCTTGTTCATCTGCTGCCGCTTTTGCACGAGCTTTTTCCACATCGGCCGCTGTGGTATAGGGCCAATAAATGCTGTAGCGCGATTCATGCAAACGGAAAAACGGAATCAGCTCCACGTGCTCCATTTGTTTGCCATTGATTAAACCTGACGCATCAAAAGTTAAAGGTTTACCGGCGACGGGTTTTAATTTTTGGATAAAATCTTGTGAATTACCTAATAAAAATGGCGCAGCTTCTAGCGGACACATTTGGCCGCTGGCGATATGCCCCATGCGCGAGTCATCACCAAAGTAATTTATTTTTTCAGCAGTAAATGGCTGGGTTTTGGCAGCGAGTACGATTGGGCCATGCAAAATGGCGTAGTAGTTGGAACCGTCAGGCATTTTTTCCAGCGTTGAGCGCATCGGCAAGGTAAGTTCGACTTTATCGCCTTTTTTCCAGCGCCGCTCCAATGCAATAAATTCACCCGGCTGCTGGGTTACATCCACTTTTTTACCATTCACGCTAAGCGATAACTTGCCTGCTTCCACCCAGCCGGGGTAGCGCAGTTGCAAACGGAAGCGCGCGGATTTATCGATAGTGATCGCGGTAGTTTCTGCATCCGGGAACAGTGTATTTTGCGTAAGCTTAATACCCTGCTCTTTCCACTCCATGTGCGATGGAATAAATAAATTGATAAATACTTCAGGCAACTGCTTGGCTTTTTTATCGCGCGCGTAAATAAATTCAGCGTATTTGGAATGGCTTTCCAAACCCGAACCTACACAACACCACATGCCATCATGCACTTGCGAATAGACGCGGTAGTGATTGGGGCGCATTGGTGTGAAATAAACAAAACCGCCAGTCGTTGGATTTTGTGAACCGAGAATATGGTTGTAGAGCGCGCGCTCGTAATAATCCGCGTACTTCATTGCTGGATTAGATTGCTCGCCCGATGAGAGGTACAACATTTCGGTCAGTTTGAGCATATTGTAAGTGTTGCAGGTTTCCGGCCCTTCCACCTCATTGATCATTGGCTCGAAATCGGCAGTATCGTGAAAGTGCTCTTTTACGCTGTTGCCACCAATCGCAACTGTGCGTTTATCTATAACGGTTTGCCAAAAAAACTCTGCGGCGCGTTTCCAGTCTTCATTATTGGTTGCATCGCCGTAGTGTTTAAAGCCAATCACCTTCGGAATTTGAGTGTTGGCATGCAAGCCAGTGAGTTGGTCTTGCGATTTTTCCAGCGGCTGCAAAATGGCCTGATGGGAAAAGGCTTCAGCCAGCTTGAGATATTTTTTATCGCCAGTGATTTTTGCCACATCGACAAAAATTTCATTCATGCCGCCGTGCTCTGTACGCAGCATAATCTGCATTTGTTCGGGCGATAAATTTTTAGTTAGCTCGATTGTCCAGTCGGACAATTTAACCAACATTTTTTTTGCATCTTTGTTATCGGCATACCAATAGGCATCGCGCAGACCGGCGTAGACTTTATGGATGTTGTACCAAGGCACCCAACGCTCATTGGTAGAAAAGTTATCTGCACGTATATCGCCCTTGGCGATTTCATCCCACATTTTTTTACTGTCGGGAATACCGCCGATATAACCTGTACCTAACTTGTCCTGACATTTTTTTAATTCATCGACTACATAATTTAAACGCTGCAAGACAGCTTTATCACCGGTTGAGGCGTACATCAATGCCAATGCAGAAACATAGTGGCCCCCCATGTGGCCATCCAATCCGGTCGACTCCCAATTACCGTAGGTTTCTTTAAAGGGCAAGCCAGCTTCGCGGCGAAAAGGCGCTAACAGTTTTTCAACATCCAGCGCCATCAAATAATCTTTATTGGTATTTTGTGCATGTAAAAAAGGGCTATCGAGTAATTGCACATTGCGCAGCGGCACTAATTCCAATGCTGCTGCGGGTAAACAACTCCAACTGGCACACAAAGCAAGCGCGCAATAAAATTTCTTTAACTTCATCGATAACCTCTTTTTATTTACGGTAGTGAAAGGGACATTCATAGGCCTCGTATCATTTTTGGTAGCTGCCCCAAACCTAATAAAATATTGTTGATTTTTTCCCTTCTGGCCAACAATTAAATATATAGTAATATAATATCTTCAAACACAAGATTATCATTTTATTACTCAACAATAATTCAGCAGGGATATAAAAAAATGAACAAGAAACGCCTTTTAATGTTGTGCGGAATGATCTCGATTGCCTTCTCGGCGAACATGAGTGCAACAGCACAAATAGCTCAGACCTCACCTAAAGTTGTTAACCCCAGCGCCAGCTACGCTGAAAGTGACCAACTCAAAAACACAGTAAAAAGCATCACAATCCCCTCCAAGGTTTTAGCTAATTCATGGGCGTTTACTAATTGCGCATATTGCGAAAATGATGTCGCTGATTACATTAAGAGCCACTCACAGCTTCCCACCGTTTGGCATCAATACGTCAGCACGCCGCAGGGAAAAAATCTGAACAATGACCGCACCAGAGAGAGGCTCGGGATAAAACTAGAAGATGGAGGCACAATCGGAATTGAGACAAGAACAACTGACGACTCTATATCCATTGATATCGTTACAATCACAGACCCTAACGGAAACAACGTACCCAAAAGCGCGAAGCAAATTAATAAGAGCACAAGATACAAATCATCCGCTGAATACTTTCCAATAATTCAAAATGTACTCTCCGAAATTGGATATATGGCAACAAGAAATGCCTCGACAGGAATCATCACTCTCGATACAAAACCTCTTAATCACTAATGCTCCTATACAGCCAAGAAAATGAGCCCCAGCATTTCTGCTGGAGCTCATCGTTAGCACTTTAATCAAAAATACTTACTGAGCTTGTAGCGTAAACATTTGGTTAGTGCTATTGGCAATGCATTCCCATTGATTCAGGTTTGCACCGTCTGCTGTGGCAGCAGCAGAAATATCCAAACACTTTTCGCTATTGCGATTCACAATGCGATAGCGCCCTGAACCAGCCGATTGAAAACGGAATTGTTGGGCGTGATTGGTGTAGGAAGTCCATAACATCAGATTCGCGCCATTTGCTGTTGAAAATGAATTCACATCGAACGCCAAACCCGTTGCACTTAATGGCGAAATTTTATGCCAGACACCATCTACCGATGTGATCGAAAACTTTTGGCAATTATTATTCAACCAACTCCACTGGCGCAGATTAGTGCCCGCCGCAGCTCCACAATTTTCAACATCCAGCGCTTTACCAGAATGCACAGGAGTAATACGGTAATTGCCACTTACGCGCACATTGTTATCTGACTTGATAGAAAAATTGCGGCTGAATACCGGCCAACCATTGGAGAAAGTCATTTGCAATAAATCCAAACGCGCAGGCCAACCGGTAGATGTAGTGCCATCGTAATAATGGATAGACGCTAAATGCTGGCCGTTATTGTAGTAATAACCAAAGTGGCCAGGGCCGATGTATTTGCCATCGGTCATCAACACATTGCTGCCGCCGTAGTTCCACAGGTTCACACCGTTTTTATCCAAAAATGGACCGGTCGGGCTGGTAGAGCGGCCAGTCACTATGTAGTAATCGCTATTGCTACCTTGGCAACATTCGCCGAGGTTTACAAACATGTAGTAATAGCCATTGATGTATTGCACTTGCGCCGCTTCAAATTCATGCCACGCATAGTTATTGCCCACCACTGGGTAGCGAGTGGAATTTAATAATTTCCCGGTCGCAGGATTTATTTGGCGAACAAATATTCCTGCGTAGTGTGAGCCGTAAACCATCCACACATTGTTTTGTGCATCGCGATACAAACCCGCATCGATAGCATTTACCGGCTGCCCACCTAAAGTGCCTTCATCAATGGTCGAGACGACCATCCCTAAATCAGTCCAGTTCGGATTATTGAGTGAGTTAGTCACCATCACCCCAATCGCTGAACGCATTCCCGATGTCGCGGAGAATGCTGAATAGTACAAATAATATTTGCCATTCATTTCGATTAAATCAGGCGCCCAGAAATTTCCATCAAACCCCGGCACCTTGCTATTAATCCAACTGGGATAAGTATTGGCAGGAATCGGCGATGGACCGCGCTGCCAATTCACCATATCGGTTGAATAAAGTGCATTGATCGGAAAATTACTCGCGCCGCCACCGGTACCAAACGTCCAGTAGGTATTTCCTTCTTTAATAATGGTGGACGGATCGTGAATATCCGTTGTGCCATTAATCGTAATAGCAGCAGTGTGAAGACTGAAAAAAGCAGATACAAGAAGCGCAACACTTTTTAACAAGCGAACAAAGTTACACATAGAAAGTCCCTCATTTATTGATTATTTTTTAAGGCGTTAAAAAAAATGAGCTTCATCATTGCAATTGAAATTCAAAAGCAACAATGAAACTCAACGACAAAGACCAATGATTGATCTTTATGAGTTAGTTAAAACACTTAATAGAAATTATTAAGTGTTTTAACAAAAGCGAGGTAAAACTTAGAAGGTCAAACGCGCACCAACTGCAAAGGTACGGCTGTAAAGTGCTGAACCAAAGTTATTGGTGGTTGCACCGTTTTCACCGTAGTAACTTTGATAAATTTCTTCGGTGAGGTTGGTGCCATCCAGAGTCAATGACAGGTTGTCGTTAACATCGTAGGTTACTTGCAGATCCAGACTTGATTCTGGCTTTCTCCAAACTTCCAGCGGGTTAGCAAACAGCGCAGCTTCATAGTTATTCAGGAATGCGCTACGCCATGCGTAAGACAAACGCACTCCCAGATCATTTTTGTCATAAGCCAATACAACACTGTAAGACTCGTCAGACACACCAAACAAGTCAGTTTCTTTGCTGCCAGTAATGTTGCCCGCAGAATCAGTCATTGGCGTAGTTTGTGATGACTCAAGCGCGGTATAACTCGCCTGAACACCAAAACCATCCAGCACTGAAGGTAGGTTATCCGGGAACCAAACAGCGCCCAATTCCAAGCCTTTTAATTCACCGTTTGATGCGTTGTAGGGTTGATTCAGTACATAAGTACCCATATCGCCATCAGGAGTTTCATGCTGTACTTGACGACGGAAATCGATAACAAAACCTTCGATATCACGTTGGAACAAAGTACCGTACAGCGAGCTGCCTTCAGCAAAATACCACTCCAAAGACACATCGTAGTTTTGTGATTCGGTAGGCTTCAGATCTGAGTTGCCGCCATTAGCTGTACCATAGCCAATTCCGGTCACGTCTTCGTTATAAATGATTTGCGAATTCAATTGTGCAAAGTTAGGACGACGCAGAGTTTCGGTATAAGCAAAACGTGCGTACAGGTCATCTGCTAATTCATAACGAATATTCAAACTCGGCAATATTTTAGAGGCGCTGGTTGAACCCGGATAAACATCCAGATCTTGGGATGCAGTATCAGTAAAAGCCATATCAGTATTGGAGCTGGTATAACGCAGACCGATTTCACCATCCAATGTTCTGCCCGCAATTTCAGTTTCATAACTTGAAGTCACATAAGCAGATGCTGTTGTTTCTTCAATCTCAAAACTTTTAACCAAATCCTGCTTGGTCAGACCATAAATTGCGCGCATTTCATCTGCATGAGAACGCAGATAATAACCGTTTGCTACTGCCCAAGTGGTTGGAACGTCTGCATTGCCATCGAAGAAACCTTTGTTGATATAGGTCATTTCATCGGTGATAGTTACTGCATTGTTAAAGCCTTCCTGACGACTAAAGGATTCAGCTGCACTGCGCTCATCAATACGGACACCAACGTTAACTTGCTTGAAGAAACCACCTTCAGTGTCATAGCTAACATCAGTAGTGAACGTAGTTGCATCACCTTCATTTTTATTAGCATTATCGTAAAGCTGCGCGGTTTTCCAGTTGGCAACATCGGCAACATCGGCTTCATTAAGCGCAGTGTCTGGATTGTCGATAAAATTAAATGCTGGAATACCGCCGCCCGCATTGAAATCCACATTCAAACCATAACGAGCACCTTCATAACGCGCTGCAATAAAATCTGATTCAAAGGTACTGTCTTGATAAACCAATTCAGATTTTACTTTCAGGTTATCAGTCAGATCCCAATCGCCACCCAACGCATAAACAAAGCTATCAGTTTTACCGGTAGTCAAATCGCCACTGGTGAATGACCAGTTATCTTTCACGCTTCTGGATTTAACAATGTTAGTGCCATCAAATAACACCACATTGGCATCCGCCGCTGCAGTTGGGCTGTTAGCGTAAGACCCCCACCAGTCAGCAAATGAGAACAACAACGAGTTAAAGGACTCGTTGCGATAGCCATTGTAAAACGCTTCAAAGGTATATTCTGATGTGTCATTTGGAGCGAATTGCAAAGACACATTTGCGGCTGAACGCTCACGCTTACCAGTAAAGTCACTGGAGAAAATTGCATCACGGCCGAGCAAATATTCCATCGGCTGGCCATTTACATCGAGCGTAGAACCTGGAGTGTTAGGCAGACCATTCAGCTGACCAGGAGTCCAAATTGGATTCTCACTCACACCATCTCTGGTGAGGAAAACACGCTCATAGGCAGTAAATGGTGCAACAGGGTTATCAGTTGCAAAAGGCACCATAGCGCCAGCAGTTACACTCTGGTCTCGGTAGTTGGTTTCCGCGTAAGACAGGTTAACCAAAGCACCGAATTCACCCGAACCAGTTTCCCAGCGGTTGCTCGCCAAACCACTGATAACCGGATCGGTTTTATCTGCTTGTTCTTGATTAACGGCACGAGCTGACAGCATGTATTTGCTGCCGTCAAAATCAAATGGGCGCTGGGTTTTAATATCAACCGAACCAGCAATACCATTTTCAATTTGCGAAGCCGAACGGGTTTTATACACATCCACTTGCTTAACCAAACTCGCAGGGATGTCTTGTAACTGAACCGCCAAGCCAGAAGCGGTGAAAATATTGCGGCCATTTACAGTGGTATTAATATCGGTCAAACCGCGAATAGATATACCGGTAACCTCACCAGATCCACGGTTGGTCACTTGCACACCGGTGATGCGCTGCATTGCTTCGACCACGTTGTTGTCGGGGAACTTACCAATATCTTCTGAAACAATTGCATCAACAATTTGCGTGTTATTGCGCTTTACATCCAAAGCTTGAGTCAAGCTGGCACGAATACCAGTAACAACGATTTCTTCTATTTGACCATCTTGTGCAACTGCTGCTGCCGATGCGCCCAAGGCGGCGATCATAGCGATAGATAAGCTAAGTGTTTTTTTCTGGAACATGAGTGATCTCCCGAGGGTGACCGCCGCCGAATGAGATTCTGGCGTGTGCAATGCGGTCGTTATTATTGATCTACCAATCCTGTCTTATCAGAGCTGCGTGAAATCACGATGCTAACCATCGGCACCAATTTCTACATATTGTAAGACAATTTAATGGTATTTCTCCGGCATGGGAGCGTCAACGGGCAGACAGGTTTTTTACGGAAACCTAACATCGGGTAACGATTTGCCAGACAATTTCGTTACCTAGAGTTACAGAAATGCGCCACTCGCCCAGTCAGAGAAACACTTTGCACCAAAAACACGCTGCTATGGCCAATGGAGATGAAGCAGGATTTCCCGCCAAAATATTTGTATTACAATAATATCGCTCAAAGGGTGAGCAGCTCATCAAGCCCGCCCTAGCCCTGTAGATAACATCAATAAAAAGGAAACCCCATGATTCACTTTTCCTCACTCGACTGGGTGGTGCTGGCCGGCTTTATGCTGTTGCTGGTCGGCGTTGTCATCTGGTCGCTATTAGAGAAAGAAAAAGATACGTCTGATTATTTTCTCGCAGGTCGCAACGCCGGTTGGCTTGTGATTGGCTCTTCGATTTTTGCTTCCAACATCGGCTCGGAACATTTGGTGGGTTTGTCTGGCGCGGGCATGCAGTCGGGCATGGCGATGGCGCACTGGGAGTTGCAGTCCTGGATTATTTTGCTGCTCGGCTGGGTGTTTGCGCCCTTCTATTGGAGCAGCAAGGTGTACACCATGCCTGAATATATGGAGCGCCGTTACTCATCCAATTCGCGCACGTTTTTATCGTTTATTTCGCTGGTGAGTTATGTGCTGACCAAAGTGTCCGTCACCGTATACGCAGGCGGAATCGTTTTAAAAACAGTACTTGGGATCGAGTCGCTTTGGGGCATCGATTTTTTCTGGATCGCCGCTTTAGGTCTGGTCATTGTGACGGGAATTTACACTGTGCTCGGCGGCATGAAGGCGATTATGTGGACCTCGGTTTTGCAAACGCCGGTGCTGATTATTGGCTCGCTGGTGATATTGGTGGTGGGTTTGGAAAAAGTCGGCGGCTTTGCAGAGCTTGAGCGAATTAACGCTGAGAATATGCATTTGATTCGCTCCGCAAGCGATGCCAACTTCCCTTGGCCGGGCGTAATTTTTGGTTCATTTATTATCGGCTTTTGGTACTGGTGTACCGATCAATATATTGTGCAGCGCGTACTTTCTGCCAAAGGAATTCAAGCGGCGCGACGCGGGACAATTTTTGCTGGCTACTTAAAACTGTTGCCGGTGTTTATCTTTTTATTCCCTGGCATGATCGCCTTTGCGCTGCATTCACAGGGTCAAATTCAAGTTGATAGCGCCGACCAAGCTTTCGCGGTATTAGTCTCGGAATTATTGCCTTCCGGTATTAAAGGCATAGTTATCGCCGGTTTGCTTGCAGCACTGATGAGTTCGCTTGCCTCACTGTTTAATTCATCCGCAACGCTATTCACCATCGATTTTTATAAAAAATATAAACCCGCTGCGAGCGAAGCAAAATTATTAAGCGTTGGCCGCACCGCCACCATAGTCGTCGTGATTTTAGGTGTGGTGTGGATTCCGGTAATGCAAATGGTTTCCGATGTGCTCTATGAATATTTGCAGTTGGTGCAAGCGTTAATCGCGCCGGGAATTGCGGTGGTATTTTTACTCGGCGTGTTTTCCAAACGCATCACCCCCACCGCTGGTTTTATCGGTTTGGTGAGTGGATTTGTACTGGGCATGTTGCGTTTGGTACTGACGATTTTTAAAGATCAATTGAACCCTGATGGATTACTTTACAGTTTGGTCACCATGAATTGGCTCTACTACTGTTCACTGTTATTTGTAGTGATTTGCGCTTTGGTGATTATCGTCAGTCTGTTCACTAAACCGGCGAGTGATGAACAACTGCAAGGTTTAACCTACGGTTCGATTAGCGCTGCTCAGCGCGCAGAAATTCGCGCGGGAATCGATAAATGGGACATCATTCATACCATTGCAATTGTGGCTATTACCATCGCGATTTATAGTTATTTTTGGTAATCGATTCAGGCGCTTTTATTTTTATTTTTACGTAAGCAGAAACGCAAACCGCAGGCACATCGCCTGCGGTTTTTTATTGCGCATTATTTGTGGAAGCAAAAAAAAAGCCGCTACAGAAAGCTGTAGCGGCTGAACAAAGTGGTGTGGTTAAACAGCGACACACCATCCAACGACAAAGGGGTCAAACTCCTGACAGAACACAAGCTCTACTGAGCATAGAGGTTAAAACATTGAGGGGATTAACCATCTATTTGTAATATAATATATCATAATATAAATAACGCAAGGCTATTTTTTATCTTTCTCATTTTTTTACCACTGACCATAAAAAAGCCGGGCACATGGCCCGGCTTAAATACATCAATCACAGCGATCACAAAGAGGCGTTGCGGGTTAAAGCGCGCTTACGTCGCTGGTTGAAACATCGCAGTTAGCGGTGTTCCAGTACTCACCGTATTTGGTCGATTCACTACCCTTCTGCACACCTTTGAACTCTTCACACACTGGCGGCTTGCCGCGTGAATAGCTTTTGATTTTCAGGTTGCGGATGGTGGCTTTGTCGCCAAAGTTGCGGTTTACCCCAGCGATACTGCCGATAGTGCCGTCGACTTTCGCATCGTAAACAATCAGGTTGCGCGGGCCGCCGTTACTGGAACAGTTGCCACAGGAGCGCCACAACTTACCGTTAGTACCTTTGGCGGTGAAGCCGCCGGAGATAATGGTGGTGCTGTTTTTGGAGTTGTGCTGGAAGATCTTGTCAGGCTTACCACCGTAACCGCTGCCAGAAGCGTTGTAAGCAGAACCGCCGACGATAGTCATAGTGCCACCCTCGGATTTGTTGGTCGCCGCATCCTCGCAGATATCGTTCCACACCACATCGGTCAGGGTGCAGTTACCGTTGTTGCAGTGAATACCATCGGAACCACCATTAGCCGCGAGCTTCACATTGCGAATCGATGAGTTTTTCAGCGTAATTACCGCCGGTTGGGATTCACTGTCACTGTTACAGCTCAGGCCGATAGTTTTACCGCCGCAATCGACAAAACGGTTAGTCAGAGTTGCACCCGCCACACATTCGCTGGAGCTGCCGACTTTTTGGAAGGTCCACAACTGCCCTGCACCACCCCAGTAGCTGAACATGCGCACATCGGCACCCGCAAACATGCTCATGCCCCACACATCCATAGCGCGGCCACCGATTTTATTGGTGATGGAGTAGTAATCGCCCCCAGCGGAGTTGATGTACCAGCGCTGGTTGTCGGCACCGGTATAAGGCCACTGACGCACCTCGGCACCATCGTTAGGGTTCCACTCCCATAAATCGAGCGCTTTACCGCTGTGTACTGCGCGAATGGAGTAAGTGCCGTCACTCAGAGCGGCGACATCAAACTGCTGATTGGTGCCGCCCATAGCAAACCACTGCATAACATCGGCGCCATCGGCGGTGCTGAAGTTAGCTACATCAATGGCATTGCCGTTGAGTTTGGACACAATTACGTAACGGCCATTGGACAGCGCCGCATAGGTGTTAAGGCTCGCCAAGGCACCAAATGCCAACGCGAGAAAGAAAGAAAAACGTTTCATTGTTCGATCTCCAGTTTTTATCTTTATTAGGAAAACCACAGCGCAGAAAACGGCTGTGATGAGAGCTGTAGTGCCTCTTTGGATCGACCGGGGAATTGCCTTGATAAACAACCATCTTGACGAGCTGCAGCCAGAACTGGTCATCGCCTTATTAGTATTATAATAATTTTATGTGAGATTAAAGATTGAGCGGCAGGCTGTAAAGGTCAAATCATGAGCAAGGCGCCGCATAGAGAAAATTTCGGCGCGTGATTAAACATAATCGGAAATAGCCACCCCAAAAATGAAAAGCCCCGGCTGCATAAGCCGGGGCTTTGGGTGAAACATCAGACAAGACAATAATGTCTTGCCTGTTTTTTTGCCGCTTAGAACTGGTAACGCGCACCCAAGGCGAAAGTCTTGGAGTAAACGCCACTGCCAAAGTTGTACAGATTTTGGTTACCTTCACCGTAATAGCTTTGGTAAACATCATCCAACAGGTTGGTCGCGTCGAAAGTCAGCATAAGATCATCTGTTACATCCCAACTAACCTGTAAGTCCAAGCTTTGCTCTGGACGGCTCCAGAACTGAATTGGGTTAGCAAAGATTGCCGCTTCATTGGCATAGTAGAACTTTTCACGCCAGGTGTAGGACAAACGCGCATCGAAGATATCTTTATCGTAAGCCAGCACCACGCTGTAGGACGAGTCAGATACACCTGCCATTTTGGTCTCTACATAACCAGCGACGCTTCCATCAGTATTATCATAAACAGGTGTCTGCTGGGATGAGTCCAGTGCGGTATAGCTCGCCTGTACCCCCAAACCATCCAATACCTGCGGCAGATTATCCGGGAAGTAAACCAAACCAACTTCTACGCCCGACAACTCACCATCGGCCGCGTTAGCGGGTACGCTCAACACGTAATCCTGCGGATTACCATTTTGATTCGGACGATTAACCACCATTCTGCCAGGGATCACCGCCCCCTCAATTTCGCGCTTAAATACGGCGCCATACAAAGAGCTATCCTTGGCGAAATACCACTCCAAAGACAAGTCATAGTTAGCTGATTCAGTCGGCTTAAGATCAGGGTTACCACCGTTCGCTGTGCCATAACTGCCAGAACCTTCCGTCAAAGGATCCTGGAAATATTGCAATGGGTTCAAATCAGCAAAATTAGGCATACGCAAGGTTTGGGTATAGGCCGCACGACCGACCAGATCATCGGTGATATTCCAGTTCAACGACAGACTTGGTAGTACCTTATCAGCCTTGCCTTCACCGGTAGCATAATCATAAATATTCGTGTTCACCCCAGTTTCTGACCAAGCCTTGATCGATTGGGTGTAATCCACATAGCGCACACCAATATCACCGGAAATGCTATCGCCCAATGTATATTTAGCCGTTGCATAGAGTGCAGCAGACTCTTCAACAACCTCCAATGTTTTCACCAGCGACTCCGACTCAAGCCCGTAAACGGTACGCACTGCACCCGCATTATTTAACAGGTAGCTACCATCGGCAGTGATAAAACTGTCAAAGGTATCTGCACGGCCTTGGAAGTAGTCATTTACGGTAAAGACCAAGCCTGAACCATCACCCGAAGCACCAGCGTTGACCAGCGCGGTCATCAACTCACTCACGGTTCTGCCGCCGGTATCCCAGGATTCCTGACCGCGACCAAATTGTTGAGCGTTACGCTCTTCGTAACGACCACCAGCTTTGATGGTTTGGATAAAGCTGTTGTCCAGCTCCCACTCAACATCGGTCGTGAACGAAACAGAATCGCCAAGATCACGCCCACCGTTATCCCACATGCCGGATGCGTTCCAGTTTTCAACTGCCGCCATATCGGATTCATCAACACCGGTCGCAGGGTTATCAATAAATTCAATGGAAGGTACGCCATCGCGATCGTTGTAATCAACATTGATGCCGTAAGCGGTGCGTTCGAAACGCATCGCAAAAAATTCATTGCTGTACTCACTGTCTTGATACAACAACTCGGATTTCACGGTCACATTGTCACTCGGTGTCCACTTGGCACCCAGCGCGTATAAGTAGCTGTCGGTTTTACCGGTTGCATAGTCACCACTTTGGAAACCACCATTGCTCCAACCCTGATGCTCTTTAACAACATTAGTGCCTTCATAGATGGTGGGAATATCGATATTGCCGAATTGATGCTCAAAGGTATTGCTGAACCACATGGCATTTTGTGATTCATTGCGATAGCCGGTGTAGAAAACTTCACCCAACAGCTCCAACTCATCATTCGGTGCCCATTGCAAAGACACACTCGCCGCCGGACGCTCGCGCACACCGGTGTAGGATGTACCAAAGATCGCATCGCGCATCAGCAGATATTCATAGTCGGTGCCGTCAATAGCAAGGGTAGAACCCGCGCCATTGGGCAGGCCCATCTCCAACCCCGGCTCCCATAAACGAGTATTGTTGCGTGTACTGGGGATCATTTCGTAAGCGGAATAATCAGGGTGCGGATTACTATTAAAGAAGGGAAATACTGCACCCGCTGTCATAGTGTCATCGCGGTAATGTGTTTCCGCGAAAGAGATGTTCAGCAAAGCACCAAACTCGCCACCACCTTCCAGCTCCCAGCGGTTGCTAAACAAAGCACTGACGTTAGGATCAATTTCATCTGGCTGATCGGCATAGATACCGCGCGCAGCCAGCACTACTTTTGAATCAGTAAAATCAAATGGGCGATTGGTTTTTACATCAATCGAACCGGCAATACCGCGCTCTACCTGATCAGCAGTACGGGTTTTATAGACAGTCACACCAGCGAGCAAACTAGCGGGAATATCTTGCAGTGCGATGGCGCGACCGATACCTGTGTAAACATCGCGGCCATTCACAGTAGTGTGTACGTCAGTTAAACCACGAATAGATATGGTGCTCGCCTCACCTGCGCCGCGACCGGTAACTTGTACGCCAGTCATGCGCTGCAGCGCTTCGATCACGTTGTTGTCAGGGAACTTGCCGATATCTTCGGCAACAATCGCCTCAACTATCTGACTGCTATCGCGCTTAATATCCAGCGCTTTAGATAAACTCGCGCGAATACCGGTTACCACAACTTCTTCAACCTGCCCCTCTTGAGCTGGTGCATCTTGTTCTTGGGCGCTCGCGATTTGTGCAGTCATGGCTGCCAGCATCGCACTCGCCAATGCGGTTTTCTTAAACATAATAAACTCCAATATTGTTATTAGCCTTGAGTTAATGTTTTAGGCATTAACACAACCAGAAAGGGTTGATTGGGGGGATTACTCCCCCCTGCTTTGAGCCGCACTTATTGCGCAGCACCTTCCTGATAGAGCGAGTTAATCTTTTCTGCGCTGATAGTGCCGGTGAACACTTTCAACTCGTCGATAGCGCCGTTGAACGGGGTATCCCAGTAGTTCACACCCAGTGCGAATTCATTGGTATCGCCTGCTACAGTCATCACGCGGCGGAAGTCAGGTGATTCCAACTGCAATGCGCCATTTACGTAGAGCTTGATGGTGTTGTTATTTTCACCGTCAACCATGATCACGATGTGCGACCACTGACCCACTGGGATGCGATTCGCCAATTCAGCGTTGTCGTAGAACGACGGACCATTTGCCCATACGCGGGTTTTTGCAGTGCCAGCCATAGAGGGAACCAGACTCAACCAGTAGTTACCGTTAGCACCGCCGAAGAAGGCAGTGGTGTAATCGGTAAAGGCGGTTGGTTTTAACCACATAGAGATGGTGTAGCTGTTGGTGGTGATCAGATTGTCTGGCAGACGTACACCCGAGGTGCCATCCAGATTCAGCGCCGAACCTTTAATACCTTCAACGTAGCTCACTGCACCGCCAGTGTTATTCATACGGTCACCAGTCACGGTACCCGCTGCTGCAACAGCATTCACTGAACTCAAGTCGCCTTCAAAGCTGTATTCCGCTGGTGCCAGAGACTTA
Organism: Cellvibrio chitinivorans; assembly: GCF_035117775.1. Taxonomy (NCBI): domain Bacteria; kingdom Pseudomonadati; phylum Pseudomonadota; class Gammaproteobacteria; order Cellvibrionales; family Cellvibrionaceae; genus Cellvibrio; species Cellvibrio chitinivorans. The sequence goes on from NZ_JAYKKN010000005.1 coordinate 261,732, forward strand.
ATCGTTACTTCAAAGTCTTTAGTGTCAGTGAAATCCTGATACTTGATATGCGCAGTCAAGGTGATGGTCTTGTCGCCTTCATCTGCTGTTGGCTGGTTGACTACCGCAGTGCCATTGGTTGGTTTCAAGTATTTTTCATCACTTGAAGTCCAGCTGATACCAGAGACAAACGGACCTACACGAACCAGCTCAAAGTTCTCGCGCACCGCTGACATATCACCCAGCTCCAGCGCGTCTTTTACGAAACCGGCGAACTGTGATGGATCGGTCAGGTTGTTGATGGCAGCGCCGTTGATGTCCAGTGAACTCAGTGCGTAGTCGTAGACGATGAGTTCATCGATTTGGCCTACAAACGGCAAGTCCCAACCGAAGTTCACACCCAGCGCAAACAAACCGCCGTTATTCGGAGTGAAGATGTCGTCACGCGGCATGGAACCAGCCAGTGCGCCATTGATATACATATTCATCATGCCGCCGGTGTAGGTAATTGCTACGTGCTGCCATTGATTGACGGGCGCACTAGTTGCAGCCACAACCTGATTCCAGTTGCCGAGATAGTTACTCCAGATCAATTGTGCTGACGTGAACCAGGCTTTGCCGGGGATATAGCTAAACCAGTGATCAACATCAGTAGCACCGAAGAAAGCAGGTGTATGGTCAGTCAACGATTCCGCATTGACCCAGAACGCAACGGTGTAATCGCTCGACTTAATAATGTCGTCCGGCAGACGAACACCGTTAGCACCGTTAAAGTCGTAACCTTGGCCGGCATAACCTGTTGTATAAGTTGGTGCGCCAACATCCACATTTACCAGATTGTTATCGGTTGTTTTGGCTGCTGCCAGGTTACCCATGGAGTCAGTCATCACATTTTCAAAGGTGTAGTGCGCAATTGCATTTTTGAACTCAGGACGCGCTTTTACCGTTACGTTAAATGCTTTGCTAAAGGTTTGACCATCCAACTCCATGTTTGCAGTCAAGGTAACGTTTTGGTCGCCCAGATCCGGGGTAGGAATAAACAGATTGCCAGCTGAGTCAATGAAGTACTCGTTGCTGCTATCCCAACTAATTTGGGTACCGCTCTTACCAACGGTTGGCAATGAATAGCCTTCATCCGCAAGCGTTAGCTCGGATTTAACATCCAAAGCTTCACTAACTGTATTCAGCGCCGCAGCGGTATCAGCAATCGCATCAGTACGAGTACCAAACACGCTGGCACCTTTGCGCGACATAGCAGTAAACACCGGCACCAACTTCTTCAGACCGTTATCCCACTGCCACTTGAGCACACCAAAGTAGGTATCGGAATCCAGCGTCAGCTTGATAGAGTTATCGCCCTGAATGGTCCAGGTGCCCTTATCGCTACCGCTCACAGTGCGGTTGCTATGCAGGGTGACATAACCGGATTTGATCGCCGCCTTGTTAACACCTGTACCTTGGTTCACGAACTTGTAGTGACCGGGAACTTCAGCAACATCAACCACGTTGTCGCCCGCCAATGGAACATAGCGCTCAGGTGATACCACCAGCCAGCCTTCGTTGTTCACGAACATTTCGTGGGTGCGCACCGCGTGAGCTTCAGGAACGGTTGGATAAGCTGTTGCCGATGTAGGGAAACGAGTGTGAGTTACCAACAGGTGGCGCTTGGTCGCTGCATCATAGATAGCTGAGTTGTGACCGGGTGATTGGTAGCCCCAGGATGGATCAGCCTCGCCCAGAGTTTCAGTGAACTCAAAACCGCCAAGCAGTTTGCCGCCGATTTCCAAACCGCCAGTTGTGGCGATATCAACACCCGCTGGATCAAGGTAAGGGCCATTCGGATTTTTGGAGCGCGCGATACGAATGTTGTAGCCATCGTTAGCAGCAAAACCAGCCACTGAGTAGAACAAGTAGTAGTAATCAGCTACCGGGCTGTACATCACAAACGCACCTTCGATAGCGCGGAAGTCGCCACCTAACAGACGCTTGCCATAACCTTGACCGGCTTTAGGCTTACCAGTGGTGGTATCCATTTCCAGCACAAAAATACCGCCAGAGTAAGAGCCGTAGACCATCCACAGGCCGCCGTTCTTATCAAAGAAAGCAGCTGGATCGATCACGTTAGGATCAACCGCACCATTCCAGGTAGTTTGACCGTTATCGAGTGGATAGCTGGTGAACTCAGCCTCTGTGCGATAACCGCTGCGCAGGAACACACCCTTGTTTACGTAAGGGCCTTCAACCGAGTCTGCCTCGGCCAAACCAAGATACGAACGGTTCCAGCAACCGCCATTGTCCGCTTCGGTTTGTGCGCAGTGGTTGTAGTAGAACCAGTATTTGCCGTTAGGCGCCTGAATAACATCGGCCGCCCAGTTACCCTTGTAACCATCAGTCCAGGCGATACCTTCAGCTATTTCAGTGGAATAGGTATTAAACAGCGGGCTTTCATCTACCGACCCGTTACCTGAAAGTACCGAAACATATTCCCAGTTAATCAAATCTGATGATTTAGCCGCAGCCAGATGCGAGCCAAAAATGTAGTAATCACTGCCCGCTTTTACCACCGATGGGTCATGTACGCCGATGTCCGCAAATGCCACAGCACCTTCGTCGGTCATGGGAATATCGCTAGACATGCTTGGTTTAGCGTAAACCGGTTCAGGGGACGCAGGCGTTGTGGAATAGGTTTTCTCACCGCCACCACCGCCGCCGCAACTGGCCAATGCCAGCACGCCGCTAACGGCTAATGCTATACGTGTTAGCTTCATTTAGATGCACCTCTCGTGTAGTTATTTCTTATTAATTTGGTGTAGCAGTTGCAAGAACAGATAGCAGCTCTCTCACCCACTACCATTTGGAACCAGAACGTAAATTTATAGTTATGTCATACAATATTATGATCGCTTAATATTGTCATACAAGTTCACCTAGGTAAAGTTTTTTACGGGCGAAACGAAAGGCGTGGCAATACACGTGTAGAAAAGTAGCAAATGAGATTTACGTCAAAAAAAAACCCGCACTAGGCGGGTTTTTAAAGCAGTAGCTGAAAGGTAAAAACTGAGGGGATTAACCCGCTGAACGCGCCTTATATGCACGCACTACAACGTTGAAATCCTCGGCGAACTTTTGCAGTTCATCTATCTCTTTCTTTTCTTCAGAGCGCGACAGACCGGCACAACCAACATAATCCTGTACTGCTTTTACGTAAGCTTTTACGTCGTTGTTTGCCTTTACCATTTGCGCGGTTACAACGGTAGCAGCATCTGGAATTTCCGGTTTAGCGGCAGGCTTATCACAGCCAGCAGCAGCCAGAGATGAGACAACACATGAGGCAGCAAATACACCCGCTACAACAAACGCTTTCATAGAATTTCCTCTTTTCAAAATTAAGAACCTAGCCCAATTAAAATCTGTTTAAAAACAACCTAAGCGACCAATAACAGTCGAAAATTAAACGCGCTAATCCTTAACTCGTTCACTCTAAATCCATCAAAAACTAAACTCTAAAACGCCCCACCAACTCCGCCATACGCCCAGCCATTTCCGCCAAGTTACCTGTGCTGCTGGTGATACGGCTGGAGCTTTCTGCAGTGTGAGTAGCAACCGATGAAATGCGATCGATATTGCTTTCAATCTGACGCGTGGCCGCGCTTTGCTGCTCGGATGCTGCCGCAATTTGATTGGTTCTATCGCGGATCACACTGACGATTTCGGTGATGCGTTCCAGCGCGTGGCTCGCGTCATTGGCTTGGGTTACTGCCGCATTTGCCTGATTGGTTCCCGCCGCCATCATTTCTACCGCTTCGTGCGAACCAGATTGCAAACGCTCGATCATCTCGCGAATTTCAGTGGTGGAGCTTTGGGTTTTGGATGCCAGTGTGCGCACTTCATCCGCAACTACCGCAAAACCACGCCCCTGTTCACCAGCGCGCGCCGCTTCAATGGCCGCATTCAGTGCAAGCAAATTGGTTTGCTCGGCAATGCCGCGAATTACATCCAACACCGAACCAATACTTACCGTTTCTTTGCGCAGGCGATCAATTACATCGGCGGCGGTTTTAATATCGCCTGACAAGTGCGTGATCTGCCCCATGGTGTTCACTACCAAGTTTTTACCGGACGCCGCAGCGCCATCGGCTTGCGATGACTTATCCGCAGTTTCGGTCACACTCACGGTTACGTCCTGAACCACACCGGCCATCTCTTTTACGGCACCTACGATGTGTTCGATTTCATTTTGCTGGGTGCGAATTTCACGCTCGGTATCGCGCGACATTTGCGACAGATTCACCGCGCTGTCACTCACCTCGCGTGCCGTCTGCGCTACGCTGGCGATAATCGACTGCAAGCGCTCAACAAATTGGTTAAAGCAGCGCGACAACTCGGAAACTTCATCCGTTCCAGCCACCGGCAAGCGGCGAGTCAAATCGCCTTCACCCTGCGCAATATCGCGCAGCGCCGTCACTACATTGCTTACCGGGCGCACAATACTTGCCTGCACTGCGTAGGCGAGCGACGCCGCAATCACGCTGATGACCACAACCAATATCAAGCCCGAGTAAAAAGCGTCTGTCGCAATCTCATCGATCTCGGTCATATCAACATGCATGCTGATTGCACCAATAGTGGCGCCGTCAGATTTAATCGCCTCGGTGATCGTCAACATATTGCCTTTGGCTTCGATACCCGTTGCGCGCGGGCTACCAGACAACTCGCGCGGCACGGCTTTGGAATCGGTATTTTTTTCATACCAGGCAAACGGGGTTTTGTTGTTGTACACCACCGCACTCAAAATGCGCGGGCTTACACGCAAAGCACCCAGCGATGAGCTGACAGTCGCCGAGTCATCAAAGGTCATGGCGCCAATACTGGCCTCGCCCAATACCTGCGCCAAGGTGCGGGTATCTTCAATAATTGCCTTTTCCGCCGTTGCAATACCGGCGCGCGCGGTTACCAATGTAGTCACCACTACAGCGGCGATACAGGTCAGGGTTACGCTAAATAGAATCTTCCATTTAAGTGATAAATTATTCACTTCTACCTCAGTTGGGTTCACAAATAATGGATGTATGCAAATGTGATAGTGGTCACAGTTTGCCCGTAAGATTAGCAGAGCAGATTATTTCCGCCTCTTTTTTTATTTCTTTTTTAGAATAAAAAACCGTTTTTGCGCCACTTTCCGAAAAATACGGAATAAAAACCGCATTTCGCGACGAAATCCTGTCATCCAAAAAAAGAAACAAGCACAAAAAACAATCGCCGCCGATTTTTAGGCGCTCATTTTTTGTAATCAGTGAGTAGATCAGGCGCTGTGCTGCACTTCCCGCAGACAACCATCTACCTACTCCATTTTTTATCGGCGCCAATAACACAAACTTTACCGATAGCCTTGCCGAATTTCGGAAATAAAAAAATCCACTCATCGGTCAGGAGTGAGTGGATTTTGTAAATCACTAATGGCGAAAAATTCTTTAGTAAAAATTAATCAGCCGCAGACATTATTTAATCATTGAGATTAATTAATCGATCATCGACGGCTTACCAAACACCGGCATACCTTGATCATTCCAGCGCAGCGGTTTTACAAAAGTGTGGCGATCAGGGTTCCACAGCGGGTCGCCTTCGATTTCGGTGTAGGTGCGCGCATGGTAAACCAGCATCACGGTATCGCCATCTTCTGCGTAGGTGAAGCTGTTGTGGCCGGGACCGAAGATTTTGTTAGGAATATCCGAGCAGAGCACTGGCTCTTGCGCTTTAGTCCAATTAGCCGGATTTAATACGTCAGCATTTTCATCAATCCACAGTAAGCCCATCGCGTAATTTTCATCGGTCGCGCTTGCGGAGTAACTCAAAAAGATTTTGCCATTGCGTTTTACAATGGATGGGCCTTCGTTCACCCAGAAGCCGCGAATTTCCCACTCAAATTCTGGTTTGGTGAGCATCACTGGTTCACTCGCCAATTCCCACGGAGTTTTCATAGGCGCGATATAAATATTGGAGTTGCCGCGAATGGCTACGTCTTTCTGCGCCCACACATAGTAGAGAACATCTTTGTGGGTAAAGGTAGTTGCATCCAAACAGAAAGTGTCGATACCCGAATCCACTTGCCCCATAAATTCCCACTCGCCTTCAAGCGGATTCGCGTTTTTATTGCGAATCGCGTACATGCGGTGCTGGAACAGATCGAATTTAATTTCGCGGCTTGGCGCTGCGGCGAAATAAACATACCACGCGTATTCGCCGGAGGATGGATCTTTGTTGAAATGAATTTCCGGTGCCCACACCAGTTCGCTGTAAGGGCCGGTATCCGGCTTGTGCCAAGCATCTACGGTCGGCGCTGTGGCCAACTCTGCAATCGTTTTTGCGCGACGCAATTCAATACGATCGTATTTCGGTACAGATGCAGTGAAGTAGTAGTAGCCATCGGTGTGTTTGTACACGAATGGATCTGCACGCTGCGGGATTAATGGCTTTAATAATTCGCTCACAATTTTTCTCCAAACTTTCTTTAATTTAACCGTAAGTTGGCGGTGAGCTTGCGAACCCCAACACGACCATGTAACCGCACAAACCAAAACCCGATTAAATATACATTCCGGCTTACGGCAGTCGGTGCAAGATGGACATGTTGGGGTTCGTTCCTCACCACCAACCTACGTTATTCATATTTATTAATGATCAACGCGTTTTTCATCGATCATGGTGCGATAGTAACTGTCTGAAATCTTATATTTAAACAGGATGAATCCTAACAGCGCATGAAAGACGCCAGGAATGATAGTGAGCATCAATGCCAAGCCGTGCAGGGTTTCGGGCGTCTGTACTTCGTTCGGCACGTAATTGAAGTACGCAAGCAATAAACCGCCAGCCAATCCTGCTAAACCACCGCCAGCTTTCTGGCAAAAGGAAATACCGCCAAAAGACAAACCCGACGCGCGCACGCCGTCTTTAATCTCACCGTAGTCAACTGCTTCAGCAATTGCCGACCAAAACACCGGCGCGTGCAGATCAACCACAAACGACAACAAAATATAAAGCGCAAACGCAAGTACTACATCGCCCGGCTGAACAGCAAAATACATCACTACCGAAATGATCAATACGGCAATTTGTGAAAAGCGAAATAATTTAATTTTGCAATAGCGCTTGGTAATCCAGGTACTGGCCACCATCGCAGCAATAGAGGCAACAATTCCCGAACTGGCAAAATAACCAGCGAGTTGTTCATCACCTAAAAAATACTTGGCGTAATAGAGTGCTACGCTACCGCGAATGGCGTAACCCAATGTACCCAATACACAAGCCGCACATAACAATAACCATTGATCGTTTTTCAATAATACTTTCAGCTGGGTTAATACACTTTGTTGTTCAACGCGGTGCTCAATGCGTTCGCGGGTAGTGGCAAAACAAAATAACATCAAGATCACGCCACAGGCCGATACCAATCCCATCGCCAATTGATAACCTTTGCCGATGTTGTCGCCACCCCAGGCAGTCGCCAGTAACGGTACCGAAAACACAATCGCAACATTGGCGATTTTTGCAAAAAACATGCGGTAGCCATTGGCTGACAAACGCTCTTGTGGGTCAGCAGTTAACACGCCAATGTAAGAGATATAAGGAATTGCTACGCCGGTGAACATCAGCGTTGCAAATAAATACGTAGCATAGGCCCAGACGAGCTTCATGTTGTAGCTGAAGTCGGGCGTAGTGAATAGCAGAACGATTGAGAAGCCGTAGGGAATCGATAAATACAAAAACCAGTGACGGAAATTACCCCAACGCGTTTTTACACGATCGGTAATAACACCCATAAGCGGATCAGTAAACGCATCAACAAAACGGGCAACCAAAAACAATACGCCCATATCAACCGGATCAAGGCCGAAAACGTCGGTATAGTAAAACGACATAAAGTAAAACAGGGCAGCAACCATGACGTTAATCGCCATATCACCTGCACCAAATCCGACTTTTTCGACAATGCTTAATTTCTGTGACTGCATTATTATTGTGCCTCGTATTTTTAATTCTTTGTGTGTAAAAAAAGCGGCATTACACAATGAGTAAATGCCGCTTCCTTTATCTCTCACCGCTCTCTCTGCGTAGATTCGGTTATTTGTTTCTAATTACTGCGCATTAGAGGTAGTAATCATTTTCTATCGCGTGAACCAGTAATACATCGATTCCCGCCATGCCTGCACTCGCTGCTGCTTGCAGGCCGAGTTTTGAATCTTCAAACACTACGCACTTGGTTGGGTCTACACCCAATAGTTCTGCGCAGCGCAAAAATGTATCCGGTGCGGGTTTTGGATTTTCTACTTGGTCTGCACCAACAACGGCGCTGACGTACTTATCCAATCCGCAAATTTTTAAAATCGATTCAGCTTCTTGCGTATAAGCACCGGTACCAACAGCCATTGGTTTAATGCCGTGGTAACGCTGCGCCACTTCCATCAACGCGGTTGGCTTCACGTATTTGTGCATATTCTCGTGCACAACCTGCTCTTTAAAATCATTCATTTCATCAAGGCTTGCGGTAACTTTGATGTTGAATTTTTCCAGCAGGATTTCAATGGTGCCTTTGGTGGGTACACCGGCGAGAGAACGCATTAATGGGCGATCAATCGGAATACCGTATTTGTTCAGTGTTTCCGTCCATGCGAATTCATGTAACTGGCCGCTATCAACCAGTGTGCCGTCCATGTCAAAAATCAGTGCATCGTAATGGTCGTACATCTTTTGCTCTCTTGTTTGCCGTTTAAGGCAGAAATTAGAGCACACTTTGTATTAAGGAGCGCAATAAATTGCGCTCCTTAATACTTGGCGTTACTACTTAAACACCATCTTTCAAGTGATAGTAAGCAGCGTTGTGGCGCAATTCGGTTTTGAATGCACGCACGGTGGTGTCTTCACCGATTACAACCGCTTCAACACCCGCCATTTCAGCGTAGTCTACGATCTCATCTGCAGTCACACCTTGGGTGTAAGCACTGTGGTGTGCACCACCGGCTTGAATCCATGCAGCAGCAGAAATTTCGAGGTTAGGACGTGGCTCCCACAATGCTTTTGCCACTGGCAAGTTAGGCAATTCTTGTGGTGGGTTAACGGTGTCTACTTCGTTGATGATCACACGGAAACGAGTACCGATATCGATCAAAGAAATACACAGCGCTGGACCCGCTTTACCGGTGAAAATCAAACGCGCGATGTCGTTGCGGCAACCGATGGTGTGCAAGTGAACTTCCAGTTTTGGTTTTGCAGCAGCGATAGAAGGACAAACTTCCAACATGTGCGCACCCAATACTTGGTCAACTGCACCGAAGTGATAGGTGTAATCTTCCATAAAGGATGAACCACCAACGCGGCCTTTAGACATCACTTTACAGATGTGAACCATAGCGGCAGTTTTCCAATCGCCTTCACCGCCGTAACCAAAACCAGCAGCCATCAAACGTTGGGTTGCAAGGCCAGGAAGATTGGTCAAACCAGTCAGGTTTTCGAAGCAGTTGGTAAATGCACCAAACTCGCCGTCGGTCAAAAACTTCAGCATGCCCAGTTCCAAACGCGCTTCGTTTTTCAGCATTTGGTATTGATGTTCGTCATCAAAAATACCTGGGTTTACATCGTATTCTTTTTTGTAGATTTCGATTTGCGCCGCAACTTCTGCATCGGTCACTGCATCAACCACTTTTTGCAGATCGCCCAAACCGTAAGCGTGAACTTCGTAACCAAATTTAATTTGCGCTGCAACCTTATCGCCATCAGTTACTGCTACTTGACGCATGTTGTCGCCAAAGCGCGCTACTTTCAGGTTTTGGCTTGCATACCAACCCATTGCCACGCGGCACCAGCTATCGATTTGCTTTTGTACAGATTCAGTAGCCCAGTGACCAACAACCACTTTGCGCTCTTGACGCAAACGTGTGCTCACGTGACCAAATTCGCGGTCGCCGTGTGCAGATTGGTTCAAGTTCATAAAGTGCATGTTGATGTCAGCAAACGGCAGCTCAGCGTTGAACTGGGTGTGCAAATGCATGTAAGGCTTGCTCAGTGCGCTCAAACCAGCAATCCACATTTTGGCTGGAGAGAAAGTGTGCATCCACAGAATCAAACCAACACAGTTAGGATTGCTGTTAGCTGCTTGCGCTACTGCCAAAATTTCTTTAGGTGATTTAACGGTAGGTTGCGCAACTATCTTGATAGAAATGTTGGCAGATTCAGTTAAACCAGCTGCAATTTTTTGGCTGTTCTCGGCGACTTGTTTCAATACGCCTGGACCATACAAATCTTGTGAGCCGGTAACCAACCAGACTTCTTTATCGCCGTAGATTTTCATGTTGTTTTCCTCAGAAAAATTTCTTTCAATTATTTGGATATTTAAGCCTGCGCGGCCCGATCCAAAGTACATTCTCTTTGAGCGAGGATTGGCTGGTTCATTTGGCGACCGTCTGCTGCATGGATGCAGCAGTCGAGCCTACATGGACGTATTCACGGCGCGTCGCAAAATGAATTAGCCAATCCTTGCATCCCACACATTCGAATAACAAATAACTTACTTTTGACCGTAATAGGCGTTTTTACCGTGTTTGCGCAAATAGTGCTTATCCACAATGCCCTGCTTTAACGCTGCCGTATTTGGCTGCAGGGTTTTAGTCAGATAAGCCATGCGCGCAATTTCTTCCAAAATTACTGCGTGATAAACCGCATCCGCACCGTTTTTACCCCAGGTAAAAGGCGCGTGACCGGCAACGATCACCATAGGTACTTCTTTCGGGCTGCGATCTTTAAAGCAATCGGTAATTTGCACACCGGTTTCTTCTTCGTAATCGCGCTCGATTTGCTCGTCGGTCATCACCGCGGTGCAAGGAATTTCGCCGTAGGCGTAATCCGCATGGGTGGTGCCATAGCAAGGAATTGCCTGCTGGGTTTGCGCCCAAGCAGTGGCATAGGTGGAGTGAGTGTGAGTAACACCACCAATTGAATCGAAGTGGCGATACAAATGCGTATGGGTTTTGGTATCGGAAGACGGGCGCATTTTCCCCTCGACGATTTTGTTTTCCAAATCCACAATCACGATATCGTCCGGCGTCATGACTTCATAAGCGACGCCGCTCGGCTTAATCGCGATCACACCTTTTGTGCGATCAATTTGCGATACATTGCCCCAGGTATAAACCACCAGATTACGGCGGTTTAATTCCATATTGGCTTCGAACACTTCGCGTTTTAATTCGGTGTAGCTCATTAGGCTTTACCTCCATCGACGAAGCGGCCGAGAGCTTGATACTGCTGATAACGCTTGTCGTAAATTGCAGCCGCTTCAGCATTAGGCGTATAGGTTTTGCAGGTGCGTGATGCCATCACTTTTTGTGCATCGGCAACGGTTGGATAAACACCACCACAAACCGCCGCAAAAATCGCTGCACCCAGCGCACAACTCTGCTCGCTTTCCAATACTTCGATTGGGCAGTTCCAAGCATCCGCACAGGTTTGCATTACGAAGTCAGATTTTTTCGAGATACCGCCAATCGCAACAACCGAATTCACCGCAACGCCTTCGCTCTTGAAGCGCTCGATAATTGCACGCGCACCAAAGGCAGTAGCTTCAACCAGAGCGCGGAAAATTTGCGGTGCATCGCTGCCCATTTTTAATCCGGCAATCGCCATAGAAACAGTTTGGTCAGCATCAGGAGTACGGCGACCATTTACCCAATCCAGCGCAGTGATGTTTGCATCAGCCAGTGGCAATGCGCTTGCGGCTTTGCTTAACGCAACGATGGTTTTGTCTTCAATTTCTTGCGCTAATTTTTGCTTGGTGGCTTCGTCCAACAATTCAGATGAAGCGAGCAAATTAGCCATTGGCCAATTAACCAGATTTTTAAACCATGCATACAAATCGCCAAATGCAGACTGCCCTGCTTCCAGACCAACAAATCCGGGCAATACCGAGCCATCAACTTGGCCGCAAATACCGGCGATACATTTCTCGCCAATATCTTCATAACTGGCAACGGTAATGTCGCAAGTAGAGGTGCCCATAATTTTGGTAAGCACACCGGGTTTTACTTGTGCGGCAACTGCGCCCATATGGCAGTCAAAGGCACTGAAACCTACTGGAGTATTTACCGGTACGCCGAGCTTGTCAGCCCACTTGGCAGTCAAACCGCCACAGACTTGATCAGAGGTAAACGTCTCTGCTGGTAAGCGATCGCGCAGGCCATTTAATAAAGGATCGATTCCGACAAAGAAATCATTCGGTGGATAACCACCCCAGCTTTCGTGCCACATGAGTTTGTGGCCAGTGGCGCAGCGACCCATGCGCAATTTGCTTGGGTGAGTTGTGTCGGTCAAAACCGCTGACATCCAATCGCAGTGCTCTACCCAGAGGTAAGCGGCTTTGGCGACGGCAGCGTCTTCACGCAATACGTGCAGGGTTTTGGCCCAGAACCATTCAGACGAGTAGATCCCGCCTTCGTACTTCAAATAGTTTTCGGATGCATTGTTAGCAGCCGCAGTAATTTCTTGTGCTTCTTTAATTGCAGTGTGGTCTTTCCACAATACAAACATCGCATTGGGGTTTTCGGCGAACTCGGGTTTGAGCGCGAGCGCAACACCTTCGCTGTCTACTGCAACGGGGGTTGAGCCAGTGGTATCGAAACTGATACCGACAACTTTGTCGGCCGCGCCAGCGGGTGCCAGCTTCCACAGACCTTGTACAACCTGTTCAAGACTTTCCAGATAATCCAGCGGGTGCTGACGGAATTGATCTTTCGCCGGAATGCAAAACAAACCTTTTTTCCAACGTGGGTAATAGACCACATTGCTTGCCACTTCCTGACCGGTCAGGGCATCTACCAACAAGGCTCTGACTGAGTCAGAACCGTAATCCAGCCCCAAGGCATAAGAAGACATGAAATCACCTATAAATAAAAACTGAACCGAAACTCATTGTTATTTTATTAATATTGCCTCACCAGACGATATTAATATTGTATGACAATATAATCTCAACAAGCCTATCCCCTGTCAATCGGTTTAATTGTTGTCAGGGGATAGTTTTGGACTATTTCACAGGCTTATTTAGCCTTCTTATCCGCAGCAGCTGGCGCTTTGTTAGCCGTAACGCCTTCACTGGTCATAATGATGCGCTTGATGGTGCCATCCGGGTTATAAAACAGTTCATCGATGCTCACTGAACGTCGATATTGACCACCATCCGGGCGACCCGCGCCAGTGTGATAAATAAAGTAGTGCTTGTTATTGAATTCGATAATCGCCTGATGGTTGGTTGGTGTATTACCCGCCACTTCATTGAGGATGCCTTTATATTCCCAAGGGCCAGTGATGTTCTTGCTCATGGCATAGCCGATCTTCTCGGGGAAGCCCATCGCGAAAGACAAATAGTAGTTGTCTTTATATTTATGTACCCAGATCGCCTCAGTAAATTCCGGCAGGGTTTTGATCGGTACAATCGGGCCATCCAGCTCGATCATATTGGGCTTGAGCTTGGCGTAGTAAGCCTTGGTATTACCCCAGAACAGATAGGCCTGACCGTCATCATCGATAAACACGGAAGGGTCGATATCATCCCAATCCTGTTTGGTATCGGTGGTCATATCGTTAGTGATAAGCGCAGTGCCACGCGCATCCTTAAATGGGCCGAGCGGGCTATCGCCCACCGCTACGCCAATTGCAAAACCTGGCTTGGTGTCGTTGTGGCGCGCGGTGATATACCAGTAGAACTTGCCGTCTTTTTCAATGATCTGGCTCGCCCAGGCATCGCCTTTCGCCCATTTAAAATCCTTCACATGCAAGCGCGGGCCGTGCGCTTCCCAATTGACCATATCGTCCGAAGAGAAGACCAACCAGTCATGCATTTCAAAAAACTTGGTATTGTCTTTGGCCTCATCGTGACCAGCATAAAGGTACACCTTGCCGTCATAAACCATAGCGGCTGGGTCGGCGGTGAACACATCGGTGAAGATTGGGTTGGCGGCTTGCGCCAGAGAACTGCAAGAGGCTGCTAAGGCGACAGCCAAAGACGGAAGTAGTGAACGCATACTGATCATCTCTTTTTATTGTGCATCCCGCTGCAGGATGCTGATTAACAGAAATCACCCTCGCCAACTAACCAAAAGCTGAGGGGTTGATTTATCTTGATATTATAATACAATTTAATCAAGCATTCCTCGCGAAAAGTTTTGTTAGCCTCGGTAATTCAGGCTAGTAGCTCCTAAATTCAGGCTAGCAGCTCGTAAGTAAACCTGCGTAATGAGGATTGCCGCACCCTAAACGACTCTTATATTGTATGACTTTAATAATAATTACGCCCTGACTGGGACAAGGTTAGAGCTGATCCTGCCATAGCTGTGGCTTAATAAGATGTAGCAGCCCTGTATGAACCAAGATAATAAGACAAAAAATTCAACGACAAAGCCGCTGCGCAGCGCCCAGTGGTTTGGCATCCAAGACAAAAACGGTTTTATGTATCGCAGCTGGATGAAGAACCAAGGTATTCCAGAGCATCATTTTCAAGGCAAGCCGATTATCGGCATCTGCAATACCTGGTCCGAACTCACTCCCTGCAATAGCCACTTTCGTGAACTCGCCGAAAGCGTGCGCCGCGGCATTTTGGAAGCAGGCGGAGTACCGGTCGAATTTCCGGTATTTTCCAACGGCGAATCCAATCTGCGCCCCAGCGCCATGCTGACACGCAATTTGGCGGCGATGGATGTAGAAGAATCGATTCGCGGCAACCCTATCGATGGCGTCGTCTTATTGGTCGGCTGCGATAAAACCACGCCCGCATTAGTGATGGGCGCCGCCAGTTGCGACTTGCCCACAATTGTCGTCACCGGCGGGCCAATGCTTAACGGCAAACACAAAGGCAAAGATGTCGGCTCAGGCACACTAGTGTGGCGTATGAGCGAAGACTACAAAGCCGGCAATATTTCGCTGCAGGAATTTATGGATGCGGAAGCCGATATGTCGCGCTCCACCGGCACCTGTAACACTATGGGCACTGCATCAACTATGGCCTGCATTGTGGAATCGCTCGGTTTATCGCTGCCGCAAAACGCCGCCATTCCCGCTGTGGATTCGCGCCGCAAAACGCTCGCCTATTGCTCAGGCATGCGCATCGTCGAAATGGTGCAGCAAGATTTATGCATATCCCAATTACTCACCCGCGACAGCATTATTAATGCAATTCGCACCACTGCGGCAATCGGCGGATCAACCAACGCCGTTATCCATTTAAAAGCAATGGCCGCGCGTTTGGATATTCCGCTCTCACTCGACGATTGGCAAAGCCACGGCCACCAAATTCCTACGCTGGTAAATTTACAGCCGTCCGGCGAGTTTTTGATGGAAGATTTTTATTACGCCGGTGGCTTACCCGCGGTATTAAAACGTTTGGGTGATGCCAATTTAATTAATAAAGATTGTTTAACTGCAAATGGAAAAACATTGTGGGAAAACAATGCGCAAGCGCCCTGCTATAACGATGAAGTGATTCGCCCGCTGGAGAATCCACTCTGCACCAGCGGCGGCATTTGTATTTTGCGCGGCAACCTTGCACCGCGCGGCGCGGTGTTAAAACCCAGTGCCGCATCGCCCCATTTAATGCAGCATCGCGGGCGCGCAGTAGTGTTTGAAAATTTTGATCACTACAAAGAGCGCATTATGGATGACGCACTCGATGTGGATGCCAATAGCGTTCTGGTATTAAAAAATTGCGGCCCCAAGGGTTACCCTGGAATGCCGGAAGTGGGCAATATGGGTTTACCGCCTAAACTGCTAAAACAAGGTGTAACCGACATGGTGCGCATTTCCGACGCGCGCATGAGCGGCACTGCGTTTGGAACTGTTGTGTTGCACGTAACGCCTGAAACACAAGAATTCGGCCCGCTCGCGGCAGTAGAGGATGGTGACTGGATTTCGCTGGATGCCCTTTCAGGCTCACTCGAATTGGAAGTAAGCGATGCCGAGTTGCACGCACGCCTCGAGCAATTGCGCGCGCAAAAAATCCAGAAAAAATCCGGCGGCTATTTGCAGCTCTACATCGAGCATGTAATGCAGGCCGATGAAGGCTGCGATTTTGATTTTTTGGTTGGCTGTCGCGGTGCGGCAGTTCCCGGCCATTCGCATTAGTGGTGATGACAATGACACTCACTAATCAATATCCCAGTTTAAAATACAAAGTTGTACTCATCACCGGTGGTGCATCCGGCATTGGCGCCAACTTGGTAGAAGCTTTTTGCAACCAAGGCGCGCAGGTATGTTTTATCGATATTCGCGATGAAGATGCACAACAGCTCGTTGAACGATTAAGCCATCGCCCCGATACAACGCCACCAAAATATTATCGCTGCAACTTGTTAAATATCCCCAAGTTGCAAGCAACCATTAAACAAATTTACAACGATGTCGGCGCCGTGAATGTTTTAATTAATAACGCCGCTAATGATACGCGCCACGATTTCCGCGAAGTTACCGTTGATTATTGGAACGAGCGTTTGGCGGTGAATTTGCGCCATCATTTTTTTGCCGCGCAGGCTGTGTATGAACATATGCTTGAGCTGGGCGGTGGTTCAATTATTAATTTAGGTTCGATGAGTTGGTACGCAACCCAAGGCGGTATGCCAGGTTACACCAGTTCCAAGGCAGCGATTGAAGGCTTAACACGTGGCCTTGCGCGCGATATGGGCGGCAATAATATTCGTGTGAACACACTGGTGCCAGGCTGGGTAATGACGGATCGCCAAGTAGCGATGCTCACCAAAGATAAATCTGCCAAAAGTATTTTAGAAAACCAATGTTTGAAAAAATCCGTTATGCCGGAAGACATTAGCGCTATGGCGTTATTTCTGG
Organism: Cellvibrio chitinivorans; assembly: GCF_035117775.1. Taxonomy (NCBI): domain Bacteria; kingdom Pseudomonadati; phylum Pseudomonadota; class Gammaproteobacteria; order Cellvibrionales; family Cellvibrionaceae; genus Cellvibrio; species Cellvibrio chitinivorans. The sequence continues at coordinate 278,589 of NZ_JAYKKN010000005.1, forward strand.
CATCGGACGATAGCCGTTTATGCACCGCGCAACACTTTATTGTGGACGGCGGCTGGATTTAAAAATCGGAATAAATAATCCGAATATAAAACGTTTTAAATAATTTAATAATGTTAATACACGAGGTTCACTATGAAGAGCATGTTTAAAACGCTGACACTCGCTGCCGCAATTGGCATTAGTGCAACAGCAAACGCAATCACTGTGGGTTTTGCGCAAGTGGGTTCTGAATCTGGTTGGCGCACCAGTTTTTCTGAATCGGTAAAAGCCGAAGCGGAAAAGCGCGGCATCACCTTAAAATTTTCTGATGCACAACAAAAGCAGGAAAACCAAATTAAAGCGGTGCGCAGTTTTATTGCGCAGCGTGTGGATGCAATTTTAATTGCACCCGTGGTTGAAACTGGCTGGCAGCCGGTATTGATGGAAGCCAAGCGCGCGCGCATCCCTGTAGTGATCTTGGATCGCAACGTATCGGTTACTGATCAATCACTTTATCTCACTCGTATTGCGCCCGACTTCGAAGTGGAAGGTCAACGTGCGGCAACATGGCTTACCGAAAAAACCGGTGGCAAGTGTGGCATTTTGGAATTGCAGGGTACTGTAGGTTCAAGTGCGGCCTTAGGTCGCATGAAAGGTTTTAACGATACCATCGCTAAATTTCCCGAGACCAAAATTGTGCGCAGTCAAACCGCAGAATTTACTCGCGCCAAGGGTAAAGAAGTCATGGAGACCATGCTGAAAGCAGAAGGTGGCGGTAAGGGTATTTGTGCAATTTGGTCGCATAACGATGAGATGGCGCTGGGTGCAATTCAAGCCGTGAAAGAAGCGGGTTTGCAGCCGGGCAAAGATATTTTAATCGTGTCGGTAGATGCGGTGGATGATGCTTTGAAAGCAATTGTTGCAGGCGATATCAATGTGTCTGTTGAGTTGAGCCCGCACCTCGGTGGCCCTGCATTTGATGTCATTAATGAATTCCGCGGTGGCAAAAAAGAATTTGATAAGTGGATCAAGATGGGTGGCGCTGTGTTTACGCAAGAGAATGCGGCGGATGAATTAGCTAAGCGCGGGGCTAAATAGCTTTCTAGTAGTAAGGACTCTAGCGAATAAGGTTGTGCGACGCGCCGTAAATACATCCTTGTAGGCTCGGGCACAGCATCCATGCTGCGCACGGTCGCACAACCTTATTCGCTAGCATCCCGCAAGAATTTGCCACACCCTAAAAAAGTGATTTTAAAATGACTACAACTCCAGTTTTACAGACTCCTGTTTTGCAACTAAAGGGAATTCACAAAATATTCCCCAGCGTTCATGCCTTAAAAGGTGTGAGCCTTACTTTGCGTGCGGGCGAAATTCATGCGCTGCTCGGTGAAAACGGCGCAGGAAAATCGACACTGATTAAAGTGATGACCGGCGTTTATCAGCGCGATGGCGGCGATATTTTGTTGGATGGCCAACCGATATTTCCGAGCAACACTGGCGATGCGCAAGCTCTTGGCATCAGCACTGTGTATCAGGAAGTTAACCTGCTGCCCAACCTAACGGTTGCGCAAAATATTTATCTTGGTCGCGAGCCGCGCCGTTTCGGTTTAATCAACTGGGGCAAGGTGAATCGCGATGCGCAGGAATTATTGAAAGGTTACGATCTGGATATCGATGTCACCTTGCCGCTCTCAAGTTATTCCATCGCGGTGCAGCAATTAATTGCGATTGCGCGCGGTGTGGATATGTCGGCGAAGGTGTTAATTCTGGATGAGCCAACCGCGAGTTTGGATGCGGATGAAGTGCAGTCGCTGTTTCGCATCATGCGCGATTTACGCGCGCGCGGTATCGGTATTTTGTTTGTTACGCACTTTCTCGATCAGGTTTACGCAGTTTGTGATCGCATCACTGTATTGCGCAGTGCGCAGCTAGTGGGCGAGTTTGAAACAGCAACCCTGTCGCGCAGCGAATTGATCGGCCATATGCTCGGTAAAGAATTGGCGGAGCTGGGCGAACATAAACCGCAAACCAATTCCGAATGCGGTGAAGCGCTGCTAAATGTGAAAGGTATTGGCCGCACTGCAACCCTCTCACCTACCGATATTCAAGTGTGCAAAGGCGAAGTGGTTGGCCTTGCGGGTTTGCTCGGCTCTGGCCGCACTGAATTATGTCGTTTAATTTTTGGCGTCGATAAAAAGCACACTGGCACAGTGACTTTTAATGGCAAGACGGTAAATTTTTCGTCGCCACGCGAAGCCATCACCGCTGGTATTGGTTTGTGCCCGGAAGATCGCAAGCACGACGGTATTCTCGGCCAATTGTCGATTCGCGAGAACATGATTCTCGCACGCCAAATCAAACAGGGCTGGTGGAAGTTCATCTCGCGCAAAGAGCAGGAAGAAATCGCCAATCAATATGTAAAAGAGCTGAGCATTGCTACTTCTGATATTGAAAAGCCCATCGAACAGTTGAGCGGTGGCAATCAGCAAAAAGTGATTTTGGCGCGCTGGCTTGCAGCTAATCCGTCGCTGCTGATTTTGGATGAACCAACCCGCGGTATCGATATTGGCGCTCACGCGGAAATTATCCGTTTGATTCGCAAACTGTGCGATCAAGGTCTGGCCTTAATCGTCGCTTCATCCGAGCTGGAAGAGTTGGTGGCTTTCAGCAGTAGCGTCGTGGTACTGCGCGACCGTCAAAAAGTAGCGGAGCTGGAAGGCAGCGATATTAATCCACAGCGCATTATGCAAGCGATTGCAGCGAATTAATCACGCAGGAATTAACGAGTACTTATCATGAATCTGACTAATAACCCCAACCTGCGCCGCTACTTATGGCCCTGCGCTGGTTTACTGGTGCTGCTGATTATCAACGCGATCATTGCACCGGAATTTTTTCATATTGAATTTAAAGATGGCCGCTTTTACGGCAGTCTGATTGATGTATTAAACCGTGCGGCGCCGGTTGCTTTGCTGGCGATTGGTATGTCGCTGGTGATTGCTACCGCCGGTGTGGATTTGTCGGTCGGCTCGATTATGGCCATCGCCGGTGCGGTGAGTGCTTATTACATCACCAAGGGTGTAGATAATCTCGCGCTGATTATCGGTGCCGGTTTAATCGCCGGTCTGATTGCCGGAATAGTGAATGGATTTTTGGTTGGTTACATGAGTATCCAGCCAATCGTTGCCACATTAATTTTGATGGTTGCCGGGCGCGGTATTGCGCAATTAATTAATGAAGGCCAGATCGTCACCTTTGATCACGCTGGTTTTGCATTTCTAGGCACTGGCAGTTTTCTCGGCCTACCCTTCCCTGTTGTATTAGTGATTATCACTTTTGCGATTGTGCAATTGCTAACACGCCGCACTGCGCTGGGCTTGTATATTGAAGCCGTAGGCGCGAATCCATCAGCAAGCCATTACATGGGTTTGAATGCGAAAGCGATCAAGATGAGTGTGTATTGTGTTGCAGCCTTGTGCGCGGCACTGGCGGGCATGATTGCCGCAGCAGATATTCGCGGTTCCGATGCGAACAACGCCGGCTTGTGGTTGGAATTGGATGCAATTCTTGCCGTAGTAATTGGTGGTGCTTCGCTGATGGGTGGCCGCTTCTCCATTATGCTCGCGATTATCGGCGCGCTGATTATTCAAACACTTACTGTGACAATTATTCTTAGCGGTATTCCACCGAAATTTAATCTGCTAATCAAAGCCAGTGCGATTATTTTGGTGCTGCTGTTGCAATCGCCGTTGTTCCAAAAACAATTGGCGCAATTAAAGTTCAGTAAAAAGTCTGCCTCCACTACCACCAATAATAAGGAGGCAAAAAATGCTTAACCGTAAATTCATTCCACTCGCGGTTACCTGCTGCTTGTTCTTTTTGTTATTCGGTATAGGTGCTGTTCAATTTGAAGGTTTTGGCACTCCGCGCGTATTTTTTAATTTGCTCAGCGACAACGCCTTTTTGATTATCGCTGCGGTAGGCATGACCTTTGTGATTTTGTCGGGCGGGATTGATTTATCCGTCGGCGCCGTTATCGCCTTAACCGGCGTGGTGTGCAGCGTATTGATCAGCAAATACCAATGGCATCCGCTAGTGGTATTTCCTGTAGTGCTTGTCGGCGGTACTGCATTCGGCGCAATCATGGGCGCAATCATTCACTACTACAAAATGCAGCCGTTTATTGTGACACTCGCGGGTATGTTTTTCGCGCGCGGTTTGGCGAGTGTTATCAGCGAAGAATCCATTCCCATCGAACACGAGTTTTACAATCAAGTGTCTATGTTTGGTTTTGAAATTCTGGACGGCGCTTGGATCGGCAGCTCAACCATCATCTGTTTATTAGTGTTAGTCGCAGCGATTATCATCGCGCACTACACCCGCTTTGGTGGCCGCGTGTATGCAGTGGGTGGCGATGCAAATTCCGCAGCATTGATGGGCATTCCACTCGCACACACCACCATTCGCATCTACGCGATTAGCTCACTGCTCGCGACACTGGCCGGCATTGTCTACTCCTTCTATACTTTCTCCGGCTACTCACTTGCCGCGGTCGGCGTAGAGCTGGACGCAATCGCCGCAGTAGTTATCGGCGGTACTCTGCTCACCGGCGGCTACGGCTATATGGTGGGAACATTGATGGGAGTGTTGATTATGGGCGTAGTGCAAACCTACATTTCGTTCGACGGCACATTGAGCAGCTGGTGGACAAAAATTGTAATCGGCTTCTTGCTCTTCTGTTTTATTGCCTTGCAACAACTGTTGGGCAAAGTAAAACCAAGCTAACACACTCTTACCAAGAAATCAGAAAGCCCAAGGCATACGCCTTGGGCTTTTTATTTAGAACGACAATTAATGACGCTTTTTCTCCAGTTTCACAATAGACTCTAAAAGATAGGGTTTATCATGTTCAAAAAATGATGGGTCGATATTGGTATTGTTAATATAAAACACCTTAGTTTTTTTATTGTTGAGCAATTTTAAGTCATCTGCAAAATAAGCATTAAATAAAGCATCCATCTGACCGCTAGCATGCAGTTTTTTCAACCCGTATTCCAACCTTCCGGCAAGCTCAGGCTTATCTTTCCCAACGAAAAAATACATGGGCAAATAGGTATATACAGCAAACTGATCGACAAGTAACAGTTCAGGCGTTGATTTCTGTTGTGCAGCCAAATCAGGTTTTGCTTCAAAAATCCCCCGCATCAATAGTTGAAAACGATTCGCCTCTAACATCGCGAGCAACGTAGAAGATGGTCCATAAACCACATTGAACCCATTATCTTCCAATATTTTTCCTGTAGACCAACCATCCCCCTGACCAATATTAAAGCGCTTTAAATCAGCCAGCTTTTTCACTTTATCAAAGTCCTGCCAATGCTTTTTGCCACCCAAAAACAGGCGATAACTTGCGAGCCCCTTCATCAGGGGAATACGCACCGCGAGGGCATTGTCCATCCATTCTGGAATAGGCATAGACGTAGCTACAGAAATACTCCCCTTTTCCAAATCTAACAAATGTCTTTTGAGTACGCTGCTTTGTTCCTGCTGAACAATTTTGTAAGGCCCATATTTGTCGACCGACGCTTCCATCGCCTTAGCAAGCAAATGATCCGTATAGAGCCTGTGAGAAGCATTCACCTCCATATATGGAATGACGATAGTACTTATAGAGTGATCCGCCTCACTGGCCAACAACGGAGCACTGACGACAATAAAAATTCCAATTAACAATGATTTCATCAGTCTATAACTCTCAACCTACCCAATAGCGTTCATTTTTTTGACAGCACAGCCTTATATCAAGATACAGAGTTTTTTAAACTAGTTATGCATTAAAACCAATAAAAAAATAACTAAAAACAATTTCAGAAAATCTTCTCAAGCACCGATTGTAAATTTTTCATCCCTACAGTGCTTCAAGTCTTTTGATTTATTGGAATTTTATAAGTATGGCTATTTATTTGAAAAATATACAAAAAAGTCGAGTTTAGTTAAGAAAAACTCCGGGAATTTTAGCGGCGGAATTATTGCGCTAGTATAAAAGTCAGAGTTTAAGGAATGATTGAAGGAGTGAATATTATGAGTAACTCAACTATCGACGAACCCAATCCAACACCACCGCCAGTACCGGATCCGCACAATCCGCCGATGCCTGCCCCTGAGCCGTCGCCTACGCAACCGCTTCCAGATCCTCCTACTCCGCAGCCTGCAGACCCAACTGAACCTACGCATCCAACTGCTTACAAATAAGCGGCAAATAAGCAAGGATTGAGGAGCAGATAGAGCATGAATAGCACCAGTGTGAAATCAGAATTGCAAACCAGTGTGGACAGAGTCATTCATTTGACTGAAGCGAAACCTGCAGTGCACAAATTTAAATTACTTACTTTGAATATGCACAAAGGCTTTACGGTTTTTAACCGCAGTTTTATTTTGCCGGAACTACGTGAAGCAGTGAGATCACTTTCCATGGACGTAGTTTTTTTACAAGAAGTGCATGGCAGTCATTTGCATCATGCCAAACGTCATAAGCACTGGCCCAAAGTCCCGCAATATGAATATCTTGCCGATACTACTTGGCCTGAATACTCCTATGGACGCAATGCGGTTTATCCCCACGGCGATCATGGCAACGCTCTGCTCTCTAAATTCCCTATTGTTCGCTATCAAAATCTGGATGTCTCTATCGGCACTATTGAGCAGCGTGGATTACTGCATTCAGTGCTGAAGATTCCGGGGCACGATGCGGTTCATGCGATCTGCGTTCACCTTGGTTTGCGCGAAAACCATCGCCAACAACAACTGCATTTACTGCGCGAATTAGTTGAAAGTTTTCCATCAACTGAGCCAGTTATTGTCGCGGGAGATTTTAATGATTGGCGAAAAAAATCCGATGCGATTTTGGAAACCTGCGGCCTAAGCGAAGCCTTTGTAAATGCTTACGGAAAACCAGCCAAAAGCTTTCCCGCCCGCTTTCCGCTGCTCAGTCTTGATCGCATTTATGTGCGCAATGCCAAGACTTGGAACCCGGAAGTATTTCACCGCCGCCCTTGGTCACACCTTTCAGATCACGCTCCACTAGCTGTTGAGGTACACCTATGAAAAATAATTGGCGCTCAGGAAATAGCGTTGACTTACTGATCAATGGCGAAGCATTTTTTCCGCGTGTTTATGAACGTATTGCTCAAGCAAAAAAAGAAATCATCATTGAAACCTTTATCCTGGCGGAAGATAAGGTAGGCAAGCAGTTACAACAATCGTTAATCGCTGCGGCCAAAAGAGGCGTGCAAGTTGATTTAACAGTTGATGATTATGGCACTTGGGATTTGAGCACCGAATTCGTCAAAGCTATGGTCGATGCCGGCGTTAGGCTACACATATTTGACCCACAACCCAAAATATGGGGCACAAGATTAAATTTATTTCGTCGTCTGCACCGCAAGTTGGTGGTGATCGATCAGCAAGTTGCATTTATTGGCGGCATCAATTATTCGGCTGATCATTTAATGGATTTTGGTGAAAAGGCAAAACAGGATTATGCAGTTGAATTGCAAGGGCCGATTGTGGCGGACATTCATCAGACCTGTATGTTGCTGCTGCTTAGAGGCTCAACTCGAAAAGAACGGCGAGCCTATATCAAACATGCAAGAGCAGATGTGCCGCCAGCAGAAGGCGAAATAGATGCACTACTCGCCGTACGCGACAATCAATGGCACAAAAAAGATATTGAAAAGCAATATTTATTAGCCGCCCGCACCGCTAAACATCGCTTGGTTATTGCTAACGCTTACTTCTTTCCACATTTCTTTTTACTGCGCGCATTTCGCCGCGCTGCACAACGGGGCGTAGACGTTACTTTGATTCTACAAGGCTGCCCGGATATGCCTTGGGTATCCAACTTATCTCGCTTGCTCTACAGTTATTTACTCAGAGGCAATGTCAAAATTTATGAATATTGCCAGCGCAGCTTGCACGGAAAAATTGCCATTATGGATGATGAATGGGTAACCGTTGGCTCCAGTAATCTCGATCCGTTAAGTTGCAGTTTAAATTTGGAAGCGAATGTGATGCTGCGCGATAAAGCGTTGAACAATCGCTTGCATGAGCATTTGCAAAAACTTATTGAAAATCACTGTGACCCTATTGATATGGACGCAGCACAGCGCGGTTATTGGTGGCGCATTCCGCTTATCTTTGTAAGCTTTCACTTCTTGCGCCATTTTCCTTCTATCGCAGGATGGCTGCCAGCGCATATCCCTGTACTGGAAATGGTTCGCCCCAAGAAACAATCACGCTTGAATAATAGTGTTACATCTGACGAAGACAGCGAAGCCGAGGAAAGCACCTTAAAAACTTACAGCAAGGAAAGTATTTCATGACGGCAACTCACCCCACATCGAATACGACAACCGACACCACATTGGCAGGGGATTCGGAAGCAAATAATCCCAGTAAAAAATGGATGTGGGCCAAACGTATTTTCACTATTTTTTTCTTTATTTTAATTCCGTTTTTGCTTTATATGGTTTTGAAAAAAATTGAATGGCAAGAAGTTACAAATGCGTTGAAGTCTTATGATATGTCTGCACTCTTGCCCACCTTAGCGATTGCACTATGCAGTTACCTCGTGTTCGCTAGCTACGATTTAATTGGAAAAAGATATACCGGCCACCCCCTTTCCACATGGAAAGTTATTCCGCTCGGGTTTGTTTGTTACGCCTTTAATTTAAACCTATCCACTTGGGTTGGCGGTATCGCTATGCGCCTGCGCCTTTACTCCCGCTTAGGTTTGAACGTGCCGACTATCACCAAAGTATTTACGCTCAGTGTTATCACTAACTGGCTTGGTTACATCATTGCAGCAGGAACTATTTTTGCGTTAGGTCTAATTAATTTGCCCGACAACTGGGGCATTGGCACTACCTCTTTGCGTATCATCGGCGTAGTTATGTTAGCAGCGGCAATCAGTTACTTCGTAGCCTGTAAGTGTGCCAAACGGCGCTCATTTAGTTTGTTTAAACACGAGTTTGAATTGCCCCAATTGAATATGGCGCTAGCGCAAGCCGGTTTGGCGATAACCAACTGGTCACTGATGGGGCTGATTATTTTTCTTTTATTACCTGAAGGTGATGTCACCTATCCAACTGTGCTGGGAATTCTATTGCTCAGCAGTATTGCGGGTGTGATCACTCATATACCGGGAGGCATAGGTGTTCTGGAAACCATTTTTATCACTATGCTGCAACACCAGTTATCGCAAGGCAGTATTTTAGCTGCGCTCATTTGCTACCGAATTGTTTATTTTTTAATTCCACTGGCTATCGCATTTATTATTTATTTAGTTCTTGAAGCTCAAGCCCAAACAACATCTGCGCATTTACAAAGAAGTAAATAAACATCTGCCTAATCGCGTCCTGAACCAATGCCACCCTAAACCTATAACCACCTCACTAATAAATTAGTTCAGATGCATTCGATTTGATCGTTTCTCAACTATCATGTCACACTAGTGCTTCTGAATTATTGTGTAATTCAGTCTTGAGCTATTAATAACCTAATACCAATAAATATCTCTACCATACACTGGTCAAATGCCGACCGGACAACACCAGCAAGGAGCAAAGACCCTCTCATCAAGGAGCTGCTTGTTGAAAGCTATCGCACAACTTTATTGCATTATTAGTGGATTGCTAATAACGCTCGTCTGCCATGCAGGGAATACCATTACCGCTGCAGTGGATGAAGACATAATCGCAGATTACCAATTATTTATTGGTGAGCGCGACCCAATCTCCGTTACCTACTACGGCGGTGCTGGTGCACGCCGCGATGTCATCGAGCTGGTGCTATTGCAACAGGCCTTACACTTGGGCGGGTTTACGGGCAAAGTGATAATGCGCCCGGAAAACAGTTATCTGCGAATTTTAAAGTTGGTGCAAGACGGCCAGGTGCCTCTATCCGGCGCGCTTATGTGGCGGGAAGATTTAATCAGCTATTCCGACTCTTTATTCACCACCAAGGCCGTAATAAAAGAAGGTGAATTTATCGCCGGGCTTTATACCCACGCCACTAACACTAAAGCACTTAGTGCAACAACACCCGATAAAATCCGGCAATTAAGTGCAGCATCCAATGATCATTGGAAAGCCGATGTCGCTACCCTCAAATCACTTGGCATTAAAAAAATTCATTACGCTACTTATTGGGTACAGATTGTTCGCATGGTGGTAGCAGACCGCGCTGATATCACCCTCGCCCCCTTTCAAAGTAATTCTGATATGAAAGTTCACCTGGATAATCTGGAACTAGTGCCAATTCCCGGTGTAAAAGTCAGTCTACCCGGTAGCCGGCACTGGCCGATTAGTAAGAAGCACCCGCGTGGTGAAGAAATTTATACCGCTCTTGAAAAAGGTATTAGGCTGCTGGAAGAAAAAAATATTATCCAGCGCGCTTATGAAGAGTGCGGTTTTTTTCATCCCGCAGTTAAAGAGTGGAAGCTAGTAAATCCACATCCCTGAATAATCTCACCTAACCCCTAATCTGATTTAGGGGCTGGACCTGTACTCTCACGAATCATTAACTGATGCGGCAAAATCCGTTTGATCGGTATCATAGGCTCACCATTAAGCTGAGGTAAAAGCAACTCCATACAGGCTATGCCAATTTCAGTCATTGGTTGTGCAATAGTGGTTAGCGATGGACTGCAATACTCGGCATAGCGAATATTATCAAAACCCATCACTGAAAAATCCTGTGGAATTTTAAAGCCCATTTTGTGCAGAGTGGATATACAGCTCATCCCCATCTCATCACTGAATGCAAATATCGCTGTTGGCGGATGTGTTAATTGCGTCAGTTTGTAAGTCGCCTCAGCTGCCCCCGAAAGCGCGTAATTGCCAATTTCGACTAACTGCTCATCAAATGCAATGCCTGCTTTTTGCAATGCATTTTTATAACCTTCCATCCGGCTTTGAGTACTAGGTACGGCCATATTCCCGGCAATAACACCGATGCGTTTATGCCCCAGACTAAGCAAATAATTTACCGCATCTTCAGCTGCGGCAGAGTTATCGATATTCACGCTGGGAATCCCCTCAATATCGACCGGCTCGCAGGCATTCACCAGCGGTGGTAGCTGCTCAGCCAAGCCGCGCTCAGGGTCTATGTCAAATGGCAGGCGCGAGCAAAATAATAAAATCCCATCTGCCTGACGTGAACGCACCATATTGGCAAATGAGCGCTCGCGACTTTCTTTTTCCTGAGTGTCACCCAACAGTAGGGAGTAGCCCTTTTCAAGCGCGATACTTTCAATGGCGCGAATAACCGGATAGTTAAATACACTGATTGCATCAGGGATAATCGCGACCAAATTATAGGTTTTGGACATTCGCAAGCTCACCCCGAGGCTATTCGGGGTGTAACCAGTGCGCTTCACCGCTTCCAATACACGTGTGCGCTTATCTTCTGTTACCAATTCGGGGTTGCGCAGCACGCGCGATACGGTGGCAGGAGACACTCTGGCCTCTTTGGCGATATCTTTAATTCCGATCATTGAGTGACCCTATTTTTTGTTGTTATTGATTGACGCTGTGTCTAACGCATAAAGGCTAGCACCTTTTCGGATCAGGGGGTATTTCAGGCAGAGTTAAGAAAAATAAAAAAGGAGCAGCGTGATACACCAGCAATTAAGGATAGACACTTTCCCAATTGGCTATTCACTACTGCCCCCAAAGAAGGGAGAGACTATGGATTACAAAAGATCATTTCAAAACAAACAACTATCTGGCGACAAGGCTAATGGCAGCACCTCCTCCGGGAGCCAATTGCAATGAAATTGCATCGCCAGCGGTGACGTCCATTTCTTTAATGCCATAACTGCCCGGATTCTTTGCGTAGTGAGCATCTTTGCCATCTTGATAAATACGCGCAGTGTATTTTTTACCCGCTTCGAGAAAATCCAATTTGATTTCCAGCTTACGCGCGTTTTCATTGGTTAAAGCCCCCACAAACCAGTTGCTGCTATCGCGCGCCTTGCGGGCAATAGCCACATACTCGCCAATTTCACCTGCTAGTGGACGTGTAGTTTCCCAATCCACGGCAACATCTTTAATAAATTGAAATGCATCCAAATGTTGCTCGTAATGTTCCGGTAAATCCGAGGCCATTTGCACGGGAGAATAGATCACCACATAGAGTGCCAATTGCTTGGCCAGCGTGGTATTCACCTGATTATTCGGGCGCGATGGCAGCGTTAATTCAAATGCACCGGGGGTAAAATCCATTGGCCCTGACAACAAGCGAGTAAACGGAATAATGGCAGTGTGACTAGGCGGATTACCACCATCGGCAGACCAAGCGTCATACTCCTGTCCGCGCGCCACTTCACGCGAAATAATATTGGGATAGGTACGGCGCTCGCCGGTATCCTTCACAGTTTCATGAGCCACTACCGCAACTTTATGCTTGGCAGCAATATCGATCACACGCTGGGCGTGGTTCACATAAAACTGTCCGTGATGATACAAACCATTCACCAACTCTTCACCCGTTTCCACATAACCGGTTTTCACCGCCTTCATGCCGTAACGTTCCAGAAACGCAAACGCATCTTCCAATTGGCTTTCATAATTTTCGATAGCGGCACCAGTCTCATGGTGACCGATAATGTAAACACCTTTTTGTTGTGCATAGCGACTTAACTCAGCCACATCAAAGTCCGGGGTGGGCGTATAAAAGTTAAATGCATTGCCACCTCCGGGCAGCCACCACTCTCCATCCCAGCCTTTATTCCAGCCTTCTACCAACACACCAGCGAAGCCATGCTTAGCGGCAAAGTCGATATATTTTTTGGTGTTGGCTGTCGTAGCACCATGCTTCTCGCCGGATTTCCAACTAGTTTTTTCCAAATGCAGCTCCCACCAAATCCCAACATATTTCGCCGGTTTGATCCAGGAGACATCGCCCAACTTATTGGGCTCATTCAAATTCAAGGTTAAATAGTTAGTGATTAAGTCTGCCGCTGAATCTTCAACCTGCAATGTCCGCCACGGAGTGACTGCAGGAGCATCAATACGCACAGCAGTAGGCATATTTTTAGAAATAGGCACCAGAGTCGCACTGATTTTACCGCCGGCACCGCCGGTGACATTCATCGTGGAATAATTGTGCAACGCTGCTTCATGCAAGGCGACATAAACACCGCTTGCAGTTTTCAAAGTCACCGGCGTATGAACCAAACCCATTTTGCTAATGGGCGTGTGTTGATACAGATATTCATACTGATTTCCCGCCTGTGCTGGTGTCCACCAAGCGGCGTGATCAGCTGTCATATTAAACTCCGTCAGCTCATGCAATATCTCCAGCGATTGCAGTGACTTTTGCTCGGGAAATTCATAGCGAAAACCAACACCATCATCATAAACACGAAAAACCACATCCAATTTGCGTTTGGCGCCACTAGCTTCGCGCAAAGCAACGCGCAATTGGTTGTAATGATTGCGAATAAATCTCTCTTCTCCCCAAGGCTGCTCCCAGGTTTGATCGAAACGGCTGGCTTTTGCCGACACCATTTTAAAACCACTTGCCAGATCAGCCTGGTTTTTCAAAGCAAAGCCCAAGCGAGAATCAGCGACCAATTCATTGCCCTTGTAATTCACCTTGTAACTTGGAGCGCCGGCATCGGACAAATAAAAGTTAACTTCTAGCGTTTGACCAGGAGACGAAATACTGGCTGCAGGTGTTTGTGCTGCAGCTACCGAAGAAATCAGGGAGGCAAAAAAAACCATAACTATTTTTTTCATTGTGATGAACGTCTTGATAATTAATATTGTTATGAAATTAACTCGGCCAAAAAAATTACCTAATCAATCAATTTCAGCGCAGAGTTTTTATTCTTTCGTTCCCCTGCACTTGCTATCAATTTAATAGCAGCTTTTTTCCAGTGTCCAGCAGCAAAATATTGTTTTATAAAAAGAAATCGTTTTCATTTTTTTGAAAACGATTTCAGAATTTTATCTTCCTAAAATTAAGAAAAATTTTTATTAAAAAATGCCAAACCCATAACCCCACTGAGACCATAAAAAATGATCGCCATCAAAAATTTTAAAACTGCAAACGTTTTCAAAAAAAGAAATCGATTTCAGATTTTTTTTGCGGCGCCTTTTAATCTAGACACGAACACTTTTTCATCATTAAGATATTTTCGCGCTATCCAATAACTATAAAAAAACGTGGGCTTCACTTCAGACACGAGCCTGCCCATATCACCTTACAAGTCGGATATGGGCAGGCTCACAGCAAGCACATAACAATAATTGTTTCACTCTCATGCAGTAACCACGGGGGTTGTTTGAATCCAGGTCAACGGCATCGACTCAAACTGCACCCAACAACATCAATAACAATGAGGAAACTCACAATGAATATTCCACGAACCAACAGACACTTAAGTCTGTTTCGGCGCAGCATGCTCTTTAGCGCGCTAGGATTAATCGGCTCAATTGTAGCTAGCGGCGCTCACGCCCAAACCAATCTGGCACAAGGAAAGGTTGCCAGTGTCACCAGCAGCGTCGATGTCTATGGCGCCGCCAACACTATCGATGGCAATCAAGGCACCTATTGGGAAAGCCAAAACAATGCCTTCCCACAATCGCTCACCGTGGATTTGGGTAGCGCTTATAGCGTCAATCAAGTGCGCGTGAAATTGCCCACTAACTGGGGCTCGCGCACGCAAAATATTTCTGTCTCCGGCAGCGTGAATGGTTCCAGTTATTCAACGCTGGTCGGCGCCACGAACTACAACTTTGTTCCCGGCAGCAGCAACATAGTAAACATCAGTGTGCCGAGCAGCAGTGCGCGTTATGTGCGTTTGAATGTGGCAAGCAATACCGGTTGGCCAGCGGCGCAAATTTCTGAAATGGAAGTCTACGGCGATAACCAAACGCCACCGCGCGATGCAACCGCACAAATTAAAGCCACCTCTTACAACAGCATGAGCGGCATTCAAACTGAAGCAACAACCGATACTGGTGGTGGCAACAACATTGGTTGGATTGATGACGGCGATTGGGTTGTTTTCAATAATGTAAATTTCGGAACTGGCGTAAATAAAGTGAGTGCGCGCGTTGCAACTAACACCGCAGGCGGCACGATTGAAATGCGTTTGGGTGGCGTGAGCGGTTCACTGATCGGCACTATTACAGTGGCCAACACCGGCGGCTGGCAAACCTGGATCACCAAAACCGCAAACGTATCGGCAATGGGTACACAGGATTTGTACCTGGTCTTTAAGGGCACTGCAGCGGGTGGTTTGTTTAACCTGAACTGGTTGCAGTTCAGTAATGACAACGCACCGGCAGTTCCTGCAGCGCCAACCAATTTGGCATCCACTGGCAAAACCACTTCCAGCGTTTCATTGTCATGGACTGCATCCAGCGGTGCAGATGGTTATGAAATTCTGCGCAATGGAAATTTAGTGACTACAACAACCGGAACCACTTACACAGATTCTGGTTTAAGTGCAGGCACCAGTTACGCCTACACAGTGCGTGCGTTTAACGCCTCTGGCAGCTCTACACAAAGCAACAGCGTGAGTGTGACTACCGATAGCAATAATCAAAATCCATTGGTGGTAAAAGTGTCTGGAGGTAAACCTGTTACTGCAAGCACATCGCTTGGACATACGCCTCCCACTAATGCGGTTGACAACAATCAAGCGACTTATTGGGAAAGTAATAGCAACGCCTTCCCACAAACACTCACCATCGATTTGGGCAGCACCCATCGCGTAAGCAAAGTTGTTTTGAAATTACCGAATGATCCTGCTTGGGCAACGCGCACACAAACTTTGTCAGTACTCGGTAGCAGCAACGGCACTGCATTTACCAATTTGGTGAATTCAAGCGGTTATGTTTTTAATCCTGCATCAGCGAACACTGCCACCATTAACTTCAATGAAACCGCAACTCGCTATGTGCGCATTAATGTCACTGACAATACTGGCTGGCCTGCCGCGCAAATTTCTGAATTTGAAGTGCATGGTTATCCTGATCCTGTTCCGCCTACTACACCGCAGAATTTGCGCGTGACGGGCACATCGGCATCATCTGTTTTCCTCGCGTGGGATGCAGCAAATGGCGCAACCAGTTATCGCATTATGCGCGGCAATACTTTGGCGGCAACTGTATCTGGCACTACTTATGAAGATACAGGCTTAACGCCAGTCACCAATTACAACTACACAGTGGTTGCGGTAAACCAATACGGTAATTCAACCGCGAGCAATCAAGCAACGGCAACCACTACCCAAGAAAATACTGGCGGTGGCGGCACTGATCCGTGGGAGCCAAATGGTACTCACGGTGCGCAAGTTCCTTATGATCGCTACGACACTGAGCACGCAACATTTGGCGGTGGCGCGCAATTAAAAACTGCTCCAACTCATATCCAAACACTCACTGCTTCTGAAGCGTCCGGCCAAGCCTATATCGCATTACCCTCTAACGGTTCATATGCACAATGGACGGTAAGACCCGGTGAAGGTGGCGCTGGTGTGACTATGCGTTTCACTATGCCCGACTCCAGCAATGGCATGGGTTTGAACGGGTCATTGGATGTTTTGGTTAACGGCGTAAAAGCGCAAACTATTTCGCTGACCTCTTACTACAACTACCAATACTTCAATGCCGGTAGTGGTCATCCTTCTGATACACCCGGTGGTGGCGATCCACTCTTCCGCTTCGATGAAGTGCATTGGAAACTGAGCACGGCACTGAATCCGGGCGATGTAATTCGCATCGTAAAAGCTAACGGCGACAACCTGGAATACGGCGTTGACTTCCTCGAGATTGAACAGGTTCCTACTGCAATTTCTCGCCCAGCCAATTCTGTTTCTGTTACCGATTTTGGTGCAGTCGCTAACGACGGCAATGATGACTTGGCTGCGTTTAACTCTGCGGTGACTGCGGCAGTTGCCAACAATCAAATCCTTTACATTCCAGCGGGAACTTTCAACCTGAGCAACATGTGGGTGATTGGTTCTGTTGCCAACAAAATTAACAACATCACCATTCGCGGTGCGGGTATGTGGCATACCAACATTCAATTTACCAACCCGAATGTGGCTGGTGGCGGTATCTCCTTCCGCGTTGCAGGCAAGTTGGATTTCAGTAACGTCTACATGAATTCCATGCTGCGTTCACGCTACAACGAAGGTGCAATATACAAAGCCTTTATGGATAACTTCGGTAAAGACTCCAAAGTGTATAACGTGTGGGTTGAACACTTTGAATGTGGATTCTGGGTTGCGGATTACGCACATACGCCAGCGATTTATGCGGATAATTTGTTGATCGAAAACAGCCGTATTCGCAACAACCTGGCCGATGGAGTGAACTTCGCACAAGGCACCAGAAACTCTACCGTGCGCAACACTAGCATTCGCAATAATGGTGATGATGGCCTTGCCGTATGGACCAGTAACGTAAACGCAGCACCAGCGGGAATCAACAACACCTTTACCTACAACACCATTGAATTTAACTGGCGAGCAGCGGGTATTGCCTTCTTCGGCGGCAGTGGCCACAAAGCCACATTCAATTTAATTGTGGACGGTGTTGGCAGTTCAGGCTTCCGCATGAATACCGTATTCCCCGGTTATCATTTCCAGGACAACACCGGCATAGTCTTCTCAGACAGCACCATTATTCGCAGCGGCACCAGTTTGGATACCTGGGGCGGTGAGCGCGGCGCGATTGATTTGGAGGCATCGAGCGACCCAATCCGCAACGTGACCATTTCTAATATCGATATCTATGATACTCAACGCGATGCAGTGCAAATGGGTTACAGCGGCGGTTTCCAAAATGTAGTGTTTAACAACATCAACATTAACGGAACCGGTAAAGATGGCGTTACCACTTCACGCTTTGCCGGCCAACATCTAGGCGCTGCGATTTACACCTACACCAATAACGGCACAGCGACATTCAATGGCTTAACCACCAGCAACATCGCCAACCCCAATACCAATTTTGTACAACAAGGGTTTAATTTAATTATCAACAACTAACCAGCGCAGCCTGAACCATTGCAAAATGGTTTGGGCACAAACCTACAGGCATAAAAAATCCTGCTGATCACTCAGCAGGATTTTTTATTGCCAACCATTAGAGATAGATCAGCAGCCAAAATTTCAAATTAAACAGTTACGCCATTATAAATAGCGAGCCAACTTTCTCATATTAGCCAGAGAAAAATACTGCGCATAAACATAGTTAGCGATTACTAAAAATGCATCCTTTTGTTGAGTATCGCCCTCAATGACTCGGGAAATTCTATTCGGATCTATTCCATAAAGTCCTTCAAGGGTTACCGAAGGCTTATCTTTATATTGCACCTGAGCATGTAGCTTTGAAACCAGATCCAGCTCTAGCACCTTATCCACATACTTATCCGTTTGTTCAAAGCCGTGATGCAACTCAACCAATGCCGCAACAGCTACATCAAAGCCGTCAGATTGATTTTTAAAAATATAATCGCCAACTCCAGACTGTAATTTCACTCCGGCAGCACTCCAATTGATACCAATTAACGGCTGCCCTTTATCCTCTTGCGGCGCCACTGCAACCAAGGGCAGGCGCCGGATATTCAGCGGCAGTACTTCATCATCAGCCCAATCACAATGATCCAACAAATTGGTTTCAGCAGAAATACCCAGCAGTATTGAACAATTAAATTTACCAGTGGCCTGATCTTTCACAAACACAATGGGGTAGTGAAACATTAAGCTTTGAAATTCGGAAACCACCACTGGAATCAACTCACGCCGAGGTCCACGCCGCGCCGCATTAAAATCAATATTAATATCAGCGTGCAGGTTGCGATCAAGTATTTCTATATTTCCCATTTTTATATCCTCTGCAGACCATATTCATGGATTTTATCTATCAGGGCACGATTATTTGGCAGTGCATTCACAAGTGCAGCCATAGCATTCTGTTGTTGTTTAATTTTCTTTTCCAGAATATTTAACTGTGCATCCCCAACGGCATGAGTTTCTGTTTGAAATTGCATGCCGTACAAGATGTAAGCGTAACTTTCAAAGGGAAATACATCTGCCCGATTTAGAAAATCCACTACAGAAAGACAATGCTCTCCCCATGTCTTCAGCTTTTCTTGTAGCAGGATCGGAATAGAATTCGAATGCGTATTGTCTCGCCAAAAATCCGTATCAGTACGCTTGGAAATGCAGTAGTGCAGCTTCAAAAATTCGATAATGGAATCCCAACGATAAAGAAATGTATCGTTAAATTGTTTAGCGCAGCTTTCGAACCCAGACTTTTTATAAGGCAATTTTTCGGCAACCCAGTAGGCAGAGATTTCCACCAGCAAAATAGAGGATGCTTCAAGCGGCTCCACAAAACCCGCCGCCAGCCCCACCGCTACGCAATTTTTCTCCCAGAATTTTGCGCGATGACCAGGCGCGTATTTAATATGGCGAACATCCAACTGATCGATTTTTTTTCCAACATACTTACGCAAATCGCTCTCTGCCTGATCACTGCGAGTATGCTGCGATGAATAGACATGGCCGATACCGCGGCGTTTTTGCAAGCCTATATCCCATATCCAGCCTGAGCCTGTTGCAGTTGAAATTGTATGACTGGCAATAGGAGCATCTAAACTCTCATAAGGGCATTG
The DNA here is from genome assembly GCF_035117775.1 of Cellvibrio chitinivorans. NCBI lineage: Bacteria > Pseudomonadati > Pseudomonadota > Gammaproteobacteria > Cellvibrionales > Cellvibrionaceae > Cellvibrio > Cellvibrio chitinivorans. Next base: position 298,269 of record NZ_JAYKKN010000005.1, read on the forward strand.
CACGGCAAGCGCCCTATCACAAAATAAGATATCGCTTTTATCAAGAAAGGGAATTTTAAAATGCTTATCGATCAACAGGCCCGCAAAGCCAGAGCAGTCTATATAAAAATCGCCGATTAATTCTGAGCCATCCACTAGACAAAGCGCACCCACACCGCCATCTTCACTTAAGGTAGTGCCCACAATGTCTGCCACCACATGATTAATGTTTAATTTGCTCACGCAGTGGTCTTTAATAAATACCGAAAATTTATTGGTATCCAAATGGTATGCATAATTCAACAGCCCCTGATATTCAGGCGTCGTAATATTCTTTGGAGCCAAACCTCGCTCACACACAGCCTCTTGTGCGCACACTATATTGGAATATGACCAGGCATCTACACCTGATTTCATATTCAATTTTCGAACAACTGAATTCAGCGGGCCAAGATTGGATGGGAGCATCAAGGGATGGTAGTAAAAATCGTTTTCACGGTTATCGATCCAGCGATTAAAACGTGCACCCTGCTTGAAAGTTGCATCGCAGTGGCTAATAAAATCGGACTCGGAAACGCCGATTGCCTGCAGCGTAGTTCTTAGCGAAGGCCAAGTACCTTCTCCGACACCAACATTGCCTAAAGTGGGCGATTCAATCAGGGTAATTTTTAAATCGCGCCCCTGCTCTTTTACACATTTTGCCGCGAGTATGCCTGCAGTCAGCCATCCGGCGGTGCCTCCACCGACAACGACTACATGCTTAATGCTGGTGTTTGTCATTATGTATCCCATTATTGTTTTGCGCGTTTATTGTTATAGCGCGATCTGGTTTTGACACATAAGACAAGGGCCTTATAAAAAGGCCCTTATCCGCTCAACTTAAATCGACTTCATGAATTCAATCTGCATTAAAAAGAAGCTCGTATACCCAAGGTATAGCGTGCACCACTTTCTTCGGCAAGCAAGAATTGATTATCAAAGCGCGCATGATGGAGATTTTCTTCACCCGTAATGTTTATGCCGTCCAACGTCAGCGTTATATTTTGAGTCAGGTTGTAGCTCGCGCCTAAATCCCACTGCCCATAGGCTTCAACAAACACCGGCTCATTGTTTCTGAAATCCATCAGAAACTCATCGCGCCAGTTGTAAGCCAAACGCACTTGAAACTTCTCATTCTCGTAGAAGCCTACAAGATTATAGGTATCGCTCAAACCAGTGATAACAAAATTGCGATCAAACTGCGTTTTGTCATACTCAGCATTAGTATTCACAATAGTCGCGTTCGCAACAGCACCGAAGCCACTATCACCAAACATATGCTGCACAGCAAATTCAAAACCTTCGACATCAGCTGTTTCAATGTTTGATGGTTTAGTTACCTGGAAGACAATTTCCTGACCGGTAGCTGGGTCAACAACGGGCGAGCCATCCTGACCATTTATTTTTTCACCGCTGGTTGCATTAACGATAAAGTTATCAACCTGTTTGTAGAACACGCCCGCAGAGGCATAGCTACCTTCGTCGTAATACCACTCAAGTGATAAATCAATATTTTCTGATTCAAGTGGTTTTAACTCTGAATTACCTGCCTCGACTGGATATGGGCCGCGCTGTTTTAAATCGCCAAATGTCAAACCGGGACGCATATCCGTCATAGATGGACGCGTAATGGTTTTTGAGTAAGACACACGACCAACCACGTCATCAGTAAAATCAAACTTAAAATCAACATTTGGTAAAAACAAAGCGTAGTCTGATTTAAATGTTGTCGGCGTAACCGGCGTAAGAACCTCTTGCAACACCTCGTTGCCAACCGGCATTACATCGATTAAGGATGCCAGATTACCTTCGACATCAAGATTTGTTTTTTCATAGCGCAAACCGGTAACGAAATCATAGCGATGCCCAGCCAAATCTCCGGCGAACTCCAACTGAGTGTAGAGCGACAAAATGTCTTCACCAATAGTGTAAGACTCGCTGGGAACCTTCGCGGTTTCAAACGGAAGACCGACGTGCCCTTCATAAATGCGACGGAATTCATCGTGATCAAACTGCAACCATTTGGTTTGAATTTTTCCACCACTACTGACACCACTTAAAAAATCCGAGCCCACATCAAGTACTGTCACATTGGGAGGTGTAACGGCGGTCCAGTAAAATTGACCATCACAGAACATGCAGTTCATTGCGCCCTTCACCCAATCAGGAACATTAGGTTCATTTGCTTTCACGGTTGCCCATTCAGCATCCGTCATACTGCGTTCGGTGGTGGTTTTTTCACGAGATTTTTCGCGCGACTTATAAGACATACCGAAGTTTGCCTTTACCAGTCCCTGATCGTCGTTTGATTGATACACACCCTCAAATTTAAATTGATCAATAGTGTCTTCTACTATTCGACCAGTGCGCGTGGTAAATCCAGGGCGAAGATTGCTTGGATCAAGATAATCTTTATTCGGAATAGTTAACTGACCATTGGCATCTGGTTGATAGCCAACATCGCCAGTGCCAGATTCAAATCCGGAAATATAGGGAATAAATCCGCCTTCCATATCCCAGGTTAAACGGTTGCGATAACCCATAGTGACCTGTGAATTGCCAAAACCCATTGGGTCTTCATAATTGGATTCCGAACTATAGACATCACCGATCAAACTAAAATTGTCGGTAATCTCCCATTCAGCATTAAATCCGGCCACTAACGTATCGGATTTGCGATTCTCTCTAATCGCATTAAATTCTGTCGCCTGAACGGCACCCTCACCTTCACGTCTATCGGCAATAAAGTGCGTCACAGTTCCATTTTCATCGGCAACCACATCACGCCAACTGCCGCGACTACCAAACCAGTTCACCAACATATTTTGATCACGCAACAGCTCGTAATCGGAATAAAGCACATCCGCAGTTAAGGTAAGGCCATCAACAGGTGCAAATTGCAAAACCAGATTGGCATTGTCCCGTGTGCGCCTATCTTGTTGCAGATTGATAAAGTGGTTTTGTGGCAAATAAATGCGGCCGTCTGGATTGGCATTTGAGCGCAATTCATCTGGATCAGGATAGTTTGCATCGCCCGAATCTTTTTCAATTCGCAGCCAATTATTATTGGTAATACGATTTACTGTAGAGTCGCGCTCAAAATGATTGTAAGCAAAAAGAACGCCGAGAGTATCATCAGCAAAGGTTTGGCTAACCAGAATAGAACCTTGTGGTGCAGTTTCTTCACCCAGAGTTTCATAATCCATCTTTAATGAGCCGGCAATTTTGTCACCTAGATCAAACGGTCGAGAGGTTCTGATATCAATAGTCGCACCTATACCGCCTGATTCAGTGAGTGCAGAACCGGTCTTATTGATTACCAAACCGCTAATCATTTCGGAACCAAGCGTATCAAACTCAAAGTCACGGTTAACGTTTTCCGACGTAATTTGGCGACCATTCAAAGTTGTTACGTTAAAACCCGCCCCAAATCCACGAACAGTCACGTATTTCCCTTCTCCGCCTTCACGATCAATTGAAACACCGGGAATACGCTGCAAAGATTCTGCGAGATTGGTATCTGGAAATTTACCAATATCCTCGGCGCTAATCGCATCAACAACACCAGAAGCATCGCGCTTGGTTTCCATTGCCGATATCAACGCGGCGCGAACTCCGGTTACCACGACCTCTTCAACACTACCATCATTACTTTGGCTTTGCGCAATCGCAGGGGAGGCAAAACCGACAGCTACGATTGAAGTGACAGCACTGGCAATAAGATTTTTTTTAAAGTATCGCATTGTGCTCATGAACGTCTCCTTTATCAGTTATGAATTATTTTTGGACTGTATTTATATCCCCGCCGCTTTATGCACACACCAAAAAACTTCTGCTGTATGCATACCATTCACCTGACAGGAAAGAGTGAATGTTTCGTTTCAAACATCTTAATAATGGCTATTGGCAGATGTCTATATGCACGCTTTAAAAGAAATCGTTTTCAATTTTTTGAAATCGATTTCAACTTAAATTTATTTTTTATTTTGTAAAAAATAAATTTAAGTATTCACTGAAAACGTTTTCAGAATGGGATAAAAATAGCCGGCATATATTGGCTTTATATGCCAAAAAATTGGCCCGGATTTGTTGGAAAGGAAGGAATCGGAAAGGAATCAAAATTCAAACTAATCGCCCCCAAAAACCAGTCGAATTGAGCAGTGAGCACAAAGCCCACGAGCAGAGGGGATTTAGCTATAATTGCCAGCATCAGCGCACAAATATAATCATACAAATAAATGACCGCTTTCACCTAAAGCTGGTCGCAGAAAAACCAATAATTAGACACAGCTATGAACAGCAAACCGCAACTCGGGTTTTGGCAGATATGGAATCTCTGCTTTGGCTTTTTTGGAATCCAATTTGGGTTTGCCCTGCAAAACGCCAATGTCAGCCGCATTTTCCAAATTTTGGGCGCCCCTATCGAAGAAATTCCCATTCTGTGGGTTGCCGCACCTATCACCGGTCTACTGATTCAGCCAATCATAGGCTATATGAGCGATAAAACCTGGCATCGCAACGGGCGCCGCCGCCCCTATATTTTATTTGGAGCAATTGCCGCAACACTGGCACTACTGGTGATGCCCAATTCTCCGGAGCTGTGGATTGCCGCCGGCATGCTCTGGGTATTGGATGCATCGCTGAATATTGCGCTCGCCCCTTCTATCGCATTGGTCAGCGACATGCTCCCTGATGAACAGCGTTCCGCCGGATTTTCCATGCAAAGTTTTTTTATTGGAGTCAGCGCTGTCGTTGCCTCAGCCTTGCCGTGGATTCTGAGTAACTGGCTGGAGATAACCAACACTGCACCACAAGGACAGGTTCCGCCATCAGTCACCTATTCTTTTTATATTGGCGGGGTGATGCTGTTGCTCAGTTTACTGTGGTCGACTTACAACACCCGCGAATACAGCCCGGCGCAGATAGCACTATTCCAACGCTGGCACGATGCACAACAAGCTCACCTCAAACAACAGCAGAACCACACCGGATTTTTTCGTCAAGGCATCATTTTTCTAACCATCGGCACCATCGCCAGTGCACTGATAGCCAGCCTCGATTTTGACAGCAAACTCTATGTGCTCAGCGTTGGAATTGCTCTGTTCGGCCTATTACAACTTGCCGCAGGTAAGCTGCAAAACTCCAACCTCACTGACAATGCGCTCTACCAAATCACACGCGATATGGTGCAAATGCCGCGCACCATGAAGCAACTTGCAATTGTTCAATGTCTCTCTTGGTTTGCGCTCTTTTCAATGTGGATTTACGCCACTGCTGCAGTTACATCGCATCACTATCACAGTTCTGACCCCAGTAGTCACAACTACAACGAAGGTGCTGATTGGGTCGGAGTACTGTTTGCCGCCTACAATGGTTTTGCCGCGTTGGCGGCTATTGCAATTCCTTTTCTAGTTCTCAAAACCAATAGAAAAATTGCCCACATGATCAATCTTTGTTTAGGTGCACTTGGGCTAGTATCGTTTTTGTTTATAGAAAATTCGCACTGGTTGCTACTGGCAATGGTCGGCGTTGGTTTCGCCTGGGCATCCATACTCGCACTGCCACTGGCGATGCTGACTAGCGCATTGCCTCCGGGGAAAATGGGCGTCTATGCTGGCATTTATAATTTTTTTATCGTCATACCCCAGATCCTCGCCTCAAGCATACTGGCGATAGTGGTAAGCCAGTTATTTAATGGTCAGCCTATTTACGCCATAGTCACTGCCGGTATATTTATGTTGTTTGCTGCAATAGCTACCGCTTTTGTCGATGATGTAAACAGCGACTAAACGATTACTCAAAGGCAACGCTATGCCCGCCAATATCGAAACATTGATTAATGGAGTTTATCGCACTGAGTCGCGCCGGGTATTGGCGACATTAATTCGTTTGCTCAAAGATTTTGATCTCGCTGAAGAAGCACTACAGGATGCGTTTGCTGCAGCTTTACAACAGTGGCCAGTAGATGGTGTGCCGCAAAATCCGCGCGCGTGGCTGGTGTCTACGGGGCGCTTTAAAGCGATTGATCAATTGCGTCGCCGCGCTAAATTTCATGTATCGTTAGAAGATGTGATCGAACAGCTAGAGGATGAAGTTCAAGAGCAGGATGATGATTTAAACAGTCATCTTGAAGACGACCAGCTGCGGCTAATCTTTACTTGTTGCCACCCTAGCCTCGCACCAGAGGCGCAAATGGCGCTGACGTTGCGTGAAATTTGTGGATTGACGACAGAGGCCATCGCACGCGCTTTTCTCACCACACCCAGTACCTTGGCGCAACGAATTGTGCGCGCCAAAAATAAAATCCGCGACGCCAACATTCCCTATGAAATTCCCGCGCGCAACGAATTACCTGAGCGTTTAAGCGCTGTTCTGCATGTGATTTATTTGCTATTTAACGAAGGCTATTCTGCATCATCCGGCAGCGAATTAATTCGTCAGGAACTCACAACAGAAGCAATCCGCTTGGGGCGCTTACTCACGCAACTCTTACCCGATGCAGAAGTACTGGGGTTAGTTGCCCTGATGCTAATTCAGGACTCGCGCAAACATGCACGCATAGATAGCAAGGGTGATTTGATACGACTGGAAGATCAGGACAGATCGCAATGGAACCACGAGCAAATTGCCGAAGGCTCTGTATTAATCCAACGCGCACTTAGCAGTGGCAATGCCGACATTTATTGTTTGCAGGCCGCGATTGCGGTACTCCATGCAGAAGCCAAAAGTTTTGCTGAAACAGACTGGGCTGAAATTTGCGGCTTCTACGATTTACTGCTGGAGCGCAGCCCATCGCCGATTATTGAACTGAATCGTGCGGTTGCCATTGCACAGCGCGATGGTGCACAGCAAGGTTTGGCACTATTGGATGATTTACTCACACGCAACCTGCTCACTGAATATCACTTACTACACGCTGCACGCGCCGAGTTTCTCACTCAACTCAACCAAATTCCTGCCGCAAAACTCGCTTACGAAAAAGCACTGACGTTAACCACACAAGAACCGGAGCTACGATTTCTGCGCAACAAACTCAGTGCCTTATAAAACGAAAAAATCAGGCGTCTTTTCCGTTGTAGTGCTGCACCGGAATGGATGCCAAATCAATGTTTTCAATGCAACGAATATTAATTGCCGCTATCTGATTCCCCGCAGGATCAGCACCTTCAGCATAAGGGCTTACACCACAAATCTGACAGAATTTATGATGAATAACATGCTTGTTAAATGTGTAGCTACCTATATTCTCACCGGATGTGAGCAGCTTAAATGCATTAAACGGTGCAAACCACAAAATCGATCCTTTTCGCTGGCAGATCGAACAATTACACGAAACACCTGAATCTATATCACCTTCCACTTCAAAACGAATATTCCCACAATGACAGCTACCGATGTTTTTCATAAAGCCTCCGTCAATAAAAATAGAAATCCACACCCGTTGTTAAATTAATATCGGAAAAATCTGAGCAATCGCAACTTGAGCATTGGTATCACATCTTCCCGCTTTAAAAACTCTTCAATATCCATCAATTGCCAATACTGCCCTTCATCACCAAAAACAATATTTTCAATCTCAACTTGGCTACCTGAGACCACAAAAAAATATGACATTCCCGTGCATAAGTGATTGGCCAAGTACGTTTTATAAACCAGTCGGGATACTGGCATCTTTATTGAAAACTCTTCCTGAAGCTCACGTAATACGCATTGTTCAGGTGTTTCATCGCCCTCCCGTCCGCCACCAGGAAAGTCCCACAGATCAGGAAATATAAGACCAGCCTTGTTATCACGCCGATACACAAGAAGTTTACCCTTGAATATATAAGCGAGCTTGCAGCCAGTAAATTCATTAGCGGTTGAATACAAGTCAAACCCTCAATAACCCGCGAAAACCACGCGCTGCATAATAGGACTGGGCACCATTGTGATAGACAAACACATGGTTGTAGCGACGATCGGCAAACAAAGCGCCACCGAGCTTGCGGATTGCTTCAGGAGTTTTAATCCAACTGGAGGTTTTTAAATCGAATTCACCAAGTTGTTGCAGTGCGCGATATTGTTCTTCATCGAGCAAATCTATACCTATGGTTGCAGCCATATCCAAAGCATTATTTTCCGGTTTATGCTCTTTGCGTGATTCCAGCCCGGCACGGTCGTAGCAAGTACTACGGCGCCCTGCTGGGCTTTCTGTAGAGCAATCGCAAAAAAGGTATTCGCCCGTTTTTGCATCGCAGCCAATTACATCTGGCTCACCGCCAGTTGCTTCCATTTCTGCAAGCACTTTTACTTTTTTCGGTGAAGACTCCAGCTTTTTTTGTACATCTGCCCAATTAATACCCTTATGGAGATGCATATTCTTTTCAAAACGGGATTGCAATAACGACATCAGCTCGTCATGTTTTTTGGTAGCCATAGATATTTCCTTTTAATTAATCATTGATTACAACTGCCCATCTTTACTGAATAAATCTTTCAGCTCTTTACGACTTTGATTTATCAGCTGCGACAATTCTTTTGGGTCTTTACTAAGCGCGATAACCTGATGCAGCAAGCTTTGATCGTGCTCACGAAAAATATCGATTGCATGTTGGGATTGCCCTTCGGTGTAGCCAATTTCGTTTAAAGTTTTCATCGCCGCAGTTAGGCTTGATTCATAAATTTCCCTAATCGGATTTTCAACCCCTAGCTCAGCTAAACGATAGGCATGAGCGCGGTCGCGTGCACGAACGATCAACGTAATATGCGGAAAATGTTGTTTGACCAACCGGGTAATCGCAAGCGAAGCCTCAACATTAATCAGCGCAATCACCAACACCTTGGCCTCACGAATACCGGCAGCCTCTAACAATTCCAAACGTGTCGCATCGCCGTAGTAACTCTTCACGCCGTAATTTTTTAAGAATTCGATATGCTCCGAATTTTTATCCAGCGCATTAAACGGGATATTTCCCGCCGTCAAAATACGCCCGATAATTTGCCCAAAACGACCAAAGCCCGCGATTATTACTTCTGCGTTATGCGCATCCGGCTCATCCAACTCTTTAAATGAATGCTCCGTTTGTTTTGCATCTTCCGAGGCTTGCTCCTGCTGTCTAAGCTTGCGGGTCAACAGTTCATACAACATCACCAGAGGGCTAGTTAGCGCCATAGAAACTCCAACGACTAACACTACATAGCTGCTGATATCGGCGGGTATAAACGCACTCTGCTCCGCAGTCGCCATTACCACAAAGGCAAACTCGCCGCTCTGTGCCAACAAAATTCCAACAAGCAAACTGTCTTTTGGTGATTGCTTGCGCAAGCGCAAGATGATGCTAATCACCAACATTTTTATCAGCATCAATGCAAATGCAAGCGCAATGATTAGCAGCGGCTCGGCGAAGAGCAGGCGCAAATCGAGCGACATACCAACGGCGATAAAAAATAGACCGAGCAACAGACCTTTGAAGGGTTCTATATCTGCAGCCAATTGATGTCGAAAACTGGATTGCGCCAATAACATTCCCGCAAGAAATGCGCCCATGCTCATGGAAAAACCGACCAACTGCATTAAATAGGCGACGCTTAATACAATCAGCAATCCCGCGGCGGTGAGAATTTCGCGGCTGCCATATTTGGCCACCACTTGCAGCAGAGGATTAAATAAACGCGCACCTGCCAGCAATAAAAATGCAACAGTACTCAACCCCAACCACCAGGGAACCTGATGCTCAGGGTCAAGCGCAGGCGACCAGCTTGCGAGCAATAACAAAATCGGAATTACCGCCAGATCTTGTAGCAGTAAAATCGAAAATCCTTTGCGGCCAATCGGCGAGCCCATAATTTTTTGCTCTTCCATCAAAGGCACCGCAAATGCGGTCGATGAAAGCGCAAGCGCAAGCCCAATAATAAAACCCTGCTGCCAATTTAAATCCAGAATCGCCGTTAGCAATCCTGTAATGGCCAACGCAGTAAGCAGCATTTGCGCGCTGCCAATCAGGCCGATATCAAAACGCATCTTCCACAATTGCTGCGGGTTCAGCTCCAGCCCGATAACAAACAACAGCAGCACCACACCCAATTCGGAAAATTGGAAAGTGGCCTCAGGTTGATAAATCAACCCCAGCTCATAGGGACCGATAATGGCGCCTGCAACCAAATATCCCAAAATCGCCCCCAAACCGAGGCGACGAAATAGCGGCACCGCAATAGTCGCGGCCAACAAAAAATAGATGGCGTGAAGCAGTGTTTCATGGTGATCCATAGCGTTGACCTTGTTGTGTTACTGCGACTGACTATAGAGCAGTTTTCATATTTGCCCAAATGAACGATTTTTTTGTTAATCGCTGTCGATTTTAGCAATGCCTATTCGACTAGAGTATGAAACCAACTATTTTCACCGATTGCTTTCTGCGTAAAGCCACAAACCTGTATAGCCACAAACCAAAGGAGTCTGTTATGTCACATTATGTCGATGGTTTTTTATTACCGATTGCCCCGGAAAAATTACCGGAATACCAAAAAATGGCCGATAAGGCGGGTGCCGTATGGAAAGAGCACGGCGCTATCGCCTACTGGGAGTGTGTGGGCGATGATTTGGATATCGCCGATATGACCTCGTTTCGCACATCGGCTGGCTGTAAAGATAACGAAACAGTCGTCATCGCCTGGATTATCTTCCCCTCACGCGAGGAGCGCGACCGCATTAACGCCTTGGTGATGGCCGACCCGCGCCTGAAAGATATGTGCGATGAGAAAAATCCACCTTTTGATTTTAAACGCATGGCCTATGGTGGATTTAAATCCATAGTGCACCACGAATAAAAACATTCCAGAAACCATTTTTCGCAACTATTAACCACTATTCGCAACTATTCGCAACTATTAACAACTAAAGGAGATACCTATGCCAACACAAGTATTTATCAATTTGCCGGTGAAAGATCTGGAAAAATCCAAGGCGTTTTTTTCACATCTGGGCTACACCTTCAATCAGCAATTTACCGATGACACAGCCGCCTGCATGGTCATTAGCGACACCATTTACTCGATGCTAGTAACCGAACCCAAATTTCAGACCTTCACCTCAAAGACCATTGTAAACAGCCATGAGTCTAAAGAAGTGATTGTCTGTTTATCCTGCGAAAGCCGTGAACAAGTCGATAAAATCATTTCCAATGCCGTGGCAGCAGGCGGTAAAGCCTGGCCTGCCGAGCCACTGGATTATGGCTTTATGTACTATCACGGTTTTGAAGACTTGGATGGCCATCACTGGGAGATCATGTATATGGATCCCACTCACATTCAACCTGCATAACACAGGATTCACTATGAAATATTTATGCCTGGTTTATTACGATGAAAACATCATCAACAAAATGACATCGGAAGAATGGCAATCGTTAAATGCGGAGTGTGAAAACTGCGGCCAAAACCTGCGCGACACCGGCAAAATGATTGGCGGTAATGCACTGCACCCAGTCGCTACCGCAACCAGTTTGCGCGTGCGCGATGGCAAACCGATTATCACTGATGGCCCATTTGCCGAAACCAAAGAGCAACTGGCTGGGTTTTATATGTTGGATGCGCGTGATTTAAATGAAGCAATTCAACTGGCAAGAAAAATACCACCTGCACGCTTAGGCACAATTGAAATCCGCCCTGTGCGCGAATTGGATTCAAGCAAGGATGAGCGCAATCAAAAGCTGGCGGTCTGAGCTTTGTAATAGATTGTAGCGTTGCAATAGGTTCGAAGAGCAAAGCTCTCCGAACCTATACATCACTGCATAGGCGAATTAAGCGAGACAATACGCGTCTTGCTGATTCTATGGCGATAAATTTCGCGCAGGTACTTAATGGCTTTTTTCACACTATCGCGCGATAGGCGAATATCGTTAATCGAGCAGAATTTGGCGGAGTCATTGATCAACTCGCGATATTTTTTCTCGTACATAGGTTTGATCGCATACCAATTGGTATCGAGAATTTTGGCGGGGTTTTCGTACTCGTTCAGCATTTTATCGACCAGCTGCTCATCGAACTCTTCTGCACGAATAAAGTCGAGCATGGCGGTGTCCAGCTGCTCATCAAAGCGATAAGGATCTTTGGCAAAACAGCGCTTGATGAAAGCGACAATCAATGTCAAAAAGTCATCGCTCAAACATGGGCTTTTTACAATCAAGGTCGTCAACGAAATATTGGCCGACGCACCAATCACCAGCGCATAACGTTTTAAGGTGGTATTGGGAAACAAAGCATTTAGATGGGATTTGAGTTTATTCAAATCCATGTAGCTGAGCTTGTAATCTTTCGGCAGGGAAATTATCGATACCACTGACGAACAATTTTTAAAGAAATGCAGGTCTTTAAGTTCGTTGGCGTCGTAGCCTTTTTGCAGGTAACGCGACAGCGCTTCGCGATAGCGCACCGATTCAATCGGCAGCAAGCTAATCCCTTCAATTGCCTGTGTGACTTTATTAAAGTGCGGCAAATCAATTGAGCGATAAAATAAATCATCGATATTAAGATCGCCCGGTTTTTTCACTTCAATTCCGCGCAGCTTATCCACACCTTGCGGTGCATGATGTGGAATAACTGATTCAGCATAGGCAACTGCCACAGGCCCCGCCAAACTCATAAATAAATCGTTAGCGTCAAGGCGAATGGTTTCGCCTATATCAATCCCCGCGCGACGGAAATAATTTTCGTCGTAATCGGTTGTCACTGCTTGCGCGGTGAGAATGTTGAATATCTGCTGGGAAATATATTGGTTCGCATATTTCTCCATCGCATTCACATCTATGTGCTGAATAATGCCATCGTCGGTTGCCTCGGCGTAGCGCATGATGTCGTTGGAAATTAACATCATCGCATTCCAGGGGCGAATGCGATGCATAACACTTGACTCGCTGCTGTCTTCATTGTCGAAGTTGTACGAAAAATCCCACTCTTCCGATAAATATTTGCACAATAAGCGCCCGGCATTAATGTGCAATGCCTCCGACATTTCTACGCCGTGGTCAGAAATATTCGGCAATATACAAATGCCGCTGGTAAAAATTGGCTCAAACACAAATGAATGGCCGCGATTCTCTGCCGACTCCGACTGCGCGCGCGAATCAAAGGTTTTGCTCATGTAGGCATACTGCTGCGCGAGGCCAAACTCACTGGCCATACCTGAACCTGTGCCGCCGCCAGCGCTGAAAATATAAAAATACAAACGCGACTGATTGGCTTTAATGCCACAGGAATCGATTAGATACGAGTGCACATGTTTCCAATCGGGATTGGAAAAGCGCTGGGTATCTTTATTCAAAATAATTTTGGCAAGGTATTGCCCCAGAATCGGCGCGTTACCTGAGCCGCCCGCATGGACTTCGGACAAGTCCATGATTTTCATTTTGGTGTAATCCTTGAGAAAACCAGAGCGCTCGCCTTTGTGCGAAAAGCGAATACGCCCCTCGATGTCTTTATCCAAATCGCCCAACATTACCAGCGGCTCGATCAAAAAAACCGGCTTGAGTTGATGCCCGCCTTTCAGGTGCAGGCTGCGCTTGATCCAGCGCATAGGCTTATCTTGTTCGCGGACTTCTTTTTCTTCGCTGTTAAATTCGTTGAGATAAAAATTGCGCGCGTTGTACACCAGCGAGGCGACATCCAGCGCGATATTAGAACCACAGCGCCCAAGACCTATCAGGCACACTGAGGGAAATTGCGGCTGTTTGTAATTATCGGAATCCTGTTGATTGGCGAGGCGGGGATAAACGCTGGTGCGCAGAGTATCGAGATTAAACAGGATTTTATTGAGGTCGCGCTCGGTGAAGTACATATAGCCATTAGCAGGCGCGAGCAGGTCGATCACTTCTGCTGCGGGAGGCACATCATCCAAAACAACTACATCACTCTGTTCTTCGTTTTCCGAGCTGCGGGAGGTTTTCTTGATGGCCATTGCTGTAAGTCCTTGAAAGCAGTCTGTGGGAGATATCAATACAATTCTGCGATTACTCTGCATTCGCTGAATTTGCTGAATTTGCTGAATTTGTATTGACGCTCAATTAACGCTAGCTGCGACCCGGCATAAATACAAACTCAGATGCCGGATTTTCGCGCACAGACTGCTCGCCTGACCTACAGTGTTTAGTTTTTTATTTAACCTTTTATTTAGCTTCGTTATTTAACTGCGCTTATTTAACGCAGCGAGCACTTTGGCGTCGCGCGCGTAAATATCCGGCTTGAATGCAACCTGAGTTTCACTCACCGCATCCACCGTCCAATAGGCCAGCAGGATAGGTACACGTTTCGCTAGCGTGACATTGCGCGTTTTTCCGGTCGCCAGTTGTCTATCGATTGCTGCGGCATCCCAGTTGGGGGTTTCAGCGAGCAGCAATTCCACCAGTTCCAGCGCGCGCTCAACGCGAATACAGCCCGAACTAAATGCACGCTGGCTTTTATTAAACAGCGCCTGATGGGGCGTATCGTGCAAATACACAGCGTGGGAATTGGGGAAGCGGATCACTGCCTTTCCTAAAGCTGCACCTTCGCCCGCATCCTGCCGCAGAGTGACACCGCTCGGGCGATTCCAATCCACTGTCGCCGGGTCCAGTTCGCGGCCACTGCTATCCAATACCCGAATTCGATGTTCGCGCAGATAATTCAGATTTTTACGTACCTTGGGCAAAATATCTTTGCGCAAGATTGTCGGCGGCACAGTCCAGGTGGGGTTGAGCGTAATGTAGTTTACTTCCGACTTGAAAATCGGGCTGGTGCGATAGGCCATGCCCACCTGCACGCGCGAGCGCCAAATCGGCTGATTTTCTTTGTAATAGGTGACTTTGAATCCCGCCACATCGACCAATAACATTTCCGCAGGAATGTTGTGCAGCAGCCAACGCGCGCGATCGAGGTTGACGCGAATCTGGTCGATACGCGATTGCACCGAAATATTCAGCGCCGCGCGCGTAGCCGGACCTATAGCGCCATCCACATCCAAATACTGTTCGCTTTGGAATTGTTTAACGGCGGCAACCAAATGCTCATCAAAAACTTCATCGGAATTAACCGAGGAAGCGCTATCAGCATCGCTGCTGGCAACTTCGGCAACAGCACCACCGCTGAGCGCCGGCTCACTGGAACTGGAATCTGAAGATGTGACTGGGGTGAGGCATTTTTCTACCGCTATGCGCACCTCAGCTTCAGAGGGTGCGACATATTCGCCGGTGACGGTCAGACGCTGGCGCAGAATTGCCACCTGCGGATCAATCATGCAGGGTTTCAACGTGGGGCCAACCGGCAAGGATGGCCAACCGCCCTGCTCCGCCAACTCGCGGTAGCGGCGCAACCCCGCTTTAAAGCTGCGGTAGTTCACGTGTTGCGGCCGAGTCTCCTCGAACAATTGCGCAATCTGCCCCTGTTCTGCGGCATTGGCGACGCGCACCACATCGGCCACTGGCGACATATCCCGAAATTCGAAATTCCACTGCGGATCAAGCCCGGCCGGATCGACCTTGCCGTTATATAAATGATAGAGCGCGCGCAGGTAAGCATTGGTCGCGCGCAGCTCATCGACAATGCGCGCAGGTAACGCCTCTACTGAATCATCACCCACCAGAGGCAAGGCTTGGCGCAATTGCTCGACACGATAATCCTCGGGAGACAAACCGTCATCCGCCAGCGACTCAAGCGCACTGATCAACTGCTCCATACGCGCCGGCTCATCCCACAGCGGGCGATACTGACGCTGCTCATACAGGCTAATCATGGCCTGCGTCAGCTGCTGGGAACCGGATGCGGAGCGCCCTTCGGCGATATCCAGCTGCAACCCGATCATCTGGGCTTCGATTTCACGGCCAAGCAAGGTGGATGAACTGAGCATTTTGCCCATCTCAGCGCTTGCCAACTCATCGCCCTCAACCGCCTTGGCTGAGCTGACTTGCAACCCAATCACCCCCAACAACACCAATAACACCAATAACACCAATAACAAGCCTTTTGCCAAAACGGCACCAGGGCGATAGATACATCCCAATACATCTGATAACAGCATAAACGAGCGCTCCTGCACGCTTAAAAATGAAAACCGACAACCCTAAAAGCGAACAAAAAAGATACAAATTGATCACTTTTTTGATATTTTGTTATTTGCCCCATCCTTTTTAGGATGTTAGGATTCAACCACTTCGCCAGTTTTAACTGGGAAAACCGCAAATTTCCATAGCAAGGCCGCTACAAATTTCAATAAACAAGAGTGTTCGGCCATCATGTTGTACTCATTCATTAAGGGCCTCCTTTTTACGGCCTGCTGCAGTATTCTGTTTTCGTTTAATACCGCCGTGGCGAAAGATCGTCCGACCAATCCATTTAACGCAGTTGCCAGCTTTAACCATGACCAAAAATCGTTAGCACTGCTCACCAAAATGAGCAAAGCGGCACCTGCGGCCAATCCCAATGTGATCGGTCTCGCACTATCAGCACTCGACTGCGCACTGAGCCAGGGAATGACACCCGCACGCAACTTGACGGTTATCGACTACTCATTAGTGTCCACAACGCCGCGTTTATGGGTATTTGATCTGATCACCGGCAAACTTTTGTTTCAGGAGCTGGTCGCCCACGGCAAAAACACCGGTGAAAACTTCGCACGTAACTTTTCCAATACCTATGGTAGCCTCCAAACCAGCCTTGGGCTATTCCGCACCAAAGAAACCTATATGGGATCCAACGGTTACTCACTGCGCATGGAAGGTTTGGAAGACGGCTTTAATGACAAGGCTATGGAGCGTGCGATTGTGTTCCACGGTGCCGACTATGTAGATTTGAAACTCGCCAAAAAACTGGGGCGCCTCGGCCGCAGTTGGGGCTGCCCCGCAGTGCGCAGAGGTATAGCGCGCAAGGTGATTGATACCATCAAGGGTGATCAATTCTTGTTTTCCTACTACCCGGATCAAAAATGGCTTACCACCTCGCAGTTTCTGAATTGCCCCGGTCGCCAACTGGCTAAAAACTAGTGCAATAGAACCTGCAATAGCCCGGCTGGTTTTTAGCCAGCCGCAAACCTTCCGTAAAGCTTTGTTAAAAAAGCAGTTCCCGCCTCGCCAATTGATCAAGCTGTGTAAAAAGCATCGCCGCCTGCGTAGACAAATAGTATAAATACGCTAATGGTTTAAATGACTTTTACGATTTTTAATCGCTTGGCAATCCCCTTCTTCCCTGCCATTCATTGATGGCCATTTACCCAATGGCGATTGAATACGATTGCAGCGGCGACAATTTGATCGCAGCCAAAGAGGAGGTTTTGTAAAAATCTGCCAAGCTTAAGGTTCACATTAATAACCACCCTGACACACTCAACCCACTATAAAAAAATCCAGGTCAACACTATGAAAAAGCTCTTTGCTCTTAACCCCCTATTAGTTACCACTAGCCTGCTGTGTGCTGTATCGGCACCACTTGTGTCTGCTGCCGAAAAAGAACCTTGGGAACTCGCACAAGAAACCGAAGTATGGGAGCCGGTTCCGCCGGTTATCAGCGCTCCAGCCAATGGTATTCCGTCCGACGCTATTGTGCTGTTCGATGGTAAAAATCTGGATCAATGGCAAGCAGTTGAAGGCGGCGGCGCCGCGCAATGGAAAGTTGCCGATAACGCATTTACTGTTGTACCGAAAAAGGGTGATATCAGAACCAAAGAATCTTTTTGCGATGTGCAATTGCACATTGAATGGAAAACCCCAACCGATTTTATCGGTGAAGATGGCAAGCCAACCGAAAGCCAAGGCCGCAGCAATAGCGGTGTATTTTTCCAAGAGCGCTATGAAATTCAAGTATTGGATAACTACAACAACAAGACCTATCCCAACGGTCAGGTTGCGTCGGTTTATAAACAAACTATCCCACTGGTAAATGCCTCGCGCGCACCGGGCGAATGGCAGACCTACGATATTATTTTCACTGCACCAAAATTTGATAGCGCACAAAAACTCACCACGCCGGGCTACGTCACTGTGATGCACAACGGTGTAGTTGCACAAAACCATGTTGAAATCCAAGGCGCAACCGAGTGGATTGGCAAACCGGTTTATAAAGCTCACGGCTGCGCGCCTCTGCGCCTGCAAGATCACGGCAATCTGGTGAGCTTCCGCAATATTTGGGTACGCAAACTTTAATTCCCTTTTCTATCCGCGACAGCTCCCTGTTGACTGTCTTTTTCGCGCCGCCGTGTTTCACCGCGGCGCTATTTTTATCCGCTTACGCAGGCACAGATTATGTCCCTCCTGAAGAAAACACTCATAAGCACACTGCTCCTTTGCAGTACCCCACTTTACGCACAAAACCCCGTCGATTATTTCACGCCCAACAGTGATTGGATCAGCGCCAGTAAAGTCAGCGCCGTTGGCAATAAATTGCAAGTTACACCAGCATCTGACGGTGAGATATTGGTGCTTAAAGCTAACGGCAGTAGCCAACATTTGAATACCAATGTTCATATTGGTGATTCGGTGATGGACACAGAATTTTTAGTCCCCGAAGGCAGCGATGCAAAATTGTATGTGCAGGGTCGCTACGCGATCGACCTTAAAAACGTCAACAACGAATGGCAAAAATTGCACGTCACTTTTCGTGCACCGCGCTACAACGACGCCAGCGCAAAAATAAATTCCGCATTGATTATGGAAGTGCGCATTAACGGCGAAACCGTTTTGCTCAATGATATTCGCAACGGCATGAGTGAAAACGCCAATGTCGGCTGGGAAAATCCGGCCGGTATCACCAGCTTTTTAGTCAATAAAGGCCAACTGGCACTGCGCAATTTCAGTATCGCCCCAGCTGACTTTTCACTGATCAAAATGCCGGCCAACTCCGGTGAAAAAACCAATATCGATGAACTGGTGGATTTTGTTGCGCTCGGCAAAGAAACTTTTGAATCCGTCGGCTGTAACGCCTGTCACCTGACTGCAAAAAATGATGGCGGTGTGAGCACTGGGCCAAATCTCTTCGGTTTATTTAAACGCGAACCGCGCGACCGCGAAGTCGTAGAAGGCGGTGAAGGTCATAGATTTACCATCAAAGCTGACCGCCAATATTTGCACCGCAGCCTACGCGCCGCGACTGATCAATTAGCAGTTGCTGAAAGCGGTGCAAAAAAAGGTGAGGCCTTTTTACCGATCATGCCAACGTTTTCGCAACAAGTATTAAGTGATGTACAAATTGACGCTATTGGCGATTACCTCGCCACACTCAATGATCTGCGCGAACAAGGCCCTGCAATTAAATTACTTGCACAAACCGGCGCCGAAGAATACGACCCTATCGCCGACCGTTTGCAATTATTGGTTGACGATGAAGTGCGTTTACAACGAGGCCCAATGGCAGGAGTGTCTGGCCGCGCTATTCATGTGGGGTCGCCTTGGGGCGTGAACTACTCCTTTGATCCACGCCTGCTCGCCATTACCAAAATCTGGCAAGGCGGCTTTTTGGATATGACCGGCGAATTTACCAATCGCGGCGGCAAAGGTTTGAAGATGGGTTTTGAAAGCCGGGAAATTAATTTTGGCGATCAGGAATTTTTATTTGCGCCTGCAAATGCTCAGGGCAAGCTCATCGATTTCTCGTTTAAAGATGCAAAGTTTGGCGATGTAGAAACCATTAAAGCATCGCTCAATAGCAAAGAAGATCATCTAACACGCGTTGCCGCTATGGATGCGCAATTTTTAGGTTACACGCGCAACTCCAAACAAAAAGATGAGCTGCCAACCTTTAATTATCGCGTCGGCAAAAATACGCTAAAAGTACAAACACTGATTGCCGCAACTGGCGATGTAAAAATCACAGTGACTGGCGATGTAAAAGCCGCACAAACTTTTTTGCTTAACACACAATTGCTGCAAAACGCTGCTGTGAGCACTGGCAAAATCGAAAACGGCCAATGGCAATTGCCAGCGGGCAGCAAGAGCGCAACGCTCACCGCCAAAATGCAAGTTGCGGAAAACGTCTGGCACGCAAAAAAATCTGACTTTGATTATCGCAAACAGCCGATCAAAATCACCGAATCCAAAGCGGATATGCCTGCGGGTTACAGCATCGAAAGTTATTATCCCCCTAAAGATAATTTTGGCCGCGAGCAATTATTTGAAGCACTGGGCTTAGCATTAACTGAAGACAACACTACCGTGATCGCCACGCGCACTGCCGGTATCTGGCGCATGGTAAAAGGTGAATGGCATTTTTTTGCCGAAGGCACCTTCGATAGCCTCGGCGTGTTAGTGGAAGATAAAAAAGGCTTCACGGTTGTTGCTGGACAAAAAGCGGAATTAACACGTATTAGCGATACCAATGGCGATGGCATCGCCGACAATTATGAAACTTTATTTGATGCACATTCCTACCACGGCAACTATCACTCCTATATGCACGGGCCGACGCGCGGCAGCGATGGAGCTTACTACCTCAGCATCAACCTCGCCGATGGCGGCGATGGTTCTACCTACAATGCTGGCGGCAAATACATGGGCAGCCAAGGTGGTCTGGCAGGTTGGAATATTCGCGTTGAACCCAACGGCAAATTTGAGCTTTGGGCGAACGGTTTGCGCAGTCCCGCCGGTATAGGCACAGGGCCAGATGGTCGCATTTGGTATTCCGACAATCAGGGCGAATACATGGGCACTTCGAAATTATTTACTATCGAAAAAAATAATTTCTTTGGTCATCCATCTGCACTGGTTGATCTGCCGGGTATGACGCCCGCATCGCCAGAAATTGCGTGGGAAAAAATGCAAAACAAACGCACCAATGCAATTGTATTACTGCCACATAACCGCGTTGCCAACTCACCGGGTAATCCTGCGTGGGACACTACCAAAGGTAAATTCGGCGCATTTCCAGGGCAGATGTTAATGGGCGATCAAACCCAATCGAATTTGCTGCGCATTGCGATTCAAAAAGTGGATGGCATTGAACAAGGCAGTGTTATGCCGTTTATCGATGGTTTGGAATCCGGTGTGATGCGCCCACTGTTTTTGAAAGACGGCAGTTTGTTGCTCGGCCAAACTGGTCGCGGTTGGCAGGCAAAAGGTGGCCATGTCGCCAGCTTGCAGCGCATCACTTGGGATGGCAAAACCATCGCACCTGCAATTACCCAAATGCTCGCAACACCAACTGGGTTTGCGCTGGAGTTAACGCAACCGATTAAAAACTCTGCAACTGTGGAAGAATTAAAATCACTGCTGGCAATTGAGTCTTGGGTTTATCGCGATGCGCCGGATTACGGTTCAGATGAACTGGGCTTGCAGCAGGATGCAATTAAATCAGTAACGTTGAGCGATAATCGCAAAACACTGCTGATTGATTTGGAATCGCTAGAGCAAGCCAACGTTCACCCACAACAAACGGCACGTGTTTATCATGCGCAATTAAAAACCGAAACTTTGTTCGACAAAAATGCGCCGGAAAAAATGGATGCGTATTACACGCTTTATCAATTTCCGAAAAAGAATTAACCGCGATGTTTCCAAGTGCGATAAAAATGGATTCCGGCATTTACTCTGAGACCGTGCGCAGCATGGATGCTGTGCTCGAGCCTACAGGGATGTATTCACGGCGAGTCTCAGAGTGAATGACGGAGTCCATTTATCTATCAGCAACAGATCAAACTATCAAACACAGTAATTAAGGCGACAAATGAAAAAGTTTAGTTTCTCTCCCTTGTTCCTTGCACTTCTTGCAGTTCCAGCGCTCTCCGCACCTGAAGAATTAATCGTTACCGGCAGCTATAGCCCGGTCACTAACGAACAACTTTCCTCATCGGTTTCTGTCATCAACAAAGAACAATTGCTGCAACTGAGCAACAACAGTTTGATTGATGCACTGCGTCAAATTCCAAGCCTTTGGATTGAAGAACAAGGTGGCCCTGGCGGTGTTACTTCCATCGTGTTGCGCGGTGCAGAAGCTAACCACACTATGGTGTTGCTCGACGGCGTACAAATGAATGACCCAACCAATACCCGCGGCGGCGCGTTTGATTTAAATGCAATCAATATTGAATCTATCGAGCGCATTGAAATTGTGCGCGGTGCGCAATCGTCTGTGTACGGTTCCGATGCGCTCGCCGGTGTGATTCACATCATTACCCAAGCACCGGGCAAAAAATCCACCAGCCTGAATGCAACACTCGGCACTGACGATTACAGCAGCGTCGGCGTTGCTACCAGTGGCAGCGTGAAAAACTTGGGTTACGCATTTTCGCTACAAGGTAAAGATGCAGGCGAGCCAGTTGAAGGCAGCACTGCAAAAAATACTGAATTCACCAGCCGTTTAAATTGGCAACAAGATCAGCACACGCTGAATTTTAGTTATCGCTATTTTGATGGCGAACGCACCAGCTTCCCCGAACAAAGTGGCGGCCCTGAATACGCCGTTGACCGCGACCTGGATACCAGTGATTACACCGATCAAAACGCTGCGTTAAATTGGACTATGAAAGTCAATGATTTCTGGACCAGTAAAACCAATGCCAGCTGGTATGAACGCGAGGAAGACTACGCATCGCCCGGCATTGCACCATACGATGCGGTTCCTGCAAATGGTTCAACAACCGACTTTACCCGCACTTCATTTAGCTGGGTAAACACCTTGGGCGACCAGAATAAAATCTGGAGCAACATTGGTGTTGAAACACGCAAAGAGGAAGGTGATAGCCAAGGCTATCTCGATATAGGTTTTGAGATGCCGACAGACTTTTCCCTTTCGCGTCGTATCGACAGCGGCTTTATTAATATCAATGCCTATGTCATCGAGCAGTTATTGGTACAAGCCAGTGTGCGCCGTGACGACTCCGAAGATATAGCAGCCAACACCAGTAGCCAAGCAGGTGTTCGCTACAATTTTAATGAGCAGTGGAGCTGGTTTGCCAACTGGGGCGAAGGCTTTAAATTGCCGAGCTTTTTTGCACTTGGCCATCCGTTGGTTGGCAATCCGGATTTAAAACCGGAAACCGTGACCAGTGCCGATACCGGCATTGAATTCACGCAGAATAACTTGAGCGCGCGTTTCAGTTATTTTGAAAATGATTACCGCGACCTGATCGATTTTGATAGCGAAACTTTTAGAAACGTAAACCGCGCGCGCGTAGAAACCAGCGGTGTTGAAGGCGAACTGAATTGGCAGCTGCAAGATAATCTCGCGCTGCGCGCCTACGCCACCTATACCGACATCGACATGCTGTCATCCGACAATCACCTGCTCGGCCGTCCGCAAGTGACTTACGGCACTTCGGTTAACTATGCGTTAAACGATGCGTGGAGTTTCAATGCGCACTATATGCGTGTCGATGAGCGCTTTGCGGTGAGCCGTTATACCGGCATGGACGTTGAAGAAGTGCTGGATGCTTACAACCGCATTGATGCGCGCATCACCTGGCAGGCCAACACACAAACCAAAGTAGGCTTGAGCTTGGAAAACCTCGCTGATGAAAACTACTACACCGACATAGGTTTCCCGGCCGCAGGTCGCGGGGCCAAGCTCAGCATGAACTGGAGTTTCTAATCCGGTAATTAAGCTCGCACCAGATTCCGGGACGCCTTCTATCCCGGAATCTTTTTCTTCCTTCCCTCCTGCTTATCCCCCCCTTTCAATCCCGATCACCTGTTAGCTTTGGCGCCGAAATTTTGCCGATATTCTTTACAAGACTGATCATTTTTCGACCACGCTCGCGATCACAAAAATCCAACTGCTTGATTTGCTGCGCTTAAATTACCGTGGTGCATAAATTGCTGATTCCGCTTAAGTGCCACAAGGAATTAGCTATATGAATAATTTTCTTTTATACAGCGGTTCATCGGGAACAGAGGTCGCGCAGCTGCGCCAGCAACTGGCCAGCCTGTTAGTGGACGACGGCAAAGAGTTTCAGCCGTTGACCAAGGGCGATACCTTTGACGCGCTTACCGAGTCTGCGGTGCGCCGCTGGCAGGCAGGTATCGGTATTCTGGCCGATGGCATAGTCGGCCCCTACTGCCAAAGCTTACTGGACAACACTAAAGCCAAGGTGAGCCTGAGTGTCGATCAGGTAAGGCCTCTCTTCCCCGCCACCAAAGCTTCAAATATTGCCCGCTACCTGCCCTATGTCACCGCTGCGCTGGCGGCAACAGGGTTGACGGACGAACCTATGATTTGCGCTGCGCTGGGCACCATCCGCGCCGAAACCGAGGGGTTCGTACCTATTTCCGAGCTGCCCTCGCACTTCAACACCCCCGCTGGCCGCCCGCCATTTAGCGCCTATGACGGGCGCAAGGATTTGGGCAATACCCAACCCGGCGACGGCGCGCGCTATCGCGGCCGCGGCTTTGTACAGCTAACCGGCCGCCACAACTATCGCGAGTACACCAAGCGCATTAAAGCCGATATTGAAGCGCTGCCCGATTTGGCCAATGCGCCCGAGGTTGCCGCGCTCTTACTTGCGCTCTTCCTCGCTGACCGCGCCGAGCCGATGCGCAAAGCGTTGGATGCCGACGACTACAAAAAAGCGCGCAAGCTGGTGAATGGCGGTTCTCATGGACTGGATAAATTCAAAAGCGTCTTTGCAATTGCCCGACAAGTCTGGCTACCCACTGCCGCCGCCAGTATTGCCGCCTCCATGCAGCAGAAAGCCGCAGGCAAATTACATCTGGCGGGAAAATCAGGCATCGACCATAGGGAAGTCCCCGTCGCCGAGCCGCCGGGCACTAAAGCCAACGCACCGCGTCGCCTGACGGTCACCAAAGACCCTATCG
Organism: Cellvibrio chitinivorans; assembly: GCF_035117775.1. Taxonomy (NCBI): domain Bacteria; kingdom Pseudomonadati; phylum Pseudomonadota; class Gammaproteobacteria; order Cellvibrionales; family Cellvibrionaceae; genus Cellvibrio; species Cellvibrio chitinivorans. The sequence continues at coordinate 323,024 of NZ_JAYKKN010000005.1, forward strand.
ACCTGCGTGACCGCAGCTATATGCCGCCGCCGCTCAGCCTGAGTGAACGCTATCCCAGCGATGAACATATCGCGCAATTTCTCGGCATCTACTCCAAAGCCGGGTTGATTCTCGATCAGGGTCAAGAGGGCGCCTGCACCGGTTTCGGCTTGGCCTGTGTAGTAAATTACCTGCGCTGGCGTAAAGCTGGAGCCCCTGCAAAGCTGGAGTCGGTCAGCCCGCGCATGCTCTACAATTTTGCGCGCCGCTACGATGAATATGCCGGTGAGGATTACGACGGTTCCAGCTGCCGCGGTGCGCTCAAGGGCTGGTTCCATCACGGCGTATGTATGGAATCCGACTGGCCCTACAGCTCACAGGATACAGCGCCCCCCAAGTACGGTTATGCCACCCGCGCCACCAATCATACCCTCGGCGTTTACTACCGCATCGACCTTAAACTTATCAGCGACTTGCAGGCCGCCATCTTTGAAACAGGCGCTATTTATGTATCCAGTTTCACGCACGATGGCTGGGATGAGGTCAAGGTCAGCAAACGCAAAAAAATCTCCGGCCACAACTCGCTGCCGATCATCCCCTTTGACGGCAAACCTTCGCGCAGCGGCGGCCATGCCTTTGCCTTGGTCGGCTTTAATACCGATGGATTTATTGTGCAAAACTCCTGGGGCAATGGCTGGGGCGCAGGCGGATTTGCCGTACTCACCTACGCCGACTGGCTCGCCAATGCGATGGATGCCTGGGTTGCCGCTCTAGGCGTACCCGGCGTGGTGCTGGGGCAGCTGGCCTCGGGCAGCAAACTCGGCAACAGCCGCGCCGGCGTCAACCGCAGCGAATGGTGGGATGAAGCTACCGCCTATGAACACAGTGTAGTGCTGGGCAACGACGGCCGGGTCGATCGCTATCTCACCCAAGATGAGATGAGCCGCGCACTCCTCTACCAAGCCTGTGGCCTGCCAGACCAGTGGTTTCGCAAGCAACCTGGCAGCAAAAAGCGCCTGCTGATCTACGCCCACGGCGGTTTGAACAGCGAGGCAGATGCCATCAAACGCGCACGCGTGATGGGGCGTTACTTTATTGGCAACGGCTGCTATCCACTGTTTATGGTGTGGAAAACCGGTTTGCTGGAATCCATCGGCAATATCATCAGCGAGCAGTTCAAACGCGAGGAGGCGCGCGCCGGCAGCCTGCGCGAAAGCATTACCGACGCCAGCGACTGGCTGATTGAAAAGTCCATCGCCCGCCCCTTGGCGCGGCCGCTGTGGAGCGAGATGAAAGAAAACGCCGAATTCGCCAGCCTGCCAACCCGCGGCGGGGATTTATTAGTCGGCGCCCTGCAAAACCTCAAAGCTATCTGGGGCAATCAATTGGAGATTCATTTAGTCGGTCACTCCGCTGGCTCCATCTTCCTCGGCTATTTGATCGACCTGTTAACAGCGCGTGGCTTGGAGGCGCAGACAGGCACCATCCACCTCTATGCCCCCGCTTGCACGGTGCAATTCGCCAATCGCCATTTCGCGCCCCATGACGCACTGATGAAACGCTTGTATCTGGATATTTTGTCCGATGAAAACGAGCGCGATGACAGTGTGACGATTTATCGCAAATCCCTGCTCTACATGGTGTCCAATGCACTGGAAGGCGATTTACGTACACCGATATTAGGCTTGGAAAACGTACTCGATGAAAACTACAAAGGCTGGGATGGATCATCCAGCACCGGCGAAGCGCTCGGCAACTGGCGGCAGGCGGTCAAACTGAGCGGCATGGAAAAAGCGCACCGGCTCAATATCGTCAAGGCCAATAAGGCGCTGGTGTGTCGCACACCGGAAACCCGTATCAATACCAGCCACGGCAGCTTCGATAACGATATTGCCATCATCGAAAAAACCCTGAGCCGCATTCTCGGTGGGCCACTACTATTACCAGTGAATGATTTGCGCACGTCTTAAATGCACAAGGCCCTCGGTTGAGGGCCTTGTGTGCAAAAGTAAACGAATACACAAATAGACGAATAGCAAACTAGCGAATCATGATTGAACGTACATCCGGCTGCACCAGTTCGCCCGCATCCAGTTCAACCGACGTTTTTTGCATGCGGCTACTCGCGGTAGTTGGACAGGCTCCGGTAGCGCGCAACTGCAATGCAGCAGCGAGCAGTTTTTCATTGGGGTCGCCCAATTCGTGATTGAGGTCATCCGCCACCACACAGCCTTTAACTTTATCCAAACCGTTATCAGTCGCCGATGGAATAAAACCATCGCTGTATTCGCCAAAACCTTTGGCGTTAACCGCTTTGAATTGGATGGTGTAATAGGTGGTACCGCAGTTGGGTTGAGGGATAAAACCATAGGGTTTTCCGCAAGTCGTATCGCCAATCAAATACACACTCACACCAATGCCGCGCAGACTGTTGATCACCAACTCACTGGCCGAACAGGTGCCGCTGGTCGCCAACACATATACACGCGGTAAATTCAGCGTCGGCAAAACCAGATATTTATTGGTTCCATAAAGCCCGGTATTGATAAAATCCCAAGCGGCTTCCCTTGGCATTTTGGAATTGGCGACATCCTGATAAAACACTTTGCCCGTGGTATAGCTGCCCGCAATCATATAGGCCACTTGCGATGCTACCGCGATATAACCGCCGCCGTTGTAGCGCATATCCACTACCAGATCGGTCACACCTGCCTGACTCAGATTATTAATAGCCGCGACCCACTTATCCTGCGCATCGGGAATAAAAGTGTTGAATTGCACATAGCCTACTTTGCTGCCGTTGTGGTCTATCGCTTTGGCAACCGATACCGAATCAGTCGCGAGCGATGCAGATTCCAGTGTCACCTTGCGGGTATTACTCGCACCAACATCCTGCAGCTCAAATTCATGGGCTGCGTTGATTTGTGATGGATAGAGTGCATTGATCAAGGTGTTCTCATTCATGGTCGCCACACTTAAACCATCGATGGCGATAATCTTTGCACCACGTTTGATATTTTTCGTAGCCGCGGGCGAGCCAGTATCGCTATAGACCACAGTAATTGTGCGCGGAATATTCCAATTAACTTTCAGGTTGAGGCCGTAGCCATAAGTGATGCCAGCAGTCCATGCCTCTTCATCTTCAGTCGGTTCGTAAAAATGGAAATTATCTTTGTATGAGCCAGATGCGGTTCTCTCGTTAGAGACCAGACGATTGAAATAAGTTTGTGGGGTATCGCTATTGTTGGGATTGATATCGGGCAAGTCTTCAAACCATAAATAGGTTTCAAAACTCCATGAGCGCAGGAATTGTTTTTCTTGCAGGCTTGTGCCTTTTTTATCGGGAAAAGGAATGCCGGTAATGCTGCTCACCCCCACGCGTGGGCTTGCACAAAAATTCGCGTAATCACTAGATGGCTTATAACTGCCGGCAACCCAGGAATCTTTGGTTCCACCACCGGGAATTACATCACCCCCACCACTGCCGCCGCAGCCAGAGAGCATGACTAACGCAGCACTTGCGAGTGCAAACGACGCAACGTATTTAACAAAAATGTGAAGCACTGATGAGCGCTGAACAACAGAGGTTTTGTGCACAGTAATTTCCTTGAATATCCATTTAACCGTCAGTGAAATACTGACCGGCGCAAGAATAAAAGAAATACCAGCGAAACACTATGCAGATAAAAAACCGCTCATCACAGTTTCATTAGAAACCACAATGAGCGGTTAAGCTTTGCAAGGAAATCAGTTAATTCAAACTATTCATTCAACGAACGGAATTAACGGATGTATTGGTTGATGATGTTTTCGTACAACTCTTGACGGCCAGAGGTCAAGGCTGGCTCACCGCCTTTGTTGCCGATTTCTGCCAGCTGTTGCAGGGTCAGGTTGCCCAGCTCGTAAGCAGCGCCGTTACCAGCATCAAAAGTGGAGTAACGCTCTTTGCGCATGCCTTCCAGTTTGGATTTTTGGATCAGGTTATCAGCGATGATCAATGCACGAGCAAAGGTGTCCATACCGCCGATGTGGCCGTAGAACATATCAACTGGATCTGGAGAGTTACGACGAACTTTTGCATCGAAGTTCACACCGCCACCTTGCAGACCGCCAGCGCGCAGGAATACCAACATCATCTCAACAGTTTCATTGAGGTTGTATGGGAACTGGTCGGTATCCCATGCGTTTTGGTAATCGCCACGGTTAGCATCCATCGAACCCAACATGCCAGCATTAGCTGCTGCTTGCATATCGTGACACATGGTGTGACCAGCCAGGGTCGCGTGGTTGGTTTCCAAATTGAGTTTGAAATCTTTATCCAAACCGTGGTGACGCAAGAAGCCGATTACGGTTTCAGCATCGAAATCGTATTGGTGCTTTGATGGTTCCATCGGCTTTGGCTCGATGAAGAAAGTACCTTTAAAGCCTTGGCCGCGCGCGTAATCGCGAGCCATGGTCAGGAAGCGCGCCATATGCTCTTGTTCGCGTTTCATGTCGGTATTGAGCAGGCTCATATAACCTTCACGGCCGCCCCAGAATACATAGTTCTCACCGTTCAGCGCGATGGTTGCATCAATCGCATCTTTCAATTGCGCACCGGCGTAAGCCACTACGTTGAAATCCGGGTTGGTAGAAGCACCGTTCATGTAACGAGGATTGCTGAACAGGTTTGCAGTGCCCCACAACAATTTAATGCCGGATGCTTTTTGCTTTTCTTTCGCGTATTCAACAATGGTTTGCAGACGGTTAGAGAATTCTGCGCGCGAAGCATTGCCTTCATCAACCAAATCCACGTCGTGGAAGCAGTAGTAAGGAGTGCCCAACTTGGTGATGAACTCAAACGCGGCATCCATTTTTTCACGCGCACGCGCGATTGGATCTTGCGTTGCGGCCCATGGGAAAATTTTGGTGCCTGGACCGAATGGATCGTGACCAGCGCCACAGAAACTGTGCCAGTAACAGGTGGAAAACTTGAAGTGATCTTTCAACGTTTTACCGGCAACAACGCGATTCTCATCATAATATTTAAATGCCAACGGATTGTCAGAATCCGGGCCTTCGTAAGCGATTTTGCCAACACCGGGGAAGTATTCTTTGCTACCGAGAACAATACTCATAATTTTCACCTTGAGGTTTTAACAACACACGTTCAAAAAAAATTGTTTATCGAAACTGCTAAAACTATTTGCCACTTTCATTCGGCAAAAAATTAGTTGGGCAAAAGCGCAACCCAGTTTTGATAAGCATCCTGATACTGCGCAAACAACGCCGCCTGAGGTTCAACCACACTTAAACGGGTCAAACCGGTAAAGGCTTCTGTTGCTGACGCGTAATAACCACTACCCAATGCCGCCGCGCGCGCCGCGCCTTCTGCACCATCGGTTTCAAACAATTCCACTGCGGCTTGCGTGGTGTTGGCAAAGGTTTGTGCAAACACATTGCTCAAAAACATATTGCCCTTGCCCGCACGTACTACTTCGCAGCTGCCGCCCAAGGATTTCAAAACATCGAAACCCTGATTGAGCGAAAACACTATGCCCTCTTGCGCCGCACGCACCATGTGCCCCAAACCATGACGGTTAAAGTCGAGGTTACGCAGCTGTGCGCCAGGATTTTTATTTTGGAAAATTCGCTCAGCGCCATTGCCAAACGGATGAAACAACAAGCCTTCACTGCCCACCGGAACCGCAGCAGCCAAATCATTTAATTGCGGATAAGACGGTGTTGCGCCCGCCGCACTAATGGTTTGACGCAGCCATGAATACAAACGACCACAGCCATTCACACACACCAACACACCATTGCGCTTTTGCTCTTCGGTGTTAGTCACATGCAAAAAAGTATTTACGCGCGATGCGGTATCCGCCGCAGGCTGATCGGTCACACCGTAAATCACACCCGAGGTTCCCGCAGTCGCCGCCACTTCGCCCGGCTCCAGCACATTCAAGCTAAACGCATTGTTCGGCTGATCGCCGGCGCGATAACAAATTTTCACGCCGCTGCGCAAACCCAGTTCCGCAGCAACCGCATCACTCACTACCGACTGCACACCAAAACTTGGGGCGATATCGGGAATCAGCGCCGCATCAATTCCCCAGTGCGCGAGCAATTCAGTGGCGACACGATTTTCTTTGAAATCCCACAAAGTCCCTTCGGATAAACCCGAGGCAGTGGTGTTGATCACGCCGGATAATTTCATCGCAATAAAATCGCCCGGCAGCATAATTTTATGAATGCGCGCAAAAATTTCTGGCTGGTTTTCTTGCACCCAGCGCAATTTCGCTGCGGTGAAATTACCGGGCGAATTGAGCAGATGATCAAAACAGTAATCGCTGCCCAGATCCTGCAAAGCTTTATTGCCCAGCGGCACCGCACGGCTGTCGCACCAGATAATCGACGGGCGCAGCACTTTTTGTTCTTTATCGACAACTACCAAACCGTGCATTTGATAAGAGATACCAATCGCGTCGATTTGCTGTGGATTAAAACTGCCGCGCGCAACCAAACGCGCAAAACCCTGACGCACACACTCCCACCAGGTTTCTGGATTCTGCTCAGCAAAACCGGCTGCAGGGCTGTCGATCGATAACTCAGAATCAGGATAGGAAAGCGCGCCCAAACTTTTACCAGTGTGACCGTCCAACACCGATAACTTGACTGAGGAACTGCCAACATCAATACCAAGAAACAACATAGAGGCTCGCTAATCCAGAGGGTAAATGCGCCCCTGCAGGTGTCGTACACGCCCAGCAAAGGCAATATGAAAAGGTCACGCACACTTATGATTAAAACTTGTGCGCTTCCATAAGATGTAAACAGCTTATCTTATTGTCCAACTGACAACAAGATAAAGGAATGTAAATTTTTTCCACTCGCTTATACAATGCAGTCAAATGAGCCTATCGGTCAGCCCGCTAACAACCAATAGCAATAATCACCCCAGCGTAGCTATGAGGACATTGCACGTGCCTAACACCCATATTCCCGGCAGCCAACAATCCGCTAACGCCTTAAGCCTTTCCGAAAACGTCATCAAAGCGCTGTCCATCGACAACCTGATTTTCGGGCTGGATGACAATGAGCTGAAAATCCTGCTCGTCAAACAAACTGACCCTATGCACCAGGGAAAATGGGCATTGCCCGGTGGCTGGATTCGCTACGACGAAAACCTGCGCGATGCGGCCTATCGCCTGCTGGAAGAGTTGACGGGCGTACGCGATTTGTTTTTGGAGCAACTGAAAACCTTCGGCCGTGTTGATCGCTTTCCGGATGAGCGCGTTGTGACCATCGCCTATTACGCCTTGGTAAGCGCCGACAAATTCTCGTTAGTGGCCGGTCAAAGTGCTGCCGATGTAAGCTGGCAAAGTGTGAAAAACCTGCCCGAGCTGGTTTATGACCATGCCGAGATTATCGAACACGGCTTAAAAGTGCTGCGCCATCAGGTCTGCCATCAACCGATTGGCTTTAACCTGTTGCCAGAAAAGTTCACCCTGTTGCAGCTGCAGGCGCTCTATGAGGCGATCCTCAATACCACACTGGATAAGCCCAACTTCCGTCGCAAAATCATGAAGATGAACCTGTTAACTCCCTGCAATGAAAAGCAGCAAGGTGTGCCGCATCGCGCAGCCAGTCTGTATCGCTTTGACGCCGATGCCTATAAACACCTGAGCGAATCCGGTTTTGCATTTGAGATTTGATCTGCGAATTTAACTGACTGTTTACGAACCCACATATAGTCAACTTAACCCTACTGCATTACCATTTCCACCATTACGCCAGTTCACCGACTGGCGTTTTTGTTACCACAGCCAAACTGCTTGCAAGCAGCTAATAACGATAAATCAATAATAGGTATCACCATGAACGAGACGTCCAGCTCAGCCCAGACAAACATGGGTTTTGTCATCTTAATTAGCTTGATCGCCACCATTGGCGGCTTCCTTTTCGGCTACGACAGCGGTGTAATCAACGGTACCGTTGATGGCCTGCAACAAGCCTTTAACTCCGATTCCATGGGCACCGGCTTTAGCGTGTCATCCATGCTGCTTGGCTGTGCGATAGGCGCCTTTTTTGCCGGCCAATGGGCCGATAAATTCGGGCGCTGGTGGGTACTGATGGTCGCCTCGGTGATGTTTATTATTTCAGCCTTCGGCTCAGGCATAGCGACCGACTCGGTTGAATTTATTATCTACCGCGTGATTGGCGGTTTAGCGGTGGGCGCAGCGAGCATTATTTGCCCCGCTTACATCAGCGAAGTTGCGCCAGCGAAATATCGCGGTAAACTCAGCTCGATTCAGCAAATCGCCATCATCAGCGGTTTGTTTTTTTCCTTCCTGAGCAACTACCACCTCGCCGAAAATGCGGGCGGCTCTACTGCAGAATTCTGGGGCGGCTACGAAACCTGGCGCTGGATGTTCTGGATGGAGTTGATCCCCGCCAGCCTGTTCTTTTTGGCGCTATTTTTAATCCCCGAAAGCCCGCGCTTTTTGGTCGCCAATGGCAAAAAAGACAAAGCCCGCACTGTACTAACCAAGCTCTACGGCAGTCAGGCAGCCGATGCAAAAGTAGACGAGATTTACAACACTCTGGCGCACGATCACAAACCCAGCTTCCGCGACCTGCTTGATAAAACCACCAACAAGATTCGCCCCATTGTGTGGATAGGTTTTGGCTTGGCAGTGCTGCAACAGTTTGTTGGTATCAACGTGGTGTTTTACTACGGCTCAGTGCTCTGGCAAGCGGCAGGCTTTTCCGAAAGCGATGCGCTTTTTACCAACGTAATCTCGGGTGCGGTGAGTATCGGCGCCTGCTTTGTGACCTTCTTTCTGGTCGATAAAATTGGCCGCAAACCGCTGCTGTGGATTGGCTCCATCGGCATGAGCTTCACTCTCGCACTGGTTGCATTCGCCTTCTCCGGCGCGCCAGTTGATGAAGCGGGAAAACTGCAACTCTCTTCTACTAACGGCCTGCTCGCGCTGATAGCCGCCAACGTTTACGTGGTGTTTTTCAACATGTCTTGGGGGCCAGTAGTGTGGATCATGCTCGGCGAGATGTTCCCCAACCAAATGCGCGGTTCAGCCTTGGCTGTGGCTGGTTTGGCGCAATGGGGCGCGAACTTCCTGATCACCTGGACCTTCCCGATGCTGCTTGCATCAGCGATTGGTTTGGCCGGCGCGTACAGCATCTACACCTTCTTCTCGCTCTTCTCGGTATTTTTTGTGATGTGGTACATCAAAGAAACCAAAGGCAAAGAATTGGAGCAGATGGAAGGTTAAACCAATATTTATCCACTGCTTTAACTGCATTTCACAACAAAAAGGCGAGCCACTGGTTCGCCTTTTTGTTTTCTATTCTTTTCAATTCTCTTCGGCATTAGCTGCCATTTGTCGAACAAAGAACGTCACTGATATACAAGCACACATGAGTTATGGTGTAATTGACCACAACAATAAACCATAACATCATAGGACTACCGCAATGAAAACTCGTCAATACCTGTATCTAGGCTTTTTGTCTGTCAGTCTGGTCGCCTGTGGCGGCGGCAATAGCAACTCCACCCCCAAAAGCAGTAGCTCATCCGTAGCTATTTCATCCGCCGCGCCCAGCTCAGAGGCATCCTCTTCAGCAGCGCCAGTATCATCCGCAGAGGCATCTTCTTCGGAGGCGACCTCAAGTCAGATTCCGTCTTCTACCGCCTCATCTGAGCCAATATCCAGTGAAGCCTCATCAGCAATCAGCTCTTCAAGCAGCGCAGCAGCAACCGACATCAGCCTGAATATGACCAATGGCTGGCGCGGCAACGGCACAGGCAATAGCGGCGTTACCTTCAATAGTGACGGTGTGAGCTTTGCCGCCAGTGGCGACAACATAGGTGCAGTCACTGACATCGCCAAACCTATACAGCTAGAAGACGCAGTGATCACTATGGTGGTCAATGTCAGCAGTGAATTCAAAGCCAGCGGCGCCAACTTGCAAATTTTTGCGCAAATCAAAAGCGGCGAAAGCTGGCCGGGCGAATGGAACTGCTGGTCAGCTAACAGCACACTAACTGCAGGGGCGGATACAACACTCAGTTGCACCGTGAGCGAAGCCGATAAATTCAATCAGGTCGATTACGATGTGCAAATCGGCCTGCAAGCCAAAGGCTCGCCGACGGGTGTAGTCACCATCAAAAGCGCGACTGTCACTCTTGCTGCCAGCCAGACAAGTTCATCAGCTGCCAGCAGTGTTGCATCCAGTAGCGGCAGTGTTTATTCCGCCAATGTCGCCAGTCTGCGTGAGCTAGCAGAGTTTCCCATTGGAGTTGCGGTATCCAATACTGATTCTCAGACTTACAACATTCTGACTAACGCGTCGGAACAAACGGTGGTAGAAAAACACTTCGATCAAATGACCGCCGGTAACATCATGAAAATGAGTTATCTGCAGGCGACGCAAGGTACTTTCACTTTCACTAATGCCGATGCGTTCGTCGATTACGCCAACGAAAATAATATGGATGTACACGGCCACGCGCTGGTGTGGCATTCCGATTACCAAGTGCCAACTTTTATGAAAAATTGGTCGGGCTCTGCAGCGGATTTTATTACTGCTGTTGAAACCCATGTGACTACTGTTGTTGATCACTTTGAAACAAAAGGCAATGTAGTGAGCTGGGATGTGGTGAATGAAGCGCTGAATGACAATAGCCCGTCTAACTTCCGCAGCGACTCGGCGTTTTATATCAAAAGCGGTAATAGCGCGATCTATATCGAAAAAGCATTTCAAGCGGCGCGCGCTGCAGATGCAAACGCAACGCTTTATTACAACGATTACAACATCGATCAAAACGGCGCGAAGATGACCAAGCTGGTGGAGATGCTGACCGATTTCCAAACACGCAATATTCCTATCGATGGTGTCGGTTTTCAGATGCACGTTTTTATGGATTACCCGAGTATCGCCAGCATCAGCTCCGCTATGCAAAAAGTGGTAGATAAAGGTTTGAAAGTGAAAATCACCGAATTGGATATTGCAGTTAATAATCCTTACAGCGGCAGCTGGCCGGGCAGCAAAATCACTAGCCTTACCGAAGCCGCAGCACTGGCGCAAAAGAAACGTTACTGCCAAATCGTAAAAGCTTATTTGGATACAGTACCGGCCAATTTACGCGGCGGTATTTCTGTGTGGGGCACTACCGATGCCAACACTTGGCTCACCGACGTTTACAAAACCCAATACAACAACGAAAAAATCGCATGGCCATTGTTGTTCGACGACAACTATAACGATAAGCCAGCACTGCGCGGTTTTGCGGATGCGCTGGAAAACAAAACCTGCAACTAAGCCCCCGTTAACTTCTCTCTCTCCCTATCTTGGGCCAGCCTTATCCGCTGGCCTTTTTTATAATTAAAACCGCCACTTGTATACAAGTGCGCAAACCTATGCTGTAATTTATCCCATCAATAGAAGCCAGAGAAAACGCGAGCACGCCATGCCACCATTACCACGACGAAATAGACCGTACACTCATAGCACGATCCGCAGCTGCTGTTATGGCTATTTGCTAACGCTGCTTATGACTCTAATCAGCACCAATGTGTCGGCGCTGGGCGAAGAGTCTTGGCTGGCAACCAGTGCGCGCGACAATTTGGTCTTAGTGGAAAAGCAGCAGACCGCTGACATTATTATCGACAGCAATGATTTTCCCGGCGTAAAACGCGCGGCGAACAATTTGCAATCCGATATTGAAAAAGTCACCGGCAAAAAGCCTTCGCTCGTTCATAGCACTGAGGCGATTAGCGCATCCGCAATCCTTATCGGCACCTTGGGCAACAGCCAATTAATCGATGCACTGGTCGCAGCAAAAAAAATCGATATCACAAAAATCCAAAACCAATGGGATGCCTACCAGATTCAAGTGGTAGATAAACCGCTACCCAATATTGAGCGCGCGCTGGTGATTATCGGTGCAAACAAACGCGGCACAATGTACGGCATTTACAGCCTGAGCGAACAAATCGGTGTGTCGCCTTGGTATTGGTGGGCAGATGTTCCTATCGCTAAAAAAGATGCGTTGATTATCGATAGCAAAATACAGATCACTGAAATTCCCAAAGTAAAATACCGCGGCATTTTTCTCAACGACGAAGCGCCCGCACTCAGCAATTGGGTTGCGGAAAAATACGGCAATTACAACCACCATTTTTATGAAAAGGTTTTTGAATTATTGCTGCGTTTGAAAGCCAACTTTTTATGGCCGGCGATGTGGAATAACGCCTTTGCCGACGATGATCCTCAAAATATGATCCTTGCCGATGAATACGGCATAGTCATGAGCACCTCGCACCACGAACCCATGATGCGTGCCGATAAAGAATGGAACCGCTATGGCAAAGGTCTCTGGGAATATTCCAAAAATCCGGAAAATTTATACAACTTCTGGGTTGATGGTGTTAAGCGCAATAAGCCTTACGAAAGCATTTACACACTGGGTATGCGCGGCCAACAAGATGAACCTATGAGCGAGGGCGAAAATATTGGCTTGCTGGAAAAAATTGTGCACGACCAGCGCGAAATTCTCACCAATCAATTCGGTAAAGACAAAGTCACAGAGGTTCCGCAAGTCTGGGCGCTTTACAAAGAAGTGCAGGGATTTTACGAGCGCGGAATGCGCGTGCCCGACGATGTAATTTTGCTTTGGTGCGATGATAACTGGGGCAATATCCGCAGGCTGCCATCACCCGAGGAGCGCAAACGCGCGGGCGGCGCAGGTGTTTATTATCACTTTGATTATGTCGGCGGGCCACGCTCCTATCGCTGGATTAACACCGTTTCCATCGCCAAAATTTGGGAGCAAATGCATCAGGCTTACACCTATGAAGCCAATCAAATTTGGATCGTCAATGTCGGGGATTTAAAACCAATGGAATACCCGACGGAGTTTTTTCTGCGTATGGCATGGAACCCGGAGGCTTGGCCAAAAGAGCGGATTCCCGAGTTTGCAATTCTTTGGGCTGAACGTGAATTTGGCAAAGAATACGCGCAAGAAATTGCGCAAATTATGACTGGCTACACGCGCCATAATTTGCGCCGCAAACCCGAGTTGCAAGATGCCAATACCTACAACCAACTCAATTATGATGAAGCTAATCGCATCACCGTCGAAATAAAATCATTCGCCGCGCGCGCTGAAAAAATCTATGCGCAATTGCCAAAAGAAAAGCGCGATGCGTTTTATCAATTAGTGCTCTTCCCCACTAAAGCCAGTGCGACTATTACCGAGCTTTACGATGCGCAAGCGAAAAACCATTTGTACGCAGCACAAGCGCGCGCCAACACCAATGACTACGCCGATAAGGTGAAACAGCTCTTTGCCGCTGACGCTGCGCTGGAGCAGGAATATCACCAGCTCAATAACGGCAAGTGGAATCACTTTATGTCGCAGCCCCATATCGGCTACAGCAATTGGAATAATCCGCCGGAAGACACATTGCCCGTCACCCATCACTACGAGCCACACAACTCGGCCGAAATGGGTATCGCCATTGAAGGCACAGCAAACGCTTGGCCTGCGTCTGGCAATTATCAGCTGGGACGTTTTGATCCCTTCGGCAAACAACAAAGAATTGTTGAGATCTTCAATAAAGGTAAAAAATCCTTCACAGCCACTGCCAAAGTGAGTGCACCCTGGATTAAAATAAGTCATACTAGTGTACAAGTGAAAACGATTGCACAGTTGCAGGTATCGATCGACTGGAGCAAGGCTCCCAAAGGCGAAGCCAGCGGAAGCATCCAGATTGCCGGCACCGGCTGGAGCAGCGCGACTATTGCAGTCAACGCATTCAACCCCGGCATTGCGCGCCGTGACCTGAAAGGCTTTATGGAAGCCGATGGTGTTATCGCGATTGATGCCGAGCACTATCAACGCACAGGCGCAGGCAAAGGCAGCAAGGGCGAGATTTTGCGCTGGGAGAAAATCCCCGAACACGGGCGCAACCTGTCGTCTATGTCGGTTTACCCGATTAGCGATACGCACTTTGCGTCTGCCGAGCAGGCGCCCTATTTGGAATACGATATTTACACCAGTTCGCAAGGCAAGGTTGAAGTCACCGGATTCTTTGCCCCCAGCTGGCCCATGCTTCCGGGGCAAGGTTTGCGCTACGCCATCGCGATTGATGATGAGCCACCGCAAATTATTGATTTAACAAGCGATATGAGCAGTGCGACCTGGGAAGAAACTGCACGGACCGATGTACGCATCAGCCGCAGCAACCATGAGTTGAACAAAGCAGGCGCACACAAACTGCGAATTTATAGTCTCGATCCGGGTGTAAGCCTGCAAAAAATTGTGCTTGATACCGGCGGTTTACTGCCCAGCTACTTGGGGCCACAAGAAAGCCGCTTTTATAAATAAATGAGACACGAAAAATTTACGAACCACGCAAAGCCGTAGAGAACGACTGAATGAAAATTGTTGATGCAAAAGTGATTGTCACCTGCCCCGGCAGAAATTTTGTCACCGTAAAAATCACCACGGATCAAGGTGTGTATGGCATCGGCGATGCGACACTCAACGGCCGCGAAAAAAGCGTGGCGTCCTATCTTGAAGATTATTTACTGCCAGCGTTGATCGGCCGCGACCCTCAGCAAATTGAAGATATCTGGCAATTCTTTTATCGCGGCGCTTACTGGCGTCGCGGGCCAGTGGGCATGACGGCGCTGGCGGGAATTGATGTCGCCCTCTGGGACATCAAAGCCAAACTGGCCAATATGCCGCTCTATCAATTGCTCGGTGGCAAGAGCCGCGAACGCATCCTCACCTACACTCACGCCAACGGCAAAGATTTGGATTCAACGCTCGATGCGGTGCGCAAAGCCAAAGAAAAAGGCTATCAGGCAATTCGCGTACAGTGCGGTATTCCCGGTATCGAAAAAACCTACGGCGTAGCTAAAGGCGAAAAAAGTTACGAACCTGCCGATGCAGATTTGCCATCGACCGAAATCTGGTCAACTGAAAAATATTTGAATTTTATTCCCGAAGTTTTTGCGCAAGTGCGCAAGGAATTCGGCAACGAGATTCATCTGCTGCACGATGTACATCACCGCTTAACACCGATTGAAGCCGCGCGCTTGGGTAAAGATTTAGAGCCCTATCGTCTGTTTTGGATGGAAGATGCGGTGCCGGCAGAGAATCAGGAATCGTTTAAATTAATTCGTCAGCACACCACCACACCACTGGCGGTAGGCGAAGTATTTAACTCAATTCACGACTGCCGCGAGCTGATTCAAAACCAGCTGATTGATTACATCCGCACGACTATTGTGCACGCTGGCGGCATCACCCACGTGCGTCGCATCGCCGATTTTGCCAGTCTGTTTAACGTGCGCACCGGCTTCCACGGCGCGACTGATTTATCGCCCGTGTGCATGGGCGCCGCATTGCATTTTGATTATTGGGTGCCTAACTTCGGTATTCAGGAACACATGGCGCACAGCGCGCAAATGGATGAAGTTTTCCCGCACGCGTATCAATTTGATAAAGGTTTCTTCACCCCCGGCGATGTACCCGGCCACGGCGTGGATATCGATGAAGCGCTCGCCGCGAAATATCCCTACAAGCGCGCGTGCCTTCCTGTGAATCGGTTGGAAGACGGAACTCTCTGGCATTGGTAATATCTCGTTGGCAAAAAAATAATCACACCTCAACGAGATAATAAGCATGACAACACCATACTCATTCCTGACAGCAGGAATTATCGCAGGCAGCCTGTTAATTACAGGCTGTCAGGATAAATCATCTGCAGACAATCAAACCCAAGCTGCATCTACAGCGGCTTCATTGGCAGCAGCTTCATCAGCGCCTGCCGCGCCAGTAGCTGCTGATCCAGCGCTGTTTTTAAATCAGCCATTGATCAGCGAGATTTACACCGCTGACCCATCGGCGCACGTATTTAACGGCAAGCTTTATATTTATCCTTCACACGATATCGACAGCGGCATTACCAGCAATGGTGAAGGCGATAAATTTGATATGAAAGATTATCGCGTGATCTCCATGGACAGTGCTGATGGTGCCGCCACTCTGCACGATGTTGCACTCAAGCTGGAAGATATTCCTTGGGCAAGCAGCCAACTCTGGGCACCAGATGCCGCAGAAAAAGATGGCAAATTCTTTTTGTATTTCCCCGCAAAAAATAAAGAGGGAATTTTCCAAATCGGTGTTGCCACCAGCGACTCTCCCACCGGCCCCTTCAAAGCAGAACCAGAGCCAATCAACGGCAGCTTTAGTGTCGACCCTGCGGTATTTAAAGATGACGACGGCGCTCACTACATGATTTTCGGCGGCATCTGGGGCGGGCAATTACAGCGCTGGGCAAGCGGCAATTATGTTGCAGAAGATAAATATCCCGCAAGCAACGAACCTGCTTACAGCCCCAAAATTGCCAAGTTAAGCGATGACATGCTGCAATTTGCCGAAGCGCCAAAAGATGTACAAATTATTGATGGCGGCGGCGTGCCACTGCTTGGCACAGATACTAATCGCCGCTTTTTTGAAGCAGCCTGGATTCACAAACACAGCGACAAATATTATTTGACCTACTCCACCGGCGACACCCACTACATCGCCTACGCGGTTGGCGATTCACCCTACGGCCCATTCACTTACAAGGGCATTGTGCTGACCCCAGTTCTTGGCTGGACGACGCACCACTCAATCGTGCAGCACAACGGCAAGTGGCTGTTGTTTTATCACGACACCCAGTTATCCAACGGCACAACTCATTTGCGTAACGTGAAAGTGACCGAGCTGACCCACCTTGATGATGGCAGCATCCAGACATTGAATACTTATTTGAAGTAGGAAATATCTAAACTCATCAGCTAAAAAAGCCCTGCCCGATACAATCTGGCAGGGCTTTTTCATTTGTATAAAATTTGACATTTATCATGTCACAAGGAATATTACTGACGCGCCATAACACAACTTTACTGGCAACCATAATAATTAACTTAGTGAGATTCCTATGAAAAAATCCTTGTTTCGCACTCTGGCAATGGCACCGGCAATTTTTCTCTGTTCTTTACCATCAATCAGCCATGCCCAAAATGACAACCTCAACCCAAACTATTTTTATCTAGTTAAAGGCGAGCTAATCCAGCGCTCCATCGCACTCGGTGATCCAAGTAATTGGAATATCAATTTACAGGGGCGCGGAGGAAAATCAGCCAGCGGCAAACTCACTGTTGCGCCCGTTGATTTTCAAGCGAAAGGCGATGCCATCCAGCTCACCTGGTCGAAGAAACAAAAAGTGGTTGGGAGCTTTGGACTCTATGGCAATGCAATCGACATGTCCAAATTTAAAGACGCCGCCTCACTCACCATTGATATGCGTGTCGATGTAAAACCCGACAAAGATGTAAGAGTCGGATTAAATTGCGGCTACCCCTGCCAAGCAGACATCGCCATTAACGGCATGATCAAAAAAATGCCCAAAGGCGAATGGTTTTCTCTGCCCATTCCACTCAATTGTTTTAAAAGCGATAACTTTGATTTAAGCAAAATCGCCGGCCCTTTTACCATAGCAACAGAAGGGAAATTTACGGTTAGCATCACTAACGTTCGCTTGGAAAAATTGCCTGAAGGCGAGAAGGGTTGCGTAGAAGAAAAATAGGGAAACCGAAAATAAAAAGGCCAAGCATCTCTGCTTGGCCTTTTTATTTTTAAAGCGAGCAGAAGCTTATTCAGCGTCTACAGCAGCTTCGAGAGCTTTAACCGGGCGGTCAACCAACTCTACATAAGCCATAGGAGCTTTATCACCAGCACGGAAACCGCATTTCAAAATGCGCACATAACCACCTGGACGAGTGTTGTAACGTGGGCCAAGCTGACTGAACAACTTACCTACAGCTTCTTTGCTGTTCAAACGGGCAAACGCCAAGCGGCGGTTAGCAACGCTATCCACTTTAGCCAAAGTAATCAGAGGTTCTGCAAAACGACGCAGCTCTTTTGCTTTTGGTAAAGTAGTTTTAATTAATTCATGCTCAACCAAAGAAATAACCATGTTACGAAACATAGCTTTACGGTGAGAAGCATTACGGCCTAATTGACGACCACTTAATTTATGACGCATGACAAAATTCCTTCAAAAATGGATTGCTAACAGCAATCTCGTTAATCACCCGCACCGAAGTGAGTTGACGGGCGAACTAATAATAAAAATAACCCGCTGTTATCACCTGAGTGATAACAGCGGGTTATTTCAGTTTTTAGTCGTTTCTCAAGCTAGCCGGTGGCCAGTTTTCCAAACGCATACCGAGCGACAGACCGCGTGAAGCCAGCACATCTTTGATCTCGGTAAGAGATTTTTTACCCAAATTTGGAGTCTTCAACAGCTCTACTTCTGTGCGCTGTATCAAATCACCAATATAGTAAATGTTTTCCGCTTTCAAGCAGTTTGCTGAACGAACGGTAAGCTCAAGATCATCAACAGGGCGCAGCAGAATTGGGTCAATCGCCTCTTCTTTTTGCTCCGGTGCAGATTGTTTTTCGCCTTCCAGATCAACAAATACAGCAAGTTGTTGCTGCAGAATAGTCGCTGCGCGACGGATAGCTTCTTCAGGATCAATGGTGCCATTAGTTTCCAGATCCAAAATCAACTTGTCCAAGTCAGTACGCTGCTCAACACGTGCACTTTCAACACTGTAAGCCAAACGCTTAACTGGACTGAAAGATGCATCTAATTGCAAGCGACCAATAGCACGACTTTCATCATCATCACGACGACGACTATCTGCTGGTTGGTAGCCACGACCACGGGCAATTGTCAGGCGCATTTTCAATTCAGTATTGCCAGTAATATTCGCAATTACATGATCTGGGTTTTTAATTTCCACATCATGATCAAGCTGAATATCAGCAGCAGTAACAACACCGGGGCCTTTTTTAGTCAGAGTAAGAACCGCATGATCCTTACCGTGCATAATTACCGCAACACCTTTAAGGTTCAGAAGGATTTCAATTACATCCTCACGAACACCTTCAATGGCGCTGTATTCATGCAGCACACCATCGATTTCTACTTCTGTAATAGCACAACCAGCCATTGAAGAAAGCAAAATACGACGCAATGCGTTGCCTAAAGTATGTCCAAAACCACGTTCCAGAGGTTCCAATACTACACGAGCGCGAGTTGGACCACTTTCTGAAACATCGATATGACGCGGAGTTAAAAATTCGTTTACTGCAGTCTGCATAGCCACACCTGTTAGCGGTTCGTCCCTTACTTGGAGTAAAGCTCGACGATGAGGTTCTCATTGATATCAGCAGGCAAATCAATACGATCAGGAACGCGCTTGAAAACGCCTTCTTTCTTCTCGCTATTCACATCAACCCACTCGACATTGCTACGTTGACCAGCCAAGTTCAATGCGTTTTGTACACGCAGTTGCTTCTTAGCTTTCTCACGCACAGCAACAACATCACCAGCAGCAACCTGATAAGAAGCAACATTAACAGTTTTGCCGTTTACGCTGATTGCTTTGTGAGACACCAACTGACGAGATTCTGCACGAGTAGAGCCAAAGCCCATGCGATATACAACGTTATCCAAACGGCATTCAAGCAACTTCAACAAGTTCTCACCGCTTGCACCTTTACGGCGAGCAGCTTCTTTGTAGTAACCGCGGAATTGTTTTTCCAGAATGCCGTAAATACGACGAACTTTTTGCTTTTCACGCAACTGCACACCATAGTCAGACAAACGACCACGACGTTGACCGTGTTGACCAGGAGCAGTTTCAATTTTACATTTTGAGTCTAACGCACGCGCACCACTCTTAAGAAAAAGATCGGTACCTTCACGGCGAGACAGTTTACAGGTAGGTCCAATATAACGAGCCATTCTCTACTCCCCCTTATACGCGACGTTTCTTCGGCGGACGACAACCGTTGTGAGGAATCGGCGTAACGTCAGTAATGTTAGTAATTTTGTAACCAACATTGTTAAGTGCGCGAACAGCAGATTCGCGGCCTGGGCCTGGGCCCTTAACTTCGACGTCGAGGTTCTTCAAACCATATTCTTTTGCCGCTTCACCAGCGCGCTCAGCAGCAACCTGAGCAGCAAAAGGAGTACTTTTACGTGAACCACGGAAACCAGAACCACCGGAGGTCGCCCAAGCAAGTGCATTGCCTTGACGATCAGTGATTGTCACGATGGTGTTGTTAAAAGAGGCATGGATGTGCGCAACGCCATCTACTACCGTCTTTTTAACTTTTTTCTTGGCTGTGGTTTTATTACTTGGCTTAGCCATAGCAATTTCTTCCTACTAATTTGTTACCGTAAGTGAATGAAAGACGTAAGCAAGAATTACTTCTTAATTGGCTTACGTGGGCCTTTACGGGTACGAGCGTTCGTTTTAGTGCGCTGACCACGAAGTGGCAAACCACGACGATGGCGCAAGCCACGGTAGCATCCCAAATCCATCAAACGCTTAATATTCATAGATATTACACGACGCAAGTCACCCTCTACGGTGCGCTTAGCAACCTCAGCACGGATAGAATCCATCTGCTCTTCTGACAAAGTGCCGATTTTTACATCTTCAGCAATGCCAGTAGCAGCACAGATTTGCTTGGCTGTGGTACGGCCAATCCCATACACATAAGTCAATGAGATAACGGCGTGTTTGTTATCTGGTATGTTTACACCAGCAATACGAGCCATTCAAATTACTCCAGTAACACTTAAATTGTAGCGTTGACAGCGTAAGCGCCACCCTCGCCCTGAACAAAAGGCGCGCAGGATAGCTGCAAATACACCCAAAAGCAATAGCCAAGCAATTTCTTACTTGACGACAGTCAACGCCCCCGATGCCAAACCAAATGTTTCAACTTAAAAGTTAAGGCAGGAGTCACTAGGTGACTCCTGCCTTAACTTGATGCCGAAACGTTAGGTATTAGCCTTGACGCTGCTTATGGCGCGGCTCAACGTTGCAGATAACACGCAGAACACCGTTACGACGCACCATTTTGCAATTACGACAAATCTTTTTAACAGAAGCACGAACTTTCATGATTCAACCTCAATATCACGGATTAGCGTGCGTTGCCGCTGCCATATCCTTTCAAATTTGACTTCTTCATCAATGATTCATATTGATGAGACATCAAGTGAGCCTGGACCTGAGACATAAAGTCCATCACAACAACCACTACGATGAGCAGTGAAGTTCCGCCCAAGTAGAATGGCACACCAGTGGCAACTACAAGGAACTCAGGCAACAAGCAAACTGCCGACATATAAATAGCACCAACTACAGTTAAGCGAGTTAGAACACTATCAATATATTTAGCTGAGTGCTCACCTGGGCGAATGCCCGGGATATATGCACCCGATTTTTTTAGATTCTCAGCGACTTCTTTAGGGTTAAACATTAGAGCCGTATAGAAGAAGCAGAAAAACGTAATCAGACCAGCAAAAAACAAAATATATAAAGGCTGCCCTGGACCAATTGCAAGAGCCAATTCCTGCAGCATTTCATTCGCAACACCCTCACCACCTTGACCAAACCACTGGGCAATAGATGCAGGAAATAATAAAATACTACTGGCAAAGATAGCCGGAATTACACCTGCCATATTGATTTTTAATGGCAGATGACTGCTTTGCGCAGCATAACCTTGGCGACCTTGTTGACGCTTGGCGTAGTTAATTGTGATACGACGTTGGCCACGCTCAATACGCACAACAAACCAAATCACTGCAACAGCAAGAATAGTGACAACCAACAGAGCAATAATATGTAAATCACCCTGTCTTGCACTTTCAAACGCTTGACCTATGGCACTTGGCATACCAGCTACGATACCTGCGAAGATCAGCATGGATATACCATTGCCAATACCGCGCTCTGTAACCTGCTCACCCAACCACATCATAAATACTGCACCAGTCACCAAAGAGACCACCGCAATGAAGTAGTAAGAGAAGCTTGGCTCACCACCAAAAGCATAAGAGGAAAAGCTAACAGCCATTGCCAATGCTTGAACACTTGCCAAAACCACTGTGAAGTAACGAGTATACTGGTTAATCTTGCGACGACCAGCATCACCTTCTTTCTTCAACTGCTCCAATGAAGGAGTAACTGCCGTCAGCAACTGCATAATAATCGATGCAGAAATGTAAGGCATGATACCCAGCGCAAGAATACTCATCCGCTCCAAAGCACCACCAGAGAACATGTTAAACATGCCCAAGATAGTCCCTTGGTTTTGATTAAACAGATTTGCAATTCTCTCTGGATCTAAACCTGGCACTGGTATGTGAGTACCAATACGATAAATCACTATAGCCAGAAACAAAAAGCGCAGGCGAGCCCATAGCTCGCCCAAGCCTCTTTGATTTGCTAATGGCAGATTACCTGGAGTTGCCATTCGCGCCTCGTTACTCTTCTACTGTTCCGCCAGCGGCTTCAATCGCTGCTTTAGCACCTTTAGATACAGACAGGCCCTTAACAGTGACAGCTTTCTTGACTTCACCTGAAGCGAAAATCTTGGCACGTTTGATCACTGAACTAATCAAACCTGCTTGCTTCAGAGTCTCGATATCAACAACTGAACCTTCAACAGCATTCAATTCTGACAAACGGATTTCTGCAGTCACCAAGCTAATACGTGAAGTAAAACCGTATTTAGGCAAACGGATTTGCAAAGGCATTTGACCGCCCTCGAAACCGGGTCTTACAGAACCACCTGAACGAGACTTCAAACCTTTGTGACCACGGCCGGCAGTCTTACCTAAACCACTACCAATACCGCGACCAACACGCTTTTTAGCGTGAGTACTGCCCGGTGCCGGGCTAAGGGTATTCAGACGCATCTTATTCTCCCTCTACCTTAACCAGATAGTTAACAACATTAATCATGCCACGAACTGAAGGAGTATCTTCTACTTCAACAGTGTGACGGATGCGACGCAAGCCAAGGCCTCTTACACAGGCTTTATGGCTCTCCAGACGATGAGCAGTGCTCTTGATCTGGGTCACTTTAATCATTTTCTTTGACATGGTGAATTCCGCCTTCTAGTAATCGAACCAGTCGATTAGTTCAGAATATCTTCAACACTTTTACCACGCTTGGCAGCAACGGCTTCCGGAGAAGTCATTTCTTTCAGCGCATTAAAAGTGGCGCGAACTACGTTAACCGGATTGGTTGAGCCGTAGCACTTGGACAGAACGTTCTGAATACCTGCGATTTCCAGTACGGCGCGCATTGCACCGCCAGCGATAACGCCAGTACCTTGCGAAGCTGGTTGCATGTAAACCTTTGACGCACCATGAGCACCTTTGGTTGGGTATTGAATGGTATCGCCATTCAACTCAACAGTAATCATGTTACGACGTGCAGCTTCCATTGCTTTTTGGATAGCAGTAGGAACTTCACGAGCTTTACCACGGCCAAAACCAACTTTGCCATTACCATCACCAACTACAGTCAGTGCGGTAAATTGAAAGATACGACCACCCTTTACAGTTTTAGCAACACGATTAACTTGAACTAATTTCTCTTGCAAGCCTTCGTTGTTGTCTTCTTCTTTCTTAGCGTATGCCATATCTCACCTTTAGAATTCCAGTCCGCCTTCACGAGCAGCGTCAGCAAGTGCCTTAACGCGACCGTGGTATTTGAAACCACTACGGTCAAAAGCGACTTGAGTAACACCTGCTGCTTTAGCGCGCTCTGCAATCAGAGCACCTACAGCTTTAGCTGCTTCAGCGTTGCCAGTTTTGCCACTGCGCAAATCTTTATCCAGAGTAGAAGCGCTTGCCAATACTTTTGCACCATCGCCAGAAATCAGCTGTGCATAAATATGGCGCGGAGTGCGATGGATAGATAAACGCGTAACACCTAATTCACGAATCTTGGCGCGAGCACGACGTGCACGGCGAAGACGGGTTTGCTTTTTATCGCTCATATCCTAGGCCTACTTCTTCTTAGCTTCTTTACGCAGTACTACTTCGTCCGAATAACGGATACCCTTGCCTTTGTATGGCTCTGGCTCACGGTATGCACGGATTTCAGCGGCAACCTGACCAAGCAATTGCTTGTCGTTGCCTTTCAGTACTATTTCAGTCTGACTTGGGGTCTCTACGGTAACGCCTGCAGGCAGGACGTAATTTACCGGATGAGAAAGACCCACAGACAGGTTTACAGTATTGCCTTCTGCTTTAACACGATAACCAACACCAACCAAGGTCAACTTCTTCTCGAAACCCTGGGTGACACCGCGAACCATGTTATTAACTAGCGCACGGGTAGTACCTGCTAGCGCATCTGACTGCTTGGCACCATCACGTGGAGCAAAAGTCAGCACATTGTTTTCGTGCTTAACTTCTACACTCGCGTGAACTTGCAGCGCCAATGTACCTTTGCTGCCTTTAACGGACAGAGACTGTCCGTTAAGAGTGACAGTCACTGCAGCAGGTACTTCAACCGGACTTTTTGCAACTCGTGACATGACGATTTCCCAATTAGAATACTGTGCAGAGGACTTCGCCACCCACGCCAGCGGCGCGTGCAGCACGATCAGTCATTACACCTTTACTGGTAGAAACAATTGCGATACCTAAACCACCGCGAACGGTTGGCAGCGCAGTTTTACCAGCATAATTACGCAAGCCAGGACGACTTACACGGTCAAGCTCAACAATTACTGGCTTGCCTTCAAAGTATTTCAGGTCAACAGTCAGCTCTTGCTTAGCGCCTTCGCTAACTGAAAAACCATTAATGTAACCCTCATCAGAGAGTACTTTAGCCACGCTTACTTTCAATTTTGAAGAAGGCATGGTTACAGCTGCTTTACCCACGTTTTGCGCGTTGCGAATGCGGGTCAGCATATCTGCCATTGGATCTTGCATGCTCATCAGATTCTGCTCCTAAAATTAAGCCGAGGCTTACCAGCTGGCCTTAACCAAGCCGGGGACATCACCACGCATGGCTGCTTCGCGCAACTTGTGACGGCACAGGCCGAATTTGCGGTAAACACCATGAGGACGACCAGTCACACGGCAACGATTGCGTTGACGAGATGCGCTGGCATCACGAGGCATTTTTTGCAGTTTGATTTGCGCTTCCCATACTTGCTCTTCAGTAGATGAAGGGCTAACGATCAACGCTTTCAATTCTGCACGCTTGGCAGCAAATTTTTTCACGGTCTCTGCACGTTTAACTTCGCGTGCAATCATAGATTTCTTAGCCATGACGTCACCTTAACCTTTGAAAGGGAAGTTAAATGCTTTCAACAGTGCACGACCTTCTTCATCGGTACGAGCAGTAGTGGTGATACAAATATCCAAACCACGCAAACGATCTACTTTGTCATAGTCGATTTCAGGGAAGATAATTTGCTCAGTCACACCCATTGAAAAGTTACCGCGGCCATCAAATTGCTTTGGACTGATACCACGGAAGTCACGAATACGTGGAATTGCAATGGTAATCAGACGATCCAAAAATTCGTACATACGATCTGAACGCAGAGTTACTTTGCAACCAATTGGCCATTCTTCACGAATTTTAAAACCCGCGATAGATTTGCGCGCATTGGTAACAACCACTTTCTGACCAGCAATTTTCACCAGATCGTTAACGGCGTTTTCAAGAATTTTCTTGTCGCCAGTTGCTTCGCCCACACCCATATTCAGGGTGATTTTGGTAATGCGAGGAACTTCCATCACATTTTCCAAGCCCAACTCAGACTTGAGTTTGGGGGCGATTTCTTTAACGTAAAGCTCTTTTAACCTTGCCATGTTTCATTACGCCCCTAGGGTTTCACCATTGGATTTGAAAACACGAACTTTCTCGCCGTTTTCAAGCACTTTGAAACCTACGCGGTCAGCCTTCTTGGTTGCCGGATTGTAGATGGCAACATTGGAAGCATGAATCGCAGCTTCTTTTTCAACGATCCCACCAGCAACACCCAGTTGTGGGTTTGGCTTTTGGTGTTTTTTGATCATGTTGATGCCGCTTACAATCAAACGATCTTCGGCTAATACGCGAACTACTTTACCGCGCTTACCCTTGTCACGTCCGGCGACAACAATCACTTCGTCATCACGTTTAATTTTACGCATTTATCTGCCCTCGACTCTTTAACGCAAAGTGCTTACAGCACTTCTGGCGCCAAAGAAATGATTTTCATAAATTTCTCGCCACGTAACTCACGAGTTACAGGTCCGAAAATACGGGTACCAATCGGAGCATCTTGGTTATTCAGCAGTACGGCAGCATTATCGTCAAACTTGATTAATGAACCGTCTTGACGACGCACGCCTTTTTTGGTGCGTACAACAACTGCCTTCATTACTTGGCCTTTTTTCACCTTACCGCGAGGAATTGCTTCCTTAACGGTAACTTTGATGATGTCGCCCACTGCCGCATAGCGACGGTGAGAGCCGCCAAGAACCTTGATGCACATGACACGGCGAGCACCGCTGTTGTCAGCAACATCTAAGTAGCTTTCTGTTTGAATCATCGTCCGTCTCCGAAACTGACTTACAAAAGCGCGGAAGTCTTAGACTTCTGATGCGCGCTCTTCAATTTTCACTAAAGACCAGGTCTTGGTTTTTGACAGGGGACGCGACTCAGATACAGTCACTAAATCACCTATCTTGCACTCATTATTTTCATCGTGAGCGTGAAGCTTGGATGATTTAGTAGTGTATTTACCGTAAAGCTCATGCTTTACACGACGCTCAATCAACACGGTGATGGTTTTATCCATCTTGTCGCTGACAACTTTGCCAGTCAGTGTACGAGCCACTTTAGTTTCTTGAGTCATCGTTACTTACCTGCCTTTTGACTAAGCGCCGTCTTGATGCGAGCGATGTCTTTGCGAACTTGCGACAGCAAGTGCGATTGGTTCAATTGGCCAGTAGAAGCCTGCAAGCGCAGTTTGAACTGCTCTTTTAATTGTTCCAATAAGACGCCATTCAGCTCTTCGACGGATTTTTCGCGGAGTTCTGAAGCTTTCATCACATCACCGAACGTTTAACAAATGTTGTTGTAATTGGCAATTTAGCCGCAGCAAGGGCGAAGGCTTGACGAGCTAATTCCTCGCTTACACCATCCATCTCGTAGAGAACCTTACCAGGACGAATTTGCGCTACCCAGTATTCAACACCACCTTTACCGCTACCCATACGAACTTCGAGTGGTTTAGCTGTAATCGGCTTATCGGGGAACACACGGATCCAGATTTTACCGCCACGCTTAACGTGACGAGTCATCGCACGACGTGCTGCTTCGATTTGACGCGCAGTAATGCGACCGCGACCAGTTGCCTTCAAGCCGAAATCACCAAAGCTAACTTTGGAGCCACGCTGGGCCAGACCGCGGTTGCGGCCTTTCATCTGCTTGCGAAACTTTGTACGCTTAGGTTGTAACATGATGCGTACCCCTTACTTGGATTTAGCGGTTTTTTTCTTGGACGCTGCTTCGGTTTCAGTAACGTCACCGATAACTTCGCCTTTGAAAACCCACACTTTTACACCAATGATACCGTAGGTGGTGTTCGCTTCTGCTGTTGCATAATCGATATCTGCACGCAGAGTGTGCAGAGGTACACGACCTTCGCGATACCACTCAGTACGAGCGATTTCGGCACCACCCAAGCGGCCACCCACTTGGATCTTGATACCTTCAGCACCTTGACGCATTGCGTTTTGAACTGCGCGCTTCATAGCGCGACGGAACATTACACGACGCTCGAGTTGCTGAGCCACGCCTTGCGCAACCAATGCTGCATCCAAATCAGGCTTGCGAATCTCTTCAATATTAATATGAACAGGCACGCCCATTTGTTTGCTAACTTCAGCGCGCAACTTATCAACATCTTCGCCTTTTTTACCAATCACAATACCTGGACGGGCAGTGTGAATAGTAATGCGCGCAGTATTAGCGGGGCGTTCGATATCAACGCGGCTAACTGACGCACTAGCAAGCTTGTCTTGAATGTACGCACGTACTTTCAAATCGATGTTGAGTTTGTCTGCGTAATCGGTGCCATCGGCATACCAAATAGAAGTATGCTTTTTGATGATCCCCAGACGAATACCGTTTGGATGTACTTTCTGACCCATAACGCGCTCTCTTACTTATCGGCTACTTTAACGGTGATATGACAAGTACGCTTGGTAATACGATCAGCACGGCCTTTGGCACGTGGCTTAATGCGTTTCAGGCTTACACCCTCATCCACAAAAATCGTTTTTACTTTCAACTCATCAACATCAGCGCCTTCGTTGTGCTCGGCATTTGCAATTGCAGATTCCAGCACTTTCTTGATGATCTCTGCGCCCTTCTTGGTACTAAAGGCCAGGATATCAAGCGCGTCTTCAACGCCCTTACCGCGAATTTGATCAGCAACCAAACGCGCTTTTTGCGCCGACAGACGAGCACCGCTTAATTTTGCTGCTACTTCCATCGTATACCTCGATTAGCGTTTTTTCGCTTTCTTATCAGCGGCATGGCCACGATAAGTGCGAGTTGCTGCAAATTCGCCAAGCTTATGGCCAACCATTTCTTCGTTAACCAGAACCGGAACATGCTGACGTCCGTTGTGCACCGCCAGAGTCAGACCAACCATTTCTGGCATGATCATGGAACGGCGAGACCAAGTCTTGATTGGACGACGATCATTGCTCGCGATCGCGGCTTCGACCTTCTTAATCAGGTGAAGGTCGATGAAAGGACCTTTTTTCAGTGAACGTGGCACTGTCTCTTCCTCTATTCAGCTGTTAAGTCGGCGCTTATTTCTTGTCGCGACGACGAACAATCATGTTATCGGTGCGCTTGTTTTTGCGCGTTTTGTAACCCTTGGTTGGAGTACCCCATGGTGAAACTGGGTGACGCCCGCCGGAAGTACGGCCTTCACCACCACCCATTGGGTGATCTACCGGGTTCATCGCAACACCGCGAACAGTAGGACGAATGCCAAGCCAACGTTTGGCGCCAGCCTTGCCCAATGAGCGCAAATTGTGTTCACTGTTAGAGACCTCACCCAGAGTTGCGCGACAATCACTCAACACTTTACGCATTTCACCGCTGCGCAGACGCAAAGTTGCGTAAGCACCATCGCGCGCAACCAACTGAGCAGAAGCACCAGCAGAACGAGCGATTTGAGCGCCCTTACCAGGCTTGAGCTCAACACAGTGAATTACACTACCCAACGGGATGTTACGGATTGGCAGAGCATTGCCTGGCTTGATAGCCGCAGCGTTACCCGACTCAATTTTGTCACCAGCGCTCAAACCTTTTGGCGCAATGATGTAGCGACGCTCACCATCTGCATAACATACGAGAGCAATATAAGCAGTACGGTTTGGATCGTACTCAATGCGCTCAACAGTTGCAGGGATGCCGTCTTTGTTACGACGGAAATCAACTACACGGTAATGTTGTTTATGGCCGCCACCAACATGGCGAGTAGTAATGCGACCGGTATTGTTACGACCACCTGACTTAGACTTTTTGTCCAACAGAGGAGCGTAAGGATCACCCTTATACAAATCCGGATTAACAACCTTTACTACAAAGCGGCGACCTGGAGAGGTTGGTTTACATTTTACAATTGGCATTGCAACAATCCCCTTACTCAGCTACCGCAAAGTCGATTTCTTGACCTTGCTCAAGACGTACATACGCTTTTTTCCAATCGCTTCTCTTGCCGATTCCGTAGCGTGTACGCTTGGTTTTGCCCTTAACATTCAATACATTTACTGACTCAACTTTAGCGTTGAACAATGATTGAACTGCGGCTTTAATCTCCAATTTGCTAGCGTTAGCCAACACTTTGAAAACCACTTGATTACTAGTCTCACCAGCTGCAGCTGACTTCTCAGAAACCACAGGACCTAGCAACACTTTATAAATGCGTTCTTGGTTCATCCCAGGATCTCCTCAAATTTTTTCAGAGCAGGAACAGTAACGACAACTTTGTCAAAACCGATCAGACTAACAGGATCAACACCCTGCACATCAATCACACCAACCTTGTACAGGTTGCGCGATGCAAGAAACAAATTCTCACTCATTTCTTCGGTAATGATCAGAGCATCAGTCAGATTGAACTGAGCCAGTTTTTGAACCAAAGATTTGGTCTTTGGCGCGTCAACATCAAAACTCTCAACAACAATCAAACGTTCCTGACGATTCAACTCGGACAGGATGCACTGCAAAGCAGCACGGTACATTTTCTTGTTCAGCTTTTGCTCGAAGTTGCGAGGCTTAGCAGCGAAAGTCGCGCCACCACCACGCCAGATTGGGCTACGAATAGTACCCGCACGAGCACGACCAGTACCCTTTTGACGCCAAGGCTTTTTGCCACCACCAGACACTTCAGCGCGAGTTTTTTGCGCCTTAGTACCCTGACGAGCACCAGCCATATAAGCAACAACAGTTTGGTGAACCAGGTCTTGATTAAACTCTCTACCGAAGGCAACTTCAGATACAGAAACTGTACCTTGCGCGCCGCCGGGACTAACAATTTTTAATTCCATGGTCGATTCCCCTCGGATACTTAAGCGTTAGTGCGCGCTTTAACAGCAGGACGCACAATAACGTCGCCACCTGGAGCACCAGGAATAGCACCCTTAACAAGAAGCAGATTGCGCTCAGCATCGACACGAACGATCTCAAGGTTTTGAACGGTTACACGCTCAGCACCCAAGTGACCAGCCATTTTCTTGCCTTTGAATACGCGACCTGGAGATTGACACTGGCCGATAGAACCAAGTACACGGTGCGAACGGGAGTTACCGTGAGTCGCATCTTGCATACCAAAGTTCCAGCGTTTAATACCGCCAGCAAAACCTTTACCTTTAGATGTGCCGGTTACATCAATTATTTGACCTGCAGAGAAAGCCTCAACAGTAATTGTTGCACCAACTTCGAAAGCTTCTTGAGCTTCGTTACGCAATTCCCAAACACCACGACCTGCTTCAACGTTAGCTTTAGCAAAGTGGCCAGCTTCGGATTTGGTAACACGGGAGGCACGACGAGCACCAATAGTTACTTGCACAGCAGAGTAACCGTCAGTCTCTACGTTTTTAACCTGAGTGATGCGGTTAGGCTCAACCTCAATCACAGAGACAGGGATGGAAACACCATCATCGGTAAATACACGAGTCATACCGCTTTTGCGGCCGACAATACCAATCGTCATTTTACTAACCTCTTAGTGTACGGGGCTTTTACCCGCTATGGCCGCCCATTTCAGAGCGTTACACAGTTCGAGCACCCAATGCGCCCGAACCTTAAACATTTACTTAGCCGAGACTAATTTGAACCTCAACACCAGCAGCCAAATCAAGCTTCATAAGTGCATCAACGGTTTTTTCAGTAGGCTCAACAATATCCAGCAAACGCTTATGTGTACGGATCTCGTATTGATCACGCGCGTCTTTATTAACGTGCGGGGAAATCAATACAGTGAAGCGCTCTTTACGAGTCGGCAGCGGAATCGGACCGCGCACTTGAGCACCTGTACGCTTTGCTGTTTCAACGATCTCTTGAGTAGAGGCGTCAATAAGCTTGTGATCAAAAGCCTTCAGGCGAATTCTAATGCGTTGATTCTGCATGTGAACCAAACTCCAATTGTTTGTTTTAAAGAACTTCCAATGCGCAAGGGAAAAGTACCCCGGCAAAAGGAGGCGCAATTCTAATGGCGAGTTAATGACCTGTCAACAAATAATCAATTCATTTGCGATTATTTGATCAAGCAGCCCAAAAACCCAATTAAATAAAAAAGCGGGCCACATGGGCCCGCCCCTTTTAACAGCAAATCTTACTGAATGATTTTAGCAACAACACCAGCACCAACAGTACGACCACCTTCACGGATAGCAAAACGCAAACCATCTTCCATCGCGATTGGGTGAATCAAGGTAACAACCATCTTGATGTTGTCGCCTGGCATTACCATCTCTACACCTTCTGGCAATTCAACAGCACCAGTTACGTCAGTAGTACGGAAGTAGAACTGTGGACGATAACCTTTAAAGAATGGAGTGTGACGACCACCTTCATCTTTAGACAGTACGTACACTTCTGACTCAAACTTGGTGTGCGGAGTTACTGAACCGGGCTTACACAATACTTGACCACGCTCAACATCATCACGCTTGGTACCACGCAACAGAACACCAACATTCTCACCAGCACGACCTTCGTCGAGCAGCTTGCGGAACATTTCAACACCAGTACAGGTAGTTTTAACGGTGTCTTTCAAACCAACGATTGCAATTTCTTCGCCAACTTTAACAATACCGCGCTCTACACGACCAGTTACTACAGTACCGCGACCAGAGATAGAGAATACATCTTCTACTGGCATCAGGAACGGCTGATCAATTGCACGTACAGGCTCTGGAATGTATGCATCCAAAGATTCAACCAGCTTGCGCACAGCAGAAGTACCCAGCTCGTTATCATCTTGACCATTAAGAGCCATCAATGCAGAACCAGCGATGATTGGAGTGTCATCACCCGGGAAGTCATAGGTAGACAGCAACTCACGCAGCTCCATCTCTACCAATTCCAACATTTCGTTGTACTCTTCGGTACCAACACCACCACAGTCTTCCGCCAACAAGTCAGCCTTGTTCAGGAATACTACGATGAAAGGAACACCTACTTGGCGAGACAACAGGATGTGCTCGCGAGTTTGCGGCATCGGACCATCGGTCGCACCACACACCAGAATTGCACCATCCATCTGGGCAGCACCGGTAATCATGTTTTTCACATAGTCGGCGTGGCCTGGGCAGTCAACGTGAGCGTAGTGACGAATTGGTGAGTCATACTCTACGTGTGAAGTGTTAATAGTAATACCGCGAGCTTTTTCTTCCGGTGCCTTATCGATACCATCAAAAGCTACAGCCTCACCACCCCAGCTTTCTGCACACACGCGGGTCAACGCGGCGGTCAGCGTGGTTTTACCGTGGTCAACGTGACCAATGGTGCCCACGTTGACGTGGGGCTTGTTACGTTCAAACTTCTCTTTAGCCACTTTTCAATTCCTCGTATTAAGATGAAATATCAAAAACTATTCTTCGTCGCGTTGCATTCCACTTTTCGCAATCACCTCATCGGCGACATTGCGAGCAGCTTCCTGATACTTCAAAAACTCCATGGTGTAAGTTGCACGCCCCTGAGTTGCTGAACGCAAGGCCGTTGCATAACCAAACATTTCCGATAACGGAACTTCAGCATCAATTACCTTACCCATCGGGCTTTCACCCATACCCAGAATCAAGCCGCGGCGGCGATTTAAATCACCAACCACATCACCCATGTTAGCTTCGGGAGTAACCACTTCAACCTTCATGATTGGCTCAAGTAAAACCGCACCACCCTTTTGCGCCAATTTCTTGGTCGCCATGGATGCCGCAATCTTAAATGCCATTTCTGACGAATCCACGTCATGGTATGAGCCATCAAAAACAACAGCCTTCAAACCCAACAGTGGATAGCCAGCCAGTACGCCGTTTTGCATCTGCTCGGCAATACCTTTTTGAATCGCAGGGATGAATTCCTTAGGAACCACACCACCCACAATTTCATTTACAAATTCCAAGCCTTCGGCGCCCTCATCCTCAGCAGGAGAGAAACGAATCCAACAATGCCCAAACTGCCCGCGCCCACCCGACTGACGAACAAAACGCCCTTCAATTTCGCAGGTATTACGGATAGCTTCGCGGTAGGCCACTTGCGGCTTACCAATATTTGCCTCAACACCAAATTCGCGACGCATACGGTCAACGATGATGTCGAGGTGCAACTCGCCCATACCACCAATAATGGTCTGACCAGTCTCTTCATCTGTACGCACACGGAATGACGGATCCTCTTGAGCCAATTTACCCAGAGCAACCCCCATCTTCTCCTGATCAACCTTGGTTTTTGGCTCAACAGCCACATGAATAACCGGCTCAGGAAAGTCCATGCGCTCAAGAACAATCACACTATCCAGCGCACACAGGGTGTCGCCCGTTGTGCAATCCTTGAATCCGATACCGGCAGCGATATCACCAGCCAATACCTCTTTAATTTCATTGCGCTGATTGGCGTGCATTTGCACCATACGACCAACACGCTCCTTCTTACCTTTTACCGAGTTGAGCACAGTATCGCCAGACTCAAGCGTGCCAGAGTAAACACGGAAAAAGGTTAAGGTGCCCACAAAGGGGTCTGTAGCAATCTTAAAGGCTAGAGCAGAAAAAGGTTCATCGTCACTCGCTTTACGCACTGCAACCGTTTCGCCATCCTCAAGCACACCCTCGATAGCTTTTACTTCTGTTGGCGCCGGCAGATATTCAATAACCGCATCCAGCATCGCCTGAACACCTTTGTTTTTAAAGGCCGAACCACCAATGACAGGAATAATTTCATTTGCCAAAGTACGTGCGCGAATACCAGCCTTGATTTCCTCTTCGGTCAACTCTTCGCCGCCCAAATACTTTTCCATCAATTCTTCACTGGATTCAGCTGCCGACTCAACAAGAAACTCGCGCATTTTTTCACAAGTCGATACCAAATCCGCAGGAATTGGCTCGTAAGTGAAGGTCATACCCTGATCATCTTCACTCCAGATGATGGCGCGCATCTTAACCAGATCGACCACACCTTTAAATTCGTCTTCAGCACCAATTGTCATCTGCAGCGGAACAGCATTTGCACCCAGTCGGGTTTTCAGCTGCTCGACAACACGCATATAACTTGCGCCGGTACGATCCATTTTATTAACAAATACGATACGAGGAACTTCGTATTTGTTTGCCTGACGCCATACCGTTTCAGTTTGCGGCTGCACACCAGAAGAACCACACAAAACAACTACTGCACCATCAAGGACGCGCAATGAACGCTCAACCTCAATAGTAAAATCTACGTGTCCGGGCGTATCAATTACATTAATACGATGCTCATCAAACTGGCCACCCATCCCCTTCCAGAAGGTCGTTACAGCTGCCGAGGTGATAGTAATGCCACGCTCCTGCTCCTGCACCATCCAGTCTGTAGTAGCCGCACCGTCATGCACCTCACCAATCTTGTGAGATAAACCGGTATAAAAAAGTACGCGCTCAGTTGTTGTCGTTTTACCCGCATCAACGTGAGCACAAATACCGATATTACGATAACGTGCGATAGGTGTTTTACGTGCCACAGCAGAATTTCCCGATTACATATTCGCTTCTAAAGATAAAGGCAGCGATTGCTGCCCTTATTTTTCGATAGGCGCTTAAACAAGCTTCCATTAGAAACGGAAGTGAGAGAACGCCTTGTTCGCTTCAGCCATGCGGTGAACGTCTTCACGCTTTTTAACCGCTGCGCCTTTGCCTTGTGCCGCATCCATCAGCTCACCAGCCAGACGCGCAGGCATTGATTTCTCACCACGCTTGCGCGAGTAATCCACCAACCAACGCATTGCCAGAGCACTGCGACGTGACGCACGCACTTCAACAGGCACTTGATAGGTCGCACCACCCACACGGCGAGATTTAACCTCAACCAGAGGAGCGATGTTTTCGAGAGCCTCAGAGAAAACCTCCAAAGGATCACGATTCAATTTGGTTTGCACGATATCCATTGCGCCGTAAATGATGCGCTCTGCTACCGATTTTTTACCACTGATCATCACGTGGTTCATGAATTTCGCCAGAGTTACGTTACCGAATTTTGGATCCGGCAGCGTCTCACGCTTGGCGACAACACGTCTTCTTGGCATTTTAAATAGCCTCTCTTCAGGAATTTTCCAAGACAACATTTGAAGCCCGATTGCTTCGAAATTTGCTTGGCCTTACTCGGTTTGTAAACCGAAAACATTAAACGCAAGCATAGGCGGCGGATGAATATCCGCCCACTATTACTTAGGACGTTTAGCACCGTACTTGGAACGACCCTGTCTACGCTTGGCAACACCAGAAGTATCCAGTGAACCGCGTACAGTATGGTAACGAACACCTGGCAAGTCCTTAACACGACCGCCACGGATCAGTACCACGCTGTGCTCTTGCAAGTTATGGCCTTCACCGCCGATATAGGAAGACACTTCGAAGCCATTGGTCAAACGAACACGGCACACTTTACGCAGTGCTGAGTTTGGCTTTTTAGGTGTAGTCGTATATACGCGAGTGCAAACACCGCGCTTTTGCGGATTGCCTTGCAGAGCAGGAACGTCGCTCTTATCTACGATGGGTTTTCTCGGCTTACGAATCAATTGATTGATCGTTGGCATGAAAACAAACTCCAAAGGTAATACGCCTTCATCACGAAGGCAGGTTTAAGAAAGCGGGCAATTAAACATAGCCCAGCTTCCCACTTCGAAAAAGTGGGTGGCGCATTGTAAAGATGCACCCCACCACCGTCAAGGTAAAGTCCGCCTATTTAATGGACAAGTGTCCGATAAAAAAGCAAGGCTGGGATCGCCAGCCTTGCTTCGGGTTTACCAAGAGAGCTTGCGCCCTCCTTACCTCGGCATTAAATCTGCATTAGCCAATGCTGGATTTCAATGCCTCGGTCAATGCTGCTTCAACGTCTTCTGCGCTTACGCCTACATCATTGCTGACTTCAGCTTCGCGACGACGCTTGCGATCCGAGTGATACGCCAAGCCGGTACCAGCCGGGATCAAGCGACCAACAACCACGTTCTCTTTCAAGCCGCGCAGAGCATCTTTCTTGCCTGTTACTGCCGCTTCGGTCAGTACGCGAGTAGTTTCCTGGAACGATGCCGCAGAGATGAACGATTCGGTCGCCAGAGATGCTTTGGTAATACCCAGCAGTTGACGCTCGAAATTCGCCGGCTGACGCGCTTCTGCACGCAGCTTTTCATTCTCTTCCAGCACCTGGTTGTACTCAACCTGCTCACCTTTCACGAACGAAGAGTCACCCATAGTGCTGATTTCTACCTTGCGCAGCATTTGACGAACGATAGTTTCGATGTGCTTATCGTTAATCTTTACACCTTGCAGGCGGTAAACGTCCTGAATTTCGTTGGTGATGTAACGCGACAGCGCCTCTACACCCTGCAAGCGCAGAATGTCGTGCGGATTACTTGGGCCGTCAGATACAACTTCACCCTTGGCAACCATCTCACCTTCAAACACGGTCAGCTGGCGATGTTTTGGAATCAACACTTCGTAGTGAGTTGAGCCATCATCCAAAACCTGGCCATCAGTTGGGGTGATGATCAAGCGACGCTTGCCCTTGGTTTCTTTACCAAAGCTCACAGTACCGCTGATTTCCGCCAGAATTGATGGCTCTTTCGGGCGACGCGCTTCAAACAAGTCAGCAACGCGCGGCAGACCACCGGTGATGTCGCGGGTCTTGGAACCTTCTTGTGGGATACGCGCAATAATGTCACCTACATTGATGATGTCACCATTGTTGATGCTCAGAATTGCTTTTGCGGGAAGCATGTAGTGCGCAGGAACATTAGTGTTCGCCAGGAACAACTCTTTACCTTTCGCATCTACCAGCGTTACCGCAGGGCGCAAATCCTTACCAGCTGATGGGCGCTCTGCCGGATCCAGAATCTCGATAGAACTCAAACCAGTCAATTCGTCGGTTTGGCGACGGATAGAGAGGCCGTCCTCCATACCAGAGAAAGCAACAGTACCCGCCACTTCCGATACGATCGGGTGGGTGTGCGGATCCCACTTGGCGATGATTTGACCGCCTTTTACGGCTTCGCCATCTTTAACGGTGATCAATGCACCGTAAGGAATCTTGTAACGCTCACGCTCACGACCACTACCATCGGCAATTGCCAATTCACCTGAACGAGATACGGCTACCAAGTTGCCCGCCGGGTTGCTTACAACCTTCACGTTCAACAAGCGCACAGTACCTTCTTGCTTAACTTGTACGCTATCAGCCGCAGATGCTCGCGATGCCGCACCACCGATGTGGAAGGTACGCATGGTCAGCTGGGTACCCGGCTCACCGATTGATTGCGCAGCGATAACACCAACTGCTTCACCTACGTTTACACGGTGGCCACGAGCCAAGTCACGGCCGTAACACATAGAACAGATACCGCTACGAGCCTCACAAGTAATTGGTGAGCGCACCAATACTTCGTCGATCCCCATAGCCTCTACGCGCTCAACCCAGGCTTCGTCGATCATGGTGCCAGCTGGAACCAAAATCTCGTCAGAGCCAGGACGGATAACATCGCGAGCGATAATACGACCAAGGATACGGTCACCCAAGGACTCGATTACATCACCGCCTTCGATTACCGGCGACATAGTCAGACCTTCATCGGTACCACAGTCGATTGCGGTAACTACCAAGTCTTGTGCTACGTCTACCAGACGACGAGTCAGGTAACCGGAGTTCGCAGTTTTCAATGCGGTATCCGCCAAACCTTTACGCGCACCATGGGTAGAAATAAAGTACTGGAGTACGTTCAGACCTTCGCGGAAGTTCGCTTTAATGGGGGTCTCGATGATCGAGCCGTCTGGACGCGCCATCAAACCACGCATACCCGCCAACTGACGGATCTGGGCTGGCGAACCACGCGCACCTGAGTCGGCATACATAAATACCGAGTTGAAAGAAGGTTGCAATTCTTCAACGCCATCGCGGTTGATAACTGCTTCTTTAGAAATACCTTCCATCATCGACTTGGCTACCAAGTCGTTAGCGCGCGACCAGATATCAATAACCTTGTTGTACTTCTCGCCTTGGGTTACCAGGCCAGAAGCATATTGGGTTTCGATCTCTTTCACTTCTGCGTCAGCGCGGCCAATGATGTCGGCTTTGGCAGCAGGGATAGTGAAGTCATTAACACCAATAGATGAACCTGACTTGGTTGAGAAGTCATAACCGGTGTACATCAAGCGGTCAGCAAAAATCACAGTCGCTTTCAATCCCACTACGCGATAGCAGTAGTTAATTGCAGCCGAGATTGCTTTTTTGACCATAGGACGATTGATCATTTCCAAGGGCATGCCTGGAGGGCAAATATCCCACAGCAAGGTACGACCAACAGTAGTGTCAACGATCTTAACAGTCGTAGTCTTCTCACCTTCTTCGCCAATCAAGGTTTCACTCAAGCGCACTTTAATACGCGCCTGCAAATCAACTTGTTTGGAGTAATAAGCACGTGATACTTCGGCGATATCCGCAAATACCATGTTTTCGCCTTTGGCGTTTACACGGTCACGGGTCATCCAGTACAAGCCCAAAACCACGTCCTGAGAAGGAACAATAACCGGCTCGCCTGACGCTGGAGACAAAATGTTGTTGGTTGACATCATCAGTGCACGCGCTTCCAACTGAGCTTCGATAGTCAGTGGAACGTGAACAGCCATCTGGTCACCGTCGAAGTCAGCGTTGTACGCAGAACACACGAGTGGGTGCAGCTGGATCGCCTTACCTTCAATCAGTACTGGCTCGAACGCCTGAATACCGAGACGGTGAAGGGTTGGTGCACGGTTAAGAAGAACCGGATGCTCGCGGATTACTTCATCAAGGATGTCCCAAACGACAGCTTCTTCGCGCTCAACCATTTTCTTGGCAGCTTTAATAGTGGTCGCCAAACCACGCAATTCGAGCTTGCTGAAAATAAATGGCTTGAACAATTCCAACGCCATTTTCTTCGGCAGACCACATTGGTGTAGACGCAGAGTTGGGCCTACCACGATCACCGAACGACCAGAGTAGTCTACGCGCTTACCGAGCAGGTTTTGACGGAAACGACCCTGCTTACCTTTGATCATGTCAGCCAAAGATTTCAGCGGACGCTTGTTGGAGCCAGTAATCGCACGACCGCGACGACCGTTATCCAACAATGCATCTACTGCTTCTTGCAGCATACGCTTTTCGTTGCGCACGATGATGTCTGGCGCATTCAAGTCCAACAGGCGCTTCAAACGGTTGTTACGGTTGATTACACGACGATACAAATCGTTCAAGTCGGAAGTTGCAAAACGACCGCCGTCCAGCGGAACCAGCGGGCGCAAATCGGGCGGCAATACTGGCAGCACTTCCATCACCATCCACTCAGGCTTGTTGCCAGAGAAGAAGAAGGCTTCAAGCAACTTCAAGCGCTTGGAATACTTCTTGATTTTGGTTTCGCTGGTAGTGTTAGGAATTTCTTCGCGCAGGCGTTGAATTTCAGACTCCAGATCAATAGCACGCATCAGCGTCTGAATAGCTTCAGCGCCCATTTGTGCTTCGAACTCGTCGCCGAACTCTTCCATTGCTTCGAAGTATTGCTCGTCAGAGAGCAATTGACCGCGCTCCAGCGTAGTCATACCTGGCTCGGTAACTACGTAGGACTCAAAATAAAGTACGCGCTCGATATCACGCAGAGTCATGTCCAGCAACAGACCGATGCGGGACGGCAGTGATTTCAAGAACCAGATATGTGCAACTGGGCTTGCCAGTTCAATGTGACCCATGCGCTCACGACGCACTTTAGCCAAAGTCACTTCAACGCCGCACTTCTCACAGATAATACCGCGATGCTTCATACGCTTGTACTTGCCACACAAGCATTCGTAATCTTTTACTGGACCAAAAATCTTGGCACAGAACAGACCTTCACGCTCTGGCTTGAAGGTACGGTAGTTGATGGTCTCCGGCTTTTTTACTTCGCCGAACGACCATGAACGAATCATTTCAGGTGATGCCAAGCTAATACGAATAGAGTCGAACTCTTCGACTTGTCCCTGGGACTTGAGCAAATTCAGTAAGTCTTTCAAGGCGCTTTCTCCTGTTGGCTCCGGGGAGCTCTCATTAAACTTCTAGGCAAATTCTTTGGTGGTTCCGGGTCAATGCCAGCTCCGCAGAGCTGGCATTAGCTGAGCATTACTCGTCTTGCTCAAGCTCGATATTGATACCCAGAGAGCGGATTTCCTTAACGAGTACGTTGAAGGACTCAGGCATACCCGGTTCCATACGATGGTCGCCATCAACGATGTTTTTATACATCTTGGTACGACCCGCAACGTCATCCGACTTAACAGTAAGCATTTCCTGCAAGGTGTAAGCGGCGCCGTATGCTTCCAGAGCCCACACTTCCATCTCACCAAAACGCTGACCACCGAACTGCGCTTTACCACCCAATGGCTGTTGAGTAACAAGGCTGTAAGAACCAGTAGAACGGGCATGCATCTTGTCGTCCACCAAGTGGTTCAACTTGAGCATGTACATATAGCCAACAGTTACTGGACGGGTGAATTGATCACCGGTACGACCATCATAGAGAACGGTTTGACCTGTGTCAGACAAGCCAGCCAAGCGCAACAATGCTTTGATCTCGTGCTCTTTAGCACCGTCAAACACCGGCGTCGCCATAGGTACGCCGTCGACCAGATTCTTGGCAAGATCCAGAATGTCTTTGTCGCTGAATGAAGCCAAATCTTCTTTCGCGGCAACATCGCCAGTCTTGTTGTAAATCTCTTCCAGCAGGGCACGAATATCAGCAACGGCTTTTTGCTCTTGCAGCAGCTTGTTGATCTTCACACCCAAGCCTTTAGCAGCCATACCCAAGTGCATTTCCAACACCTGACCCACGTTCATACGTGAAGGTACGCCGAGCGGGTTGAGAACGATATCAACGGTTTCACCGTTTTCGTCGTAAGGCATATCTTCGATCGGCATAATGACCGAGATAACCCCTTTGTTACCGTGACGACCTGCCATCTTGTCGCCCGGTTGGATGCGACGTTTGATTGCGAGGTAAACCTTAACAATTTTGAGTACGCCAGGAGCCAGATCATCGCCAGTCGACAGCTTGCGTTTTTTGTCTTCGAATCTTTCATCAAGAATCTTACGGCGCTCTGCAAGCTGCTCTTCAGCGCGATCGATTTGCTCATTCAGCGCATCTTCGTTCATGCGCAGCTTGAACCATTGATCTTTTTCCAAGCCATCAAGAGTTTCGTGAGTCATGGCTTCGCCTTTCTTCACGTTCTTACCTGATGCAACGATTTGGCCAACCAAAGCAGAACGCAGACGTTCAAAGGTAGCCGCTTCAACAATACGGTACTCTTCGTTGAGGTCTTTACGCACTTCATCAAGTTGCGCTTTTTCGAT
Source organism: Cellvibrio chitinivorans (assembly GCF_035117775.1). Lineage (NCBI taxonomy): Bacteria > Pseudomonadati > Pseudomonadota > Gammaproteobacteria > Cellvibrionales > Cellvibrionaceae > Cellvibrio > Cellvibrio chitinivorans. The sequence goes on from NZ_JAYKKN010000005.1 coordinate 365,085, forward strand.
TTCCAAACTGCGTTGATCTTTTTCCAGACCATCACGAGTGAAAACCTGTACATCGATTACAGTACCCTTGGTGCTTGAAGGTACACGCAGGGAAGTATCTTTAACGTCAGAGGCTTTCTCACCGAAGATTGCGCGCAGCAGTTTCTCTTCTGGCGTCAGTTGGGTTTCACCTTTTGGTGTCACTTTACCAACCAGAATATCGCCACCAACTACTTCAGCACCGATGTAAACAATACCGGACTCATCCAGTTTGCTCAGGGCGCTTTCACCTACGTTGGGAATATCGGCGGTGATTTCTTCGCTGCCCAACTTGGTATCACGTGCGATACAAGTCAATTCCTGAATGTGGATAGTGGTGAAGCGATCTTCTTGAACTACGCGCTCGGAAACCAGAATCGAGTCTTCAAAGTTGTAACCATTCCACGGCATAAATGCGATACGCATGTTTTGGCCAAGCGCCAACTCACCCATATCAACAGAAGGACCATCTGCCAAAATATCACCGCGGGAAACAGAGTCACCCATGCTGACGATTGGGCGCTGGTTAATGCAGGTGTTTTGGTTAGAACGGGTGTATTTGATCAGGTTGTAGATATCCACACCTGCATCGCCCGCTTCTACTTCGTCATGATGTACTTTTACAACGATACGACCAGCGTCAACGCTGTCGATCACACCACCACGTTTAGCAACCACACACACGCCTGAGTCGGCAGCGACGTTGCGCTCCATACCAGTACCAACCAGCGGCTTTTGTGAGCGCAGGGTTGGAACAGCTTGACGTTGCATGTTTGACCCCATCAATGCACGGTTCGCATCGTCGTGCTCCAGGAACGGAATCAAAGACGCCGCTACAGACACAACCTGACGCGCTGATACGTCCATATATTGAACGTCAGCAGGTGCTTTCAGAGTAAATTCATTCAAGTGACGAACAGATACGAATTCTTCAGTCAGATTGCCGGCTTCGTCGAGAGTTGCAGACGCCTGCGCAATTACATATTCGGATTCGTTAATCGCCGACAGGAAGTCGATTTCATTGGTTACCTTGCCATTAACAACTTTGCGATACGGACTCTCAAGGAAGCCATAGTTGTTGGTACGGGCATAGGTGGCCAAAGAGTTGATCAAACCAATGTTTGGACCTTCAGGCGTTTCAATTGGACATACACGACCATAGTGAGTTGGGTGTACGTCACGCACTTCAAAGCCTGCGCGCTCACGAGTCAAACCACCTGGGCCAAGCGCAGAAACACGACGCTTGTGAGTAATCTCAGACAGCGGGTTGTTTTGATCCATAAACTGGGACAACTGAGAAGAACCGAAGAATTCTTTCACTGCAGCTGCAACAGGTTTTGCATTGATCAAGTCTTGCGGCATCAAGCCTTCGCTTTCTGCCATTGACAGACGCTCTTTCACTGCACGTTCAACACGCACCAAACCAACACGGAATTGGTTTTCAGCCATCTCACCTACAGAGCGAACACGACGGTTACCCAAGTGATCGATATCATCCACAACGCCCTTACCGTTACGGATTGAAATCAGAGTCTTCATCACATCAACGATATCGTCGTTCGACAAAGTGCCTTCGCCAGTTTCTGCTTCGCGGCCAAGGCGACGGTTGAACTTCATGCGACCTACTGCAGAAAGATCATAACGCTCTTGTGAGAAGAACAGATTTTGGAACAGCGCTTCAGCCGATTCTTTGGTTGGCGGCTCACCAGGACGCATCATGCGGTAGATTTCTACCAATGCTTCCAAAGCAGTACGAGTTGGATCAACACGCAGGGTTTCAGAGATAAACGCACCGCAATCCAATTCGTTGGTATACAGAGTTTCAACATCAGTAACACCAGCGGTTACCAATTTGGCGAGCACATCCGCAGTAATTTCGGTGTTGCATTCAAACAGCAATTCGCCGCTGCGAGTGTCGATAATGTCTTTCGCCAATGAACGCCCCAACAGATACTCTGAAGGAACATCCATTTGATTAACGCCAGCTTTTTCCAATTGACGAATATGGCGCGCAGTAATACGGCGTCCTTCTTCAACAATAATATTGCCTTTGTCATCTTTAATATCAAAAGTCGCAACATCGCCACGCAGGCGGGATGGAACTACTTCATAGCTGAATTGACCGTCTTTGCCTAATGCAAACGAGCTAGTCTCGAAGAACATAGCCAGCATTTCTTGTGAGCTAAAGCCCAGCGCGCGCAGCAAAATAGTTGCTGGCAATTTGCGACGACGGTCGATACGTACGTACAGCAAATCTTTTGGATCGAATTCGAAATCCAACCAAGAACCACGGTAAGGAATAATACGAGCGGAATACAGGAGCTTACCTGAAGAGTGAGTCTTGCCTTTATCGTGGTCGAAGAACACACCAGGAGAACGGTGCAACTGGGAAACAATTACACGCTCAGTACCATTAATTACAAAGGTACCGTTGTCAGTCATGAGCGGGATTTCGCCCATGTAGACTTCTTGTTCTTTAATGTCTTTGATCGCCTTGTTAGAAGATTCGCGATCATAAATAATCAAACGGACTTTTACGCGCAGAGGGACGGCATAAGTAACGCCGCGCAGGATACACTCGTTTACATCAAACGCCGCCTTACCAAGGTTGTAGCTCACATATTCGAGCGCAGCATTACCTGAGTAGCTAACGATTGGAAAAACAGAACGGAATGCAGCGTGCAGCCCCATATCATCACGCTTACCGGGCGCTGTATCTGCCTGAGTAAACTTTCTGTAGGAATCTAACTGAATCGCCAAAAGGTAAGGTACATCCATTACGTGCGGCAGTTTGCCAAAATCCTTGCGGATACGTTTTTTCTCAGTATATGAGTAAGCCATCTGTATTCCCCAGCTTGTTCGCGGATCGGGCTTGATCGCAGCCATGAAAACGCCAATGCGTTTCTTTGTAAAAACTTAACACTCGATAAACTTACGATTACTTCTACAGTAATCAATGGTGCACCTGATGCTCACCATTCTCAGTACCACTACAGAAATTAACAGGGTCTCTTCTGAAACAGAAAAAGGCTGGCAAGCAAATGCTCACCAGCCCTGCGTCCAAACTGTAAATGGACCGCGGCACAGAAGTAGAATTATTTAACTTCTACAACAGCACCAGCTTCTTCCAACTTAGCTTTTGCTGCGTCAGCATCAGCTTTGGAAACAGCTTCTTTGATCGCTTTAGGAGCTGCTTCTACCAAGTCTTTAGCTTCTTTCAAGCCCAGACCAGTCAGTTCGCGCACAGCCTTAATAACGTTAACTTTCTTATCACCAACAGATGAAAGAATTACGTCAAATTCGGTTTGCTCTTCAGCAGCGGCAGCAGCGCCACCAACAGCAGGACCAGCAGCTACTGCAGCAGCAGCGCTAACACCGAACTTTTCTTCCATTGCAGAGATCAACTCAACAACGTCTTTAACAGACATTTCTGCGATGGCATTGATGATATCTTCTTTAGTCAGAGACATGTCTCAATTCCTAATTAATGGAGCATTTTGCTCGTTAAAACTTTAAGTAAACTGCAATCCAAAGATTAAGCAGCTTGCTGTTCTTTTTGATCGCGAACGGCCGCAATAGTGCGAACCAGTTTGCCAGCTGAAGCTTCTTTCATCACGCTCATCAAGCGAGCAATAGCTTCGTCGTAAGTCGGCAAAGTAGCCAACATTGCAACGTTTACTAACTCACCTTCAAAGGCAGCAGCTTTCAACTCGAACTTGTCATTTTCTTTAGCAAAATCCTGAAGGATGCGCGCACCAGCACCAGGATGTTCTTTAGAGAATGCAATCAGAGTTGGACCTACGAACTTGTCTGCGAGACACTCGTAAGCTGTACCTTGAACAGCGCGACGGGCCAATGTGTTACGGACGACTTTTACCCAGACGCCAGCTTCACGGGCCTGCTTACGCAGAGCAGTCATTTTGCCAACAGTTACACCGCGAGAATCGGCGATAACAGCAGACAGAGCGCTCTTTGCAGCGTCTTGGACTTCAGCAACAATCGCTTTTTTGCCTTCAAGACCTAATGCCACGGGATTTCTCCTGCATTGATAAATCTTTTTGCTTAACAAATCGATTTATCGTTAACTACAAGCTTCAATAAAGTTATTGAGGCCATTATTCGGTGATGTCATTCAACAACTTTTGTAACAATAAATTTGTACATTGCTGATTGAATAGGGTCTCACCATCTGCGTAGGCGTTTTACATTAAGCCTTTATTAATCATTTAAATAATTAACAAAGACACCTACGGTCTTTGACGGCCCGTTTTAATAAAACGGACCCCAAAGTTCTTTGCGCGCCGCGAATTAAATCGCCAGTGACGCTTGATCGATTACCAAGCCTGGGCCCATGGTAGAACTCAAGGAGATCTTCTTGATGTATACACCTTTAGAAGTTGCAGGCTTAGCTTTTTTCAGATCGGCAATCAGTGCTTCCAAGTTTTCTTTGATAGCAACAGCATCAAATGAAATTTTACCCAAACCGCCATGAATGATGCCGCCTTTTTCTGCGCGGTAACGAATCTGACCAGCTTTTGCATTTTTAACTGCAGTAGCCACATCAGGAGTAACGGTGCCAGTCTTAGGGTTTGGCATTAAACCACGAGGACCAAGAACTTGACCCAACTGACCAACAACACGCATTGCATCAGGGCTAGCGATAACCACATCAAAGTCCATTTTACCGGCCTTGATTTCAGCAGCTAACTCATCCATACCAACGAACTCTGCACCAGCAGCTTTTGCCGCTTCTGCATTTGCACCTTGAGTAAAGACAGCAACGCGAACTGACTTACCATTACCATGAGGAAGAGTAGTGGCACCACGAACTGATTGATCTGATTTACGAGGATCAATACCAAGATTTACAGAAACATCTACAGTTTCAGCAAATTTCACATTGGAAAGATCCTTCAGAAGAGCAACAGCCTCTTCGATAGAATATTGCTTGCTTGAATCAACTTTCTCGTTGATAGCACGTTGACGCTTGGTAATTTTAGCCATCTTATACGCCCTCCACTTCCAGACCCATTGAACGAGCAGAGCCTGCAATAGTGCGCACTGCAGCATCCATATCAGCAGCAGTCAAATCTGCCATTTTGGTAGTCGCAATTGCTTCCAATTGTGCGCGATTCACCTTACCGACCTTGTTGGTATTAGGGCGACCGCTACCACTGGTGATACCAGCAGCCTTCTTCAACAAGAAAGAAGCTGGAGGGGTTTTCATTACGAAAGTAAAGCTGCGGTCACTGTATACACTGATAATTACAGGTACAGGTGCACCCGCTTCCATGCCCTGAGTTTGCGCATTGAAAGCCTTACAGAATTCCATAATGTTTACACCATGCTGACCCAATGCTGGACCAACAGGCGGACTTGGATTTGCTTTGCCAGCTGCAACTTGCAGCTTAACGTAAGCGGTTACTTTTTTTGCCATGATAGTACTCCCCTATGGGTGTTAGCGCCTCAACCAAACCTTTGGCAAAGCTTGGTGTCTTAGGCTCCCCGCCTTGGCTAGACCAAGGACACGAAAACCCCTCTTTGCAAAGCAAAGAAGGGCATTAAAAATCTGCTTACAACCTAGGTCTTCTCGACCTGCCCAAACTCCAGCTCAACAGGAGTAGAGCGACCAAAAATTAACACCGCAACTCGCAATTTGTTTTTGTCGTAATTCACTTCTTCAACGACGCCATTAAAATCATTAAATGGGCCATCGATAACACGAACCATTTCGCCAGGCTCGAAAATGGTTTTTGGCTTTGGTTTTTCCAGCGAGTCATCAACACGACGCAAAATCGCATCAGCTTCTTTTTCACTAATTGGCGCTGGCTGATCAGCCTTGCCCCCAATAAAACCCATTACTCGCGGGGTATCTTTTACCAAATGCCATGTATCATCATTCAATTCCATCTGAACCAACACATAACCAGGGAAAAACTTACGCTCGCTTTTACGTTTTTGGCCGCCTCGCATCTCGATTACCTCTTCCGTAGGAACGAGAATTTCGCCAAAACTTTCCTCCATCCCATAAAGAGCAACGCGATCACGCAAAGAAGATGCTACTTTTTTTTCATAGCCAGAATAGGCATGCACTACGTACCAACGCTTAGCCATACTTATCTACCCTATGATATTAGACGCAACAAAACCAAAAAAGGTATCCAGCAACCACAAAATGATTGCCATGACAAATACCACAACTAAAACAATAAGTGTTGTTTGATTGGTTTCTTGACGACTAGGCCAAACCACTTTACGCAGCTCAACCAATGAACCACGAACCACATCAGCAATCGCCGCACCTTTAGCTGTCTGCAAGGCGACAAAAACCGCAACTGCAGCTAACACAAGCAAACCAAGCGCGCGATATAAAATTGATTCGGCGGAGAAATGAGAGTTCCCGACAACACCTGCAGCAACCACAGCAACAACCAAAAGCCACTTAATGGCATCTAGTCGGTAAACTTTTTCTTCAGTATTAGCAGTCATTATCGCAACAAACCTTCATGAAATTTGGCAGGCCAGGAGGGACTCGAACCCCCAACACCCGGTTTTGGAGACCGGTGCTCTACCAATTGAACTACTGGCCTAACATAACTTGAAGCAAATGCAAGCAGCAGTATTTACTGCCGCCCGCAAATTAATTACTGAATGATTTTGGCAACAACACCAGCACCAACAGTACGACCACCTTCACGGATAGCAAAACGCAAACCATCTTCCATCGCGATTGGGTGAATCAAGGTAACAACCATCTTGATGTTGTCGCCTGGCATTACCATCTCTACACCTTCTGGCAATTCAACAGCACCAGTTACGTCAGTAGTACGGAAGTAGAACTGTGGACGATAACCTTTAAAGAATGGAGTGTGACGACCACCTTCATCTTTAGACAGTACGTACACTTCTGACTCAAACTTGGTGTGCGGAGTTACTGAACCGGGCTTACACAATACTTGACCACGCTCAACATCATCACGCTTGGTACCACGCAACAGAACACCAACATTCTCACCAGCACGACCTTCGTCGAGCAGCTTGCGGAACATTTCAACACCAGTACAGGTAGTTTTAACGGTGTCTTTCAAACCAACGATTGCAATTTCTTCGCCAACTTTAACAATACCGCGCTCTACACGACCAGTTACTACAGTACCGCGACCAGAGATAGAGAATACATCTTCTACTGGCATCAGGAACGGCTGATCAATTGCACGTACAGGCTCTGGAATGTATGCATCCAAAGATTCAACCAGCTTGCGCACAGCAGAAGTACCCAGCTCGTTATCATCTTGACCATTAAGAGCCATCAATGCAGAACCAGCGATGATTGGAGTGTCATCACCCGGGAAGTCATAGGTAGACAGCAACTCACGCAGCTCCATCTCTACCAATTCCAACATTTCGTTGTACTCTTCGGTACCAACACCACCACAGTCTTCCGCCAACAAGTCAGCCTTGTTCAGGAATACTACGATGAAAGGAACACCTACTTGGCGAGACAACAGGATGTGCTCGCGAGTTTGCGGCATCGGACCATCGGTCGCACCACACACCAGAATTGCACCATCCATCTGGGCAGCACCGGTAATCATGTTTTTCACATAGTCGGCGTGGCCTGGGCAGTCAACGTGAGCGTAGTGACGAATTGGTGAGTCATACTCTACGTGTGAAGTGTTAATAGTAATACCGCGAGCTTTTTCTTCCGGTGCCTTATCGATACCATCAAAAGCTACAGCCTCACCACCCCA
>NZ_JAYKKN010000006.1:0-169484 GCF_035117775.1 Cellvibrio chitinivorans
ACCGATGGAGTCCTTCTTTAGTCGCTTGAAAGTCGAGTTGATTTACACCCAGCAGTTTCACTCGATTGATGAAGCTAAATCCAGTATCTTTGAATACATTGAGGTGTTCTATAATCGCTTGCGCCGATATTCCAGTATTGGTTATGTGGCGCCCGCTGAGTTTGAACGAAGGGCAGCGCTAGCTGCATAGTTAGAGTGTCTACTTTTTGTGGGTAAGACCAATTTGCAAATTAGGAAGATATTCGTGTAATGAAAGAGGTGGAGCGAATTCTCAGAGTTGATCATGCTGGTGAATTTGGAGCAATCAATATTTACAGAGCACAACTTTTCGTAGCTCGCATCTTTTACAAAGACATTGCTTCGCAGTTAGAAGAAATGCTTTCCCACGAAAAGGTGCATTTCAATACTTTTAATAAAATCCTAGTTTCAAGGTCAATTCGCCATTGTTATGCAATTCATTTATGGGCATTTGGTGGGTTTATATTGGGTCTTTTTACAGCGCTTATTGGGCGCAATGCAATATGGGTTTGCACCAACTCAATTGAAAGTACGGTATTACATCATCTTGAGTGGCAGCTAGATTTTCTAAGTAAAAATGACCTAGAAGTTCATAATGCAGTATTAAGCATAAAAACTGACGAAGAAGCGCATCAAGAGTTTGGCCAAACAAATGATAAGAACTCATTGGTTTATAAACCAATATTTTATTTGGTTAGGCAAGCAACTGAATTTGCAATATGGCTATCTACCAAATTGTAAAAATTTAACAAAGTGTTCCAACTCGCGCACTACGTGCGCTGGACAGTTTGTAAGTCGCCGCTTTGTGGTTTTGCTACGCAAAAGTAATCCACAAAGCATCAACTTACAAACTGCGGCTGAGCTTAGCGTTATAGGTGCTCGTTCGTTTTACGTGAGCAAGTAGAAAGGTTCTCGCAAGCAGTCACTTTTGAGCAACGCAGTAAGTTCAAAATAAGTAGCGTTGTTCCTTGTGCTATTAAGAAAGTAGGCCGGTTTAAAAGGGCAGGGTTTGCAGAAATAGTGATTTTCTTGGTTGGTGGAAATGGAATTCTAGTCTTGTAGCTTCTTTCCCGTTGCCACTAAACTAAAACTCGGTAAAAATCAGCTCCAATATTTTGTCTTGTTTTTTTGTTCTGAAAGAACGCAGCGTTTTGGGTTTCCTTAATCGCTCTATAACAAGGCGTATTCATAACTCACCCTTGCTACATTCGGGCTCGTAGCCCATTCGGCTGTTCGAGTTAAAAGTAGAATCAGCAAGGCGCCCACGCTTGTTAACGGGCTCGGTTGTTCGGCTCCAACGTAGCACCGGGCTACCTTGCTGAATACCTGTTGCAGCAGGTATGGGCTTCACCTTATCGCTTTAATAATGATAAGAAAACTGTCGAAATCAATCATACAAGGCGTAGCAACCCGCGTACTTCGTGCGCTGGACAGTTTGTCAGTCGCGGCTTTGTGGTTTTGTTGCGCAAAAGTATCACTCAAAACCACAACTTAAACTCTGCCGCTTACTGCGGCGCTATTAAAGGAACGGTGCAATGAACGAAAATCCATATAGTCCACCGGTAGCGGGGTTCAATAATAAAGCTGCTGAGAAAGGCTCAATAGAAACGCTTTTGCTGAGTTTTTTGCGGCATTGGAACGGTCGAGCGAAGCTGATATCTGCATTTTGGGGGCATTTTATTTTAGGAAATTTTTTATTCACCTTGGCCTTAATCTTAGTAAGTATAGGCCTTCAATCTGTCTTTTCAGAGCCAAGTACAATAGCCGCCATTGTTCAAATTGCTTTAGTAATACTTAGTTTTATTTATTACATTTGCACTGTTCGTTTTCTCTGGGCTTGTGCTGGGAACTCAAATTTTTCGGGATTTTTCTACATAGTAAGAGGGCTAATATTACTCGCTCTTCTGTTTGTAGGTGCAATATTCGCAATAACTGGCTTTGAGGCATTAACTAGTTCATAGCAATTCGTAGCAACCAGCGCCCTATGTGGACTGGAGAGTTTGTAAGTCGCGATTTTTCACGCAAAAGCAACCGCAAAAGGAACCAACAAAACCACGCTTACAAACTGCCGCTGAGCATGGCGTTAGCGGTATACGCAGGAATCACAATCTTACGGAGATACCAGCTCCGCTCCATTCCTGTCTACAGTCTATATCTTCTTAATTTCCTGCCATTGGCGAGCATCTTGGCGCGTTTTTAAAAATAGTGGCGCATTTTTCATTCTGCTGGTCGTGATATATCAAAATGGATTTGCCTATCAGGATCTTGGTGCTTTAATAAAACTCGATGCCTTTTGTAATGAGAAACGCTGCGCTTATCTACTTTGGGTTTTTGTTTGTAACGTCTTAGGCGTTTAATTGTTTCAGGTCGCCCTGTTGAAAGGATGTAGTGTATGGCGAGTGAGAAGATTATCGTTTTGCTGGTTGATGGCCGTTATTGGCGATTGATGGAGGATGGCTCCTTAGTAGAGGTGAGCCGCGATCAGGTTCCAGCGGATGCCATCATTCTGGATGGCAATGAGGCGAGTATTGCATCGCAGGTGGCGGGTAGGTCATCTGCCTCGGTCGATTTTAATATCCTGCGAGCCACTATATTGCGTACCGCAGATGAGGTGCTGCCCGAGTCAGGTTTTACCACTCATCAACGCCGTTTTGTCAGCGATAACACTCCCCAAGTTCACACTCCCGCGACCATTCCCCCTATTGATAGAAATGCAGAATTAACCGCTGTTATTGAGGATAACGGCGATGGTTTCATCAACCAATTTGAAGTGAATATGGTTGATCTTTTTGGCACCGGCATCAAGTTACGAGATGAGCAATTATTGGAGCTGGTTTTAACTGATTCCGAAGGTAAGACCCTGAGTTTTACGACACAAATATTTGGCGAGCAATGGTCGCTGGCCGATGTCGATCTCAGCAGCCTAGCGCAAGGCCCGGTAACGCTTACCGTGACGGCGCGGGATTTTTACGGCAACACTATAGTTGCGACTGATACTTCAATCATTGATACCTGGGCAGTGATTACCGATGAAACCGTTTTGAATGGTGGCGATCTTCTCAATGCAGTTGAAGTTTTGGATGTTGACCTTGTTGGTAAAACGGAATTTATCAATGGCGGTAGCACTATTGAATTGGTGTTTACCGATCAGAATGGCGCAACCCTGACTGCCAGCACACAAGTGGCAGAGGATGGTAGCTACGCGATCAACGACTTGGATTTATCCGCTTTGGCGGATGGCACTATCACCATTTCCTACCGCAGTACCGATCTGGCGGGCAATATCGCCACCCAAGTCACCAGCATAGTAAAAGATACTCAAGCAGCGATTTCTGTTCAGTTCGATGGCGATCAACTTTACAGCCGCTTTGAAATCGGCACTGTCACTTTGAGTGGGACAGTGACTCAGGTTGAGGTAGGGCAGACGGTGACTCTGCTGATCAGTGATGGCATCAATAGTGTCAACGTCACTGCAGTAGTTCAAGATGGTGGCCTCTGGCAGAGTGATGCGGTCGACTTGACCGGTTTGAATGATGGGCGTCTGTCAGTAGTTGCGGCAGTAGCGGATGTCGCCGGTAATCTTGCATCGGCAACGGCGGATGCAACCAAAGACACTGTGTTGGTTATTGATATAGATACGGGTACTGGTCTCGACATTAATCTGCTGCGAGCCCAGCAGACGCTCACGATCAAAGGGACTACGGATGCTGAACCGGGGCAGATGGTACAGGTTCGTTTTAGTGATACTGCAAATCAGCAGCAAATTTTTACGGCACAAGTTCAAGCCGACGGCAGTTGGTCTACTCAGGTAGCCATCACCCAACTCGATACCAATTTGACCTGGATGTTAGATGCCAGCGTAATGGATGTAGCGGGAAATCAGGCTAGTGATTCAACCCCAACACTCGTATTGCCCGGTGCGATTTTGCTGTCAGAAGATGCGTTGACCTATCTGCCCGACGGCTATGTTGATAACAGCAGCATCAATATCACCGATTACACCCTGATTCGATTTGGCGCCGACCAGACTCCACTTGGTTCCGTTACTTCTTTGGGCTCGCCACTGCTGGTCACAGTAGCAGTGGATGGTTTGAGCCTTGTGGCTGTGCGCCAGTCCGACGGGTTACCAGTGCTTTCAGCGGTGCTTAATAGCGACAACACTATTTCAGTAACACTCACTGGCCCGGTTGATCAGGGGGTGTTGATCGACCAAATCACCACCGATCTGCTTATAGAGGCAACTCAAAACGATGCTGACAGCACCAGCGAAACAGTGCTGGCGAAAGTGCCGGTGACTATTCGTGAGGGACAGAGCAACTTTGCAGTAGATGACGTGTTCGGCGGCAAAGAAAACCAGCTGATTAACGGCAATTTGCTGGTGAATGACAACCAAATCGAAGCGCCCTTGCGGGTTATTGGGGTCAACTTTAACAATATTATTTACCCCGTAACTGATGAAAAACCTGCAGCAGGACTGACTAAGTACGGTGACCTGCAAGTCAATTCTGACGGCAGTTGGTCGCTCTTGGCCTCCAGTGTTTTTGGCAATACACCCATCACCTTTACTTTTGATTATTACGGTTTGGATCGCGATGGGGATTTTGATCGCGCTATCGTAACTGTCACCATTGCGCCGGACGCAACCCCTTCGGAGCTGGGAGCCTATATTGATGATGGTGGCGATAACTACGTCAATATGTTTGAGGTGGGGGCGGTGGACTTATCTGGCGCGGCGCTGGATGTTCGCGATGGCCACTTACTGACCGTCACCCTGACTGATTCCCTCGGCACACAGATTGTGCTTTCCACTACCGCCGCTGCCCAAGCCTGGAGTATTGCGGATGTTGACCTGAGCGGCCTTGCCCAAGGTTTGCTCACGCTAGTGGTGACAGCGACTGACAATTTCGGCACCAACATTTCTGCCTCAGATACATCAGTGATCGATACGCTGGCATTTATCAATGCGGATTTGACTGCTGATGCTGGTTTGCTTCTGAATGCTGTAGAAGTCCTGAATCTCACCTTTGATGGCACCACCTCCGAGATTGGCGCTGGGCGCACAGTGCAGCTCACATTTACTGATACGGCGGGTACGCAAATAGTTGCGTCTGGCATTACTACCCTGGGGGGAAGTTATCAGGTTAGCGGCGTAGATTTATCGTCGCTGGTAGATGGGCAAATCAGCGTTGCCATGACCGCAACGGATGTGCCGGGAAATATCGCGAATCAAACTGCGACCTTTCTGAAAGACACCCAAGCCAGTATTCAAGTCGTGTTTGATGGCGACCAGCGCTATAGCAGCTTTGAAGTCGGTGCGATCACTCTGAGCGGCAGTGTGGCCAATGTTGAGCCGGGACGGACGGTGACGGTGACGGTCAGCGATGGGGTGAGCAGTCGCTCCATTACCGCCTTGGTGCAAGCGGGGGGCACTTATCAAACCGGCACATTGAATATAAGTGGCTTGAACGATGGCAACCTGACAGCCACCGCGCAGGTGACCGATATCGCTGGAAACCCTGCATCGGCAACAGCAACTGCGATTAAAGATACCCAAGCCAGCATTCAAGTTGCGTTCGATGGCGACCAACTTTACAGCGCAAGTGAAATCGGCGCGGTAACGCTAAGCGGAACCGTAACCAATGTTGAAGTAGGGCAGACGGTCAGCATCACCATTACCGATGGTGAGAACACCCAAACCACTACCGCCCAAGTACGGGCAGGCGGAGTATGGAATACCACGGCGCTGGACTTCGGTAATTTTAATGAGGGCACATTAACCGCTACTGCGACGGTAGAGGATGTTGCAGGCAATATCGCCACCAATAGTGATACCGCCATTAAAGACACCCAAGCCAGCATTCAAGTCCAATTCGATGGCGACCAGCGCTACAGCACCAATGAAATTGGCGCTGTAACCTTAAGTGGGTCGGTGACCAATGTAGAAGTCGGGCGCACTGTCACTGTTGTTGTCGGCGATGGCGTCAACTCCCAAACGGTGACGGCAATCGTTCAGGCGGGAGGCGTTTGGCGGACCTCGGCATTGGATTTGAGTGGTTACAACGAGGGAACCCTGACTGCGGAAGCATCGGTAGTGGATTTGGCAGGTAACCCGGCGACCAATACCGACACCGCGATCAAAGATACGCTTGTCAGCATCGATATAGATACAGGCATTGGTTTGGATATTGCCCAACTGCGTTCAGGGCAACCTACAGTGATCTCCGGTACAACCGATGCAGAAGTCGGGCAAACGGTGACGGTTACGATTCGGGATGGCTCGAATAACACCAATACGTTCACAGCCACAGTGCAGGCTGGTGGCGTATGGACGACCACTGCAACGGTCAGCGCTTTGAGTGCTTTATCTGCTTGGCAGCTGAGTGCCAGTGTGATGGATGTGGCGGGCAATCAAGCGAGTGACCTTACTCCAAGTATTGTGCTACCCAGTTTGGTGATACTTTCGGAAGATGCATTAAGTCAATCGCCTGATGGTCAGAGTGGCGATAGCACCATCAATATTACTGGTTATGACATCGTCCGTTTTGGTGCTGACCAGACTCCGCTTGGTGAGTTGACCTCTATTGATTCACCGCTTGTGGTTACAGTGGCGAGTGACGGACAAAGCTTGAATGCGGTGCGCCAATCGGACAATCAACTGATTCTCTCCGCTGTGATTAATAGCAACGGGACAATTAGTATCACCTTGCACGGCCCGGTGGATCAAAGTCTGTTGACGGATCAAGTCTCTACAGGCCTGCTGATAGAGGCAACTCAAAACGATGCGGATGGCACCAGTGAGACGGTGTTGGCACAAGTGCCCATCACCATTGTTGAAGGCTTAAGTAATTTCGCGGTGGATGATGCATTCAGCGTCATGGAGAAACAGCCGATCACCGGCAATATACTGGCAAATGACGACCAAATCGAAGCCCCCCTGCAGGTCATAGCAGTTAATTTCAACAATATTCTTTATCCTGTCACCAATGAAAATCCAGCGGCTGGACTGACTAGATACGGTCAGTTACAGATTAATTCTGATGGTAGTTGGTCGCTATTGGCTACCAGCATTTTCGGTAATACACCTATCAGTTTTACGTTCGATTATTTTGCCTTGGATAGCGATGGCGACTTTGACCGCGCTACCGTAACTGTCACCATTGAACCGGACGCAACCCCTTCGGAGCTGGGAGCTTATATTGATGATGGTGGCGATAACTACGTCAATATGTTTGAGGTGGGGGCAGTGGACTTATCCGGCGCGGCGCTGGATATTCGCGATGGCCACGAACTGACCGTAACCCTGACCGATTCCCTCGGCACACAGATTGTGCTTTCCACTACAGCCGCTGCTGAAGCCTGGAGTATTGCTGATGTTGACTTGAGCGGTCTTGCTCAAGGCTTGCTCACATTGGTTGTGACGGCAACTGATAACTTTGGCAACACCATATCTGCTTCCGATACATCCGTGATCGACACTCTGGCGGCGATCAATGCTGACCTGACCTCCAGTGGCGGCACCTTGTTAAACGGTACCGAGGTATTGAATCTCACCCTGAATGGCACTACTGCTGAGATCGGTGCTGGGCGAGAAGTGGAGCTGACGTTTACCGATCGCCTTGGCGCCGAAGTGAATGGATTGGGTGTGATACTCGGCGACAACAGCTATCAGGTGACGGGGGTAAATCTGGCAGCGCTGGCAGATGGTTTGATCCAAGTGGCGATGCGTAGCACTGACTTGGCGGGGAACATCGCCACTCAGACTGCTTCTTTCATGAAGGATATCCAAGCGAGTATTCAAGTCGTGTTTGATGGCGATCAGCGCTATAGCAGCTTTGAAGTTGGCGCAGTCACTCTAAGCGGCAGCGTGGCCAATGTTGAGCCGGGGCGGACGGTGACGGTGACGGTTAGTGATGGCACTAACAGCAGATCGATCACCGCGTTGGTGCAAGCCAATGGTAGTTACCAAACCGGCGCACTCGATGTCACCGGCTTGAACGATGGCAACCTGACGGCCACCGCGCAGGTGACCGATATCGCCGGAAACCCTGCATCGGCAACAGCAACTGCGATTAAAGATACCCAAGCCAGCATTCAAGTAGTGTTCGATGGCGATCAACTTTACAGCGCAAGTGAAATCGGCGCGGTAACGCTAAGCGGAACCGTAACCAATGTTGAAGTAGGGCAGACGGTTAGCATCACCATTACCGATGGTGAGAACACCCAAACCACTACAGCCCAAGTACTGGCAGGCGGAGTATGGAATACCACGGCGCAAAATCTAACGGGCTTCAATGAGGGAGCTTTGACCGCCAGTGTGGAAGTTACAGATCTTGCAGGCAACTTGGCGACTAACAGCGATACAGCTACCAAAGATACGCGGGCGTCGGTAGTTGTCACTTTCGATGGTGATCAGCGCTATAGCACCAATGAAATTGGCGCCGTGACCCTCAGTGGCTCGGTAACCAATGTAGAAGTTGGGCGCACGGTCACTGTTGTTGTTGGCGATGGCGTCAACTCCCAATCGGTGACGGCAATCGTTCAGGTGGGAGGCGTTTGGCAAACCTCGGCATTGGATTTGAGTGGTTACAACGAGGGAACCCTGAATGCCACTGCATCGGTAACCGATCTGGCAGGTAACCTGGCGACCAATACCGACACCGCGATCAAAGATACGCTCGTCAGCATCGATATAGATACAGGTGCTGGTTTGAATATCGCCCAATTGCGCTCAGGGCAGGCGACAGTGATTTCCGGTACTACCGACGCAGAAGTCGGGCAAACAGTGACGGTTACGATTCGGGATGGCTTGAATAACACCAATACGTTCACCGCTACAGTGCAGGCCGGTGGTGTATGGACGGCCGCTGCAACTGCCAGTGGTTTGAGTACGGTGTCCGCCTGGCATTTGAGTGCCAGTGTGAGTGATCTGGCAGGCAACACAGCTTCGGATTCCACACCGACGCTGATCCAACCTACGCAAGTAGTGCTATCTGAAAATGCATTAAGTAACTATCCCGCCGGTTACCCGGCGCAAAGCACCATCCGCATCACTGAATACGACACTGCGCGTTTTAGTACATCGCAACCGGATTTGGCGCTGGTGAAGTCCCTTGGCTCGGAGCTGATCATTACCGTCGCGAGCGATGGACAAAGTCTTACTGCCAACCGGACAAACGATGTGCAACCGGTGCTAAGTGCAGTCATCAATGGCGATGGCACAATTACCGTCACCCTGTTTGCACCGGTAGACCAGAGCGCCTTGACCGATACCCTCCGTACCGGTTTGCAATTGGAAGCAACTCAGGTCGATGCCGACAGCACCAGCGAAACAGTAATCGCCAGTGTGCCTGTGCATATTCGCGACTCAGGTGAATTCACTTACGACGATGCCTATAACGCAACCGAAGCCGTGCAAACCACGGGCAATGTTTTCAATAATGACAATCAGGCAGAAGGTCCGCTCACGCTGACGCGCATTACCGTCGAGGGCAATAGCTACACGGTTGCTGTCAACGTTCCGGCGGTGGTGATGACCTCCAAAGGTGAGCTGACCGTGCGTTCCGATGGCACTTGGACGCTCTTACCCGCGCGCAATCTCGACAACACTCTGCTGCAGCAATTGCAGTTTGAATACTCGGCCCTGGATTTGGATAAGGACTTTGACACCGCGCAAGTCACCATCACGATTCGCGACGGCGCAGCAGGGTATTTCCCCAATGGTACACACGAAAGCAGCGAGCTTGTTTACAACACTGTGGCGCCGACCAATATCGCGTTTACCATCCATGCAGGTTCCGATAATTTGGTGCCAAGCACAGTGGCCTTTAGCGAAACCCAAGTCAATTTGTTGGCCGGATTGGGCTATAAGAGCGAAGGTAATCTTTTAACCTATGAGTTGACCTCCAGTACCTTGCTGACTGCCAAAGCTAATGGTCAAGCAGTCTTTACTATCTCGATCAGCGCAGTGGCCGGTACCAACGGTGATATTGCAGGTACTGGCGTATTGACGCTGCTCCGTCCACTGGATCACATTGATGCCAACTCAACACAAATCGATCTGTTTAATTTCCCTATAGCCGTAGTGGCAGAGGACATAGATGGAACTGAAGCCATCAGTTCCGCGACTTTGTATATCAAAGATGGCGCCAACCCTGGCGGTAGCTCGGCCGAGATACGTCTTTATGAGGACAATCTATCACCCAGCGTGACTGAGTCAGGCTCGGTTGCATTGGTTATCGGCAGCGATCAGATAGCTACGCTGCAGTTTATTAATAACAACCAACCAGCGGTTACCAGTGGTGGTGAGATTATCCAGTATCAAGTTCAAAACGCTGGACAACGGTTGGTTGGTTATACCAGTAATCTGGCCGATCCGGTATTTGTGGTGGATTTCACCGGCAGCCCCAGTGCGACAGCCAACAGCTCTGTGCCATACAACATCACGCTCTACAAAGCGTTGGATCAATCTTCCAGTGACCCGTTAAATCTGGCACTGACTTACAGGATTGTCGATTTCGATGGTGATCGTTTTACCGGTCATTTGAATATCAAGGTTTATGACAGCACTGCTGCCACCGGTAGCGATGTGGTTATGCAACTGTCCGAATCACCCCAGTCGGCTGCGAATGCTAATACCCCAACCACACTTTCAGTGGATTTCAGCCTTACTGCGACCAAAGACCCCATCACCCAGATCAGTATTGGCTTTACCGATGGCGTTGCCGCAGTGGATACAAGTGGTCGTCAGTTCACAGTAAATGGCTCGGCATTGGTGTGGCGTCAAGTCAGTAGCACAGTCTGGGAGGCCAAAACCAGCAGCGGCACCAGTGTTCTGCGCGCCACAGTACCGGATGTGGATATAGCCGCAGGCACTTCCCAATCAGTCCCGCTAACAGTGACGGTACTCAGCGCGCTGGATCACCTCGCCAGTAATGGCACATCGCTCAATAACCTGACCGTTAATATCCCGGTGAACTTTATCGATAGCGATGGCACTACTACCACACTCAACGGCGCTATCAGTATTTATGACGGGCGCGATCCGGCCGGGCAATCGCTCGATACGCTCACGGTCGATGAAGACGATACCTATACCAGTGCTACCAGCGACACAGGTTTTGGCTATGCCACACCGGGCAGCGATAAAACTGTCGCTGTATTGCTCAGCCTCACATCACCCGTCACCAGTCATGGTGTGAATGTTGTGCTGGCGGGTAGCCCAACCAGCGATGGTTGGTGGATTGGTAGCGCAGGTAGCAACGAAGTATTCCGCGTAAAAATCGGCCTTGATGGCAAAACCGAATTTCGCCTGAGCCGCGCGCTTGACCATGCTAGTGGCAATGGTGAAAACACGCTGCCGTTGACTTTCGATGCTGTATTGCGTGATGCCGATGGCGATCTGTCTGCGCCGCGCACGCTCACGGTGAATGTGGTTGATGATATTCCCGATGACGGCAGTCGGACGATGCAATTAACTGAGGGATACAACAGTCCGTTTAATTTGCTATCCGATAATCGCGGAGGTGCTGATGGGGCGGAGGTGACCGAAATTCGATACACCCCTCAAGGTGGTGGCACTGAAGTTTATGTGTTTAACGCTAATAAAGACCCGATTGTGATTTTGTTGATGCATGGCGGCGCTCAATACGGGACATTCACTGTTAATGCCGATGGTACAGGGCAAATCGTCACAGTCCCTTCATTCAACGCCGACTTTATTGACCGCATGAACATCGACATCACCGATTTTGACGGTGATGTAGTCGCAAAAGATGTATTTCTGAATGTGGTTGATGAGGCAGGTAGTATCAACCTCAGCCCGCTACAAACCGCAGAAGATACCCCATTAACACTGACTCTCAGCGCTTCTCCTGGCGATCTGGATCAGGGCGAATTGATCACATCCTTGGTGTTTGATGAGGCCGGATTACAGGGCGGAATACTCACGCTCAATGGTGTTGCTTTACCTTCTAATGGTGCGGGCGGGATAGTTTTATCTGGCTCAGATCTGGTTTTAATTGATTCGATAACTGGAGAAGTTCAACCTAACGGTACTCTGGTATACACCCCGGCCGCCAACATCTCTGATCCGACTCATAACGTGGTTTTTAACGTCACCATGATTGTGAGCATCACCAACAGTACTCGCACCCAATCAGAAAGTTTTGACGTCAGCGTGACCCCCGTAGTGGATGAGCCAGTGTGGGATAACGCATCGCAATTCACCTACAGCATGGATGAAGATGCAGCAGCGCCAGCGCTCAACTTGTCGGCAAACCTGCAGGATACTGATGGCTCTGAGGTGCTGACTTACCGCATCGAAAATATCGGTGCAGATCTCACCCTAAAATCCGGTAGCCGCACCATTACCAATGGTTCGATTTTGTCGGCCTCCGAGATGGCGGCGTTAACGATTAGCGTTGCGGCCAATGCGGCGGGTGTGCGCACGTTTGATGCTATCGCCATTGCGACTGAATCTTCCACCGGCGAGAGTGATGAAGCCCCGCAAACCGTCACCCTCAATATCGCTCCTGTGGCTGACATGCCAACTGTGGCAACAAATACTTCTGTGCAGGGGTTCGAGGATCAACTGATTGCACTATCCAGTTTTATGACTGGCTCGCTGAAAGATACCGATGGTTCCGAAACCCTGAGCTTCCAATTGACGATGCCCAGTGGCTGGTCGGTGGTGGATGCAAACGGCGCTGAACTCGGTTTGGTCAGCCCCGGTGTATATCGGGTGACTGAGGCGCAGGTCACGGGTAATCAGGCGTTTGTGAAACCGCTGGAAGATATCAGCTCAACCACCAATGGCGATTTCACCATCAGTGTGGTTTCCATCGCCACTGAATCTACCGTGGATGGCATAGCGCCAAGCTTGGTAGAAGCACAATCAGCTGCGCGCAATGTGACGGTAAAACTCACAGGTGTGGTGGATTTGCCCGCGGTCGATTCGGGGCCAGATAACTATTGGGATTTTGATCAGGCTGCCGGAACTATTACCGCCACCTTCGATGAAGACACGCTAGTGCCGCTCAACTTCCTGATCTCATCCGAAGATGATGATGACTCCGAAATTATGGATTTGGTGATCGCCAATATTCCTGAAGGCGTAGTGATCACCGATGCCAACGGCAATCCGGTGAGCTTGACCGTCGTCGGCGAGCAAAATGGCCAGCCCATGTATTCGGTAACGGCGGCGCAGCTATCCACGCTGTTTATTAAACCTCTGGCTGACTTCAGCGGTTTGCTGAGTTTCGATATTTTCCAAACCAATACCGAACCCGATGGCGATAGCGCCAGTTATGAAATGTCGGTAAACATTAATTTGCTGCCTGTAGTGGATACTACGGATGGCATCTCCGCCAATAGCCAAGGGGCGGAAGATACTGACATCGAATTGAACTTTGCGCCGGGTGTGGCAGATGTTGATGGCTCGGAAGTCGTTACCAATATCACGTTGCAAAGCCTGCCTTCGGGCATGTTGCTACTGTTTGATGGCGCGGTTGTCCCTGTGCCCAGTGGCGGTTTGGATCTGCGCAGTTTTGCCCCGGCCAATGGCACCGACTTTTCCACTCTGATCAACAGTGGTCGCCTCACGGTTAGGCCGCTGGAAGACTCAGGTGATGACTTGGCAGTCAATGTTATCTATGAGATCACCGATACATCAGATACGGGCGAAATTGCTGTTAAAAATGTTGCCGGCACTTTGAATGTAGAGATAACTGCCATTGTTGATGATGGCACCGAAGTTCCTACTCGCATTGAAGGTACAGACACATTGCTGGTCTCCAGCGATGGCAGTGCTATTAGCCTGAGTGGCGCGGCAACCTTTATCGAAGAAGATATCGACGGTTCGGAATATCTCGATTACATCATGATCAGTCTGCCTGAGGCCGATGGGTGGTACATCACCCATCCCAACGGCGCACTGCATGATGGCAAAGGCAATTGGATGATCCAGGCCACGGGTACTTCTACCAGCACCGTCGATATTATCGATTTACTCAACGGTGCCACCATTATCAGCGACCATATCAACAGTGCACCTATTGAGGTGTTAGTGTCAGCGCGGGTGATAGATACCACCGAAGACGACGATGCCGACATCATCTCCGATGTAATTCAAGTGCAATTCCTCGCTCCCGGTGACTTGGGTTCTGTGCAAGCTGTAGGTACCTTGCAAACCTCTATTATTGATGGCCTTGAGGGTAGTGCGGTTGATCTGTCCGGGCATATAAATACTAATGTACAGGGTGATGCTAACGACATCGTCAGCTTCCGCATTGATTCAGCCGACATTCCCTATGGCGGCACTATTACCGGCGCTGATGTTGAGATTCAATATGCCAGTGATGGCACCACGCGGATCGCCTACTGGTTTACCACTGCCAGTTTGGGCAACTTAACCCTGCATATAAGGGATGAGGATTTTGCCGGCGTCACCTCAATGCTGGTGCACAAAATCTCAACTGATCCACTCGGTGCGAGCATAGTGACTACCGAGACACTGGCAATCGAAATCGGCCCGGTGGTGGATGCGGTGAGCGATATCCCGGGCTTGAATATGTTGGAAGACATTCCCGCGCGCTTGAACATCAATTTGCAATCGCTGGTGGGCGACAGCAGTACGCTGGCCAGCGAAGGTCTGGAAACTGTCACTGGTGTGCTGTTTGTGGCACCAACAGAAGGCGAACTATACGATCCGAATGGTTTATTGGTCGCCGAAGCGGGTGGCTATAGGCTTACGGACCTTAGTCGCATTAACGACATTTACTATCGCCCGCCATTAAATAAACACGGCAGTTTTAGTCTCGATGTGGTGCTGACTGTGACCGACCAAACCACCGGTCTAACCTTGGGCAGTCTGACTAATCCCGTAAGTCAGGATGTGACCAAGAGTATTGGTATCACAGTCACCGCCGTAACTGATGCGGCGCCAGTTATTGTGGCAGACCAAACCGGCGATGAGGATTCTTACATCGCACTGGTGGGATTAAATGTGCTGGATACCGATCAGGACGGCTCTGAAACTCTGTCGCTTTCCATTCGGGGCGTGCCTGAAGGGGCGGTACTGTTTTGGGATAACGGCGGCACCCGCGTGCAGCTGGCTAATAATGGATCAGACGGCGCTGGCGGTTATGTCTGGAGTTTTACTGCCGATCAAATCGAGGATTTGGTGTTGTTGCCACCACCTGATTTCTCCGGCGATCTGACCCTTAGCCTCGAATCTGTTTCTATGGAGTTGTCCACGCAGGAAATTGTCAGCAACGCCAAGGATTTTGTCGTTCATATCAACCCCATTGCCGATGGCGCTCAATTTACGCAAGTGGCAACGGATGTGGCCGTCAACGAGGGCGATGCGATTACGCTGGGGGTTTATGCCAAAGCCATTGAGGTCAACGACCCTAATGAAACCGTCGTGGTGCGCATCACCGTGAAAGGAACCTCAGACCCAAGTGCGGTGCAGACGTTAATTGGTATTCGCGCCAGCGATGGAAAAGTCGGCGTGTTTACGCCGGATTCGGGTAACTATTCAGCCACTATAGTGACCAGTTTGGCGTTGGTTGAGACCATCGAATTATTTGCTGGCAGCAATGCCTTTGGTCATATGGATGTGGATATTTCGGTGGGCTCACTGGATACCGCAACTGTGGATGGCGTAGTGAAAACGCATCAAACGCCAGTTGCCGATATGAGAACCCAGTCGATCAGTATCGACATTAGCCCCATGCCTGATCCGCCGCTGCTCACGCGCCCCGGCGACACTCTCATCACCACCGACACCAATGTGTCGCTCGGATTACAGCTGACGCAGGATAATCCCGCTCCCGGTGAAACCAGCGATATTCTTATCACTGGTTTGCCGTCTTCCATCACGCTGAGTGCGGGCACTAAATCCGGCGAACAGTGGACGGTTACCTCGGCGGATGTCGCCGGTTTGCGCATCACCAATGCGGTTGCTGGTGAAAGTTACAACCTGATTATTGAGCCGCGTTCGACCCTCAACGGCGAAACTGTGAGTGGCAATCAGCAGAGTCTGGAAGTAGATGTATTTGCGCCGGGCGATAACACACTTACAGGTACGGCGGGAATAGATTATCTGGTCGGCGGTAGCGGCAATGACACATTGACTGGTGCTGCCGGGGCTGATGATTTTGTCTTCCGCACTGCGGATCTCGGCAGTGTAGGCACCCCCGCCAACGATACCATTACCGACTTCAATATCAGCGAAGGTGATCAGCTGCGCTTCACCGATATTGCTTTGGGTGGCAGTACGGTCATCTCTTTTTCCGAGGCTTCGGGCAATACCAGCATCTCAATCAACTTGGGTGGTGGCGTGGTACAAACTATCAGTCTCACCGATGTAACCAAAAATGATTTGTATGGCGCGGATAGTTCAGGGGCAACCGATGCGATGATCCTGCAAAAAATGATCGACGATCAAACGCTGGTAACGGGAACCTAAGCTATGAATATGACGCCCGACCTACAGGCAGATGTCGCCGCCGCCAATGCTCGCAGTCAATGGCGAGCGGTGCTGGAACATCTGCGGGTGTATTTTCATTTGCCCACGCCTGCGCAAAATCAATGGGATCCATTGCGTGCGTGTAATTCGTTAGATTTAACTCAAGTTGCCGCGCACAGTTGTGCTCAGGAATTGGGGTTGCAGCTGACTCTTGATAATAAAACCCTTGATAGCAAAACCCTTGCACTACAAACACAGGCTGGAGCTGAATTTGATCAGCAGTTATTGCCGTTTGTAGTGCTGCACAATCAGCAGCTGGGGATTGTGGAAAGCATCGCCAATGGCACGGCCAATCTTTATCTGGCCGACGAAAAACAACAGCGTGCAATTCCCGTCGGCGAATTAAGCGGCGCTATGTTGTTGGTATCTACCGAGCAGCTTGCCGACCGTCGCTCGGAAGATTTACTCCCGCAAGTGCCGGTTCACTGGCTCAAAAAAGCGCTTCTGCAAGCACGCCCCTGGTATCGCGATTTATTGTTTGCCTCGCTGGTGGTGAACTTGCTCGCCTTGCTGGTGCCGCTGTTTACCATGAATGTGTACGACCGCGTGGTGCCTAATCAGGCGATGGATACGCTTTGGGTGTTATCGATTGGCGTCACTATCGCGCTGATTTTTGATTGGTTGCTGCGCAATGCGCGCGCCAGTATTACGGATATGGCTGGCCGTCAGATTGATGTATCCGTCTCCACCGAAATTTATCGCAAAGTCATGGGTATGAAGCTAGGGCAGCGGCCGCAATCGGTTGGAGCCTTTGCTAAACAATTGCAAGAAGTGGATACGGTGCGGGATTTTCTCACCTCGGCCACGCTGGTCACCTTGGTGGATTTGCCGTTCACCATTTTGTTTTTAGGGTTAATCGCCTGGCTCGGCGGTCCGCTGGTGTTTGTGCCCATTATCGCTTTGGTTGCGCTCTGTATAGTGGCGGTAATGGCGCGCGGAAAAATCACCGCCGCCATCACCGAAGCGGGGCGTTTATCCAGCCAGCGTCAAGCGCAATTGATTGAAAGCCTGCAATTACTCACCGAGTTAAAACAAAAAAATCAGGAAGCGTTTTTTGTGCGCCGCTGGCAACAACTGGTTGGCCAGCTTGCCGATTACAACATTCGCGCGCGCGATGTGAGCAGCTCACTCAACCACTTGTTAATGTTGTCGCAATATTTGGTAACGGTCGGGTTATTAATCTGGGGTGTTGCGCGTATTAGCGAAGGCCTGCTCAGTATGGGCGGGATGATTGCCATCACCATGCTCAGCGGGCGCGCCGCGCAATCTATGGGGCAGGTGGCTTTGCTCTTGTTGCGTTACACCCAAACCAAAGCGGCGGTTGTCGGGTTGGATGGCATCATGGCGCTGGAGCAGGAAAATCAACAGCATAGATTTACCGAGCTGACTTTCACCGGTTCACTGCGGATGCAGGATGTGACCTTCGCCTATCGCGACCAAACCCAGCCTGCGTTGCAGCAGTTGTCACTGGCGATCAAACCGGGCGAACGCATTGCGATTCTCGGTGCTTGTGGCAGCGGTAAATCGACGCTCCTGTCTATGTTGGCGGGGCAGTTGGATTCCACTTCTGGTTTGCTTTATTACGACGATATAGAACGCGAGCGCTGGCCGCTGGCACATTTGCGTTCGCAACTGGGGTGGCTTGCGCAAAACCCGCAGCTGTTGTGGGGCAGTATTCTTGAAAACATCACCTGTGGCCAAGCAGTAGAAAACGAAACACACCTGCGCCATCTGGTGACCAGTTTGGGCATTAACGATTTTATCGCCGGCTTGAGCAATGGTTTGCAATCGCCAGTGGGCGAGGGCGGTTTGGCGCTCTCGGGCGGCCAGCGTCAACTCATCGCTCTTGCACGCACTATGATGAACGATCCACTTTGGCTGTTATTGGATGAACCCACCAGTGCGATGGATGACACCATGCAGCAGCGGGTTATCCAAACTCTCTCCAAATTGCCATCAACGCGCGGATTTATCCTCGCCACTCATAAACCATCGCTGCTGAATATTTGCGACCGCGTGCTGGTGATGGAGCGCGGCAAAATTATTCTAGATCAACCCCGCTCGGAATTTGTCGCCAATTCGTTTGGGGCAAAAAAATCAGCAGCTACACCTACAATCACACCTACAGCAACGCCCAAACGCCAAGTGGTTATTACACCTAAGGGAACTTCAACATGAGCAGCGTCGGTTATTGGCCGCAGGTGCAACAAGCCTATGCCGCGCGGCAAATTATTTGGCTGATCGGCGGTTTGGTATTTGCTGCAATTGTGTGGGCGAGTCTGGCGCATATCGATGAAGTTGTTGTAGGCACCGGTAAATTGGTTCCATCTGCGTCTGTGCAGCATGTGCAAAGTTTGGATGGCGGAATTTTACGGCAGCTACATGTGCGCGAAGGCGATCAGGTCAGCGCGGGGCAATTGTTGATGACGCTTGACGAGACGCGGGCAAAAGCCAGCCACGCCGAAGCCTTTGCCGAGCAGCAAACACTCGCAGCAAAACGTCTGCGTTTATTGCATGAACTCGATTCAATCGCAGTGCAAAACGGTGACGAACAAGCAGTGACTCTCTCACCGCTGGAAAGCTCGCGTTATTTGTCATCCACCACTGTAATTGATGCTGAACAAGCACCGGATAACGCCTCATTACAAGCCGAAGCTGCTACCTATCGCGCCGATATGAGCGAGCTGCAAGGGCGAGTTAATCAGGCCGATGAAACCATCGTCCAGCAACTGCGCGATTTAAGTGAAGCACGCAAAAAACAACAAACGCTAAGCAGTGCGCTGACGTTATTAGACGAGGAAATGCGCCTGACCAAAGCGGCGGTGGAAAGTGGTGCACTGAGCGCCGCTGAAGCGCGCAAGCTGGAGCGCGAGCGAGTGGGGCTGGTGGGGCAGGTGGATGCAGTCAAAATCACCATTGAAAAAATCGAGTCGATGGTGGCGGAAGCAAAACAAGCGCGCGCGTCTTTGTTCGATGAATTTCGCGCGCGTGCGCAGAATGATCTCACCGATACCGAAGGCCGTTTGGCGCGCTTAAAAGAAATGCTGGCCGGTTTAAGTAGCCAGTTGGAGCAAACCAAAATTTATGCGGCTATGTCGGGCAAAGTGAAATCGATTTTGCTGCAATCCATCGGCGGCGTGGTGCGTCCCGGTGAAACGATTATGGACATAGTGCCCGAAGGCGATCAGCTGCGCATAGAAGCGCAAATAGCGCCAAAAGATATCGCCCGTATTCAGCAGGGGCAGGAAGTGATCATCAAATTAAGCGCCTATGATTTTGTAATCTACGGCGGCATGAAAGGGCGCGTGTTGCACATCAGCCCCGATGCGATTACCGATGATAAAGGCGATTCCTATTTCATCGTTCACATAGTGGGTGAGGCGGATGAATGGAAATCTGCCATGTGGAAAGACAAACCGCTTATTCCGGGCATGCAAGCGCAGGTGGATATTTTGTCGGGCAAAAAAACCATTTTGCAGTATTGGTTAAAACCATTATTGCGCGCGCGTGCCGAATCTATGCGTGAGGCTTAACGCATAGGTAACAATTGATAGTTGATGGCGATTTTTTTTGAAGGAAATAGTTAAGGAATCATCCTATGAAGCGACTGTTGTTATGTGCTGGGCTTTTGTTTCCGCTCGCCAGCGAAGCAATAACTCTGGAGGAAGCGCTTGCGTCTGCGATCAGTAGCGACCCGACGTTGATGGGGCGCTACGCGCGATTTAATGCACTGTTGGAAGAGCGGGGTGTAGTTACCTCGGAATACTGGCCGCAGTTAAGTTTGAGCGCGGGTATAGGCCCAGAGGAAACTAAATACAGTTCAGGGCAGTTGATCGATGAAGAACTCACTCGCGACGAGGCCAGTTTGCGAATCGGTTGGTTGCTTTTTAACGGGTTTGAAACCCAAGCCAATTCCAAGCGTCTTTCGCACGAGGCAGAAGCCGAGCGTTTGCAACTGATTGCCGATGCAGAAAATCTGGCGCTGGATGTATGCAATATTTATTTGCAGGCACGCGAAGCAGAGATGTTGGTAACGCTTTCCAAACATCACGTAGAAGACCACGAGCAAATCATGAATGATGTAAAACGCTTGGTGTCTTCCGGTTTTGCCAATGATGGCGATGTTGCCCAGGTGTCGGCACGTTTAGCCAATGCGCGTTCTTCCTTAGTGTCTGCGCAAAATAATTATCGCGATGTGAGCGCGCAGTTTTTGCGTTTGGTAAATCAAATGCCGTCCAACCTCACTGATCCGGTTGCAGACAGTGTCTTGCTACCCAAGACACTGGAAGAAGCTGTCGAGTGGGCCAAAGCCTCTCATCCACAATTGCAATCAGCCATGTCCGATATTCAAGCAGCTAAACAGGAAGTGCGCGCAAGCAAGTCTGGCTACTATCCAAAAATCAGCATCGAAGGCTACGCCAATAAAGGCCATGACCAAGGCGGTTTTGAAGGGCCGGATGAAGACTATCGTGTAATGCTCACTATGCGTTACGACCTGTTTAACGGCGGCCGCGATAGATCCAGAGCACGTGCATCCAACTGGCGCTACAACGAAGCTTTGGCAATTCGCACCACTGCCGAGCGCGATTTAATGGAAGGCACGGCGCTGTCGTGGAACGCGCTGCAATCGCTCACCGAACAAGAGTTATTGATTCGCCAAAGTGTAGATGCGTCCAGTTTGGCGGAAACCACTTACATGGAGCAGTACAAACTCGGCAAGCGCACACTGTTGGATTTGCTCAACGCCAAAGTGGAAGTCTTTTCGGCGCGGCGCAATTATCTCGCGACTAAATACAATCAGCTGCAATCCAATTACCGCTTGCTAAATGCAACCGGGCGTTTGGGTTATGCGCTGCGTATTGCGTATCCCCAAGAGTGGGCGGGCAAGGAGAGTGAACAATGAAACCTTATTCAGTATTTTTTTGCGGGCTTATCGCCATCATGCTCAGCGCCTGTCAGGCACATGTTGAAAAACCCTACAGCTCGGCACAAATTCTCGATTTAAAAGATACCGACAAAGATGGTGTGATCAATGCGCGTGACATTTGTGATGGTACAGCGCCAACCAGTGAAGTCGATGTGCAAGGTTGTGCGCGGGCATTGGGCGATTTGGCGCAGCGCGATTTTGTACTCACCTTCGATATGGCGAGCTATCACATCAAGGAAGCACAAAAGCCTTTATTGGATGATGCGGCAAGCTTGGTGCGCAATTATCCCGGTGCAAAAGTTTTGCTGGTGGGTGATACCAGCCCCGAAGGCACCGATGCAATTAATCATCGCTTGGGAACTCAGCGCGCAGACGTAGTGACCAAAGAATTGATTGCGCGCGGCGTTGCTCCGCAACTGATCACCGGTTTTGTTTACGACGAATCGCTGATGCAAACGGTGATGAAAAAACGCGAGCGCCGCACCATTGTGCGCGTGCAGTATCCAGGTACTACCGCGGTTGAAAAATGGGATATTTATAACGCTGAACTTAAAGCGAAAAATCGTGCAGGAGGCAAAAAATGAAGCAGCTACAGAAATTGTGCAGCGCTGCAATCTATAGCGCGATCTTGTTAGTCGGCAGCGGGCAAGTGGCTGTTGCTAATACTATTCCCGATGAGTTGGTTGGTCTGCTGGCACAGCAGCATTTGCCGGTGGCCGTTGCGCCGCAAGCGGTGTTGTCCGGTGCTGCAAATGCCGCGCTTTCGCAAGGCGTTTGGCCGGAAGCGCAAGTCTTGGCCTTTAAGAAAAAATTTGGCTATTTCCCAACAGTGTTGCCGCTGACCGCGATCAAACCATCTGGCCAGCCCGATGAGTTGGCAGCGATGGATTCTGGTTCGCTGTTTTATCTGGTTGTGAATTATCCCCCGCAAGGTGATGTGCGCAATGCGCTTGCACAAAATCTACAAACACTTATTGGCGATGATTTTCAGGAGCAATTGCCCGATAAAAACTTTTATTCATTGCCCAAGCCTGTTAAAAAAATGTGGCGAGTAAAACTGGGCTTGGCAGAACCTGAATTTGTTAACGGCTATAGATAAAAAAGTTAGCTGAGTAGATTAAAACCTGCGTGTTTGTTCACAAAACTCTCAATAAAATCATAAAAAGCAAATCCACTCGGGTTTGCTTTTTTATTTTGCGCACTTTTCCCCCAGCCTTTTTAGCTCAAGCTTCTTTTATCGCGTATGTATCGCGCATAGCTTAGCAGGAACCGAAAACTTGGCTACACTTCCCTCATAAAACCCATAATAGTTGCTGCGGAAGTCACCATGAAAAATAAATCTAATCAGTTCGTTTTATCGTCCCCAGTTATTCGCTCATTACTCGCTTCATCTCTTATCGCATCATCTTTTGGCCTAATTAGCTGTGGTGGCGGTAGCGGTACCGAAAAACCGCTAGAGCTGACCGGCCCCGATGCTTATGTTGTGGGTACTTATCCTCGATTCGACCCGATAGTGTCTGACCTGCCATTTAATACTGACTTGATTTTTGCCGCTGCGGCGACCACTGACGGCACTGCCAGTTTGGGCGCCGCAACTGATCCGGTACGGGCGACTATGAATCAGTTGGATGGTTTTTCGACTTCGGCGTTTTTCGATATTTTGCTCAGCGACAGCGTGAATGCTGCTTCGGTAGTGGCTTCGCAAACCGTGTTTTTGGTGGAGCTGGATACCGGCGGTAAAGATGCACTTAACCCCGCCAATGTGGTGGGTATAGCCGGTTTGGCAAATTATGATGCGGTAGTGGTATCACAAGATGGCGGCGCCAATAACGTTATCCGTGTCCGCCCCACTAAGCCGTTAAAACCCAAGGCCAAGTACTTGGTGTTTATTACCGATGATGTCAAAAACACCAGCGGCGCCAGCCTGACGCGCTCCTGGAATTACAACGCGCTGCGCGACCCTAGCTATCTAACACTCAGCTCATTGTTGCCGGTGCGTAATGCGATTATCGGTTGGGAGACGCTGGCCAGTGGTTTTCTCGCTGCGGTCAGTGGCGGCCAGCTGACAACAGCAGCTGCGAAAGAAAAACTGGTGCTGACCTATACCTTCACGACGACTGATCCACAAACCGGCATGGTGGCGATGGCATCGCCGCGCGCCGCTATCGCCAGCACGCAAATTGCCGCAGGTGTTGCGCCTTCGGCAGCGGTCGCTAATGCGATGACTTTGGATTCTGCCGGTTTGCTACCAACGCCCAAGGCGCGTGACTTGGGTGTATCGGGTCTGACGGGGATTGATTTCAATAACTTTAGCGCCCAGTTGGCTGCCAATGTCGGCAAGCTCTATACCGGTTACATCAAGCTGCCGTATTACCAGACGGCGGCGGCAGGCTTACCATTTGGTACCTATTTAACGCGCAGCTGGAAGCCGGATCTCACCCTTGCGGGCGCCTTGGGGGTGACTGTACCTACGGATGTAGACGGCAGCTATAACGTCACCTATCGCTACCCGTTTGCAGCGAAAACGGGCGATGAATCTGTGCCGCTACAAGTGACCATGCCGCAAGACAACTGGGTGCCGGGCTATGCCGGAGCAGCCAATTGCGGACAAATTTATGCGGCGATGGGTTATCCAACGGTGATCTATGTCCACGGCATCACCAGCGACCGCGCCTCGGTGCTGGCGCTGGGGCATACGCTCGCAAGCCGTTGTATCGCGACAGTCGCTATCGATTTGCCAGTGCATGGCATTCCGGCCAATAGCGCCTTGGTCAATGTGTTGAACGTAGAAAAGAGTCAATCGATTCCTTTTGCCACGCTTTATGGTGCCAATGCGCCTCATGAGCGCCACTTCAACGTGGCGGGCAGTGGTGGAGCGCCTGCGCCGATGAACTTTGAATCGCCCGGTGCGAATGATGGTTCTGGTGCGCAATGGGTCAATCTCGGGTATTTGACTAATACGCGCGATAACAACCGTCAGGCGGTGATGGATTTGCTCAATCTCAACGCCAGTCTTAGTAGCGTAAATACCGAAATGCGTAAATTCCTTAGCACTGGTTTGGATGTAAACCGCGTCTATGTTGTGGGCGTCTCTTTGGGTGGAATTCTCGGCAGCGTATTCACCACAGTGAATCAAATGGCTATTACTAATGATGCCAGTGCGGGCTTGTCGTCCAATCTCAATCCGATTCGCGGTTTGGTCGCCAGTGCAGCGGCAACCCAAGTCGCGCAGGTGCTGGTGAATTCAGCCACTTTTGCACCAGCAATTAACGGTGGTTTAGCGGCCAGCGGTGTGAATGTGGGAACCAGCAATTACGAGCGCTTCCTCTACGCCGCGCAAAGTGCGATGGATGCAGGCGATCCGGTCAACTATGCACAAACTCTGGCGACTCTTGGTGTGCCGACTCTGGTGCAGCAGATCAATAATGATGCGGTGATGCCCAATAGCGCCGAGGTTGCTCCGTTAATGGGCACCAATGTGCTGGCAACCTTGCTGAACACTACGCAGTTGGGGTTAGGCTCAACCCAATTAGGGCGTGGCTACGTTAAACACACGGCGGGCGGCCATGTGTCTCTGCTGCGCCCCGAGGGTGGCGCACCGCAAGTGACGGCTGAGCTACAGACTCAGGTTGTCACCTTTGTGCTGAATAATGGCAATGTGGCGATAGGTGGCGCAGCACCAGCCAATATCGAATTGCCTGCATATTGATCAGCTAATCGCAGAGTCCGATTTTTTAACGTTATTCCTAACCAGTACCCCGGCTTGCCGGGGTTTCTTTTTGACGCAGGAAATTACTGTGGCATGGCACAATAAATGCGAGTGAATAAGGTAAACTGCCGGCCGATTTGCAGCCCTGCTGTGTTGATGAGTGTGAGATATGACCCCGCGTAACTATTTATATTTGCTAAAAAAATACGATGAGTACCAACCCCAAATCGAGCGTTTACTCGAATCGATTGTGAGTTCGCTTTCCCCCAATAAATTGGAAACCTCACACGAGCAATTAAATGAAGTTGTTAAGCGATTGCACAATTCTTATCCGTTTGTGGAGTTACTTTACTGTCTTGATGAAAATGGTGTGCAAACCACAGAGTCTGCTGCATCGCCAACCGTGCCTGACCCCAAGCGTCGCGAGCCGGGCTTTGGATCAGATCGCAGCAATCGTATCTACTACCGGACTGCGCGCGATAACAACTCAAAGATAACGGTGACTCAGCCTTACCTTTCCAGTGCGACTCATCAATTGGCGATTTCAGCGGTACAGCGTTTTATTGATCGAACGAATGCTACCCAGTATCTGGTGATCAACTTTAACCTTGAAAAACTGATCACCTTTTTAAATGGTGATAGCCTGCGCCGAGTTGTGCATCCGCTATTTCAAATTATTTATGGTGTTATCGGCTGTATGCTGGTAGCGGTGTCCATACTGTTGCTGTTTTCAGCGGGTGAGTCGCTCTACCATATGATCCATGAACACGCCAATACGGTAACTCAAGCATTCCAATCGGTCGTTCTGGTGACTTTGGGCTTGGCGATTTTTGATTTGGGTAAAACGATTCTCGAAGAGGAAGTGTTGCTGCACAAAGATATTCATCACACCGGCTCAACTCGCCGCACCATTGCGCGCTTTATGTCGGCGATTGTGATTGCGGTATCGATTGAATCGCTGTTGCTGATGTTTAAGTCGCTATTGGGTGATGCAGGGCATTTGGATTCGGCGGTATTTATGTTGTTTGCTGCTGTGGCCTTGTTGGTAGGCTTGGGCGCTTATCTCAAACTGACCAGTGAAAAACGCTAATGTCTAGCAAAACCAAAAGTGCATTTGTCTGCAACGAATGCGGCGCCGATTATAAAAAATGGCAAGGGCAGTGCACTGAGTGCGGTGTATGGAACAGCTTGAGCGAAGTGCGCTTGGGGCCTACACCGGCAAATCGCTCGGCAAAGTTTGAAGGCTACGCGGGCGGTGCCAGCGGCAACAAAATTCAAACCCTTGCCGAGATCGCCTTAAACGATGTGCCACGTTTTAGCAGCGGCGCCGGTGAGTTTGACCGCGTACTCGGCGGTGGTTTTGTGCCCGGTTCGGTAGTGTTGATCGGCGGTAATCCGGGTGCGGGTAAATCGACTCTGCTGCTGCAAACTCTGTGCAATCTGGCGCGCACCATGCCTACGCTTTACATCACCGGTGAAGAATCGTTGCAGCAGGTAGCAATGCGCGCCCAGCGTCTTGGCTTGCCGACAGATCGCCTGCAAATGCTCAGCGAAACCAGTGTTGAAAGCATTTGCACTATTGCCCAACAAATCGCTCCCAAGGTGATGGTGATCGACTCGATTCAAGTGATGCATATGGAGGATATTTCCTCTGCACCGGGTTCGGTGTCGCAAGTGCGCGAGAGTGCTGCTTATCTCACCCGTTTTGCCAAGCAAACCGGCACTGTGCTGATTCTGGTTGGTCACGTCACTAAAGATGGCACCTTGGCTGGGCCTAAAGTGTTGGAGCATATGATCGACTGTTCGATCCTGCTTGAAGGCGATAACGACTCGCGCTTCCGCACGCTACGCGGCAATAAAAATCGCTTTGGCGCGGTGAATGAACTGGGCGTATTTGCCATGACCGAGCAGGGCATGCGCGAGGTGAATAACCCTTCGGCGATTTTTTTGCAGCGCGCGGAAGAGGCAGCATCGGGTTCGGTAGTCATGGTGATGTGGGAAGGCACGCGCCCGCTGCTAATCGAGCTGCAAGCCTTGGTCGATGACAGTCATCTTGGCAATCCACGCAGAGTTGCGGTGGGAATGGATCAAAACCGTCTGGCGATGTTGCTCGCGGTGTTGCATCGCCACGGCGGCATTATGGTGGGTGATCAGGATGTATTTGTGAACGTTGTCGGCGGCGTAAAAGTCATGGAAACCAGCGCCGATTTGGCGGTGCTGTTGGCGATTGTTTCCAGCTTCCGCGACCGTGTTTTACCGCAGGATCTAATCGTCTTTGGCGAGGTAGGTTTGTCGGGTGAAATTCGCCCGGTTCCCAGCGGTCACGAGCGTTTGCGTGAGGCGGCCAAGCATGGCTTTAAACGCGCGATAGTTCCCTTTGCTAATGCCCCGCGCGATAAACATCCGGGTATCGAAGTGGTTGCTGTTAAAAATCTGCAAGAAGCGCTGGATGCACTTTAGCTTCGGAGAGTTGCAAATCTATTCCGGGACTTTTTATTTCGGGGCTTTTTATTCCGGGATTTGCAGCTCAATAATTGTGCGATTGAGTTTTTGTAATTGTTCCCACGCCTGACGAAAGTTGGGAATACTCAAAAACAGCGCGTCGAGGCTGCCGTCATCGCGCGCGATTACTAATCCCTTTTGTATGCGATCCGCCAACGCCTGATTATTGAGATTTACAAAAAAATAGATGGGCTGCGGGTAGTGAATCACCAGATTTTTTTCAATTGCCAAGCCCGATTTCCCATAGTGCTCCAGTTCGTAATTTACCTCTTGAATACTCCGTGCCATGTAATCAAAACGCTTGGCACTCAACATGCGGAACATAGAGCGGTAAGAATAAGCGGTTACGAGCGGTAGGGCGTTGTAGCTATAGATTTCTGTATCACTCCAATGAGTTCCCGTACCAATCCTGAATTGTTGTAAATCCGTTAAGGTTTTAACCTTGTCGAATAGGGGTTGTTCACTGGCACGAATTAACAGCAGGCGATATTCATTAATACCGCGAATCAAGTTGAATTTGACGGGGGTTAATTCTGCTTCACGCGCTTTGTTGCTGCTGCTCCAGATAACATCCAGTTTGCCTTGTTTGACCAAGAGGCGTGCGCGTTCGCGATTGATTTGGGCGGGATAAAAATCTATGTGAATTTCTTCGGATTCGCGGCGGGTTTTTTCCAGTGCCAGCTGTAATGCCTGCTCGTAAAAACGGCTGGTCAATTCAGGTTCAAGTGAGCCTGTTTTAGGTAGTATCAGATGCAGTTCTTGCTCAGCCACATTGCTTGCTGTGCTGTTACCGCTAAAAAGCAGTAACAGGCTCAAACCCACATAAAAAATTACAACAGATCGCATAGGGCTTAGGGTTCAGTAACGACAGTTCAATAGCTACAGTTTTATAACTACAGTTTAGTGACTATTTTCGATATAGCTTAACAACTCATACAGCAGGGTTTTATCTACAGGTGTATCGGGTTGAAATTCAAAACCCAGTAAATGTTCGCGCACATGAATTAACTGACCGTGCAAGTCGAGTGTTTTTTTAGAGGATGTCAGCAGGTTTAACTCGTCCACCTGAATGCGTAAACGCAAGGCATCACCTTTTTGCAGCAAATGCTCACTTAAAATCGCCAAGCGCGCACCGGATTCCGAGAGATCCAACACATGCGCCTCCCATTCTTTGCTGGAGTATTTCAAATCGGCATAGGCGCGCAGCGGAAAGCGCGGGTGACGTCGTTTGTCTGCATCGACTGTGTCGTCAGTTTTTTGGGCTTGAGTCATTGTAGTAGTCCTCTCCGAATCGGGTGTGCTGGTGCAAACCGGAATTAATAATCGCTGACAAGTTCAGACAATTCCCGTTCCGCCGCCCTGGCATCGCCTAAATTCAGTTCAATCAGGCGGCGCAAATGGCTGACGCTATCAATATCGATGCTGTTGCACATCAACCCGGTTTGGTTGTGGTGCTGGTGCGCAACAGTGACCGACATGGCGATGCTGGTGTTATCGGAGAGTAATATTTTGACCAGAATCGGTTCTTTTACGGTGACGGGCGCGGGCAGGGTTTGCTGGATTAATAAACCATTGAGAGAGATATCCAACAAACTGGCGCGCCAGTGAAATTCGCCCTGTGCCAATTCGACATGGGCATCAAACAAAATGCGACTAAATTTGCGGCGCTCGTTGGCGGCAGTTGTTTTTGTGGTGTCGTTCATAATCGGGGCTTTCGGTAGTTTGCAGTCTTCGGTAGTTTTTAGTCTTTTATCATTGGTGATAGCGGCTAAGCCTGTCGTTGAGTGTAGCTCCTTCGCGCTGTTTCGCCATTGTTTACACACTGCCAGTTATTTGCCTAGGCAAAGCTGCGCCACCTATAATCCCGCCACGCTTGATAACAGGTTGATTCCTATGACAGATTTTCGTATCGGTATTGATCTCGGTGGCACTAAAACCGAGGTGATTTTGCTAAACGGAAAGAGTGACGAACTCTTTCGCACGCGCATTCCCACAGTGCGCGACGATTACGCTGCAACCCTGCGCGATATTGCCGGGCTGGTTGCCCAAGCCGAGGCAGCGGCGGGTGAATCCAACTTGCCAGTGGGCATTGGTATTCCCGGTACTATTTCGCGCAAGACTGGCTGGGTCAAAAATGCCAACTCCACCTGGCTCAACGGCAAACCCTTTCAAAAAGACTTATCTGAGTATCTCAAACGCGACGTTAAGATTACGAACGATGCCAACTGCCTTGCCGTTTCTGAAGCGACGGACGGTGCTGGGCGCGGTTACGATTTGGTGTTTGCCGGCATTCTCGGCACTGGCTGCGGTGCTGGTGTCGCCTACCAAGGTAAGCCGATTGTCGGCCCTAACGGCGTTGCAGGAGAGTGGGGGCATAACCCGTTGCCCTGGACCTCTGAGTCAGAGTTGACCGCGCGCCCTTGCTATTGCGGCAAATCAGGTTGCCAGGAGACCTTTTTGTCGGGCACGGGTTTGTGTTTGTCTTATCAACTCATCACCGGCGAAAAACTCAAAGGCCATGAAATTGTCGAGCTTGCCGAACAGGGCGATGTAGCGGCAAGAGAAGTTTTGATGACCTGGTTCGATCAGGTCGCGCGCGGTTTGGCTGCGATTATTAATACCATTGACCCGGATGTAATTGTGCTGGGTGGTGGTGCCTCGAACATTAAAGCGCTTTATACCGAGGTGCCGAAATTGCTACCGCATTATGTGTTTGGTCGCGAATGCGATACGCCAATACTTCCCGCTGTGCATGGCGACTCCAGCGGCGTGCGCGGCGCGGCTTGGTTAAATCCACTTGCGTAAGCTTGCCGTTTTGTTGCGCATTAAAAAAACCATCAGTTGCATGATGGTTTTTTTATTTTATTCGCTGGTGTTTTCTGCGCAGGCGCAAGTTCAGGCGGACTCATCGCCGCAGCGTATTGCATCGCTGAATATTTGTATCGACCAACTTTTATGGGAGCTGGTAGACCATCAGCGCTTGGTATCGATCAGTTATCTCACCGCCAATCCGGTTTGGTCGCCCATTGCTGAGCAGGTGAAAGCTGTCCCTGTGAATCATGGTTTGGCTGAGGAAATTGTTCCGCTCAAACCCGATGTCATCTTTGCTGGCGAATTCGATGCGCCTAATGCTATCGAATTGTTAAAAAAGCTGAATCTGCGAGTAGAGCGATTGGCGTTGCCACGCACGCTGGATGACATCAATACACAAATTATCCAACTGGCTGATCTTGTTGGCGCGCAGCAACAAGCGCAACTGATGGTCGCTGCGATCAAGACTCAAATCTCTGAACTGGAAGCTATTAAATTAGAAGCAGCAAAACAAGGTAAAACGCCGCTCACCGCCTTTTGGTATTCGGCTAATGGAGTAGTGATTGGCGATGGCACTTTGGAGCATGAATTTATGCAGTTGGCAGGTTTGCGCAATTTAGCTGCTGAGCGCGGCATGTTTGGTTTTAATCAACTGGATTTGGAATTGTTGCTCAGTGCCAAACCGCAAATTTTAATTGTGGAGCAGGGTAGTGATGATGCGTTTTCACTCGCGCGTGAATATCTTGCGCACCCTGCATTACAGCATGCAGATTTTAAAGTGATCACTTTGCCTGCGGGGTTATCCGGTTGTGCGGCGACGGTGATTGGTGATGTCGCCAGCAAATTAAAAAGTGCTTTGGCAGAATAAACTCGCGAACAGGTAGAAACCTTTGCAAAACCGAATCTCATATACAGCTTTAACTGGCCTGCTGATCGCCGCGATAATTATTGCATCTGTTATCGCCCTTAATACTGGCCTTGCCGAGATCGATGTCGTTAAAGGCATACGGGATTTTTTTAGCGGCGAGCAAAGTCTCGCGGCAAATGTTATCGGTCAAATTCGTTTGCCGCGTTTGATTCTCGCCATAGTGATAGGTGCAACCCTCGGTATGAGCGGCGCTGCTATGCAAGGTTTGTTACGCAATCCACTTGCTGACCCCGGTGTGTTGGGGGTGAGTAGTGGTGCGGCTTTTGGCGCGATTTGTACTTTATATTTTGGTGTTGCGGCTAGTGCTTGGTTTTGGTTGCCGGGCGCAGCTATTGTCGGTGCTTTGTTTACCTTATTTATGGTGTATGTGCTCGCTGGTTTGCACAGCAGTATGCTCGCGTTAATTCTTGCAGGCACGGCTATGAGCGCGATTATGACGGCGCTTATCGCCGTCGCTTTGAATTTCGCACCGAGTTTGTATGCGATGCAGGAAATCGTATTTTGGCTGCTCGGTTCGCTGGCGAACCGCCATTTTGATCACGTAACTATCGCGCTGCCGCTGGCATTATTTAGCTGGGTAATGATGTTAAGCCGCAGCCGATTTTTGGATGCGCTTAGCTTGGGTGAAGACAGCGCGCGTTCGCTTGGCTTTAACAATCAACGCGAGCGCTGGATTTTATTATTAGGCATATCAATTGGTGTCGGTGCTTGTGTAGCGGTGAGTGGCGCGATTGGTTTTATCGGTTTAGTGATTCCACATTTGCTGCGGCCGTTTGTCGGTTATCGCCCTGGGCGATTAATGTTTGCCAGTGCTTTGGGCGGCGCTTTGTTGTTGGTCTTGGCCGATATTTTTGTGCGTCAATTTGATAGCGCGCGCGAATTAAAACTCGGTGTAGTGACTTCATTAATCGGTGCGCCTTTCTTTTTGCTACTGATTTTAAAAACCCGTTCACGGTGGGCTTGATCATGACGACGACTCTCAACGCCCAATCCATTTCAGTGGTACGCGATAATTCAACCATTATCGACAACATCAACGTGCAACTGGCATCTGGCGAATTCGTCGGTTTGATTGGCCCTAACGGCGCAGGTAAAAGTTCGCTGCTGCGTGTGCTGGCCGGTTTGAGCGATGCTAATTCAGGCAGCGTTAGTATCAGCAATAAAACGCATACGAATACAGCACTCCAGCAGTTACCCAACCGCGAACGCGCGCAAATGCTTGCCTATTTACCGCAGCAGGAAACACCTGCATGGCCGCTGCAAGTAGAACATTTGGTTGGACTTGGGCGTGCACCCTGGCATAAGCCTATGAGCGGAAAATCCGGGCGCGATGCACTGGCGATTGAGCGTGCGCTGGAAATTACCGAGTTAACGCAATTGCGCCATCGTATAGTGACTACACTTTCTGGTGGTGAGTTGCAGCGCACTTTGCTTGCACGTGTATTTGCCGGCGAGCCGGATATTATTCTCGCCGACGAACCCATCGCTGCGCTCGACCCTTATCATCAATTGCACATGATGGAATTGCTTGCAGAACATGCGCAACAGGGCGGCGCTGTGTTTGCTGCGTTGCATGATTTAAGTTTGGCCGCACGTTTTTGTTCGCGCTTGGTGTTAATTCATCACGGCAAAGTCATTGCCGATGGGCAACCAATTCACGTACTCACTACCGAAAACTTACAACAAGTCTACGGCATTAGCGCCTACGTCGATTGCCGCGAAGATGGTGTGGTCATAATCCCGCGCAAGCGGGTGACTTAAATATAGCCCCGCGCAAGCGAGTGCTTCAAATAGGTGTGCCGTGGGTGAACTAAAAAAGGTCAAGCGTGAGTAGTGCAAAAGGTCTTGCGAAATTTTTACTGTGACACGCCGTGAATCCATCCCTGGAGGCTCGACTTCGGCATCCATGCCTCAGACAGTTCCAGTAAAAACATCGCAAGACCTCTGCGAGATAGTGTCGATCACTGAGGATAAAAGATGAAAGCCAGTACATTTAAATTCTTCGTAAACCTATGGCCGCCACTGTTTTTCTCAGGAATAAAAGTGACGCATTTAGCGGCGGACTACAGAGAAACACGCGTAACGTTAAAGCTGCGCTGGTACAACAAAAATTATGTTGGAACCCAGTACGGCGGCAGTTTGGTGTCTATGACCGACCCTTGGTATATGTTGATGATCATGAACAACCTCGGGCGTGATTATTTTGTGTGGGATAAACACGCTGAAGTAGATTACATCTCACCCGGTAAAACCCACGTGCACGC
Source organism: Cellvibrio chitinivorans (assembly GCF_035117775.1). Classification (NCBI taxonomy): domain Bacteria; kingdom Pseudomonadati; phylum Pseudomonadota; class Gammaproteobacteria; order Cellvibrionales; family Cellvibrionaceae; genus Cellvibrio; species Cellvibrio chitinivorans. The sequence goes on from NZ_JAYKKN010000006.1 coordinate 33,688, forward strand.
CCAATTTAAAATTACCGATGAAATTCTCGCAGATATACGCGCAAAAACGGCTGCTGGTGAAAAGTACGTGCCGGAATTTATTGTCGATATCAATGATGACGACGGCAAACTAGTCGCGCGTGTTAAGCGCCGTGTATACATCAAATTAAAACCGCGTGCGCGGGATAACTAATTTTTTGCGGCGTTATTTCGCTGCTAATCGATTGGGGAATAACTATGTTAAATGTTGCTCTTTGTTCATATGGTATGTCAGGAAAAGTCTTTCATGCACCGCTGATTTCTGCGGAGTCGCGCTTGAATTTGCACAGCGTGTTACAGCGCAACGAGCCGACGGTGCTGAATGATTACCCGCAGGTAAATGTTGTTAAATCATTTGAAGAATTAATTGCTAACCCTGAGATTCATTTGGTTGTGGTAAACACGCCAAACGAACATCACTACTCAATGACAAAAGCCGCATTGTTAGCAGGCAAACATGTGGTGGTTGAAAAACCCTTTACGCTCAGTTTGGAAGAGGGTAATGAATTAATTAAATTGGCAGAAGAAAAAAATCTGGTGCTGTCGGTTTTCCAAAATAAACGTTTGGAAAGCGATCATCTTGATGCAAAAAAAATAATTGAATCCGGCGAGTTGGGGCGCATCGTCGAAGTGGAATGGCATTACGACCGCTACCGTACCAACATCACCCACAAAAAATGGAAAGAAGATAATTTGCCGGGTTCAGGTACATGGTTTGACTTAGGTATTCACATGGTGGATTCCATGCTCTGCTTATTTGGCAAACCTAACGCAGTGTTTGCAGATATGCGCAGCCTGCGCCGTGCTGAAGGTTCTACCGATTACTTCAATACCATTTGTTACTACGAAGATATGCGCGTCATTTTGCGTTCCAGTACCTATGTGAGCGAGAAGGGCGCGACTGTGTCTATTCACGGTGATAAAGGTTCATTCCTGAAGTTCGGGCAGGATGTACAAGAAGGCCAAATGATGCGCGGCATCACTCCCGGTATGCAGGGTTGGGCGCAGCCAGGGGAGGACAATTATGGAGTGCTACATGTTCATAATAATGGCGAAGCACAACGCACGGTTATTGCCGGTCAGTGCGGTTACTACGAGCATTATTATCAAAATATTGTCGATGCAATTACCGGTGTAGCTCCGCTCGCATTTTTGCCCCAGCAGTCGTTGATGGGTGTTGAGTTATTGTTGGCGGCGGAATATAGCGCCAAACAACAAACGCTGATTCTGTTGTAAGTTTTATCGCAAACGCCGCTGGATTAAGCATCTGCTCCAGTGGCGCTTAAATGCAAAGTCGCACGTTGTCTCCCGTAAATTAGCTTGAATTCCGCGTAAAGTCACTGCAATTAGACGGCACTTTCTCAAAGTCGAACCTTTTAAGTTCGCATCAAATTTCACATCTGAATTTCCCACTTCAAAGTCGAACCGTAATTCCAAAACTGGGACTGGTCTTTTATAAATCCCCTTTCTAGACTCGACCTTCCAGTGCAAAAACTGAGCAATTTTGCTGGCTGTCGGATTTTTATCTGGAAAACATCCATTCGACTAACAAGAGCAGCGTCTGCTTTTCATCAAGCGCATAAATGCTGCAGATTCAGGAGAAAGAAAGTGAAAGTCATAGACCATCTGTCCGCTGTTTCCCGTATCAAACGCTTTAGTCTCTCTGCTGTAATCGCAAGTGGCGCGCTATTCGGCGCTGTGGATGCAAGCGCACATGGATATGTGTCATCGCCTAAATCGCGCGTGATCATGTGTAAGGAAAATGGCATCGAAAACCCAACATTACCAGCTTGTATTGCAGCTAAAAATGCTGGAAATGTCGGCTTTTATTCACCGCAAAGTATTGCGATAGGCGGGGTGAAGGATAACCACGCAGCAGTGATTCCCGACGGCAAAATCTGTAGTGCTGGTGTAGGTGGCTACGCCGGATTGGATTTAGCCAGAACCGATTGGCCTGTGACGCAAGTGCAAGCGGGGCCGCGTGAATTTGTGTGGACTAACACTGCGCAGCACAGAACCATGTATTTCCGCTATTACATCACCAAGCAGGGCTACAACCCGGCGAATCCGCTGAAGTGGTCTGACTTGGAGCAAATTCATCAATCCGCTCCAACCGGACAAGAGGCGACCTCGCGCCACACGGTAAATTTACCTGCCCGTACTGGCCGCCATGTGGTCTACAGTATTTGGCAACGTGATTATGCCGATGCGCCGGAAGGCTTCTATCAATGTATCGATGTTCAATACGGCGGTAGTTCATCAAGCGTAGCGCCACCATCCAGCAGTTCGGTACCTTCATCGGTATCGTCCTCAAGCTCATCTTCTATCACTAGCGATACCTGTGCGGGCTTGCCAACTTGGGATCCGGCAGTCGTGTACAACAAACCTAATCAGGTGAAATACAACAGCAAGCGCTATCAAGCTAACTACTGGACGCAAGGCAATAATCCCGAGCTGACCAGCGGCCAATACAACTACTGGTTGGATTTGGGGACGTGTAATGGCAGCGGTTCGAGCGTATCGTCCGTTGCTCCACCAAGCAGTTCTTCGGTTCCAAGCTCAGCAGCGCCATCGTCTTCATCTTCTTCTGTATCGGCAGGAAACTGCACATCGCCCGCTTACGTAAACGGTTCAACTTACGCCACCAACGCACTCGTGCGTAACGTTGGCAATGAGTACCGTTGTACTGTAGGTGGTTGGTGCACCGTAGGCGGCCCTTACGAACCAGGTGTAGGCTGGGCATGGACAAATGCTTGGACATTAGTGCGCAGTTGTAATTAAATTCTCGCAAGGGTGTGATGCAAAACGGCAACTTCGGTTGCCGTTTTTTTTTGCAATTAATTATGCTCCTGACAGCTATTGGCAAAATTTTTCTACATACTTATCAAAAACATCAACGAAGGAAAGTTAATCATGCTGAATCAATCTGTTGGATATGTATTTTCATCCGAAAATTTTAATGCTTTACCCCCAAGCCAAAGGCTGCATTTGATTTTGTTGGGGGTTGATAGCATTGCAAAATCCCGTGCGTTTTATGAAGCGCTTGGCTGGATAAAATCACCGACAGGGCATGATGAGTTTGTGAAGTTTGACTTGGGTGGTTACGCCTTGTGTTTATTATCCCGTGAGGCATTAGCGGCTGACTCCTTGGCAGATGCAAAGACGCAAAAAGGTTTTAATGGCATCGCATTCGTGTATTTGGCAAAAACTCCTGAGGAAGTGCCTGCTATTTTGGCTAAAGCAGTGGAGGCGGGTGGAACCTTGGTAAAACCGGCGACCCGTACCCAGTGGGGAATTGCAGGTTACTTTAAAGACCCTGATGGCTATCTATTTGAAGTGGACTATGAAGAAATTTGGGTGTTTGATGATAAGCACCATCTCGTGGTTGATGAAATTAAAGAGCGTACTTGCTGATCAGGTGGTACTTAGGAATTTATTAAACTTAGGAGTTTATTAAAGAGAAAAGCCGCGGAATCCTCCGCGGCTTTTTTTCCTTTCGCCAAATAATCATTCACTTTTTTCGCCATTTGCTGGCGATCAGTTTTGCGTTTGGCTTTGTTGGTTTTTTCATGCACGCCACCTTTGCGCATAATTGGGTGGAATGCATGGCCATTGCGACTTTCTTTTTTCATTGCAGGTTCCTCATTTGGATTAGCCTTTAATACACAAAACTTGTTTGAGTGTATGAACCACCTCAATCAAATCAGATTGGTTTTCCATAACTGCATCGATGTCTTTGTAAGCAGCGGGGATTTCGTCGATGACGTGTTTGTCTTTACGGCATTCCACACCTTTGGTTTGGGCGACTAAATCCTCTCTGTTAAACAAGTTACGTGCAGCAGTGCGGCTCATTTTTCTGCCTGCGCCGTGAGCGCAAGAGCAAAATGATTCTGCATTGCCTTTACCGCGCACGATGAACGATTTCGCGCCCATACTGCCGGGGATAATTCCCAGTTCTCCTTCACGTGCACTGATCGCACCTTTGCGTGTCACATATACATCCGCATCAAAATGATACTCGCGGCTGACGTAGTTGTGATGGCAATTAATCGCGTGGCGATCAGCGCGAAATTTGGGAAGGAAAGGCGCGATTGCGCGCAATACCAAACCCATCATTTCATCGCGATTTATGCGCGCATACTCCTGTGCCCAATTTACTGCTGTTACATAATCCACAAAGTGTTCGCTGCCTTCGGTGAAGTAGGCGAGGTCTTTGTCGGGCAAGTTATGGATATGTTTTCCCATATCTTTTTTTGCCAGTTGGATAAAGTATTGGCCGATTGCATTACCGATTCCGCGGCTGCCGGAGTGCAGCATTACCCATACATCTTTACTTTCATCCACACAGATTTCGATGAAATGATTGCCAGAGCCCAGTGTCCCCAATTGTTTGGTCCAAATAGTCTGCGGCTGCTTTAACATCTTCATCACGGTGGGATGTTTTTGAAAAAGCCATTCCACACCGTAAGCAAGTTTGTTGCAGCTACTGGTACGCACATTAATGGTTTTGTGTGCAGCTAACCCCACAGGCACTGCGCGTTCAATTGCGGTACGCATTGCGGCGAGATTGTCGGGTAATTGCGAAGACTTAACCGATAAACGTACCGCACTCATGCCACAACCGAGGTCCACACCGACTGCCGCAGGAATAATCGCGTTGAGCGTAGGAATTACCGAGCCTACTGTTGCACCAATTCCCGCATGCACATCCGGCATGGCAGCAATATGTGAGTGGATAATTGGCAGCTGTGCAATTTTTTTTAATTGCGTTAACGCTTGGTTCTCAATATCGCTGGTGTAAATCTTTACCGGCTTCAAACCATTGCTGCTGTTTTTGTTCAATTCAATTTTTACAGGCATAAAAATCCCTTGCACGCCTTTATTCAGGCGCGAAAACTTTTGAGTGAACCTTCCAAGGGAAATTTGCTGCTTTATGGTGAAAGCAAACAACAAAAAACAAAAAGCCCTGATCAGTTTCCCGATCAGGGCTTTTATGCCTGACCTGGAAGGTAATTAAAACCTTCCAAGTCGAGTACTCAGAAGGTGTTATGCGTTGGTATAACCTGCGTAAGTCATAGTGAGTACTCCTGTTGTTTATCATTGAAAGCTTTTGAAAAACTTTCGGGTTGGATATGAGCTGCCGATCAGTCACATTGAAACTATATCGGGAGCGGTAAAAATTGGGCGCGATAATACGCCTAATTTTTAGCCTGTCAACGAATTTTAAGAAAATGCAGCGCGCTGCAACAAAATCTTAATGCCGTACAGGCACGCGCACCACAGGGCAATTAATAGCGTTATTAATAAGATGGCGATAAATGCAAAAATATCCGGCGCTTTCATCAGGGTGGTCATCAGCGAATCCTGATAATAAAAAAACCATTGGTGTCCATCTGGAAAAACCTGCACATGGAACCAATAAAAAACAGCGGTAGGGCCAATGGCGAGCACGATAATGGCAACCAAGCTAAAGCCTGCTAAAAAGCCGAGCAGGATTTTTTTGAGCGATGGCAGCTGGTATTTTTGCCAGTAGGCGAGTGCGATCAGCCCAAGCCAAATGCATAAACAGATAATCCCCGTTGCATAAAAAACGTCGATCAAATTGGCTACATCCTGCAAGTGAATAATTTCTGCTTCATGCATCAATCCTGTGGTTTTGCCGTCAGCCAATTGGTAACTAATTGCTTGCAAGCCGCGCCCACTGCTTTGTACTGCATCGCTAATCTCGCCAAACAAACGCCAGTGCTCTGCCGGTGATGCCAATTCAAAATCGTCTTTAAAGCGGTTAAGTGGAGCGTATTCGGCGATGTGTTCATCCAGATTTAATAACTGATACCCGAGCGGATAAGCAAAGTGAAATTGGGCGAGCAAATGCCAACTAATAAGCGCCAACGCGATAAGTTGAGTCGTGAAAAAGGCAGGCCAAAAGCAAAAGCGTTTGAATAGGGTCATCTGATTAGGTGAGTCTCTGGGGCTTATGGAACGGTGGTGGCAGTATGGCTGAGCGTCTGATTGCGGCCAATTGATTTGTTACTAGTGTCGGGTTTTTGTCATTTTTTCGGTAACAAACTGTCGGGAAAATTAACATTTTTATCTATTTAGGCGTCATTTGGCGCCTCAGTCTTTTTGTAATTATCTGTTTATATTGGTGATTTATACGACGGCACCAAAATTGCTATTTAAAATGTGATGCATGTCGCATTTATGGGGTGATGAATATGAACAGATTATGGAATTTAAGCTTAATAACTATCGTGTTGAGTTGTTGGGTATCGGCGGCTGTGGCTTTACCTATTCAGTGTGAACCGTCCAACCAGAGGGTGGCTATTCTAGATTCTGCTACTGAATGTAAGACTGGGAATAGTGAAAATATTAATACCCCGGCGGAGGTGAGTGCGTTATTTGGCGGGACTTGGGTTAAAGAGGGTGAACTAACGGGGAACGGCACAAATGATTTATTTAGTGTGTCACTGACCTCGGGCAGTTGGGGCAATAGCGATGTGGCTGGAACTTGGTCTATTGATAGTAGCTTCTGGACTCTTCATGGCTTGGCGGTAATTACTATGCATGTCGGTGAAGGCAATGGAGATCCGGACTATTTTGCTTGGGCAATAGAAAAAGGTGCAACCTCTGGTACTTTTTCCTATACGGATCTAGATGGTAGAGGTGGCGGTTTATCCAACTTGTTCTTGTTTGGTGGCGGTGTACCAACAACCACAACCAATATCCCGCTGCCTGAATCAGGAATGGGGATGTTGATGTTGATTGGCTTGGCTTCGGTATTATTTGCTCGCCGCCGCGTGTAATTGCAGCATTGATAGGGATTGTTATCTTGAAAGCCGCAGATATTTCTGCGGCTTTTTTATTTATAGATAAATAATTGTCGGTATTAATTTTTGTCTTGTTTCGATTGTCACATTATTGTCGCATTTTTGTCATAAACTGAAAGAGACACTATGCTTCACTATTGATTGGCATTCAACTTCAACTGGAACAAGCGAGGATTTACTGTGCCCGAGTTATTTATCCCTCCTGCAAAAAATACTTATCCCGCCTATGGTATCTGGTTGTACAGCGATAAAAGCTCTGCCATTAAACGTGTAAAAAAAGAGACTGCGCCCAGCGCGCACGGTGATCGCCACTGGGATTCCAGTTATTTGCTAATGGATTATTTCACACACAATCCTCTCAAGAAAAAAAGCCGTGTACTGGATGTAGGCTGCGGCTGGGGGCCGACTTCTATTTTTCTCGCTAATCATGGTCATAAAGTGACAGGCTTGGATATCGATGATCAGGTTTTCAGTTTTTTACAGCTGCAAGCAGATTTGAATGGGGTTGAAGTCACAACTCGTCAAGGCGCTATGAGCTCCATGAAAAAAGATGACTTGAGTAAGTTCGATGTAATCGTCGGCGGTGATATTTGCTTCTGGCCAGAACTTACCGATGAGTGGTACGCAATGCTAAAACGCGCCGCTAGTGCTGGTGTAAAAAAATTGGTGTTGGCTGACCCAGGCCGTCAACCTTTTTTGGATTTAATCGATAAATGTGAACGCTGGGAAAATGAAATGCTGACCTGGTATTGTCTTGAACCTAAGCGTTTTGATGGAAGCTTGCTGGTAGTAGAGTTGGATAAGCTTGCTAAGTAATTTCAAGCGGTGAATAAAATATCTCCAATGGGGAGGTAATTTTTTTAAAAGTTAGTAAGTAAAAAAGAAAATGCGAGAAATTTATCTCGCCTTTTCTTTTTTTGTTTTGTCGATTTTATTAGATCAACAAATTTTTCAGTGTGCGTTCGTAGATCGCAGTGAGTTTATTCAAATCATCTGCACTAATGCACTCATTCACTTTATGTATGGTGGCATTAATAGGGCCGAGTTCAACAACTTGCGCACCTGTAGGCGCAATAAAACGACCGTCAGAGGTACCGCCAGACGTTGAGAGTTCGGTATCGGTTCCGGTTTCCGCTTTGATCGCATCCACAGCGGCATTTACCAAATCGCCGCGCGGGGTTAAAAACGGTTGGCCGCTTAAAATCCACTGCAGGTCGTATTTGAGATTGTGCTTATCCAAAATTGCTTCGGTACGCTCACGCAAAATTTGCTCGGTAAGCTCAGTCGAAAAGCGGAAATTAAATACCACTTCCACTTCACCGGGAATCACATTGGTTGCGCCTGTGCCGCCGTTAATATTGGACACCTGAAAACTGGTCGCAGGAAAAAACTCATTGCCATTATCCCAATGCTCCGCCGCCAGTTCCGCAAGTGCAGGAGCAAGTTTGTGGATGGGGTTGTCGGCAAGATGAGGGTAGGCAACGTGACCTTGAATACCTTTCACTTTCAAAATCGCACCAAGAGAACCGCGGCGACCGTTTTTAATCACATCGCCCACAACTTTGGTGCTGGATGGTTCACCCACAATGCACCATGCCATTTTGGTGTTGTTCGCTTCGAGCCATTCCACGACTTTTACGGTGCCGTTAATCGATGGGCCTTCTTCGTCACTGGTAATCAAAAAAGCGATGCGGCCTTTGTGGTCAGGGTGCTCGGTAATAAAATTTTCGCAAGCGATAACCATACACGCGAGTGAACCTTTCATATCGGCAGCGCCACGGCCATGCAACATGCCGTCGATGATCTTTGGCTCAAAGGGTGGATTACTCCAGTTTGCCTCAGGGCCAGTAGGAACTACGTCCGTATGACCCGCAAACGCGAGTATCGGCCCTTCAGTGCCGCGTATAGCCCAGAAGTTGTCCACTTCGCCAAAACGCAAGCGCGAGGTTTTAAAGCCAATCGCCTCAAGGCGTTTAATCATCATCTCCTGACAGCCGTCGTCTTCAGGCGTGACTGAACGGCAGCGGATTAAATCAGTGGCGAGTTGCAGGGTAGGGGTGAGAGTCATCTTAGCCAGCCAATCCTACGTAAACTTCATGCACGTCGTCATCGTTATCGATAGCAGCGAGGAAAGCTTCAACTTCTTCCAGTGCCTCGTCTGACAAGCTCACTGGGTTTTTGGGTTTGTAGCCAATCTTGGCAGAGACAACGCTAAATCCGTGTTCGGGCAGTGCTTTTTGTACCAAGTCCAAATCGGTTGGATCGGTGTAAAAAGTTGCGGTGCCATCTTCATCGGCTTCGAAGTCTTGTGCGCCGGCTTCAATTGCTGCCATTTCTACGTCGGCATCTTTATTTTCAGGTGATGCTTCGATAATGCCCAAGTGATCAAAATCCCAGGATACTGAACCTGAAGTACCCAATTGACCTTTGCGGAATAAACCGCGGATATTAGAGATGGTGCGGTTAACATTATCAGTCAAGCATTCAACGATAACGGGAACCTGATGAGGCGCGTAACCTTCGTAGGTTACTTTTTCATAGCTGGCTGCACCATCGAGTTGGCCTGAGCCTTTTTTGATGGCGCGCTCTAAAGTCTCGCGCGTCATTGATGCTTTTTTTGCTTGCACGATAGCGAGACGTAAACGCGGGTTCATGTCCGGATCAGCACCGCTGCGTGCAGCGATCATAATTTCTTTCGTTAGCTTGGTAAAAATTTTACCTTTTGCACTAGCGGCTTCTTCTTTATGTTTTGCTTTCCATTGTGCGCCCATGATTATCGCCTCTGTGATGCACATCGGAATGTGCGTAGTGATTAATGTCGGTGGTTTACATAGGGCGCAGCCTGTGCGCCCTTAACATCAAAAAATTAATTCGCGTGCAACGCGGTGTTTAATTGCAAAGCACTTTTGTTGGTAACAACTTCTACACGGCCAGTGATGGAGTTGCGACGGAATACCAAATCCGATACGCCTGCCAGCTCACGTGCTTTCAAAGTTTTTACTTCGTTGCCAGCATCATCAAGCACAACTACTTTGGTTCCTGCTGTTACGTAGAGACCAGATTCTACTTTGCAGCGATCGCCTAATGGAATACCGATACCGGCGTTGGCACCAATCAGCGATTCTTTGCCAACGGAGATAACAATGTTGCCGCCGCCAGACAGTGTGCCCATAGTAGAGCTGCCGCCGCCCAAATCGGAACCTGCACCGACAAATACGCCAGCAGAGATTCGGCCTTCGATCATCGCCGGGCCTTCGGTGCCTGCATTAAAGTTCACAAAACCTTCGTGCATGATGGTAGTGCCTTCACCCAAGTATGCGCCCAAACGTACGCGCGCGGTATGTGCAACACGCACGCCTTTTGGCACAACGTAGTTAGTCATTTTGGGGAATTTATCGACGCAGGATACTTCCAGTTCTTCGCCGTTTAAACGCGCTTGTAATTGACGTGCTGGTAATTCGTTTACATCGATAGCGCCTTGATTGGTCCAAGCCACGTTTGGCAGTACACCAAAAATGCCCGCCAGTACGGTGTTGTGTGGTTTAACCAAACGGTGCGATAACAAATGTAATTTCAAATAACCTTCAGGAACTGAGGCTGGGCTGGTATCGGTTGCCAGCAAAGTAGCAACTAAAGGACGTTTGCTATTCACAAGCGACTTGGCAATTTCTGCATGAGCAGTGTCGCCCGCAACGGTGAGTGCTTGCGCGATTTCTGCGGCTTGATTATTGGTTAATGCAATTGCCTGATTGCCTTCGGTGTAGCTCACGATAGTGGCAATAGCGCGTGCGCTGGCATCGCTTGGGTTTAATACAGGATGAGCATAAAACACTTCCAGCCATTCACCTTTTGAGTTTTGTGTACCTATACCTAGGCCGAGTGCGTATAAACTTGTCATGCTGACTCCTACTATCTATTAATTAAAAATGGTTGAGTATTCAGTGTCTTTGAAACCGACGTACTTTTGTTTGCCGGTATCCAGCAGTGGGCGTTTGATTAATGTTGGATTTTTGCTAATCACTTGCACTGCGATTTGGTCAAAATTATTTTTTGTGGCTTCGTCCAATTCTTTCCACGTAGTACTGCGTTTGTTGACTAAGGTTTCCAGTCCTAAATCGCTAATCCAGTTGGCAACTTGTGCTTCGGTAATTCCATCAGCGCGGAAATCATAGAATTGATACGCGATCTGGTTTTTATCCAACCAGGTGCGCGCTTTTTTTACCGTGTCGCAATTTTTAATGCCGTATAAAGTAATCATTTAATTTCTCTTCTGAATCCCCCTCGATCCCCCTTTTTCAAAGAGGGAGACCTGATTTGACTCCGTTATTAGATTCGGAGTTGTTTTCTAGTTCCTCCCTTTGTAAAAGGGAGGTTAGGAGGGATTAAGGTTTTAATACAATTTTGGGTTTCTTGCGATTTGGGTAACAGGTTCGGCAAATCATGCATACCGTACCATCGCAACCGCGCGCCGAGCAGTATTCGCGGCCGTAATAAATAATCTGTAAATGCAGGGCATTCCAGCTGCTTTCCGGAAACAAACGTTTTAAATCCTTTTCTGTTTGCACCACATTTTTGCCATTGGTTAATCCCCAGCGCTGCGCCAAGCGATGAATATGGGTGTCCACTGCAAATGCAGGAATCCCAAATGCTTGGCTCATTACCACGCTCGCTGTTTTATGCCCGACCCCGGGTAATCGCTCTAAAGCCTCCCAGTCTGCAGGTACTTGACCGTCGTGTTCACTGACTAGCATTTGCGACAACACTGAAATCGCTTTGGATTTTTGTGGCGATAAACCGCAAGGGCGAATGACTTCCTGAATTTTATCCACCGGCACTTTTGCCATATCAAACGGATTATCAGCTAACGCAAACAATGCTGGCGTTACTGTGTTGACGCGCTCATCAGTGCACTGGGCAGAAAGCAAAACCGCAACTAATAATGTGTAAGCGTCTTTGTGGTGCAGCGGTATAGGCGGATTCGGATAAAGTTCCTGTAATTTGCTTAGGATAAAACTTACCCGCTCCGCTTTGGTTGGTGCCTTGTTTTCGCTCATAGTGACTGAACAAACGACTTGATTCGTGTCGCGGCTTCAATACATTCAGCTAATGGTGCCACCAATGCCATGCGCACGTAATCTTCACCGGGATTAATGCCATTTACTTCACGCGCTAAAAAGCTGCCTGGCAATACGGTTACTTTTTGCTGGGCAAATAATTGTTGCGCAAAGGTTTCACCTTTAATCGGCGTTTTTGGCCAGAGATAAAAACTGGCATCCGGTTTTTCAACATCCAGTACGCCATCAAGTATCGCTAAGACTGCATCAAATTTTTGGCGATAGGCTTCACGGTTATCAATGACGTGCTGCTCGTCTTGCCATGCGGTCACGCTCGCAAGTTGTGTTGGAACTGGCATGGCACAGCCGTGATAGGTGCGGTAGAGCAAAAACTTTTCAAGAATGTTGGCATCACCACCGACAAATCCTGAACGCAAGCCGGGCAAGTTGGAGCGTTTTGACAGGCTGTGAAATACCACGCAGCGAGCAAAATCATCGCGGCCTAATTCAGCGCAGACTTGCAGCAATCCAACTGGTGGATTTTGCTCATCAAAATACAATTCCGAGTAGCACTCATCCGAGGCGATAACAAAATCGTATTGATCCGCTAGTGCAATTAATTGCTTGAGTTGTGCGCTGCTCATAACTGCTCCGGTTGGATTGCCCGGTGAGCAGATAAATAACAATTGGCAGCGCTCCCACACTTCGGTGGGAACTGATGCAAAATCAGGAATGAAATTGTTGTCCGCTGTGCAATTTAAAAAATAGGGTTCTGCACCGGATAAAAGCGCCGCCCCTTCGTAAATTTGATAAAACGGGTTGGGTGATACTACGAGCGGATTGTTTTTATTGCGATCAATAATCGCCTGCGCAAATGCAAACAGTGCTTCACGTGTGCCGTTAACAGGAAGCACATGCTTATCGGCGGTAAAGGTTCCGGCGTTTAAATGAAAGCGTTTGTTTGCCCAAGCTGCTATTGCATCACGTAACTCTGGCAATCCTTTGGTTGTTGGGTAGTTGGATAATTTATTCAGATTTTTAACCAGTGTATCCAATACGAAAGCAGGTGGTTCGTGTTTGGGCTCGCCAATGGACAGCATTATGTCTTTTAAATCGGCAGGCGCAGAAACTGCCGCTTTGAGAGCGGCGAGTTTTTCAAAAGGATAGGGGTGTAACAGGGATAAATCCGGATTCATGGTGACTGCTTGACTCATTAAAGTTTATCGACGCGTTTGTCCAATTGCTCGCGTATTTCTTGCTGCAGTTTTTCGCATAACTGCGGATCGCTGAGAGGTTTTCCGTCGCTATCGACAATAAAGAAAATGTCTTCTACTCGCTCACCGAGTGTGGCAATACGAGCATTGAGTAGCTGGATATCAAAATCCATAAAGATATGACCAATACAGGCCAACAGGCCGGGGCGGTCAGGGCTGATAACTTCCAGCACGCTGCAATTGCGAATAATGTCGGTGTTGAGTGATGTGCGAGTTGGCGAAGCAAAGTATTTAAGGCGGCGCGGTGTGCGGCGCCCAATCACTTCGCGATAGTTGTCATCTACCAAACTTAATTCATCGATCAGTGCTTGCTGAATTTTTTTATGCAGTGCCACATTATTGCCCAGCTTTTCGCCGTTTTCGTTGAGTACAAAAAACGTGTCTATGGTGTAGCCGGAATTTGAACTATAAATTTTGGCGTCTTGAATGTTGAGGTTCAAGTTGCTCAGCGCAGTTGCTACTGCTGCAAATACATTTTTCTGGTTTTTGCTGTAAATAAAAATTTGTGTGGCGCCGGCCAGTTCTTTATTGGTGGTTTTTTTGATTAACACCAATGGCTTGTCATCTGTCCGCGCTGCTATGGCTTGAGTGTGCCACGCAATATCGCCAAAGTTTTCACGCAGGAAATAATCGTCACCCATATCGCCCCAGATGGCGAGAACCTGCTCTTTGCTCATGCCTTTGCGCGCAAGTTTGCGAATGGCGGCTTGTTGGGTTTCTTCGATTAAATCTTGTTTATCAACATTGTTTTCAAGCCCGCGACGAAGTGCACGACGAGTATCCAAATACAGGTTGCGCATCAAGCTGGCGCGCCAGGTATTCCACAACTCTTTATTGGTGCCGTTAATATCGGCAACGGTAAGGCAATACAAATAATCCAAATGCATTTGGTCGCCCACCGTGAGCGCAAAGTTATGAATAACTTCCGGGTCGGAAATATCTTGCTTTTGCGACACTTGCGACATTAATAAATGTTTTTCAACCAACCAGCAGATCAGGCGTGTTTCGCGTGGCGATATGCCGTGGCGCACACAAAATTCTTCTGCATCTACTGCGCCGAGTGTTGAGTGATCGCCACCGCGACCTTTACCAATATCGTGATACAAACCAGCAATATAAAGCAGCTCCAGTTTTGGCAGGCGCGTCATAATGGTTGCTGCTACCGGGAAATCATCTTTTGCTGATGGCAGCAAGAAATTGCACATGTTTTGCACCACTTTTAGGGTGTGTGCATCAACGGTATAGATATGAAATAAATCGTGCTGCATCTGGCCCGTGACCAGACCGAATTCAGGGAGATACAAACCGAGAATACCGTAGCGCGACATGCGTTTTAACTGCTCAACCAAACCTGCTGGATATTGCAGCAATTTGATAAACAGTTGGGTGTTTTTGGGATTGTTGCGGAAGTTGTCATCGATCAGGTGGCGGCTTTCGCGAATCCAGCGAATAGTGGATGCGCGTACACCTTCGATTTGCGCGTTTTGTGCCATAAGCACAAAAATTTCCAGCAATGCTGAAGGGTTTTCTTCAAACACATAGGTGTGCGTAGCTTCGATGTAATTGTCGCGCAATTGGAAGCGCTCATTAATCGACACCACATTTTTGGTTTTGCCTTTCTGTAAAATCGCTTCCGACAAAAATTGCAGCACTACATCGTTGAGTTCGCGTAGCGCAAGTGCAGTGCGATAGTACTTGTGCATGAACTGCTCAACCGCGAGACCTTCTTTGTCATCGGTATAGCCAAAAAATTTGGCGATCTCTCGTTGGTAATCAAATAACAAACGCTCTTCGGGGCGCTTGGCAATCATGTGCAGCGCATAGCGTACTCGCCACAAATATTCTTCGCCTGAATTGAGCAGCGAAAATTCTTCGTCAGTAAAAAAGCCTTTGCCTTCCAACTGTTTAATGGTACGTACACCGAAGTAGCGCTTGGTAACCCAGTTGATAGTTTGAATGTCACGCAAACCGCCCGGGGCATTTTTAATATTGGGTTCGAGGTTGTATTCGGTGTCGTTGTATTTTTTGTGGCGATCAAGTTGCTCTTGATATTTCGCGCGAAAGAATTCTTCGATTGGCCAAATATTATCGGGCGTGGATGCTTGCAGTAGTTCGTAGCGCAGTGATTGATCGCCCACCAGCGTGCGCGACTCCATAATATTGGTCGCGACGGTGATATCGGTGCTGGCAATATCAATAGTTTGCTTAACGGTACGAACGCTGCTACCGATTTCCAAGCCTATATCCCACAACAGTGTCAGAAACTTTTCGATATTGTCTTTGCAGCTTTCAAACACTTCTGGTCGATGCAAAATCAATAAATCAATATCGGAACCCGGATGCAATTCGCCACGGCCATAACCGCCTACGGCTTCGAGGCTGATACTCTCTGGCCAGTTGAATTGGTGCCATGCGTAATGAAGAACGCAATCGATAAATAATGCGCGCTCATAGACCAGCGTACGAATGTCCTCACCTTCAATGAAACGACGATTGGATTGGGTGCCTGCTGCGTTAATTGCATCCTTGAAAACGGTAATGATGGGTTGCTCGCCCAAGGCGCGGCGAAATCGACTTTGGTCAAAGAAAAACAATGGCCGTTCGAAATAGGGCACCGCATTAATAAGCATGGGTTTGCTGGATTCCTGCACTGTGGACTGCGCAGTGGTATTGGGTTCGGTTTCGTTTGTTTTGGATGCTTGAGCGGGTTTATTGAAAACCCGTTTTAAAAAATCAGGCAGGCTCATCGCTTAAAAAACTTCGCCAGTGCGAGCGGTTAAGACTTCTACGCCGTCTTTGGTTACAACCATGGTGTGTTCCCATTGCGCAGAGAGACGGCCGTCTTTGGTTTCTACGGTCCAGCCATCATTTTTTAACTTGGTTTGCGGTTTGCCAGCGTTGATCATGGGTTCAATGGTGAACACCATGCCTTCTTTTAATTCCATGCCGGTGCCGGGGCGCCCGTAATGCAGAATTTGCGGATCTTCATGGAAGCCTTTACCAATACCGTGGCCGCAGTATTCACGCACTACAGAGTAGTAGCTGCCTTCTGCGTGTTGCTGAATGACGTGACCTATATCACCCAAGCGACAACCGGGTTTTACCAACTTGATCGCTTTGTACATGCATTCTTGCGTGACTTTAACCAATCGCTCTGCATGTGGCGCTGGTGTGCCAACGAAATACATGGCGCTGGTGTCGCCGTGGAAACCTTCGTATATGACGGTGACATCAATGTTGATGATATCGCCTGATTTGAGGACTTTTTTGTCGGAAGGGATGCCGTGGCACACCACCTGATTGACCGAGGTGCAAATCGATTTTGGAAATCCGCGATAGCCAAGGCAAGCAGGAATGGCTTTCTGCACATTCACAATGTGATCGTGACAGAGCTTGTCCAGCTCCTCGGTTGTTACGCCAGGTTGGACGTGCGGACCAATCATTTCCAGCACTTCAGCGGCCATTCGGCCAGCGATGCGCATTTTTTCGATTTCTTCAGGGGTTTTGATAATTACTGACATGAATTCAGGGCATCTCAACAGGTGAATATAAAGTTGCAGCATTCTAAACGATTCATGCTTTTTTTTGACCAAAATCCGCGGCAATTATCAAATCAGGGGTAATCCATAGTCAGTTTTTATTCTTCAAATAAAAGTATTTTATATTTATTAATGATAATTAATTGCATTTATGGGTGTAAGATACTACTTTCTTTGAATGAATATGGATCGACACAGGAGCTTTGATCGCTATGACTTACACACTGCCGCCACTTGATTACGCTTATGACTCATTGGAGCCACATATTGATTCCAAGACCATGGAGATTCATCACAGCAAGCATCATCAGGCTTATATCACCAATTTGAATGCAGCTATCAAGGAGACGGAATACGAAAGCTACAGTTTGGAGCAGCTGCTTTCTGGGATTCAAAATTTGCCTGAAAAATTGCGTGATCCAGTGCGCAACCACGGCGGTGGCCATGCGAACCACAGTTTGTTTTGGAAGGTGATGTCGCCGGAAGGTGGTGGTGAGCCAAGCGGGGCTTTGGCGATTGCGATCAATAGTGAATTGGGCGGCTTGGATTCATTTAGGCAGGCATTCACTGCTGCCGCATTAACCCGTTTTGGTAGTGGCTGGGCGTGGCTTTCTGTTACACCGGAAAAGAAATTGGTAGTTGAAAGTAGTGGTAATCAAGACAGTCCGCTAATGAGCGGCAATACACCGATTCTGGGTCTGGACGTGTGGGAGCATGCGTATTATCTGCTCTATCAAAACCGTCGCCCTGAATATATTGCCGCTTTCTATAATGTGATTAATTGGTCGGAAGTTGAGCGACGCTATGCGAGCGCCTTGGCTTAATTGGTGTGGTAAATGAGCAATATGACCTCTAGTGAAAATACCGGGTTTGTGGCCGCTTTTGTGAGCTGGGTGCGCGTCTCATTTGTTCGGCGCACGCTTGGTTTGACTATCAATCTGCTTGGATTGGCAGTGCTTATCTATGCGGGCTGGAGCAAATTGATGGTTATGCCCAATGCGCCTGCAGCATTGGGTGGCGGTTTTATCGCCGCTGGCTGTACTGCCTTGGGTGCGGCACTGATACTGCTTTTTCGCAATCTCTCCACTAAGTTTCAGGATAGTCTGCTCGGGTTTGGTGCCGGCGTTATGCTGGCGGCCTGTGCGTTTTCACTCATATTGCCCGGTTTGGATGCTGCTCGCGGATTGGGTATGCAGGGCTGGCAGGCGGCTGGGACTATTGGTCTCAGTTTGTTTGTCGGCAGCATGTTGATGCTGTTTATCGATAGTCGCCTTCCTCATGAGCACTTTATTAAGGGGGTGGAGGGGCCGGCTTCCGTTATCCGTCGCACTTGGCTGTTTGTGTTTGCTATCACTCTGCACAATTTGCCCGAGGGTTGGGCGATTGGTGTGGCATACGCCAGCGGTTTGGAAGAGGGAAATGCGTTGATGACGGGTATTTCCATCCAGGATATTCCCGAGGGATTGGTTGTCGCTGCAGCTTTATTGGGAGCCGGTTATTCGCGCACTATGGCTGTGCTGATAGGTGCAGCTTCTGGTTTGGTAGAGCCTTTGGGTGCATTGCTTGGTGCTGGAATTGTCGGCCATTCGGCGATGTTATTGCCTTGGGGGCTTGGTTTTGCGGCTGGGGCAATGCTATTTGTCGTTAGTCACGAGATAATTCCCGAGTCTCATCGCAAGGGTCATGAAATCCATGCGACTACAGGCTTAACCATTGGTTTTATCTTAATGATGGTGCTTGATAACTCTTTTCATTAATTGAGTTATAAATGAATGATAAAGGGCGCTCATGCGCCCTTTATCATTTGAGGTGTTTTATGGGCTGGATCAGACTGCACGAGCGCGCAGTGTTGAAAGCGCATGAATAACGCCGCGTAATTCGGCCAGTCCTTTCATGCGTCCTGCATAGGAGTAGCCGGGGTTGATGCCGGTTTTGCCAATTTCATCGCCCATTAGATGGCCGTGGTCGGGGCGCATTGCAATCGCGGGTAGATTGCTCCCGGCTTTGGTGCGGCGTTCTTCTTCATTTAATAGTGCATCAATCAAGCCGACCATATCGTTGTCGCCATCCAGGTGATCGGATTCAAAGAAGGAGCCGTCTTCCTCGCGCTTGATATTGCGCAAGTGAACAAAATAAATGCGCTCGCCAAATTCACTTGCCATGGCAACCAGATCGTTGTCGCAGCGCGCGCCGTAGGAGCCGGCGCACAAGGTCAATCCATTGGACTGGCTGGGTACTGCATTGAGCAGGGCACGAGCATCGTCGGCGGTAGATACTACGCGCGGTAATCCAAATAGTGAAAAAGGTGGGTCGTCTGGGTGAATGGCCATGCGTACACCTGCTTCTTCGGCGACAGGAATTATTTCGCGCAAAAAGGCAAAGAGATTGGCGCGCATGCCTTCATCGCCCATTTTGATGAATAGGTCGATAGCAGCGCGTATGCCTTCGCGATCATAAGAGCCTTCTCCGCCCGGTAGTCCGGCGATGATGTTTTTTTCCAATAAAACTTTTTCTTCTGTGCTCATTGCGTCCAGGCGGGATTTGGCTTTGGCGAGCACGTCGGGGCGATAGGATTCTTCTGCGCCGGGGCGTTGCAGGATGTATGCATCGTAAGCGGCAAAATCGCTCATCTCAAAACGTAGTGCGCGAGCATTATTGGGTAGGGTGTAATTCAGGTTGGTGCGAGTCCAATCCACCACTGGCATAAAGTTGTAGCAGACATCATAAATACCAGCTGCACCGACATTACGGATAGATTCTTTATAGTTATCAATATATTGCTGATAGTTGCCGGTGCGGGTTTTGATGTCGTTGTGCAGCGGGATGCTCTCAATCACTGCCCACTCAAGTCCACTTGCTTCTATTAATTGCTTGCGCTCAAGAATGTCTTTCATGGGCCATGCTGCGCCTGTGGGGATGTGGTGCAGGGAAGTCACAATGCCTGTGGCTCCAGCTTGCGCAATATTTTCCAGGCTGACGGTATCTTTAGGGCCAAACCAGCGCCAGGTTTCTTTCATGATGGGTTTCTCGGTCGTTGTGATAAGTGATTTCACTAGTATACAAGTTGAGAGAGGGGAGGCCTAGTGCATTAGGTGGGATCTTGATGGGCAAAAATAGCTGGCCATTTAGTTTCCGGTATATTAATTCGATTATCTGTGGTATAAAGCGCGCCTCTTTTTCGGGCTTGGGCTAAATCCGGGCTGAAATAAGAGAAATCCTTAATTAACAAACGTCACACATATATCGACACGCAAAACCTGGGTGCCTAATGTTTGCACATGTAAACATGCTGGTTGGTGAGCGGGATATATGGAGGCCTAACCCAGTAGGAATACTAAAATGCCACAAGTAAGCATGCGCGACATGTTGTCAGCCGGTGTCCACTTCGGTCACCAAACCCGTTACTGGAACCCAAAGATGGGCAAATACATCTTCGGTGCACGTAACAAGATCCATATTATCAACCTTGAGCACACCGTTCCTGCATTCAACGAAGCTTTGGCTTTGGTGCAGCAAATGGCTTCTCAAAAGAAAAAAATTCTGTTTGTTGGTACCAAGCGCGCTGCGCAAAAAATCATCAAAGAGCAGGCTGAACGTGCTGGCCAGCCTTTCGTGAGCCACCGTTGGTTGGGTGGTATGTTGACCAACTACAAAACCATTCGTGCGTCTATTCGCCGTTTGTCTGACCTGACCGCTCAAAGTCAGGATGGTACTTTCACCAAGTTGACCAAAAAAGAAGCTCTGATGCGCACTCGCGATATGGAGAAGCTGGAGCGTTCAATCGGTGGTATCAAGGGTATCGCTGGTCTGCCGGATGCAATGTTTGTAATCGACGTTGATCACGAACGCATCGCTATTCAAGAAGCTAACAAGCTGGGTATTCCTGTTATCGGTATCGTTGATACGAATAGCAACCCTGAAGGTGTTGACTATGTAATTCCAGGTAACGACGACGCTATTCGTGCAATCAAGTTGTACGTTTCTGCTGTTGCTGATGCTTGTCTGGAAGGTAGCAAGTCTGCTTCTTCTGTTCCAAACAAAGATGAGTACGTAGCTGCTGAAGGCGCTGCGGAATAATCGTCGGTAGTAATCAAACGACCATAAAGCTCGGGTAACCTGTATTGCAGGCTGCTTGAGTTGTCGGAAGAGGGGGCTAGGCCCCCTTTTTTCAAACTGAATTCGAACACTTTTATTTTGAGGAATTAACCATGAGCGCTGTTACTCCTGCACTGGTAAAAGAACTGCGTGACCGTACTGGTCTGGGCATGATGGAATGTAAAAAAGCCTTGGGTGAAGCCAATGGTGATATCGAGCTGGCAATTGAAAACCTGCGTAAAGTATCTGGTTTGAAAGCAGCTAAAAAAGAAGGTCGTACTGCGGCTGATGGTGTTGTTGCGGTTAAAGTGGCGCCAGACAACAGCTATGGCGTGGTGATTGAAGTTAACTCTGAAACTGACTTTGTTGCGCGCGATGCGGGCTTCCTTGCTTTTGTAAACACTGTGTTGGATAAGGCTTTTGCTACCAAGCAAACCGACGTTGCTGCAGTAATGGCGGGTGAGTTGGAAGCGGCTCGTGAAGCTTTGGTTCAAAAAATTGGCGAAAAAATCAGTGTTCGTCGCATCAGTATTGTTGATGGTGGTGTGGTTGGTGGTTACCTGCACTTGAACAACCGCATCGCGGTATTGGTTCAATTGGAAGGTGGCAACGAAGAAACCGCTAAAGATGTCGCTATGCACGTGGCTGCAGTTAACCCTACCGTGGTTAGCTCTGATCAAATGCCGGCTGATGTGGTAGAGAAAGAAAAAGAAATTATCCGTGCTCAACCAGACATGGCTGGCAAACCAGCTGAAATCGTTGAGAAGATGATTGGCGGTCGTATCAGCAAGTTCTTGAAAGAAGCTAGCTTGGTTGATCAGCCTTTCGTTAAAAATCCAGAGCAAACTGTTGCTCAGTTCGCTAAAGCTGCTGGCGCAACTGTGAAGAGCTTTGTGCGTTTGGAAGTGGGTGAAGGTATCGAAGTTGCAGTTGTTGACTTCGCTGCTGAAGTTGCTGCACAGGTAGCTGCATCAAAAGCCTAATTCGCTTTTATTGATTGCTCTAAAACCCGCACAGGGTGACTTGTGCGGGTTTTTTATTGGTCGTCTACTGAGTGGATGGGTCTGAAAAAGAGACGGAGTGGGCGACACTCGGGTGCTTTTTTTCTGTTACACTGCACCGATTTTTTCGACCCTCGGTTGAAGGGGGGATTAGCGGCTAACTCATTGTTTTGGAGAGCATTTATGTCCAGCCCGAGAGATAAAAAGTACAAGCGTATTTTGTTGAAGCTCAGCGGTGAGGAGCTGATGGGTACTGAAGGTTTTGGGATTGATCCTAAGGTTCTCGACAAAATGGCCCTGGAAATAGGCCAGTTAGTAGGCATTGGTGTACAGGTTGGATTGGTTATCGGTGGTGGAAATTTGTTCCGCGGTGCAGCCTTGAGTGCAGCTGGATTGGATCGCGTGACTGGCGATCACATGGGGATGCTGGCGACCGTAATGAATGCGTTGGCGATGCGCGATGCCTTGGAGCGCTCCAATATTTCTTCCCGTGTTATGTCGGCCATCCCTATGAGTGGTGTGGTTGAGCACTATGATCGCCGCCGTGCGGTACGTTTCTTGAATTCTGGTGAGGTAGTTATTTTCTCTGCCGGTACGGGTAATCCTTTCTTTACTACCGACTCTGCCGCTTGTTTGCGCGGCATTGAAGTTGATGCGGACATCGTATTAAAAGCCACTAAGGTTGATGGTGTTTACACTGCCGACCCTAAAAAAGATCCGACTGCCACCAAGTATGATCGTCTGTCTTATGACGAAGTTCTGGACAAAAAACTGGGTGTTATGGACTTAACCGCTATCTGTTTGTGCCGCGAGCACGACATGCCAGTGCGTGTATTCCGCATGAATAAAACCGGTGCATTATTGAATATCGTTGTGGGTAGCAACGAGGGTACTTTGATTGAAGAGGATAAATCATGATTAATGACATCAAAAAAGACGCTGAAGCGCGCATGAAAAAAGCCGTTGAAGTGCTGGGTTTGAACTTCAATAAAATCCGTACTGGCCGCGCGCATCCAAGCTTGTTGGATGGCATTATGGTCGATTACTACGGTAACCCTACGCCTTTGGCGCAAGTGGGCAATATCAATATTGAAGATGCTCGCACCCTGTCGATCAGCCCTTGGGAGCGCAATCTGGTTCCGGCGATTGAAAAGGCGATCATGAAGTCAGATTTGGGTTTGAATCCGTCAACCAACAATGGTTTGATCCGTATTCCGCTGCCAATGCTGACTGAGGAGACCCGTAAAAACTTCATCAAGCAAGCGCGTGCTGAAGCAGAAAACGGTCGTGTTGCAGTGCGCAATGTGCGTCGCGATGTGCTTGGCGATGTTAAGGCCTTGTTGAAAGACAAAGCGATTAGTGAAGATGATGATCGTCGTGCGCAGGATGAAATTCAAAAAATTACCGATAAGTTCATCGCTGAAGTAGACAAGGCTTTAGCGGCAAAAGAAGTGGATCTGATGGCTGTTTAATCTGCATCACCTGATTGGGTTTGTCGTGAGCCGACAAGCCCAATCTCTCCACCCATGCACTATATAAGCATTCAAATTCACTATTACAAAAAGCAAAAACGGGCTGTCGTATCTAGCGATAAAGCCTGCTACCGGGAGACTCTGCGTGACTGACAAACGTCTTCGCCATGTGGCGATCATCATGGATGGCAATAATCGTTGGGCCAAGCAACGCGGTATGGCGGGTGTTTCCGGCCATAAAGTCGGCGTTGAGCGCATTCGCGATGTGATGTCAGCCTGTCAGGATGTCGGGATCGAAGTGCTTACCGTGTTTGCATTTAGCAGCGAAAACTGGCGCCGTCCGCCGGTAGAAGTGGAAGCATTGATGTCGCTGTTTTTGTTGTATCTGAAAAATGAAGCTAAAGCGCTGAAAAAGAAAGGCGTTGCTCTGCGTGTGATTGGCAATCGTGAGCGTTTTAGTCCCTCCATCCAAAAAGCGATAGAAGCTGCTGAAGAGCTGACCCGTGGCGGTAAAACCACCTTGGTGATCGCAGCCGATTACGGCGGCCGTTGGGATATAGCCCAAGCGGCTAAAAAACTTGCACAGCAAGTGGTGGCAGGGGAGCTGGATGCTGCAGCTATCACCGAAGACACGCTGGATGCGCAAACATCCCTTGCTGATTTACCACCCTTGGATTTGTTGATTCGCACCGGTGGCGAAGTTCGTATTAGCAACTTTCTGCTGTGGCAGTGCGCATATGCCGAACTATTTTTCAGCGACAAGCTCTGGCCAGACTTTGATGGCGATGAATTGAAAAAAGCCGTTGCCAGTTTTTCAGAACGTCAGCGCCGGTTTGGTATGACTGGCGATCAAATTGATGCGGGAGCACTGAATGCTTAAGCAACGGGTTATCACCGCGTTGGTTTTGGCGGTTATTTTTCTTCTGGCGTTATTTGGGCTGCCTGCTGGCTACTTTTCATTCTTTATCGGCGTGGTGTTATTGATCGGCGCTTGGGAGTGGGCGGGATTATCCGGTTGGACCGTCATTTGGCAGCGCTTCGTCTATTCCTTCTTTTTATTGCTTCTGTTAACTGGCGCTTCGCTTTATTTGGGTTTTGAGGGTGAGGCAAGCCCGCGCCTTAATGATCCTGCGATTCGCGACCTGTTGATTGTTGGCTGTGCTTGGTGGGCATTGGCGCTGCTGTTAGTGCAGGGTTATCCCAGCAGCGGTGTACTTTGGGGGCACAAAGCATTGCGCTTGCTGATGGGGGTATTGGTGTTAATCCCCACTTGGGTGGCGCTGGTGTACGTGCGCCAACAAGCTAATGGTGCTTGGTTGGTGCTGCTCCTGATGCTGATTGTGGCTCTGGCTGATAGCGGTGGATATTTTGCTGGTCGTCGCTTTGGCAAACACAAACTGGCACAGGCAGTTAGTCCAGGTAAAACCTGGGAGGGATTTGCTGGTGGGTTGCTGGCCAACTGTGTGTTGGCGCTGATTCTGAGTCAGGCGTTGAATGCTAATCTTCTATTGATGTTGGTGCTAATTATCCCTACTAGTCTGGTTTCTGTGCTGGGTGACTTGCTGGAAAGTATGGTCAAGCGTCATGCGGGTGCTAAAGATAGTGGCAGTATTTTACCTGGCCACGGTGGCATTCTTGATCGTGTTGATGGCATTACTGCTGGTGCTCCGGTCTTTGCCTTGGCGCTGCTTGCCAGTGGTGTTTTGGTGTCGGGCTCTGGTGTTTAGATGCAAGCGACACCTCAACAAATAACCGTTCTCGGGGCTACCGGCTCAATTGGTGTTAGCACGCTGGATGTTATTGCGCGTCACCCCGACCGCTACCAAGTGTTTGCATTAAGTGCGGATCGTCGTTGGCAAGTGTTGGCAACGCAATGTTTAACGCATAATCCGCGTTATGCGGTGCTCAATGATTCTGCGGCAGCAGTAGAGTTGGAGCGCGAATTGCGCCGCCAAGGTTGCGCAACCGAGGTTCTGCAAGGCGCTGATTCGTTGTCTGCCATTGCCGCCCATGAGCAAGTTGATACTGTCATGGCGGCGATTGTGGGTGCTGCTGGATTATTGCCTACATTGGCTGCTGTCAGAGCAGGAAAAAAAGTACTTCTTGCAAACAAAGAAGCTTTGGTTATGGCGGGCGGCTTGTTTACCCGTGCGGTTGCTGAGCATGGTGCGCTTTTGTTGCCAATCGACAGTGAGCACAACGCAATTTTCCAGTGTTTGCCTAATCACCGTAATGATTATCTTGCTGATGGGCTCACATCGAGCGGTGTTCGTAAAATTCTCCTGACAGCATCTGGTGGCCCCTTCAGAAATACCCCGATTGCTGATCTCCCCAAAGTAACTCCCGAGCAGGCTTGTGCTCATCCCAATTGGAGTATGGGGCAAAAAATTTCGGTCGATTCAGCCACCATGTTAAACAAGGGCTTGGAACTGATCGAAGCTTGCTGGCTTTTCAATACCCGTCCGCAGCAGGTGCAGGTCGTTATTCATCCGCAGAGCGTAATTCACTCGATGGTTGAATATATTGATGGCTCAGTACTGGCTCAGTTGGGGAATCCGGATATGCGCACCCCGATTGCGCATGCTTTGGCCTGGCCAGAGCGTATTGAGTCGGGTGTGTCGAGTTTGGATCTTATTGCTACCGCAAGGCTGGATTTCTCTGCGCCGGACTATGCGCGTTTTCCCTGTTTGCGTTTGGCGCAGCAGGCCGCTGAGGCATCTGGTGCGGCGCCGGCCGTCTTAAATGCCGCTAATGAGGTTGCAGTCGCTGCTTTTTTGCAGCGGCGTATCCGTTTCGATCAGATTGCAATTGTTATCGATCACGTATTGGCGTGTTTATCCCCCGCTGAACCCCGGAGTTTGGAGCATGTCCAAAACGCCGATGCTGAAGCCCGTGCGATGGCTCAGCAGTTAATCGCAAGTTGGTAACTCATTGCCTGAGGTTGTATCCGTGGACTTAATCCAGACAATCCTGTCGTTTTTAGTGGCCTTGTTAATTCTGGTTTCCATCCATGAGTTTGGGCATTTTTATGTTGCGCGCCGCTGCGGTGTCAAAGTGCATCGCTTCTCTATAGGTTTTGGCAAAGTGCTTTGGTCATGGCGCGACAAGCAGGGTACTGAATATGCGTTTGCCGCTTTGCCTTTAGGTGGCTACGTCAAGATGCTCGAAGAGCGCGAAGGTGATGTGGCTCCTGAAGAGCGGCACATGGCGTTCAATAATAAATCGGTGTGGCAGCGTATTGCGATTGTTGCTGCAGGCCCGATTGCCAATTTTCTGCTGGCGATGCTGCTGTTTTGGGGGTTGTTGCTCCAAGGGCAGCGTGATCTTATCCCGGTGATCGATACCGTCGCGCCCGATTCTGTTGCTGCCCAAGCGGGTCTTGAGCATGGTCAGGAAATTGTAGAGGTGGATGGTATCTCCACGCCGACTTGGCAGGCGTTAAATAAAGCGCTACTCAATCGTCTTGGTGAATCAGGTCGAATTAGCTTTAAAGTCGCCTATCCAGATTCACATTTTCAGTATGAATCTGAGGCCCAATTAGATGCTTGGTTGCGCGATGCAGCTGATCCGGATCCTATTGCTGGTTTGGGTATCACACTGTTTTTACCAAAGATCCCCCCGGTTGTTGGCGAAGTGGTTGCCGCTAGCCCTGCGGAAAAAGCAGGGTTAAAAACCGATGACAAAATTTTGCAGGTAGATGATCTGCCAATCGATGATTGGCAATCCTGGGTGGAGTACGTGCGCAAGCATCCAGAAGTAGCGTTGCAGGTGCAGTTGGAGCGGGATGCGCAGGTAATGGAGGTTACCCTTATCCCAGAATTACTAGAGGAAAGTGGACAGCGTATTGGCCGAGTAGGCGTAGGTGTTAAACCCTACACCATGCCGGAGGATATGATCCGCTCCTATAACTATTCTGTTGCAGGTGCCTTTGTTGCAGGGGTCAATAAAACATGGGAAACATCGGGATTTGTTCTTTTATCAGTCAAAAAATTGATTCTTGGTGAAATTTCTACGAAAAACTTGAGTGGACCGATAACCATTGCTAAGGTGGCGGGCTCTTCAGCCGAGAGCGGCTTGCGGAGCTTTATTGGTTTTGTCGCATTGCTCAGTGTGTTTCTGGCAGTCTTTAACCTATTGCCTATCCCGGTACTGGATGGCGGACATTTATTTTATTACTTCATTGAAGTAATTAAGGGGAAACCGGTGTCCGACAAAGTGCAAATGCTGGGGTATCAGGTTGGGCTCTTCCTTGTGATCAGCTTAAGCGTGCTAGCACTGTATAACGACATAATGCGGCTTTAAGCTGGCAGTCTGTGCCGGGTCGCGTAACCAACATTCATTTATGATTAGAACAAATTCTATGAAGCGAGTTTTGATGCGAGTTATTGGCTGTTTTCTAGCACTATTTCTGTCTTTCGCTGTGCAGGCGCAAACCTTTCGTGTGAGTGATATTCGCGTAGAAGGTTTACAGCGTGTTTCAGCAGGTACTGTCTTTAGTGCCATGCCGATCCGGGTGGGTGATGTATTAACTCAGGCCGATGTTCAAAACGCGACCCGCGAACTTTTTAAGATTGGTTATTTCTCTGACGTTGCCATCAAGCGTGATGGCGATGTGCTGGTATTAGTGATTAAAGAGCGTCCAGCAATTAATAAAATTGAGCTGGAGGGTAACAAGGCCATCAAGACTGAAAACCTGATGGACAGTCTGAAAGACAATAATTTGTCTGAAGGTCAAATTTTCCAGCGCGCTACTTTGGAAGGTATTACTCAAGCCCTGCAACGTGAATATGTAAACCAAGGGCGCTATGGAGCAAGTGTCAAAATTGAAATTGAAGACATGCCACGTAACCAGGTTAAGGTATTGGTAAAAATCGATGAAGGCAGCCCATCACGTATCAAGCAAATCAATATTGTTGGGAACAACAGCTATAAAGAAGAAGAGTTGATTGACCTGTTCGAACTGAAAACTACAGGAATGTGGTCATGGATTTCGGGCAATGACAAATACAACAAAGAAAAAATGAAAGGGGATTTGGAGCGTCTTGAGTCATGGTACATGGACCGTGGTTATCTGAACTTCAAAATCGATTCCTCGCAAATTTCTTTAAGCCCGGACAAATCCAAAATCTTTGTCACCGTCAATATTACTGAAGGCGATATTTATAAAGTAAGTGATATTGAGCTTGCGGGTGATCCTGCTATTGATGAGCAAATTATTCGCAGCATGATCCTGATGCGCAAAGACCAAACTTTCTCGCAAATTCTGATGACCACCTCGGAAGAGTACGTTACCAAGCGTTTGGGTAATGAGGGTTATACCTTTGCCAAAGTAGAGGGTATGCCCGAGCGTAATGACGAAGATAAAACGGTAAAAATTACCTTCTTTATCGAGCCAGGTAAGCGAGCCTATGTAAACCGCATCAATTTCCGTGGCAATACCAAAACTGTCGATGAAGTATTGCGCCGTGAGATGCGTCAAATGGAGGGTGGCTCTGCTAACTCAGCACAAATTGAAAACTCTAAAGTGCGATTGGAGCGTTTGGGTTTTTTTAAAGAAGTAAAAGTAGAAAACAAAGAAGTACCCGGCACATCAGATCAAATCGATGTTGAATACACTGTTGAAGAGCAGCCATCTGGAAGCATGGGGTTGCAAGTCGGTTATGCGCAATACTCAGGTCTGTTGTTCTCTGCAAGCATCCAGCAAAACAACTGGTTTGGTACCGGTAAACAAGTAGGGTTCAGCTTTAGTCACAACCGTTACCAAACATCTTACAACTTTAATTACAACGATCCGTACTTTACCCCTGATGGTGTAAGTCGCGGTGTTAGTTTGTATTACACCACCAGTGACTACGGTTCCTATAACGTTACTCCTTATAGTACTAACGTCTACGGCGGAAAATTGAACTTCGGTTATCCTATTTCTGATATTGAGCGTATTGGCTTCGATATAGGTTTGCGTAGCTTGGAGGTGGAGCCAACCGCGTATTCATCCCAGGAAATTATTCGGTCGCCTTATTGGAACTCCGATATTGGTTACATCACTCAGTCTGACAATTACGAATTGATTCAAAACATCAATAACGGTATCGATTTCCCCAATGGTA
Source organism: Cellvibrio chitinivorans (assembly GCF_035117775.1). Taxonomy (NCBI): domain Bacteria; kingdom Pseudomonadati; phylum Pseudomonadota; class Gammaproteobacteria; order Cellvibrionales; family Cellvibrionaceae; genus Cellvibrio; species Cellvibrio chitinivorans. The sequence goes on from NZ_JAYKKN010000006.1 coordinate 63,078, forward strand.
GTTATGTTCCGCTAGCCTTCACGGAAGACATGTTGGGTGAGCCCGGCTTTTTGGATGTTTACGGCGATACCTTCAATGATGCGCAAGTCAGCATGTATTGGATGCGCTCTACGCTGAATCGCGGGATATTGGCAAACCGCGGGGCATCACAACAGCTAACGTTTGAGTTGTCATTGCCCGGCGGTGATTTGCAGTACTACAAGTTCAACTATACCGGCCAAATCTTCAAGCCTTTAACTCGCTCATTAACTCTACGCTTGCATACTCGCTTGGGCTATGCGGGTGCTTATGGAGATTTGGATGAGCTGCCATTTTTTGAGCATTATTATGCTGGCGGTTTTGGGTCTGTTCGTGGTTTTGAGCGAAATACATTAGGGCCAAGAAGTTCACCTAGGGCTACAGAAGTTACGACAAGTACCATATGGGATGACTTGAATGGTGATGGTATCCAACAATCTGGTGAGGTAGGTGGACAAGCATACGTGATGTGTGAAGATCCAGATGCGGCCGGTGCAGGCTCAAGTACTCAAACTACTGTGAGGGTATGTAACCCTGGTGAGCTGATGAGGGATGCGCAGCTAGGTAGCACCTATACAAGTCGTACTCGTGGTGCCTTTGGTGGAAATGTATTAATTCAAGGTGGTGCAGAAATACTTTTCCCATTGCCTTTTATTAAGGATCAGCGTTCTCTGCAGACAACTTTGTTCTTTGACGCAGGTAACGTGTTTGATACTGATTGCGGCGCAACCCAGCTAAATTGTTACGATGTGGATATCAATCGTATTAATACTTCCGTTGGATTGGGGTTGACGTGGATTTCAGGTTTTGGCCCTATGACTTTTAGTATCGCAGAGCCATTACACGAAAATGAGTACGATCGTACAGAAGTGTTCCAGTTCTCCTTGGGGCAAACTTTCTAACAATAATGTTTTACTATTTTTAAGAGGAATAGATTGTGACTGTTACACAAAAGATGTTTGCCGCTATTGCATTGTCGCTGATGTCAGCTGTCTCATTTGCGCAAGGTAAAGTGGTAGTGCTGGATCCGACAGCAGCGGTAATGGGTACTACAGCTGCGAAGGCAAAAATTGAAAAACTGCAAAAAAGTGCCGAATTTGCTGCTGCAAAAGCCAAACTCGACGGATTGGCTGCAGACATTAAAGCCTTACAAGCGGAATACCAAAAAGATGGTATGACTTGGAGCGCTGAAAAGCGTGCTGAAAGTGAAAAGAAACTGCAAAGCCTCGGGCAAGATTACCAATTCCAAGGTAAAAAATTGCAATCTGAGCAACAAGTACTAATGCAACAAATCATGCAAGAGCTTGGTCCTAAAATGGAGGCTGTTGTTAAGCAACTGGTAGAGTCTGAAAACGTCACTATGATTGTTGATGCAAAAGCAGTCATGATGTCAAAGCCAGAAAATGATCTGACTCCAAAGGTTACTGCACTACTTGATAAAGCTAAGTAAGACTGGCCTTTACTATCATGAAGCGCACTTATTCTCTGGCTGAACTTGCCCAAATTCTGAACGCAGAGTTGAACGGCAATGCTGATCAAAATATAAGTGCGCTGGCGACTATACAGTCTGCTGGCTCAAATGATTTGAGTTTCATTGCCAATCCTGCATACAAAAAATATTTATCCTCAACTCAGGCCGGCGCATTGCTGATTAACGCTGAACTTGCTCCTGAGTTTGAGGGAAATAAGTTGATTGTTAAGAACCCCTATACTGCTTACGCTCAGCTCTCCTCGTTATTTGAATTTCTTCGGGAACCGCATTCGGGTATTCACCCCTCTGCTGTTGTTGGAATGGAATGTGAACTAGGAAAAAATATCTCTATTGCTGCTAATGCAGTAATTGGTGATGGCGTTAGTCTTGGAGATGGAGTAGTTATTGGTGCCGGATGCTATGTAGGTAATGATACGAGTATTGGCGCCAACACCAAACTCGCTGCAAATGTAAGCGTATATCACGGAGTTAGTATTGGCTCCGATTGTATCCTGCATAGTGGCTGTGTGGTGGGCTCTGATGGTTTTGGTTTTGCTCCTGATGCGGGTGGCTGGATTAAAATTCATCAACTTGGCGGCGTGCGTATCGGCAATAAAGTAGAAATTGGAGCCTGCACTTGCATTGATCGCGGCGCACTCGATGATACGCATATTGACGATGGGGCTATTATCGACAATCAGGTTCAAATCGCGCATAACGTCTATATCGGTAAAAATACCGCAATTGCAGCGCAAGTTGGTATTGCCGGGAGTACGAAAATTGGCGCTAACTGCACTATTGCTGGTGCGGTTGGCATTATTGGTCATTTAACGCTGGCCGATAAAGTACATATTACAGCGATGAGTTTAGTGTCTGCTTCAATAAAAGAGGCAGGTTCCTACTCGTCGGCGACACCTTTAGCGCCGACCAAAAATTGGCGTAAGAATGCAGCGCGGTTTCGCCAGTTAGATGAATTGGCAACACGCTTGATAAAACTTGAGCGCACTCATGGTGCGGAATAAATTTTCATTGATTGCTTGGGGTTTGTACCATGATGGACGTTAACGAAATTCGCGAATACCTGCCGCATCGCTACCCATTTTTATTGGTAGATCGCGTGGTGGAATTGGTTGAAGGCGAATCAATTGTCGCGTACAAAAATATTACGGTTAACGAAGAAGTCTTTAATGGCCACTTCCCGCAAAATCCGGTATTTCCCGGGGTAATGATTCTTGAGGCTATGGCACAGGCTTCAGGTATTCTTGGTTTTAAAACCATGAATAAAAAGCCACAAGATGGCTCTATTTATTTGTTTGCCGGTGTGGATGACGTGCGCTTTAAGCGTCAGGTGGTTCCCGGTGATCGTTTGCAGTTGGAGTCGCGCGTTATTTCTGAAAAACGCGGGATTTGGAAATTCGAATGTAAAGCGAGTGTTGATGGTGTATTGGCTGCATCTGCCACAATTCTCTGTGCTGATCGCAAAGTTTAATCTGTTTTAAACTGAAACCAGCGAGACGATATTTTGATAGATTCAACTGCAATTATTCATCCCAGTGCAAAATTAGCTCCTGATGTAACAGTGGGGCCTTGGACTATTATCGGGCCAGATGTAGAAATTGGCGAGGGCAGTGTAATCGCATCTCACGTCGTTCTAAAAGGCCCGACAATCATCGGCAAACATAATCACATCTACCAATTTTCAACGGTGGGTGAAGACACTCCCGATTTGAAATACAAAGGTGAGCTTACTCGTTTGGTTATTGGCGATCACAATGTGATTCGCGAAGGCGTGACGATTCACCGTGGTACCGTGCAAGATCGAAGTGAAACCACTATTGGCGACCATAATTTGCTAATGGCCTATGTACACGTCGGGCACGATAGCGTCATCGGCAATCATTGTATTCTGGTCAATAACACTGCTTTGGCTGGTCATGTCTATGTGGGTGATTGGGCAATTTTGAGTGGTTTTACTCTGGTTCATCAGTTTTGCAAAATTGGTGCGCATAGTTTTTCCGGAATGGGCAGTGCAATTGGTAAAGATGTTCCTGCTTATGTGATGGTGACGGGAAGCCCGGCCGAAGCAAAAAATATTAATGTTGAAGGTTTGCGTCGTCGCGGTTTTACCAAAGATGACATCAGTTTGCTGACCAAGGCTTATAAAACAATCTATCGTCGCGGTCTGACTTTGGATGAAGCCTTGGCCGAGTTAAATCCTTTGGCTGTTGAATCCCTCGCATTGCAGGTGTTGATCGAATCATTAAATAGTTCAACACGCGGCATTGTTCGTTAAGCTGTTGTTTAAGCAATTCATAAAATCTTATACAAAAACGATAAGTTTTTAATACTCGCGCTATAAAAATCCGGAGGGCTTGGTGTCTGATCACATACACATAGGTATTGTAGTCGGAGAAGCCTCCGGAGATATTCTTGGCGCAGCGCTAATGCAAGAGTTGCGCAAACATTTCCCTAATGCAGAGTTTTCCGGTATTGGCGGTCCACGCATGTTGGCCCAAGGCTTTCACTCGTACTTTCCTCAAGATCGCTTAGCGGTAATGGGGCTAATTGAGCCCTTAAAGCGTCTGCCAGAGTTGTTGCGGATACGTAAATTTCTGCGCGAACATTTCATTGCAAATCCACCAGCGGTTTTTATTGGTGTAGATTCTCCTGACTTCACGCTTTCCCTTGAAGAATCCCTTAAAGAGCAGGGTATTAAGACCGCTCATTACGTCAGTCCTTCCGTTTGGGCGTGGCGGCAAAAACGTATCATTAAAATTGCGCGTGCTGTTGATTTGATGCTCACACTGCTGCCGTTTGAGGCAAGGTTTTACCATGAGCACAATGTGCCGGTAGAGTTTGTTGGGCATCATTTGGCCGATGAAATTCCTCTCTCTGTCGATAAGGTTGTTGCACGCAAAACCCTTGGTTTGCCAGAGGAAGGGCGAGTAGTTGCTCTTTTGCCGGGAAGCAGGGCAAGTGAGGTAGAGCGCATGGGGGAATTGTTTATGCGCACTGCGGTGATGTGTTTGGAACAGGATCCAGGTTTGCGATTTATTATTCCTGCGGCTAATCCAGATCGTTATCGTCAATTACACATAGAGCTAAATGAATTTGTTGATCTACCGATTACTTTATTTAATGGACATTCCCATGAGGCAATGGCTGCTGCTGATGTGATTTTATTGGCATCCGGTACTGTCGCGTTAGAAGCCTTGTTGCTGAAAAAGCCAATGGTTGTTGCTTATAAAATGGCACCGCTGACTTTTAAAATTTTATCTTGGTTGATAAAAACCCCTTGGGTTTCATTGCCCAACCTGCTTGCACAAAAAATGTTGGTGCCTGAAATCTTGCAAGATAAAGCAACACCGCTAACCCTTAGTGCTGCAGTAATGAATTATTTTGATAATCCGGATGAAGCTCAGGCTTTAAGCGAAATCTTTATGCAAATGCATATCGAATTAAAGCGTGATGCGAGTGCTCGCGCTGCTGATGCGGTAGCGCAATTAATTAGACGCAAATAATCCAACAGGTGATCACGTGCTTGAACCCTTTGTTAGTGTATATAAAGGCTTGTTGTATGCAGGTTGTGATGAAGTAGGGCGTGGGCCTTTGGCGGGAGATGTATTAGCCGCTGCGGTTATTCTGGATCCTGAAAATCCTATCGATGGTTTAAATGATTCGAAAAAGCTCACTGAAAAAAAGCGTGAGCAATTGTTTGTTGAAATCCAGCAAAAAGCAAAAAGCTGGTGTATTGCCAGGGCTTCTGTAGTGGAAATTGATTCCATTAATATTTTACAGGCCAGCCTGCTCGCGATGACGCGCGCTGTGCAAGGGCTTCATATTCAACCTGAGCATGTTCTGGTAGACGGTAATAAATTACCTAAGTGGAATTACACCGCAGAGGCAGTAGTAAAAGGTGATAGTCGTGTTGCTGCAATCAGTGCGGCTTCTATTCTCGCAAAAGTCACACGTGACCGCGAAATGGTTGAGTTGGATAAAATTTATCCTGGCTATGGTTTGGCGGATCACAAAGGTTATCCTACAAAAGTACATATGGATGCATTAACACGATTGGGTGTTACGCCAATCCATCGCACATCCTATGCGCCTGTACGTGCACTAATCGAACAGATTAAATTGTTTTGATTCCTCGCTCCAACTTAGAAAATAGTTATGTAGAAAACGATTATGCCTGCTGCTAATTTTGTTCACCTTCGTTTGCACACAGAGTTTTCACTGAGCGATAGTTTGGTGCGAATCAAATCGCTGGTTAAACGCGTGGCAGAATTGAATATGCCCGCTTGTGCGATTACCGATCAAACCAATTTTTACGGGCTTATCAAATTCTATAAAGCTGCACAGGGCACAGGTGTAAAACCCATCGCCGGAAGTGATTTTTGGGTTGCAAGCACAGAGAGTGATGGCAAGCCTACTCTAATCACCTTACTTGCGATGAATGATCGCGGCTATAAAAATATTATTGAACTCATATCTCGCGGTTGGCGGCAAGGTCAGCAGCAGGGCGTTGCTTATATCCAACGTGAATGGATTAGTGAATACAGCGAAGGTGTTATTGCACTTTCCGGCGGAAAACATGGCGATATCGGCATGGCATTGCTTGGTGGGCGCGCACCGCAAGCAGCGGAATTATTACAGGCATGGATGAGTGATTTTCCCAATCGATTTTATTTGGAATTGCAGCGCACCGGGCGCGAAAACGATGAAAGCTATTTGCACTTAACTGTTGAATTGGCCGATCAACTGCAATGCCCTGTTGTTGCGACCAACGATGTGCGCTTTTTAAAAGCCAGCGAATTTGAAGTGCACGAAGCGCGCGTGTGTATTAGTGAAGGGCGCGCACTTGATGACCCGCGTCGTGAGCGTCGTTACAGCGACCAACAATATCTTCGCTCTGCAGAAGAAATGGCAGAGTTGTTTAGTGATATTCCAGAAGCTATCGCAAACACCATTGAAATTGCCAAGCGCTGTACGATTACGATTCAAATGGGTAAGTACTTTTTGCCGGAATATCCTGTGCCAGAAGGTCTTACTGAGGCAGAATTTTTCCGCAAAATTTCCCATGAAGGTTTGGATCAACGGCTTGAGCGGATTTTGGATAAATCTGCAACGGATTATGCAGAACGCCGCAAAGAGTACGAAGATCGTTTGAACTTTGAGTTAGATATTATTAACCAAATGGGATTCCCCGGATATTTCCTGATCGTAATGGATTTTATCCAGTGGGCGAAAGATCACGATATTCCCGTAGGGCCGGGGCGTGGTTCTGGTGCGGGTTCATTGGTTGCTTATTCATTAAAAATTACCGATCTTGATCCACTCGAATACGATTTGCTGTTCGAACGTTTCTTGAATCCCGAGCGGGTTTCCATGCCCGACTTCGATATCGATTTCTGCATGGATAACCGCGACAAAGTTATTTCTTACGTTGCGGATAACTACGGCCGCGATGCGGTTAGCCAAATTATCACCTTCGGTACCATGGCCGCAAAAGCGGTAGTGCGCGATGTGGCGCGGGTGCAGGGAAAATCTTACGGTCTTGCCGACAAACTCTCCAAAATGATTCCGCCCACACCGGGCATGACACTCGCGCAAGCGTTGCAAGAAGAACCGCAGTTAAAAGAATTTATTGAGCAAGATGGCGACGCTGGCGAAATATGGGAGATGGCCGTACAACTTGAAGGGCTTACCCGTAACGTGGGTAAGCACGCCGGTGGTGTGGTAATTGCGCCTACCAAATTAACGGATTTTTCTCCGTTATATTGCGATGAAACCGGCAGCGGTCTGGTAACTCAATTCGATAAAGGTGACGTTGAAGAAGCAGGGTTGGTGAAGTTCGACTTCCTTGGTTTGCGCACGCTCACTATTATCGATTGGGCGCGCATAATGATTGACAAACAGCGCCTTAAAAAAGGCGAGGCACCACTCGATATCAGCGCAATTCCTCTTGATGATGCAAAAACATTTGGCTTATTAAAGCGTGCAGAAACCACCGCGGTGTTCCAGTTGGAATCGCGCGGTATGAAAGATCTGATTAAGCGTTTGCAGCCAGACAATATTGAAGACCTGATTGCATTGGTTGCGTTGTTTCGCCCAGGTCCGCTCGAATCGGGCATGGTGGATGACTTTATCAACCGTAAGCACGGCCGCGCGCAGGTTGCCTATCCTGACGCAAAATTTCAGCACCATACATTGAAGCCGGTATTGGAGCCGACTTACGGCGTTATTGTTTATCAAGAACAGGTAATGCAGATTGCGCAGGTGCTTGCCGGCTATACACTCGGCGGTGCAGACATGCTGCGCCGTGCGATGGGTAAGAAAAAACCGGAAGAAATGGCCAAGCAGCGAGAAGTGTTTGAAACCGGCGCAAAAAATCAGGGAGTTGACCCTGAGCTTGCAATTAAAATTTTCGATCTGGTAGAAAAGTTTGCGGGTTACGGTTTTAACAAATCTCACTCGGCGGCCTATGCGATAGTTTCCTATCAAACCGCATGGTTAAAAGCACATTATCCCGCGCACTTTATGGCGGCGACCATGTCTTCGGATATGGATAAAACCGATAAGGTAGTTACCTTTATCGAAGAATGCCGCACCATGAAATTGAAGCTGCTACCGCCGGATGTGAACTCTGGTGAGTTTCATTTTACGGTGGATGACGCTGGCCGAATTATTTATGGATTAGGTGCAATTAAAGGTTTGGGTGAAGGACCAATCGAATCGATTATTGCGGCGCGTAATGAAGACGGGCCATTTAAAGATTTATTCGATTTCTGCGCACGTGTTGATCCGCGCAAAGTAAACAAACGCGCGCTTGAAGCGATTATTCGCTCAGGCGCTGCTGACAATCTTGGCTCTACCTGTAATACACCACAGCACAATATTGATCACGACCGCGCGGTTATGTTTGCTGCAATGGGGGAAGCCGTAAAAACAGCAGAGCAGGCAATGGCGAATACCAACGCCGGCATGATGGATTTGTTTGGTGCGGTGATTGCGTCTGACGATTCCAATATCGATGTTTACAGCGATTTTCGTCGTGTGCGTACTTGGACGATGAAAGAGCGATTGAATGCAGAGAAAGAAACGCTGGGTTTATATCTTACTGGCCACCCAATCGATGAATATGAAAGCGAACTCAGTCATTTAGTGACTTCGCGCATCGCCAACTTAAAGCCGGAAAAGGGTGCGCAAACTATTGCTGGACTGGTAATTTCACAGCGAATTGTGCGCACCAAGCGCGGCGATAATATGGCGATCTTGACCATTGATGATCGCACTGGGCGCATGGATGTAACGCTCTTTGCCGAAACCTTTAATAACTCGCGCGATGTACTTTCAAAAGATAGTTTGTTGGTGATTGGTGGTCAGGTTCGCTACGACGACTTTAGTGGCATGTTAAAAATGAGTGCCGATAATTTGCGTTTGCTTTCCGATGTGCGTCAGGAAAAAGTGCGTGAACTTTGGCTTGAGTTGGAGTCGGGCGCATTACCTGCCAGTTTTTCCCGCGAGTTGGGTGAAATGCTTGATCCCTACCGACAATCACCGCAGCAAGAGGCGCGCTGTGCAATTGTGATTGATTATTCGCGCAGTGATGCGCGCGCGCAATTACGGTTTGATAATCAATGGAATGTACGTCCGGAGGATGAATTGTTACAGCACTTGCGCGATAACTACGGCACTCATAAAGTGAAATTAGTGTACTAAGTCTGTCTAAATTTGCATTCAAATCCAAATCGATTGAGGCTGCGTTTGCAGCCTTTTTTATATCTATTATTTGAATCGGCACTTAGAAAAAGTCGATCTAAACAATAAGTACTTAAAGATTATTTCCGTCTTTCGCTATTCCTGCCCGTGACTACAATTGAAATGTAAGGTCTAAAAAACTGAATGATGGAGGGCAGTATCATGTCATCAATTTTGGTTAAAGATTATATGCAGGCCAATGTACAGGCGATCCCGGTAGATGCCAGTGTGCGTGAGGTGGTGGAGCATCTGCTCAAATGGAATATCACCGGTGCACCTGTGGTAAATGCGGAAATGCGTTTGATCGGCTTTGTCTCGGAATCGGATTGCATGAAAGAGATGCTGAACAGTGCCTTCTTTTCCGATGATTCAGCGCAGGTCACCAGTATTATGCGGCACGATGTATTGAGCGTAACGCCGGAAACCAGCATTTTGGAAATCGCCGAAACCATGCTGGGGAATAAACCCAAAAATTATCCCGTAGTGGAAAATGGCAAGCTGATAGGCTTGATTAATCGCCGCAATATATTGATGGCGCTCAAAGAGCACTGCGGTTGTTATTTTGCCCCAACGCGCCCGCGCCCCTCGTTTTCTGTAGCTCAGACGTCTACACAATAACGAATTAGATATTGCTGAGTATCTACTGTGGTCGAATCTGCGTAGCCCTACCGGGGTTACCAGATTCATCCTTCCTCGCTAAGAGGGGCTATTGCACACCTTCATTTTCGCTGGAAAAGATCGACTAAATTGACCTTTTCGCGTAAGGTAGCGTCCCAATTGTGCCGCCTGCAAGACTGTTTAAAAAGTCATCAACTCAGGTTGCAGCACTCATCCTTAAAGCCAAATGGTAGTTTGCTACCCCGATCAAGAGCTCGCTATGAATCTGAATTACCTGGATTTTGAACAGCCCATCGCCGAACTCGAAGGCAAGATTGAAGAATTACAACTAGTTGGCAAAAGTTCCGATGTGAACATTGCTGATGAAATTGCCAAGTTGCGTGAAAAAAGCACCAAATTGACTGAGGCTATTTATACCAAGTTGACTGCTTGGGATATTGTTAAAGTTGCTCGTCATCCGCATCGTCCTTACACCTCCGATTACATTTCGCGAGTGTTCACCGAATTTGATGAGCTCCATGGAGACCGTCATTTTGGTGACGATGCCGCTATTATCGGTGGTGTTGCTCGTCTTGACGGCAAGCCAGTAATGGTTATAGGCGAAGAAAAAGGCCGCAGTGTTAACGAAAAGGTAATGCGCAACTTCGGTATGCCGCGCCCTGAAGGCTATCGTAAAGCCTTACGTTTGATGGAAATGGCCGAACGTTTCAAGCTGCCGGTTTTGACTCTGATCGACACCCCCGGTGCCTATCCAGGTATCGACTCTGAAGAGCGTGGTATTTCTGAATCTATCGCGCAAAATTTGGCGGTTATGTCGCGCTTGCGCACTCCCATTGTATGTACCGTAATTGGTGAAGGTTCTTCCGGTGGTGCATTGGCGATTGGTGTAGGCGATCACCTCAACATGCTGCAGTACTCTACTTACTTTGTTATCTCTCCTGAAGGTTGCGCCAATATTATTTGGAAGACTGTAGCTAAGGCGCCGGAAGCGGCTCAAGCGATGGGTGTAACTTCCAAAGTGCTGCAAGACCTGGGAATTGTGGATGAAACTATTCCTGAGCCATTGGGTGGTGCACATCGCAATGTCGATGAAATGGCGAAAAAGCTGCAAGAACGTTTGATCGCGCAGGTTGATCGTTTAAGCAAAGAGCCAATCGATGCTTTGCTTGAGCGTCGCTATGAGCGTTTGATGAGCTACGGCAACTAATTTCCGTAAGTACAAATCAAAAAGATGCCGCTGATGTGAGTCAGCGGCATTTTTTATGGGCGATATTTTAATTTGAATCGATTACTTGCCCGGTTTGCGATTTGGCGCTTTGCCGGTAGGGCGATTGTTAGGTCGCGCAGAATTACCAGTGGGTTTACCGGATTTGAAACCTGTGGTTTCTTTTTTTGCAGCTGCTCCAGAATTTTTTCCTGCTGCGTTGTGCGCATTAAATTTTTTCGCGCTTTCAAATTTATCGCCAAAGGCTTTCGCCGCAGGTTTGTTCGAACTATTGCCTGTGCGTGGTGCTGTTTTGTTGGTAAATTTCCCTGTGCCGGATTTCGCCTGTTTACCTTGCGCGCGCGCGTTTGGATTGTGGCCGCGGCTTGCTTTTTGCGCTGAGTTGCGTTCGCCTGCTTCATCGGGAATCAGTGCTGATGCGGTATTGCCGATTAGATGTGGTTTGCGCATAGCGCGCAGGGCTTCGCGGATGATCGGCCAGTTGGCCGGGTCGTGATAGCGCAGTAATGCTTTTTGTAGACGACGCTGTTCCAAGCCGCGTGGGATATTAATTTTTTTGCTCTTATAGGTGAGTTTTTTCAGCGGATTGCGTTCGCTCACATACATCGCCGTTGCCAGTGACATAGGTGACGGATAAAAGGTTTGCACCTGATCCACTTCAAAATTGTTTTTCTTCAACCAAAGCGCAAGGTTGAGCATATCTTCATCGCGTGTGCCCGGGTGGGCGGCGATAAAGTAGGGAATTAAAAACTGCTCTTTGCCAGCTTCTTTCGAGAATTTATCAAACATGCGTTTGAACTCGTAGTAGCTGCTCATTTTGGGTTTCATCATCTGCGAGAGCACACCTTCTTCGGTGTGTTCCGGTGCGATTTTTAAATAACCGCCGACGTGATGAGTGACCAATTCTTTTACGTATTCTGGATCGAGTACCGCCAAGTCATAGCGTAAACCCGATGCAACCGATACACGATTTACACCGCGCACTTTACGTACTTCGCGATATAACTTGGTGGTGTGTTTATGATCGGTAATCAAATTCTTACAAATAGTCGGGTACACACACGATAAACGACGGCATTTGGAAAGCGTCGGCATATCTTTGCAAGTCAGGCGATACATATTCGCTGTTGGGCCGCCCAAGTCAGAAATGTGGCCAGTAAAGCCGGGAACCTTATCGCGGATATCTTCAATTTCTTTGAGAATAGATTCCTGCGAACGGCTTTGAATAATTCGCCCTTCGTGTTCGGTAATCGAACAAAACGTACAGCCACCAAAACAGCCACGCATGATGTTTACCGAGGTTTTAATCATGTCGTAGGCGGGAATTTTTTGTTTGCCATAAACCGGATGTGGCACGCGCGCATAAGGCAAATCAAATACGCCGTCCAACTCATCGGTTTCAAGTGGAATTGGTGGTGGGTTGATCCAGATTTCACGGTTCTCGTGTTTTTGGATCATCGGTCTTGCGTTGTATGGATTGGCTTCTTGATGCAAAACGCGTGAGGCGTGCGCATACAAAATTGGGTCTTTACGCACCTTGTCGAACGAAGGCAGACGTACATACACTTTTTCCGCATCCAGCATTTCACTGCGATTTTGCAGTGGCATTGGGATGATGCGAATCGGTTGCGGCTCGTTGGGATCAAACGCTTTTTCGCTTTCAATTCCTTGCGCCGGGCAGCCTTGGGTTTGCAGTTGGTCGGGATTTAATTCGGCAATCTGCGCGGCCATTGTTTCTGGATCGAGCTGACGCAATCCAACTTGCGAATTGTTGATGTCAGCTTGTGCGGCATCAACAACCGATTTGCTGTTGTGTTGATATTCGTAAGGGTTGGGCAATTTATCGATATTGCCCGGCCAATCGATGCGGGTAGAGTCAATTTCAGTCCAGCCAGCGGGCGCTTCTTTTTTGATAACCGCAGTGCCGCGAATGCTATCCAGCTCTTTAATGCTTCTACCTGCCGCGAGTGAGTGGGCGACTTCGGCAATCGCGCGCTCAGCATTGCCGTACAACAAAATATCGGCAGTGGCGTCGATCAAAACGGAGCGGCGCACTTCGTTGCTCCAATAATCGTACTGGGCGATACGGCGCAAACTGGCTTCGATTCCGCCCAGCACAATCGGCACATCTTTATAGGCTTCTTTACAGCGCTGGCTGTATACCGTCACCGCGCGGTCGGGGCGTTTGCCGCCCATACCGCCTGGGGTATAGGCATCGTCGGAGCGCAGGCGCAGATCGGCGGTGTAGCGGTTGATCATGGAGTCCATGTTGCCCGCACTTACGCCAAAAAATAGATTGGGTTTACCCAGTGCCTTGAACGGCTCGGCACTTTTCCAGTCAGGTTGGGCGATGATGCCCACGCGAAACCCCTGTGACTCCAGAAAGCGTCCAATTACTGCCATGCCAAAGCTCGGGTGATCCACGTAGGCATCGCCGCACACAATGATAATGTCGCAGCTATCCCAGCCGAGCTTGTCCATTTCGGCGCGGCTCATCGGCAGGAAAGGCGCAGGCTTATAGGTTTTGGCCTGAGCGTGAATATTGGGCTTGTCGTAGGAGAACAGGTGTTTGGCGGTATTCATAGGACTGCATTAGGGGGGAATTAAACCAGCCGCTATTGTCCCAGAATAGCGGCTGGTGAGACAGCATTAATTTTGAACGCTGCTGATCGCTATTTTAGGTCTCTACTACAAGCGCTGAAGTATGGCCTCGTAACCACCTTCGTTGATGGTATTGGTGAAGCCCATCGCCTGCAGGGTTTGTTGGGCGATACCCGAGCGATTGCCGGAGCGGCAGTAGAGGTGCAGCTTCGCGTTCTTATCGCTCGTCACTTCACCAATACGCAGGGCAATTTCCTCGTAAGGGATATGGGCGGCGCCCTCAATATGGCCTGCGTTAAATTCGTCGGCAGTGCGAACATCGACCCAGAATGCGTTAGAAGAATGGTTGGACATAATCAAAATGCGCCTTAAAAGAGATGGGTTTATTGGGGTGAGACGGTTTGTTTACCATCGGGTTGCGAATTGGTTGCTTGTTGAACCGCAATTGGCCAAGCATAGAGAATGGCTTTCACCAGTGTGGCCAGTGGGATCGCAAAAAATACGCCCCAAAAGCCCCACAAACCGCCAAAGACCAGTACGGCAAGGATAATCGCTACTGGGTGCAGGTTAACGGCTTCTGAAAAGAGCAGTGGAACCAGCACATTGCCATCCAGCGCCTGAATAATCGCATAAGCCAGCATGAGATAAATAAATTCGGACGACCATCCCCATTGGAAGTAAGCGACCATCGCAATAGGCAGAGTGACCACCGCAGCGCCTACAAACGGAATAACCACGGACAAGCCAACCGCAATTGCCAGCAGGGCAGCGTAGTTGAGTCCGAGTAGTACAAAAACCACATAGGAAACTGCGCCCACAATTAAAATCTCGATGACTTTTCCTCGTACGTAATTGGCAAATTGTTGATTCATTTCCTGCCAGACTTTAGTCATCATCGGGCGATTTTGTGGCAGAAATTGGCTGCCCCAAGCCGTGATAACCTCGCTGTCTTTCATAAAAAAGAACACCAGAATTGGCACCAGAATGAGATAGATCAAGAGGCCGATCAGCATTGGAATGTTGGTGACCGAAAAGGTTACCGCTGTTTGTCCGAGAGCGCTGATCTCGGTAGTTAGTGAAATAAATAGCTGCTCCAACTGACGTTCGTTTATCAAATGCGGATATTTTTCGGGCATTAGCATCAATAATTGCTGACCTTCAGCAATCATACCGGGGAGTTCGCTAAAAAAGCGCACCAACTGATTCCAGAGAATTGGCATCACCAGTAATAAAAAAGCAGTTAGCCCGAGCATTAAAATCGCAAATGCAATGCTCACTGCCAGCCAATGCGGGGCGCCCCAGCTCCGCAAATGCACGACAAGACCTTGCATAAGAAATGCGATCACGATAGCCGCAATCATGGGCGCGAGCACTTGCCCCATGCTGAGAATGACGATGAGCCCAACGCCGAGTAACAGTAATAACAGTAACGCTTCTTCGTCCGAGAAATAACGATCAAGCCAGTTGCGGAAAATTTTTAGCATAGTGTCGTAAATGCCTTGGTTGTCGATCACAACAAATAAATAGGTTTTGAGAGCCTAAGCATAACAAGCGGGAGACTTGCCGCGCACTAAAAAAACGCGCACGAAAATCAGGATGGTGAAAACAACAACGCCCGCAAATGCGGGCGTTGTTTAGGCAGAGGCGATGGATCAGGCGCTGGCGAGCAAGCGGTCATACTTGCGGCTGAGCATGTCGTAAAACTGCTCGCGTACTTGAACTATGGTGTTTTTTAGCGCGGTAATTTGCTCCAGAGAGATATCTTTGCGACCGATGTAAACCTGTTTGCGGTAAACCGCGATCTTGGCGCCGTACAAGCGCAGGCTGCGCTCCAGATTCTTCTCGCCCAGCATCAATAATTTAGCTTCGGCTTCCGCCAATTTTTTGAACTCGGCGACTAGCTCGGTATTAACTGCATCCAGCTCGATACGGCGCGCTTGTGGCCAGCGGTCACCAAATTGGATGGACTCTACAACTAGCGACGAATATTTGGCGAAGATATGAGTGACAGTGCCCACTTGGGTGGATACATCCTCCAAAATCTGCAAGCGGCGGTTATCGCGCGCGCTAGTGGCTGGTTGTTGATTACTTTTACGCAGGATCACCCATGCCGTAACCGCAGCGATCAGTGCGCCAAGGCCGATTTTCAGGGAAGTGTCAGTTAATTGTAAAAAAAGCTCGTTATCCATTTGCGTTTGCCTCTCTGTCAGAAAAACGGCGGTTTTTGTTCGTTGAGAGGAGTTTTGCAAAAAGTAGGCCAGTGATGGGCTAGGTAGATGTCGCTGACGGATGGCAGTGTTTAGTTCAAGACCGTCTGAGGCATGGATGCCGAAGATGAGCCTCCATGGATGGATTCACGGCGTGTTTTGAACTAAATGCTGCCATCCGTTTGGTACTTATCGGACAGGTTTTACTTCGCGCAGCGGTTTCAATATTGGCTCTAAACCATTTAAGCGGATCTCATACATCAAGCCTAGAAGCTGGCCGAGCTTGCCTTTGGGGAAGCCTTCGCGGCCCATCCACATTAAGTAATGCTCAGGAATATCGGCGATCACGTGGCCAGCGTACTTGCCGTAGGGCATAGGCGTGGTAACCAAGTCTTTAAGTAATTGCGGATCAAACGGAAACTCATCCACATCAGCCACCAGCAAGTTTCACGGTAAAACCGCGCTTTTCCAACTCGGCTTTCAACTTATCGCGCTGATCACCCTGAATCTCAATCACCCCGTCTTTCACCGAACCACCTACGCCGCAGGTAACTTTAAGCGCTTTGGCGAGGTCTTTTAGTTTGGCCTCATCCAACAAAACACCAGTCACAGTGGTGACGCCTTTACCGTTGCGACCAGCCGTTTCGCGGCGGATACGTACAATGCCATCGCCCTGAGGGATGGTTGCTGCGGGCTTCTCTTCTTTAATGCGACCCGCCTCGGTGGAGTAGACGAGGCGGGAGTTTTTATCTTTGCTCATGGTAATCACTCACAGGAAACAAGCGCCAATTCTACCCTTGGGCACTGGTAGAATGCGCACAACTTTTTTGATGGTGAAATGAAGAGATCAAATTATGACCGTAAACGGCCAATGGTTGCCGCAGTGGCAGCCGCTTATCGATGCCTTTGCCGCTAATTTTGCGCAAGGGGAAGAGGGCGCTGGCTTGGCGCTTATGCATCGCGGTGAGCTGGTGGTGAATGTATGGGCGGGGCAGTGCAGCAATAAGCTGGCGAATCTGGCGCAGGTTGATTGGCGTGAAGATACGCTGGTGAATATCTTTTCTGCCGGAAAAGGTCTGACCGCGCTCTGCGTGTTGCAGTTGGTTGCTGATGGGAAATTATCCTTGGATGAACCTGTCGCCAGCATCTGGCCGGAATTTACGGCAGCTGGGAAAGGCGATATCACCTTGCGCCAGATACTCTGCCATCGCGCCGGAATGTCGGCGTTTCATCAGCATATAGCCAATGAGCAAATTTTCGATTGGGATGTGATGGTGCAACTCGCCGCTGCCGAGGAGCCTTGGTGGGAGCCAAATACCGCGCAAGGTTATTCGCCATTTATGTTTGGCTGGATTTTGGGTGAGTTGGTAAAACGCGCGAGTGGTTACGCGAGCTTTAATGATTATTTCCAAGCGCATGTTGCCCAACCGCTCGGAGTAAATTGCCATTTTGGTGTGCCGAACCATTTACTCGATACGATTGCCGATACCGGCCCGCTGAAGCGCGCAGCCGGTTTGCCAA
The DNA here is from genome assembly GCF_035117775.1 of Cellvibrio chitinivorans. Lineage (NCBI taxonomy): Bacteria > Pseudomonadati > Pseudomonadota > Gammaproteobacteria > Cellvibrionales > Cellvibrionaceae > Cellvibrio > Cellvibrio chitinivorans. The sequence goes on from NZ_JAYKKN010000006.1 coordinate 80,500, forward strand.
CAGTTTCCAGTGGTGCCGATAGCATCGCTCTAGGCAAATTGATGAAGGCTGATCCGCGCGGTGTAACTAATCGCGCTTTTTCCAACCCGATTAGCTTGATGACGGCAACTAATTCACGTGAATGGCGTCAGGCGCAAATTCCAGCGGCGGGTGCTCATGCAAATGCGCCTGCGCTGGCATCGATTTATGGTGAGCTGGCGCGCGCGCAACAGCAATTGCTGGATGAGTCGGTATTGCCGCTGTGTTGGCAGGAACAAACCTTTGCTGATGACCGTACGCTCGGTTTGCCGCTGCGTTTTAGTCACGGTTTTATGTTGTCGCAACACGACCGGGATGATTGTCGTTACGGTCGCGGTACGCGCGCCTTTGGTCACCCGGGCGCAGGCGGCTGCATTGGTTTTGCCGACCCTGATTTTGAATTGGGTTTTGGTTATGTCACCCAGCGTATGGGAAATCGGATTTTGATCGATGAGCGCGCTGTGCGTTTAATCGATGCGGCTTACGCTGTGCTTGCGTAGACGTACATAAATGAAAGAGGAAATAAAATGTCAGACATTGAAGAGCAATTAATTGATGTGCAAACCCGCGTCGCTTATCAGGAAGATACGCTCGCGCAGTTGAATGATGTAATTACGCGGCAGGATGCGGAAATTGTTCAGTTAAAACAGCAAATGCGTTTACTGGCGCAGCGTTTAGATGAATTGGTGCGCAACCCTTTGCAGGGCGATGAGGTAGATGTTGCGAACGAAAGGCCGCCGCATTATTAATTTTCTTGGCCTGTTGATTAGCATTTGTACGGATCATTTTATGCAAGCATTGCGTTATAAATTGGCGCATCAAATCACATAATCAATAATAAATCCGAATAGCTCGCCCGCCAGAGCGCAAGCCAAGAAAATTTGACTACACTCTGGAATTAACCTGTTTATTTGAGGAAGGGCGAACTATTTACTATGCAACAATCCAGTCCTGCGAGTGATTCGGCAAGTCAAATACCGGATGAGCTTGCTACCAGCAACGCAGTGGATGCGTCCAGTATTGCGTCTTGGAACATGGATGTTAGTAGCGGAGAGATTTATATCTCGCCGGAGTTTATCTCGTCCCTTTTGGTTTCGCCCCCTTTTGTCTCGTCTCTTAGTGATATTGCTCCCGCTCACGACTTATCTCATGTGACGGACTTGTTATCGCTGCTGCCCAGCGCCGATAAATATCTCTTTCTCCAAGCGTTTAATACCGATATCCAGGATCAGGATACTGAGCGCTTGCGCTCGTGCGATCTGCGTTTAATCGGCCTTGCAGGTGAGCCGCGCTTGCGTTTTGTCGGGCGTTTACTGGCGGGTGGAAGCGGTCGTCGCTTTGCCGGTATGGTAATTAATGCTCGCCATTTTTTGGTGACACCTGCAGATCAATATAGCCTGCCATTCTTATCCGGGTTGTTTGAAAATAATCCAATTCCCAGTGCGCTTACCGATAAACAAGGTGTGGTGCTCTATCTAAATGAAACTATGGCGAGGCTGTTTCATTTGTCGTCGCAGCAGGCTGAAACTACAGTTGGCTTTTATTCTATTTTGCGTGATAAACGTATTAGTGCTGATTCGGAAATCCATGACGTGATTCGCTCGGTTTACACCGAAGGCAAAGTGCAAACTTTGGATATGCATTACGCACTGGGTGCACTTCATCGCAGCCGATTTATTGGCGATAAAAATTTGTTTTTCCGCGCAAGTTTTTTACCTATGCGCAATAAGCAGGGCAACATCGATCAGGTGCTAGTGCAATGTCAGGATTTATCGCGGGAAAAAAGTGCACGCGATGCATTGCAAGAAAGTGAGGCGAGCTACAAAGCATTTATCACCAATAGTTCAGAAGCTATTTGGTGCTACGAAATGCAGCCACCAGTTGCTGTTCATTTGGCGCTGCCGATGCAGGCTAAAAAAATTGCCCAGAGTGCGCGCTTAATCGAAGCCAATAAGATTTTGTTGAATATGCTCAGTGTTAATTCGCTGGATGAAATTTTAGGTATGGGCTTGGTAGAAAGTGGCTCGACGAATTATGTGTTTGATATTGATTATTTTGTAAGTCACAACTATCAAATGGTCGATCACGATGTGGTGCGGGAAGATCATCGCGGTAAGCAGTATTTTTTCCAAATTTCCTGCACCGGAATTGTCGAGGATGGTTATTTAAAGCGTGTGTGGGGAACGACTAAAGATGTTACCGCGCGCAAACGTTATGAAGAAAAACTGCGTTATCAATCGTTTCATGACTCTCTCACTGCTTTGCCTAACCGAGAAAAACTCTACGCCGATATGCGCACCTGTTTTGAGCAGCGCGGTGCGGATCAAATCAGCGCTTTGTTGTTAATCGACTTGGATCGATTTAAAGAAATTAACGATACCCTCGGCCACAATGTGGGCGACCGTTTGTTGCAATTAATCGGCCCGCGCTTGGCCAATGAAATGTCAGAAGTGCCGGGCACGGTTGCGCGTTTGGGCGGCGATGAATTTGCCGTATTTTTACCGCGCATTCGCAACTCGCATCAGGCGGTGGTGTTTGGGCATCGCCTATTGGATGCGCTCTCGCAGGAATTTGAACTGGATGGTTTTACCTCGCAGATTTCTGCCAGCATGGGCATCGCCATAGCACCGCAACACGCACAGGATAAACATGGATTGATGCGCTATGCAGATATCGCCATGTATCACGCCAAAAGCCAAATGTTAGGGCTTTCGGTTTACAGCCCTGATTATGATCCTCACTCGACTAAACGTTTGGCGATTGTGAGTGAGCTGGGGCGCGCAATTCGCGAACATCAACTGTGTTTGTACTATCAGCCCAAAGTGCGGTTGAGCGAGCAGCGCTGTTATGGTTTTGAAGCATTGATTCGCTGGGTGCACCCTGAATTGGGGTTTGTATCCCCGGCAGATTTTATTCCGATTGCAGAATTAACCAGTGTGATTCATCAACTCACGGCGTGGGTGTTGGAAACTGCAATTGAACAATGCCGCCGCTGGCAGGATCAGGGCATGGCATTAAGCGTTGCGGTGAATTTATCAGCGCGCAATTTAATGGATGACAATATCGCTAAATTGGTTGAGCGATTGTTGTCCAAGTATCGATTGCCCGCATCGCGTTTGGAATTGGAAATCACTGAAAGTGCCATCATGACCGACCCGGCTCGCGCACTGCGTAATTTGGATGCGCTGCATGAATTGGGGGTGCACTTGGCGATTGACGATTTTGGTACAGGTTATTCATCGCTTGCGTATTTAAAACGGCTTCCGGTACAGACGCTGAAAATCGACAATTCATTTGTGAGCAATATGCTGGAAGATTTACAGGATGAATTGATCGTCAGTTCGACTATCCATCTTGCACATAATATGGGTTTGCGAGTAGTTGCCGAAGGGGTGGAAGATGAGGCGCTGCTAACGCGTTTAAATGAGATGGGGTGTGATGAAGTGCAGGGGTATTTTATTGGCCGTCCAATGGCGGTGATAAATGCCGATGAGTGGATCCTGACATCCGGTTGGATCAAACAGCCATAGCGTTAACTCTGGCTGTTCTGATCACAACTTAAAGATTGTTTGCTAGAAACCTTCCATGCGCATTTGCGCTTCGACATATTTCAAGCGCTCTTCCAACAAGGCTGTGCGATACGCATTGCCTTTGGTCATCTTGAGCGCATTGCGCAATTGAATTTGCGCGCGATCATAAACACCGTTCAAAATAAAATATTCTGCGCGTGCTTCGTGTACGCCAAGAATATTGCCCGCCAAGCCGTTCACTTCAGCCAATAAATACCACACATAATCATCGTTGCTGCGCTTGCGTGAATAGCGGTCGAGAATATCGGCTGATTGCTGATAAATCCCCGCCTTCATCAAGGCTTCGGCATGGCGAATGATTAACGGGTAGCTGTCTGGATGTTGCTTAAGTTGCGCCTCAATTATTTCCAATCCCGCTTTGTAGCGCTCGGCTGCGATTTCAATATCTGCACGCATGATTTGGTAAGTCACGCGATCAGGGTCTTTTTCTAACAGCGGCGCGAGAGCATCGCGCGCAGCATCAAATTGGCTCGATTCCATCAGTGCGAGCGCCCAGCCATAACGGCTGGCATCAGGGTGATCGCTTTCTTTATCCAGTTCGCTTTTAAACATGCGTGCGGCGATTTGCGGCGTTTCTTCTGCTTTGACTCTCACACGGGTGCGGATGAGTTGGAACTCGGTATCGTCGGCAGCGGGTTTACGTGGATATTTCATGGCGCGGTTGCGGGCATCGGCCACACGGGTCTCGCTTACCGGGTGAGTGAGCAGATATTCCGGTGGGCGGCGATTCAGGCGGTTGGCGCGCACCATTTGCTCGAACATATCGGCAGCGCCATAAGGGTCAAGGCCGGCCTCAACGATAGTCTGCATACCAATCCGATCCGCTTCCTGCTCGTTCTGGCGGCTAAATGCCAAGGCAGACTGCTGCGCTGCCGCTTGCGTCCCCATAATCGCAGCCATACCAGCATCGCTATTGCTGTTAGCGGCCAGCACCAAACCGGCCAACATGCCAGCAAGCATGGGCACCATCATATTCTTCTGCTTTTCCAGCTGACGTGCGTAGTGGCGCTGGCTTAAATGCCCTAGTTCGTGGGTAAGTACAGCGGCCAATTGGCCCTCTGCCCGAGCGTACATTAATAGGCCGGTATGTACCCCGATGATATTTCCGGGTACCGCAAAGGCGTTAAGCGTGTTATTTTCAGCGACAATCAGGTCGATCCGTTTGTCTGTGAGCTGACTATAAGGAAGCAGTTGGTCAAATAGCTGTTCCAAATAGTCAATGATCAGGGGGTCGGAAGAGGTGGGGACTTGGCTGCGGTAAGCGCGCAGCCAGCGCTGCCCCAGCACCTTTTCCTGTGCCGGAGAAATCATGATGGAGCTGGTATCGCCCAAGTCAGGTAGTTGTATCTCCGCATGGCTGGCAAAAGGGTCGGCGATGAGGCTTCCAACCAGCAGGAAGCTAACACAAGCGGGGGTGAGAAGACGTTGGCTGATAACTGAAAGGCAACGTTGAAAAAGCATACGCACGGTACTGATCGACTCCTGCTGGAACCCGCCGGGATGACTTTGGCGGCAAAAAAAGAGGTCACAACTCTAGCCTTTTTGGTGCGTAAAGACTAGGTTAGCACCCGTTTATGACCTTGAACCCTTAGTTCGGTTCGACTTTCCCGGGAATAAATACCGCCTCTGGCAAGATTGCCGCGCGGCGATTTATGAATATACTCGCGCCAGAAATTGGTTGGATATACGTCTTGAGTGAAGCTATTGATTGTTTTGCCCACCCCGTTAATCGTGAACTGGATGCCCGCGGCTTGCGCTGCCCTATGCCGCTGTTAAAGGCTAAACAGGCACTGCGCGACATGGCTACAGATGAGTTATTGCGTGTGTTGGCGACCGATGCTGGATCGGTGCGCGATTTTCAGGCCTACGCACAGTTGAGTGGTCAAACCTTGTTGGCGTTTGCAGAAAAAGATGCGGTTTACTGCTACTTGCTTAAAAAGTCAGCGGTATAGCGCTTATTTGATTGATCGGTCATGTGATTGTTGAATATTGATCAATGGCTAAGTGAGTTCGTTATGGTGAGATTGAGTTGCAAAAGTGGCCTGAGCGGCTGCGCATTCTGGTTAATAGCCGTCGTAAGCGCGCTTGCGTGTCAGCCTTTGCTGGCGCAAGAAAGTCGTTCCGACGAAACTGAATCCAATAGCACTCGCTCTTTATTTAATGCAACGATTGATCTCAATAGTGCCACCGGAATTATTAAAAGCGAAAACGATAAGCGTAATTACCGTTATCTGAAGCTGGATAACCAGTTACAAGTCCTATTAATTTCTGATCCTTCCACCGAAAAATCTGCTGCCGCGCTGGATGTTAATATTGGCGCAAACCAAAACCCTGCTGATCGCGCTGGCCTTGCCCATTTTCTTGAGCATATGTTATTTCTCGGTACGGAAAAGTATCCAGAAGCAGGTGAGTATCAAGAATTTATCTCCCAGCATGGCGGCAGCTTTAATGCCTACACCGCCGCTGAAAATACCAATTACTTTTTTGATATCGATAATGACCAGCTTTACCCTGCGTTAGATCGCTTTGCGCAATTTTTTATCGCGCCCTTATTTAGTCCCGAATATGTTGAGCGCGAGCGTAATGCGGTCAACTCTGAATATCTTGCCAAGTTAAAAGATGATGGTCGGCGTGAATGGGATGTTTATCGTGATCTGATGAATCCTGCGCACCCCGGCTCTACTTTTTCTGTGGGCAATTTATCGACTCTTGCGGATAGGGAAAGGCGTTCTGTTCGCGATGATATGATTGCTTTCTATCAGCAATATTATTCGTCTCATTTGATGAGCCTGGTGGTTTTAGGGCGAGATAATTTGGATGCACTCGAATCGGAAGTTCGCTCCCGTTTTAGTGATGTGCCTGAGCGCGAGGTTGACATCCCACGCCAATACCCTGCGTTATTCGATGCGCAGCGTCTGCCTGCCAGTGTGGAAATCAAGCCGGAAAAAGAGCTGCGTCAGCTGACTTTTAACTTTCCGATTCCAAACCCGGACCAGTTCTACGAAAAAAAGCCGTTTGTTTATATTGCTAACTTATTGGGGCATGAAGCTGACGGCAGCTTGTTATCCTTATTAAAGCGTCTGGGGTGGGCCGATGCGCTTGCTGCTGGTGTGAGCATGCAAAGCCGCAGCGATGCAGTGTTCCAATTAAGCATCCAATTGACGCCACAAGGTGTGCGTGCACGTGATCAAATTGTGTCGCTGGTTTTTTATTGTCTTGAGCAGTTACAGGTTCGGGGGCTTTCGTCCTGGCGTTACACCGAGCTGCAAGAATTAGCTGATTTGAATTTCCGTTTTCAGGAAAAGGTTCCTCCTATCCAAACGGTAAGTGCGCTCGCTCAAAATATGCATATCTATTCGCCAAAAAATATTCTGCGTGGCGATTATGTCTATACCGCTTATGACGAACGCCTGATTAAGAAGAATCTGGCGTATTTAAATAGTGATAATTTGCTACTGGTATTAACTGCGCCGAACGTTGAACCTTATCGTGTCTCACCTTTCTATGCTGCTCCATTTGTAGCGCGTGCTGGTATCCCGGAAATACTGGATTTGAAGCAGGGTGTACGCAAAGAACTGTTTTTGCCTGAAAAAAACCTCTTTATCCCCAAGCGTTTGGCTGTGAAATCTGGTTCCATGCTGGAAGAGCATGGTGCGGTTGATGCCAAGCCTCAGCTGATTCTCAATAATAAAAATATGCGTGTATGGTTTGCACAAGATCAGCAATTCATGCAGCCAAGAGCATTAATTAATTTGCGGATTAAATCGCCTCAGGTTGCCATGAGTGTGGATGGTGCTGCACAGGCGCATTTATTTACTGCACTGATGGCAGATCAGCTGAATGAATTTTCCTATCCTGCGAAGCTTGCTGGTATAGATCACTCGGTAGTGGCAAATCCGCGTGGGTATGACATCAGTGTGTTCGGATATTCCAGTCGCCAAGGGTTGCTAGTCAATAAAATCACGGAAATGATGCGCACCAGCAAATTTAATGAAGAGCGTTTTAAGCTGATTAAAGAACAACTACTGCGAAATTGGCGCAATCAAAATAAAGATTTGCCATATCAAGTTTTAGCCAAGCAGCTACCTGTTATACAGGTCGATCCTTACTGGAGTAATGAGCAATTAATTGCTGCGCTGGAGGATAAGACCCTTGAGCAGTTTTCACGGTTTGCCAGCCGCCAACTGATTGATGCAAAAATAGATGCGCTTTTTTATGGAAATTATTTTCACGCAGAAGCATTAAAGTTTGCGGTATTAGTTGAGCATGAACTATTGAGCCGACAAACAGGTCGCGATTTGCCCCCGCTGAATTTGCTGTTATTGCCTACTGATTCTGAAAAGCCTTGGCGTTATGTCCACAAGCTTGAGCATGATGACAATGTTGTTGAATTATTGGTTCAAAATAAGTCCACATCAGTTAATGATGCCGCACACATGATGCTGGCACGCCAGCTACTCCAGCCTGAGTTTTACAATCAACTTCGCACTGAAAAACAGTTGGGGTATGTAGTGACTGCCGTTGCTGCGCCAGCATTAAATCTTGAAAGCAGCCTATTTGTAGTGCAGTCGCCAGAAGTGGAAGAAGAAAAAATTATTGCCGAAATCGATACTTTTCTTGAGTCGCAGGTTGCGCAATTAAACGAAGGCTTTTTAATTAATCAACAAGCATTAATTAAAAAAATGCGCGAGCCAGCGCGTTCATTGAAAGAGCAGGGCGAGCGTTACTGGAATGCGATTACTGTATATGACGGTCACTTTTCACGTCGCGCCGAGCTTGCTGACGCACTTGCCAAAATTACCCCTGAATCACTTGAGCAATTTTATCGTTCGGTATTTATGAATAATGCACGGCGTTTGTGGTTAACATCTGAATCACCTGTTGAGAGCGAGCAATATTTTCAAATTGATGATTTGTTGGGTTATAAGCAACACATGCAAAAAATTGCACAGCCTTAAATGGCTTATCGTACATTTATAAATCATCATCTGAGTAATTGTGTTTTTTTGCTGTTTTTTGGTGCAAAAATCAGCAAAATTTATCAAGTTTTTTACTGATTTCTGCTTGGTTAATCGCAAAACTTTGAGTAATAATGCCAGCCCGGTTGCGAACCGGATTTTCGCTGTGAATCTGTATTTAATTCGCGCGATTCGGCAAGTTGTGCACTAAAGTTGTGCCCCTCCAGAGTGTTACCAAGTTGGGTAGGGCTGGTAAAAAATTCCCACTTATGCAAGAATTCGGGGATTTTTTACACAAGTAAAAGGAATATTCCTCCTGTAACTCCATGAAAAATCTGCACATTTTTTTGAAGGTGAGCAAATTTCATGCGAGGCCCAGATCCAAATTCCTGTTTAGATACTACTGCTACGTGATGTGCGCCTATGCGCATAGCTGAGGAGATTTGAATGCTACAAGATATCGATGCCATTGAAACAAAAGAGTGGCTGGACGCCCTTCGGTCAGTTGTACGTCATGCCGGCAAAGACCGCGCAGCGGAATTATTAAAATCACTGTCTGAGTCCGCCGTTAATCATGGCATTGAACAGCCTTCATCTATTCAGACTCCCTACCGCAATACTATCTCTACCGACAAAGAAATTACTGCACCTGGCGATGTAGCTCTTGAGCGCAAAATTCGCTCAATTATCCGTTGGAACGCCATGGCTATGGTGATGAAAGCCAATGATAATGATGATGGCCTTGGCGGTCACATTGCATCTTTCGCGTCATCTGCCACTTTATATGATGTAGGTTTCAACCACTTTTTCCGTGGTAACGATGGCGATACCCCTGGCGACCTGATTTATTTCCAAGGTCACGTATCACCTGGTATGTATGCCCGTTCTTATGTAGAAGGGCGTTTAAATGAATCCCATTTGGACAATTTCCGTCGTGAAGTAAACGGCGGTGGTTTGTCTTCTTATCCTCACCCTTGGTTGATGCCGGATTACTGGCAGTTCCCAACTGTTTCTATGGGCTTGGGGCCAATCAAATCGATTTATCAAGCACGCTTTAACCGTTATATGGAAGCGCGTGGTTTGATTCCTGTGACCGACCGTAAGGTGTGGGCATTCCTAGGTGACGGTGAGTGCGATGAGCCGGAAAGCTTGGGTGCTATTTCTCTCGCAGCGCGTGAGAAGCTGGATAACCTGATTTTTGTGATCAACTGTAACTTGCAACGTCTTGATGGTCCGGTGCGTGGCAACGGCAAAATCGTGCAAGAGTTGGAAGGTGTGTTCCGCGGTGCTGGTTGGAATGTTATTAAAGTTCTCTGGGGTCGCGGTTGGGACAAACTGCTCGCTAAAGACAAAACCGGTCTGCTGCAAAAGCGCATGGACGAAGTGGTTGATGGCGAGATGCAAAACTACAAAGCCAACGGCGGCGCTTACACTCGCGAGCATTTCTTCGGCAAATATCCAGAGTTGCTGGAATTGGTTAGCGACATGAGCGATGACGACATCATGGCGCTGGCGCGTGGTGGTCACGATTCGCACAAGGTATATAACGCTTACTATCAAGCAGTTAATACCAAAGGCAAGCCAACGGTAATTCTTGCTCAAACCGTAAAAGGTTACGGTATGGGTTCATCAGGTGAGGCGATTAACAAGACTCACTCGGTGAAGAGCCTGATAGTTGACGATCTGAAAAAATTCCGTGATCGTTTTGAATTGCCTATCAGCGATGAAGATCTGCCGAGCCTGCCTTACTACCGTCCGGCAGAAGACAGCCCGGAAATGCAGTACATGAAAGCGCGTCGCACCACCCTGAAAGGTTTTGTACCTTCTCGCGATGCCAGCTTTGATCCGCTGTTGGTTCCAGCGCTTGAGGCTTTCGCTGCACAGTTGAAATCAACTGGCGAGCGCGAAATCTCTACCACCATGAGCTTCGTACGTATCCTGTCGTCACTGGTTAAAGACAAGCAAATCGGCAAGCAAATTGTGCCGATTGTTCCCGACGAAGCACGTACCTTCGGTATGGAAGGTATGTTCAAGACTGTCGGTATCTATTCATCCGAAGGTCAGAAATACGTTCCTCACGATGCCGGTCAAATGATGTCTTACCACGAGTCGGCCACTGGTCAGATTCTGGAAGAAGGTATTAACGAAGCAGGTTCTATGGCTTCCTGGATTGCTGCAGCGACTTCCTACAGCAACTACAAAAAGCCGATGATTCCGTTTTACATTTACTACTCCATGTTCGGCTTCCAACGTATTGGTGACTTGGCATGGGCAGCGGGCGACTCACAAGCGCGCGGCTTCCTGATGGGAGCTACTGCTGGTCGTACTACCCTAAACGGTGAAGGTTTGCAGCATCAGGATGGTCACAGCCATGTATTTGCTAATACCATTCCTAATTGTCGTTCTTATGATCCTACCTACGCTTATGAGCTGGCGGTGATCATTCAGGATGGCATCAAGCGTATGTATCACGACAATGAAAACGTGTTTTACTACGTTTCATTGATGAATGAAAACTATCAACACCCGGATATGCCAGAAGGTGCCGAAGAAGGCATCATCAAAGGTATCTATCAATTGGAAAAAGGTACTGGTAAAGCCAAAAACCGTGTTCAATTGATGGGTGCAGGTACCATTCTGCGTGAAGTGCGTTTTGCAGCAGAAATCCTGCGCAGCGAATTCGATGTTGAAGCGGACGTTTGGAGCGTGACCAGTGTAAACGAGCTGACCCGCGACGGTCAGCGTGCAACTCGCTGGAACATGTTAAATCCTACTGCGACTCCACGTAAGCCATACATTACTCAGGCTTTGGAAGCTGCTGAAGGTCCATTCATTATCTCTACTGACAACCTGAAAACCTATTCCGAGCAGCTGCGCGCTTATATTCCAGGCGACTACACTGTGTTGGGAACTGAAGGTTTTGGTCGCAGTGATACCCGTACCCAATTGCGTCATTTCTTCGAAGTGAACCGTTACTTCGTGGTAATTGCGGCACTCAAATCTTTGGCAGACCAAGGCAAGATTAAAGCCGATGTGGTCGCTAAAGCGATTAAAAAGTTTGGCATTGATCCGGAAAAAGCGGATCCAATGAGCGTATAAAACTGTCGCCCTCTCAAAAAGAGGGCGATGTTGTTTGTATCCGTCCAAAACATTTATCAAATGTAGAAATAACCGATTAGCGAGGAACTACAGTGGCAATTCAAACTATTAAAGTGCCTGATATTGGCGGCGCAGAAGGCGTTGAAGTAATTGAAATCTCCGTAAATGTAGGTGATGTAATCGCCGAAGGTGATTCAATTGTCGTGCTTGAAACCGACAAAGCTTCAATGGAAATTCCTGCCGATAAAGCGGGCAAGGTTGTCGCTATTAAAGTGAATTTGGGTGATAAGGTTTCGCAAGATAGTCTTCTGCTTGAAGTAGAAGCTGAAGGCGAAGCTGCTGCACCAGCTCCGCAGGCCGCAGAGCCAGCCCCTGCAGCCGCCCCGGTTCCAGCTGCTGCACCAGCAGCAAGTGCTGAAGTGAATATGGTGGTTCCCGATATCGGCGGCGCAGAAGGCGTTGAAGTCATCGAGATTTCCGTCAATGTTGGCGATGACGTTGATGCTGGCGATTCATTGATCGTTCTTGAAACTGATAAAGCATCTATGGAAATTCCTGCTGAAGCGGCCGGTAAAATTGTGAGCCTCGCAGTAAAAGTAGGCGATAAATTATCCCAAGGTTCAGTGATTGGTGTATTGGCTACAGCTGCTGGTGCCGCTCCAACCGCAGCACCAGCAAAAACTGAAGCTGCGCCAGCGCCAAAAGCTGAAGCACCTGCTGCACCTAAAGCAGAAGCGCCGAAAGCGGCATCTGCACCTGCTGCAGAAGTAGAGCAAACTGGCGATGTATACGCTGGTCCAGCTGTGCGCAAATTGGCTCGTCAACTGGGTGTCGATATGGGCAAAGTCTCTGGCACAGGTCCTCGTGGCCGCTTGCAGAAAGATGACATTCGCTCTTACGTGAAGCCAATTGTACAAGCGGCTCAATCTGGCACTTCTGTTGGCGGTTCAGGTATTCCAGCTCTGCCAGTGATCGATTACTCCAAGTTCGGTGAAATCGAAATCGTTAAGATGAGCAAGATCAAGAAATTGACTGCTGAAGCCATGACTCGCAGCTGGTTGAATGTTCCGCGCATTACTCAATTTGACGATGCCGACATTACTGATCTGGAAGCTTTCCGCAATAGCATGAAAGCCGAAGCAGAAAAGCGTGGCAGCAAGTTGACTCCATTGCCGTTCATCGTAAAAGCTGCTGCAGCTGCGTTAGTTGCTGAGCCTTCATTCAATGTTTCTATGCATCAAGATGGCGAAAGCATCGTACACAAGAAGTTTGTAAACATTGGTATCGCGGTAGATACACCAAACGGTTTGTTGGTTCCTGTGGTTCGCAATGCGGACAAAAAAGGCCTGTTTGAACTGGCCGATGAAATCAATGTGCTCGCTAAAAAAGCACGCGATGGCAAGTTGACTCCAGCAGAAATGCAAGGTGGTTGCTTCACCATTTCTAGCTTGGGTGCAATGGGCGGTAACGGTTTTACTCCAATGGTATCTGCTCCGACTGAAGTGGGTATTTTGGGTGTTTCCCGTGCGCAAATGAAACCTGTATGGAATGGTAAAGAATTCATTCCACGCAATATGCTGCCATTATCTCTGTCATACGATCACCGCGCAGTGAACGGCGCTGATGCTGGTCGCTTTATGACTTATCTGGTGTCAGTAATTGGCGATTTGCGTCGCCTGTTGTTGTGATAATTGCGTTTGTTCAGATAGCTGAATAGCGTTAATTTAAAAAGGCCAGCAATTGCTGGCCTTTTTATTTTTGGCATGAAATTTCAGTTTTATTCACATAAAAATCCAACTATAAATAAAGATAACAGGCATAAAATTTCGGTGACCTCCCTTGCTGATGAGAGAGCATCTATGAAAATTTTCAGTTCATTTTTTCGTTTTTTGAGTTTGCTAATGTTTGTTGTGTTGGCTTGTGGATGCCAAACAATAACGACGATTGAAGATCCGAGGAATACCTATACTGCTGAAACTACTTACCAAAAGTTAATTGGTGAATATCCATTTATTTCAGTTGCCAGTCGTTCAGTACCAGAAACGGTACGAGAAATAAAAAACATTACTTATGTACGATATGGCAAGCGCGCATTGCAATTGGATTTATATCTCCCTAAAACCAAGCAGCAGACTATTCGCCCGGCAATTGTGTTTGTTCATGGCGGCGGATGGCGGTCTGGCTACAGAGTTAATTTCACGCCTTTTGCTATTGCTATGGCAGAGCGGGGATATGTTGCTGCAACAATTAGCTATCGCTTATCGGGCGAGGCGCAATATCCTGCTGCAATTCACGATGTAAAAGCGGCAATCCGTTGGTTGCGCACTGATGCGAAAAAATATGGCGTTAATCCTGAGCAAATTGCGGTGGGTGGCGGCTCTGCTGGTGGGCAAATTGCTAACCTTACCGGCGTGACCAATGGTCTTGATAAGTTTGATCCGCAAAGTGCTAACTCGCATGTATCCAGTGATGTGCAGGCAATAGTAAATATTGATGGATTATCAGATTTTACGTCTGAAGCGGCCAGATTCCACGAAGATGATCCACGTAAAAATCCGTCTGCGGCCGGTGCTTGGTTTGGTGGGCGATATGCCGAAAAGACCGAGCTTTGGCATGAAGCATCACCCACATTTTATGTAAATAAAAATACGCCGCCGATTCTATTTTTGATCAGTGCCCAAGCACGATTCAGTGTTGGGCATAAAGAGATGATCGAAAAAATGAAGCCGTTTGGAATTCCTTATCAAGTTACTCAGATCCCTGATTCGCCTCATTCATTTTGGTTGTTTGATCCTTGGTTACAACCATCGGTAGAGGCGGTAGTGAAATTTTTAGATCGGCAATTTATGCCTGTGCAACATTAAATCGTTCGATATTAATTGTTGTCGCTGCTCAATGAATTTCTGTTGTTGATATTCCAGTAGAGCAGTTTTGCAAATGGCGTAATCGTTTTTTCCAGAAGTACAACAATCAGCAAGCCTAGGATGACACCGCCACTATTCGCGAGCATATCGCTCAAGCTAAACGTGCGCGGTGGATTAAAGTGTTGACCAATTTCAATCGCAAAAGAAAATGCGATCAAAAATGCCGCACGTTGCCACAGTGGCCACAAAGGGCGCGCAAAACTAATTGAAACCGCAGCCACTATGTAACCTGAAAAATGCATCAACAGGTCATTAAATACGGGCACTGTGTTTTCGGGGTGAGGGGTTAGGCCGAGATAGGTGTAAATGGCGAGCAAGCAATAAAACTGCGTAATACATAATAAACGCCAAAGCATAATCAGCTTCCTGTCTTCAAAAAGATAAGTAGAGGGCTTTCGATCTTATCACTTAACCAATGCAGCAATAGGTTCGGCAGAGTAAAGATCTTGCGGGACATTAATATTAAAGAAAGGGTCGTAGCTTTCGGTTGAAAACTCGACTTCGACTGCGTTCTGTTCTTTGATCCAATCTTGCAGGCGTGGCATTTCGCCAGTTTGCAGTTGTTGTTCTATTTGATCGATCAGAGATAAATTCCAGAGCGCGAAGGTGGGGTGTATGCGATTGTTGGATTTGGCTACCGCCAAACGTGCCCCTTGCTTGGTCACTGCATCAAGCAAATCTGTAGCGAGATGAGTAGGGAAGAACGGCGTGTCAGAGGCAAAGCTTACCAACCATTGTGTTTCCGGGGTATTAGTTTGCATCCAGGCTAAACCGGCGTGAATGCCGGCGAGAGGGCCGAGATTGTCAGTGTAAACGTCAGCAACTACCGGCAAGCGAGTGCGGGCAAAACGCAGGCTATTACCATTGGCGTTCAGAAGTAACGTTAATACCTGTGGTTGGGCGCGTTCAATTGTCCTTTGCAATAGGGTTTTGCCCGCAAGTGGCAGCAGGCATTTATCGCCGCCACCCATGCGTTTGGCGAGCCCACCGGCAAGGATAATACCGACCAACGATTGGGAGTTGCTCATAGATAATTTGGGCTAGGTCAGAGTCATGATTCAGAATCAATGAGTACCGCGCATCTTTGTGCTTGGCGCGATAATCATCATTATCTCATAACAACTAGTGTAGCCGTTGGATGGACTCATCACCATGCTTTTTGCATATAGGATACGTCAGTGTGTGGATTGGCCACACACTGACGTATCTATCAACTCAAAGCTTACCCGCCAAAATTTGCTTATGGGCATAGTCCACAGCGCGTGCAGTTAATGCCATGTAGGTAATGCTCGGGTTTTGCGTTCCCGAGCTGGTCATGCAGGCGCCATCGGTTATAAACACGTTGGGCACATCGTGCATTTGGTTCCATTTGTTCAGCACACTGGTTTTTGGGTCGTGCCCCATACGTGCTGTGCCCATCTCATGGATACAAGCTCCCGGTGCGGTGGCGCTGTTGTATGAGGTGATATTGGTACAACCTGCAGCCTCCAACATTTCTATCGCACACTTGACACCATCTTCACGTAGCTTGTGTTCGTTGTCGCGTAGCTTGGCATCAAAGGTGATGAGCGGCATCCCGTGCGAGTCGGTTTTGTCAAAGTCGAGATACATGCGGTTTTCATGATAAGGAAGCATTTCGCCAAAGCAGGTCATCCGAATATTGTAAGCACCCGGTGAAAAGATCACTTCTTTTAAAGCTTTGCCAAAAGCGCCAGCAGGTGCATTTGTTATACGCTGCGCACTTCCTTGATAACCGAAACCACGCAAGTAATCTTTTTTGATGCTTTGCTCATCAATATTGGTAAAGCGGGGGATGTAAAACCCGGTAGGTTTTCGACCGGAATAGTAAGTCTTTTCCAGGCCAGGCAGGGTACCTGAAGCGCCCATGCCGTAATGATGATCCATAAGGTTATGGCCAAGCTCTCCACTGCTATTTCCCAGACCATTAGGAAAGCTTTCCGAGCGGCTGTTTAGCAGAATAGCGGTGGTGCCTACTGTGCTGGCATTACAGAAGATAATGCGTGCGGAAATATCGGATTGCTCACCAGTGATCGCATCTTTGATGCGTACTCCGGTCGCTTTTCCTGTTTCTGCATCGTAAGTGATTTCTTGCACAATACTGTTAGGGCGCAGGCTTAAATTACCTGTCTCCTCCGCGACTGGTAATGTTGCCGATAAGCTGCTGAAGTAAGCTCCAAATGGGCAGCCGCGAATGCAGCGATCGCGAGACATGCACTGACCGCGTTTGCCTTTATGTATTTCTGGTTTGTATTCGCTCAGGTTTGCAACGCGTCCGGGAGTTACTACGCGTTCGGGAAATTTCTCTGCTACGCTCTCGCGCAAATGCTGCTCAGCACAGTTGAGCTGGAAGGGTTTTAAAAACACGCCGTCGGGCAATTGTTTTAAATCTTCTTCTTGTCCGCTGACTCCCACAAAGGTTTCGACGTAATCGTACCAAGGCTCGATATCGGCGTAGCGAATGGGCCAGTCAATGGCGATGCCTTCTTTCTTGTTGGCTTCAAAATCGATATCGCTCCAACGATAACATTGGCGTCCCCACATGATTGAACGCCCACCTGTATGGTGGCCGCGGATCCAATCGAAGCGTTCAACTTCCTGATAGGGATACTCATTGTCTTTGTTGATCCAGTGTTTGTTGACCTGTCTTACCCACCAAGATAAACGGTTTTGTTTCTCATAATGATTGGTGATTTCATCTTGGGGTACGCGATCCTCATGGGGCAGGTCCCAAGGGTCCATCATGGCTGTGGGGTAATCTCCATGCCCCACGCTACGGCCGCGCTCAAGTACCAGTGTTTTGTAACCTTTGGTGCAGAGTTCCATTGCGGCAAAACCACCGCTAATACCTGAGCCAATTACGATTGCATCAAAATCGGTTGCTGTAGTTTTTATCATTGTTAGAGTGTCCAGGCTTTGTTGTTGACTTCATCGACTGAAATACAGGGGTTGAATGATCCGGGAATGGGTAAATAATTTAAAAAGTTTTTACCTATCTCTTCAGTTGTCAGGTAATAGGCGATGACTTGCTGTTTGAATTCTACCAACGCCTTTTTTGCACTCGTCGTAGCGTTGCTTTGATCCAGCACAAGTGATTGCAGTATTTCGATTTGAGCCGCTGATTCGGTCTGTAAAAATTGCTGCTGATTCAGATAATTTTCCAAGGCTAGCCAGTCGCGTTTAAATGCAGCTTGATAGCTGGAATCAAAAACTTGCCCGAGCATGGAGTCGAGTGTGATGTGTACTTTTACATCGGTTGCAGAAGGGCTATCGGTGCGCGGTAAAATGATGTCGGCCAATAAACCTACGAGCGAAAATTGTTCGGGTGTAAAAAAGTGCAAAACTGTGGAGCTGGAACTGATTTCTGGGTTTTTTGCCTGATTTTGTTCGGTTGACCGCTCTGAGCAGCCCGACAAAATTGCACTTGCGAGTGATGCGGAAACGGCACTGCCGGTAATCCAAGCTGTGTACCTGAGGACTTCTCGTCTATTCATGGGGTTGCCTATAAGGAAGTGTTTTTATTGTAAATTAATTGGCGATGGAGTTTTTTGCTCGGCTCAATCACCATATAGTCAATATATACATAAGCTGCTGCTGGTGTAAATTAGGCGGCGATTGATGTAATCGTATGCGGGGCGGATTCGGTTGAAAAATGCAGTCTATACGTAACAAAAAGCGTACTAGCATGACATTTCTTAACAAGATGCTATTTCTGAAATTTAGAGAAAAGCATGAGCGATTTTGACTTTTGTGCTGTGGAGTTTGTATGGATTTAAAACTGGAAGATTTTCGCCGTGAATACACTCAAGGTGGATTAGAGCGTGATGATCTTGCGGATAGCCCGCTCGAACAATTTGATCGCTGGATGCAGCAAACCATCGCGTCCGGTATACCTGATCCTAGCGCTATGACCATCGCGACAGTGGATGCAACAGGGCAGCCATCGCAGCGTATAGTGCTCTTGAAGCACCTCGATGAAAGCGGCTTTGTGTTTTACACCAATCTTAATAGCCGCAAGGCGCAAGAGCTAAAACAAAACCCCAAAATCAGTCTGCATTTTCCCTGGCACTTTTTGGAGCGGCAGGTAAAAGTCTGTGGTGTGGTTGAGCAGTTATCCAAAGCCGAAGTGCTGAAATATTTTGTGACCCGCCCGCGCGATAGTCAGCTGGGTGCTTGGGCATCACAACAAAGCAAACCGATTTCATCGCGTGCATTGTTGATGCAGCAATTTGAGTCCATGAAAAATAAATTCGCCAAAGGCGCTATACCTCTGCCAGATTTTTGGGGCGGTTTTCGTGTTAAGCCCCATCAAATTGAATTCTGGCAAGGCGGCGCTGCGCGTTTGCATGATTGCTTTCAATACAACTTACAGGCCGATGGTGCTTGGTCAATACAGCGCCTTGAACCATGATGAAATTTATCGCCTTAAAAAATCCCGGTGATGCATCGCAATTATTTATCAGCGAAGGCGAAGCCCCATCACCCCAAGCCGATGAAGTGCTGATTCGTGTTTACGCTGCAGGGATTAATCGCCCCGATGTATTGCAGCGTTTGGGTTTATACCCGCCGCCAGCAGATGCATCGCCAATATTAGGTTTGGAAGTCGCTGGTGAGATTGTTGCCTGTGGTGATGCTGTACAGCGCTGGCAAATTGGCGATAAGGTTTGTGCTCTGGTAAACGGTGGCGGTTATGCCGAATACGCCTGTGCGCCTGCCGTTCAGTGCTTACCTATTCCAAACGACTTTTCCTATGTGCAAGCCGCTGCATTACCCGAAACATTTTTCACTGTATGGCACAACCTGTTTCAACGCGCACAGTTAACCGCGGGCGAAGCCCTTCTGATTCACGGCGGCACCAGTGGTATAGGTACTACTGCTATCCAATTGGCCCAAGCATTTGGTGCGCAGGTGTTTGCAAGCGCAGGGTCGGCAGAAAAATGCAGCGCGATTACTGCCTTAGGTGCTACCGCGATTAATTATCGGGAGCAGGATTTTGTTGCTCTTATCAAAGAAAAAACGAATGGGCTGGGCGCGAATGTCATTTTGGATATGGTCGGTGGTGATTATATCCAGCGCAATTTTTCTGCAGCCGCAAAAGACGGGCGCATTGTGAATATTGCTTTTTTACAAGGCAGCAAAACAACAGTCGATTTTATGCCATTGATGCTGAAACGTTTGACGCTCACAGGCTCCACTTTGCGTGCGCAATCATCAGCGGCCAAAGCAGTCATTGCGGCAGAACTTGAGCGTCAGGTTTGGCCATTGCTGGATGCACAAAAAATAAAGCCGATAATCGATTCAGTATTTCCCTTTGAGCAAGTTACTGATGCGCACCTGCGGATGGAATCCAGTCAGCACATAGGCAAAATAATTCTCGATTTACTGTGATAAACACTATGAATGATAAAAAACGTCGCCCACTAGATGGCATTCGCGTAATAGAAGTAGGGCAGTTGCTTGCTGGCCCATTTGCGGGCTGTATGCTCGCGTACTTTGGTGCAGAGGTCATAAAAATTGAGCCGCCTGAAGGTGATCCAATCCGCGGTTGGCGAGTATTGGAAAATGGAACATCGCATTGGTGGCGTAGTATCGGGCGCAACAAAAAAAGTATCGCGCTGGATTTGAAAAAACCGGAAGGACAAAAGATCGCGCGGCAGTTAATTGATACTGCCGATGTCGTCATTGAAAATTTTCGCCCGGGCGTGATGGAAAACTGGGGGCTTGGGCCGAAAGAAATAAAGCAAACAAATCCGCGTTTGGTTTATGCCCGAATTTCCGGTTACGGCCAGACTGGCCCCTATGCAAGCAAGCCGGGTTTTGCCTCGGTATGTGAAGGTATGAGTGGTTTTCGCTATGTAAATGGTTTTCCTGATCAAGCGCCGGTGCGTCCTAATCTCAGTATCGGCGATACTATTTCTGGTATTCATGCTGCGCTTGGCATCACTCTGGCACTACTGGAGCGAGAGCGAAACAGTGAAGAAGGGCGGGCTGGTGAAGGGCAGGTGGTTGATGTTGCGCTTTATGAGTCTATGTTTAATTTAATGGAAGCAGTAATACCGGAATTTTCTGGCGCAGGTGTTATCCGCGAGCCATCGGGTACGACTGTGACGGGAATTGTGCCGACCAATACTTATCGCTGCAAAAATGGAAAATACGTGGTGATTGGCGGTAATGGTGATTCCATCTTTCAGCGTTTGATGGAAGTTGCAGGTCATCCTGAAATGGCGCGCGATCCACGCATGGCAAATAATGCCGGGCGCGTTGCTCATGAGTTGGAGATCGATAATGCTTTGGCTGCTTGGTGCATGAGTAAAGATTCCGATGAAATTTTGCAATTGCTTGAACAGGCTCGAGTGCCCGGCGGGCCTATTTATAACGTGCAAGATATGTTTGCTGACCCGCACTTTAATGCACGCGGAATGTTCGAGCAGGTAGAGATCAATGGTAAGCCGTTAAAAATTCCAGCGATCTTGCCCAAGTTGTCCGATACACCCGGTCGCACCGATTGGCCGGGCGGTGAAATCGGCAGTCACACGCAAGATGTATTGCAATCTGTTTTGAATTTATCACCCTCGCAAATCGAAGCATTAAAACAACAAGGTGTCATTTAAGGTAATTGCTATGAAGTTGAAAACTGGTTTGTATCGCCATTACAAAGGCAATGATTATTTTGTATTTCAGGTGGCGACTCATAGCGAAACGCGTGAAGCTATGGTGTTTTATCGCTGTTTGTATGGTGACTACTCCTGGTGGGTTCGCCCCTTGGAAATGTTTTTGGAAACCGTTGAGCTTGCCGGTGAAACCATTCCCCGTTTTCGCTTTGTGCGCGCCTTAACTGAGCAGGAATTGGAAAGCTATTTATCTCCTTTGGTGGAAGTTAAAAATCCGTGATGAATGAGCAAGAATCCAATAGTGAAGCAGATGCTATTTTTTCTGAGCAAGACGAGTATTGGATGCAATACGCTATGGATTTGGCGGCAAAAGGTGAGGTGCTGGGCGAAGTTCCGGTTGGAGCGGTGATTGTTCAAGATGATAGTGTTATTGGCGAAGGTTTTAATCAGCCGATTACCAGCCATGATCCCACTGCCCATGCAGAAATTATCGCGCTGCGCCAAGCGGCGGCACGCATAGAAAATTATCGTTTAATCGGCTCGACTATTTACGTTACTTTGGAACCTTGCACTATGTGTGTAGGGGCTTTGGTGCATGCGCGTATTGCGCGTTTGGTATTCGGCACTACTGAAACCAAAGCGGGCGCTGTGGTGAGTAAATCCCGGTTATTGGATAGTGATTATTTTAATCATCGGGTGGAATATGCAGGCGGGCTTATGGCACAGCAGTGTCAGCATCAGCTAAGTCATTTTTTTGCAATGCGGCGTGAACAAAAGCGGCAGGAAAAACTGAATTCCAGAAATGAGTAGGGGGCGCTACGCGCCCCCATACAGATACTATCCTTAAGTAGAAGTAGTCAATTTGCGTCGACTTTCCCTTCGATTCCCTGACCGCCTATCCTCCTGCGCTAGCGCAATCCTTTGATGTCTCCGACATCGCGTCCCTAAACAGGTGGGCGCATCCATTGACCTTTCCTGGCCAGCTCACATCATTGTCTACTTCCTTGATGTGGCCATTATCTGGCGAAGGCTGGCGACAGGATAGTCGCAAATGTCGCTAGTTTTTGTGAGACATTGACTACAACCTAGATTTTACGGGTCTATCAAAAACGTCATTTTATAACTTTATAACAGGGGATGTACTCGCGCCCCGGAAGTTTCATCCTGCTTTGGCGAGCAAAGGACTCTAACAACTCGTCCACCGGATGCATGATTTCGTAATCACCATGTAGCTCGAAGTGGCCGTGTTGCTCAATTGCACGGATACCATCTTCTTTTACATTGCCTGCAACTATGCCTGAAAAGGCGCGGCGCAAATTGGCAGCTAGCTGGTTGACCGGTTGGTTTTTGTGCAGCTCCAGATTGCGCATGTTTTCGTGCGTCGGCGCAAAAGGTTGTTGCAGATCCGGGCTGATTTTTAATTGCCAGTTGAAGTAGTAGGCATCATCACTGTGTTTGCGGAATTCGCGTACTTTTTTAATCCCTTCTTTCATTTCATTGGCTACAGCAGCGGGGTTATCGATGATGATTTTGTAGTGTGCTTGGGCTTCTGCGCCAAGAGTGTCGGCAATAAATTTATCGATACGGGCAAAATATTCTGCCGAGGTTTCCGGGCCGGTAAAAATAAGCGGAAAGGGAATGTCTTTGTTATCCGGGTGCAATAACAAACCGAGAATATACAAAATTTCCTCAGCAGTGCCAGCGCCGCCGGGAAAGACAATAATGCCGTGACCAAGACGCACAAAGGCTTCAAGGCGTTTTTCAATATCGGGCATGATGGTCAGCTGATTGACGATCGGGTTAGGTGCCTCGGCTGCAATAATTCCCGGCTCGGTGATGCCAATGTAGCGACCGTTATTGATCCGTTGTTTGGCGTGACCGATAGTCGCACCTTTCATGGGGCCTTTCATCGCACCGGGACCACAACCGGTACAAATATCCAGCCCACGCAATCCTAATTGATAACCGACTTCTTTGGTGTAGTCGTATTCAATACGATTGATGGAGTGGCCGCCCCAGCAGACCACTAAATTAGGGTCGAGGCCAGGTTTTAATAAGTTGGCATTGCGCAGCATGTGAAAAACAGCGTCGGTAATGCCTTCAGATGTGCCGATATTAAATTTGGGATTGCGATTGAGTTCGTCGTTGTTGTAAATCACGTCGCGTAGCACGGTAAATACATGCTCGCTGATGCCGCGAATCATTTTGCCATCAACAAATGCATTGGCCGGTGCATTTTTAATGGCAAGTTTGATGCCGCGTTCCTCCTGCACGATGCTGATATCAAAGTCTTTGTAGCGTTCAAGCAGTTCTTTTCCATCATCCAAATCGTTGCCGGTATTGAGTACTGCGAGTGCACAGCTGCGGAATAATTTGTACAGGCCGCTTTGGCTGGAATCCAATAGTTTGGCAACTTCTACTTTGGATAAAATATTGAGGTTGTCGGTGGGAGTGATAAGTGCGCTGACTGTTTTATATCCATTATCTTGATCGAAGGGTTTGTCGTAGTTGCTCATAGTATTCCTTAGCATCGAGGATGCGGTGGTGTAGCTGTGTGGTACTCATCGCCAGTGGATCTTTGTTAAACCTATAGTTCCAGTGTAGTGTTATTTTTTAGAATCTGCTTATAAGCAAGCTTGCTCAATCAAATAATTGCCAGCAAAATTACATGTGAATAATTTTTGAACAAAAAGTAATCGTTTTGCTTAACAAAAAGTGCTTAAAGAGAATAGTTATGGAATATTTACCCTGTGTTGAAAGATTGAATCAGCCGCAATCGCCTGTCACTGCCAGCATCATTTGGTTGCATGGATTGGGCGCGGATGGAAATGATTTTGCACCTTTAGTGCCAGAGTTGCATTTACCTAAAGAATTGTCTGTGCGATTTATTTTTCCGCACGCGCCTAAAATTCCAGTCACGATTAATGCCGGGCATGTGATGCCTGCCTGGTACGACATTTTGGAAATGAATCTTGAGCGCAAAGTTGATGAAGCTCAATTGGTTGCCAGCGCAGATGCTGTACAAAAGTTGATTGAGCGTGAAATCACCCGTGGTATCGCTGCAGAAAATATTATGTTGGTTGGTTTTTCCCAAGGTGGGGCAGTGGCTTATCAAGCTGGATTGACCTATGAGAAGCCGCTGGCAGGATTGTTAATTCTCTCAAGTTATTTTGCGACCTATGCTTCGGCGACTATCAATCCTGCGAATCAGACTACACCAATATTAATTCAACACGGCAGTCGCGATCCGGTGGTGAATGAAGCGCTTGGGCAACGCGCTTATCGTTATCTTCAGGATCGCGGTTGCAATGTAAGTTATGAATCCTACCCAATGGAACATACTGTGTGCATGG
The DNA here is from genome assembly GCF_035117775.1 of Cellvibrio chitinivorans. NCBI lineage: Bacteria > Pseudomonadati > Pseudomonadota > Gammaproteobacteria > Cellvibrionales > Cellvibrionaceae > Cellvibrio > Cellvibrio chitinivorans. Next base: position 105,071 of record NZ_JAYKKN010000006.1, read on the forward strand.
AGCAGGTTGAATCTATGTCCAAATGGATTCAATCGCGTTTAATGAAATAAATATATCCAGCAATAGAATAATAATCTTAAGAGGTTTATCTATTCGGTCAGGCACGCAGGGTCGAATAGATACTCATCATTCAGCCAAGCCAGTATTTCTTGAACATAAGGATTGCTTCCGAACTTTTGATAAGCGATACGCAGCGCTTGCCGCTCTTGTTCGGTCATTTTTTTTAGCCCTGCATCTTGCAATAGATTTATATCTTTCTGTAATTGGTTTGTCAGTGTTTCACCACAAAGGTCTGTGCACGTACGAAAAAAGGCTGTTTCAGCTGAATAGTTTTCTCTCTGTTGATATGCCAGTGGCAGACTCGCTAAAGGGATTTTTGACAACCATGCTTGATTCATTGGGTTTACTGCATGACCAGCTACTTTTTCTGCCAGTTGGCTATGGCTTTGATCAAATGCACGCAACTGCAATAGATTTGATTTTACTGCGCCATCATTAACCGGGTAGTTGTCCCATAAGAAAGGCTTGCGGCCAATTAACTCTGTTACCTGTTCAAGGTGCTGGGTTGGGTATTGGGTTGAGCAGACTTTTTCGCCAGTCCAAAACATATCGATTTTTTTATCCAGATTTTGTGAAAAAGTTTGCCAATAGTTTTCTGGCATAGTTCCAAAAACACGTTCCAATACCGGATCAAAGCTGTAATAGGTTGGGCAAAAAATAATTTTTTTTGCGTTGCTGATCTCTGCGGCTTGATGGGCGATATCAATTTGAATTTGTGCGAGATCGGGAATGTCGCCGCGCATGTCGTCAAACAAAATGCAGAGAATATCGGGTTCAAGCTGATTGATCTGTTGGATGCGTTTATTCAGCTGGTTGAGTTGATCGCGCGAATTATCCAGATAAATTTCATGCGGGCTAAGACCAATGCCAAATTGTACGTTTGCCGAGCGATAAGTCTCGCGCAAATCGGAAAGTTGATCTTTTGTCTCGCTCGGCCAGTCTTGTTGCCAGAGAGTGCGAAGATTTTTGTCGCTTTTTGGTGCATAGATATAAAAATCGTATGCGTTTTGCGCAAGAAATTGCGCATAGTTTTTCCTGTCTTCCCGGCTCCAGCTGCGACCAAAAAAACCTTCAATTATACCGATGAGTGGTGTGTGATTTTTATTCATAAAGAAGTAGGTGTTCTCAGTGTGCTGAAGAATTAGTTAATCGGTGTTTACTGGGAGTGGTCGATGCTTTTTATGTCGGGCAATGGCGTCATTTTGCCGTGCAAAACCTGCATGTTAATTGACACTCAAAACCCATCTGCCTATCATAGCGGCCTTTTTCGGCAGCGCAATTTATGCGGCAATTAAGCTGATTTTGCGTTGTTAGTGCGCAATGTTCACTGAAAATCTTGATGTGAAATTTCGACGCAATTGCGACTTGCCAACTTGGTTTGCGCCTAAAGGCTTAATTCTAGGATGGTAAGCATATAACTTTGAAACTGGTAGGAAGTTTATCCTTTCATACCTGTCGGAGTCGGGTCGGACTCAAGCTAACAGAATAGAAACCAATCACTTGTTTAGGCGCATCGCCTACGCATTTTTGTTTGTGGAGTAGAAATGACTAACCCTGATGTTCGTCCTACCGATTTACCTTCTTGGAAAACCCTCACCGCCCATGCGGCACAAATGAAGTCACAACATCTTAAAGACTTGTTTGCTTCTGATGATAAACGTTTCGATAAGTTCTCTCTGCAATTATCTTCTCTCCTGTTCGATTACTCTAAAAACCTGATTACCGATGAAACCAAAGCTGCGTTGCTCGCACTGGCGAAAGAGTCAGGTGTTGAAAGCTGGCGTGGCAAAATGTTTGCGGCTGAGCATATTAATGCCACTGAGGATCGCGCCGTAATGCACGTTGCCTTGCGCGATAAATCCGGCAAGCCGATTGTGATTGACGCTGCTGATGCGCGCCCGGCGATTAATGCTGAATTGGAGCGTATGCGCAAGCTTAGCGAAAAACTGCGTTCAGGCGAGTGGGTTGGTTATACCGGTAAAACCATTACAGACATCGTTAGTATCGGTATCGGTGGCTCAAATCTTGGACCTTTGATGGTGTGTGAAGCGCTGAAAGATTACAGCGACAAGCGTTTTACCATGCATTTTGTTTCCAACATTGACGGCGTTCAGATTGCTGATGTGTTGGCAGGTTTGAATCCTGAAACTACCTTATTTGTTATCTCCTCCAAAACCTTTACTACTCAAGAGACCATGACCAATGCGCGCACCGCCGAGCAATGGTTTATGGCAGCAGCGGGTGATAAAACGGCTATCGCCAAACACTTTGTGGCGGTATCAACCAATCGCAAGCTGGTAACTGCGTTTGGTATCGCGGAAGAGAATATCTTTGATATGTGGGACTGGGTCGGCGGCCGCTTCTCTTTGTGGTCAGCGATTGGTCTGCCGATTGTATTGTCCTTGGGGTATGAGTTATTTGATGAGTTGCTGCAAGGCGCTTATGAGATGGATCAGCACTTCCAAACTGCACCTTTGGCAGAAAATGCCCCAGTGATGCTGGCATTGGTGGGTATCTGGAATCGCAATTTCCTCGGCTATCCAGCGCACGCGCTTTTGCCATACGATCAATGTTTGCATCGTTTCCCTGCTTATATGCAGCAGGCGGAAATGGAGAGTAATGGTAAGTCAGTGAACTGGGCAGGCGAACAAATCAGTTATGGCAGTGTGCCGCTGGTTTGGGGTGAGGTTGGTATCAATGGTCAGCATGCGTTCTATCAAATGCTGCATCAAGGCACCGATATCATTCCCGCTGACTTTATCGGTTCAGTGGCTCCAACCGTTGCGGTAGAAGGTCATCACGATGCATTAATGGCCAACTTTTTTGCGCAAACCCAAGCATTAATGCTGGGGATTGATGCAGATCAAGTGCGCCGCGAGCTGACTGCTAAGGGTATGAGTCCTGCGCGTATTGAAGAGATCGTTGAGCACAAGGTTCATCGCGGTAATCGTCCTACCAATACCTTCCTGTTGAATAAGGTCGATGCTCGCTCGCTGGGTGCGCTAATCGCGCTTTATGAGCACAAAATCTTTGTTCAAGGTATTATCTGGCGTATCCACTCATTTGATCAGTGGGGCGTTGAGTTAGGTAAAGTGTTGGCGGCAGGTATCCAGCCAGAGCTGGATCTGGCGAAAGAGACTAATCCAAAACACGATGCCTCGACTCGCAATTTGATCAACTTCTATAAGCGCTCCAAGGCGTAATACAACGATGCATTAAAAAATGCACTAGCTATGCCGATTGCTTCATTTCAGTCGGTATGGCTCCGTAAGCTGAAAGACGCACAACAGATTTACAGCACGCAACAGATTTACAGCACGCAACAGATTTACAAATAGACAAGCAAATTAAAGTGCCGGGCAAAGTATCCGGCGCGATTGTGCGCAAACCCGGTTGGTTTGCGGTAGATGCACCCCAAGAGCAATGGTATTCCCCATGACTGTACTGCCCACAGATCCACGACTTGTAGAAATTACCGAGCGGATTATTAACCGCAGCCGCGATACTCGCGCCGCTTATCTTGCGCGTGTTAATAAATTCCGCAGTAAAGGTCCTGCACGCCATCATTTAGGTTGTGCCAACCTTGCACACGGTTTTGCAGCCTGTAACAGCTCAGATAAAGAAGCCTTGGCTGAAGGGCAGGCGCCTAATTTGGGTGTTGTCAGTGCCTATAACGAAATGCTGTCAGCGCATGTGCCCTATGGTGAGTACTTGGAGCCAATCAAAGCGGCTGCTAAAGAAATGGGGATGACAGCGCAAATGGCGGGCGGTGTTCCTGCAATGTGTGACGGCGTAACCCAAGGCTTTCCGGGTATGGAGATGTCTTTGTTCAGTCGCGATGTGATCGCGATGAGCACTGCAATCGCTTTATCCCACGACATGTTTGATGGCGCTATTTGCCTTGGCGTGTGTGACAAAATCGTTCCTGGCTTGATGATGGGTGCGCTGGCGTTTGGTCAGTTGCCAATTATTTTTATCCCTGCGGGTCCAATGACTCCTGGTCTGCCTAACGCTGAAAAAGCCAAAGCGCGTCAGTTGTTCGCAGAAGGTAAAGTAGGGCGCAAAGAGCTGCTCGCTGCGGAAAGTGCCTCGTATCACAGTGCGGGCACCTGTACTTTCTACGGTACTGCCAATACCAATCAAATGTTGATGGAAATCATGGGTGTGCACTTGCCCGGCAGTACCTTTATCAACCCATATACTCCATTGCGCGATGCGCTTACTCGTGCGTCTGTACATCAGTTGGCGCGCATCACTCGCGACGAGCCAGTGACGCTATCCGACATAGTGACTGAAAAGTCGATTGTTAACGGTATTGTTGGTTTGATGGCGACTGGTGGTTCAACTAACCACGCAATGCATATTGTGGCTATCGCCCGCGCTGCTGGAGTACAAATTAATTGGCAGGATTTGTCTGATATTTCAGATATAATTCCACTTATGTGTCGTATCTATCCGAATGGATTGGCCGACGTAAACCGCTTCCAAGCTGTTGGCGGTATGGGGTTCCTGATGCGCGAACTGCGCAATGCCGGATTGCTGCACGACGATGTGAAAACCGTTATGGGCGGAACCGGTCTGGCAGCCTATACCCAAGAGCCATTTTTGGATGATGGTGAAGTGGTCTGGCGCGACTCTCCGGTTGAGAGTCTGGATGACGCCGTATTGCGTCCAGTTGCCAAGCCTTTCGCACCTGAAGGCGGCATGAAGTTGCTGAAGGGCAATATTGGTCGTTCAGTAATCAAGATTTCAGCAGTAAAAGCAGAGCACCGCAAAGTGGTTGCACCCGCAGTGGTGTTCCATAGCCAGGAGGAATTGCAATCCGCTTTTAAGCGCGGTGAGCTGGAAAAAGATTTTATTGCAGTGGTTCGCTTTCAGGGGCCAAAAGCCTGTGGAATGCCAGAGCTGCACAAACTGACACCGCCATTAGGGGTGTTGCAGGATCGCGGCTTTAAAGTGGCGCTTTTGACCGATGGCCGTATGTCTGGCGCCTCTGGTAAAATTCCGGCAGCGATTCATATGTCGCCTGAAGCTTTGGATAATGGTCCCATCGCGCTGATTCGCGATGGCGACATGATTGAATTGGATGCAGAAGCTGGCACGTTGAAAATGCTGGTTAGCGAAGAAGAGCTAAGTGCTCGCCAACCTGCCCAATGCGATTTATCAGCAGTTCATTATGGTATGGGGCGTGAATTGTTTGCGCCTTTACGTGCCACTGTGGGCTTGGCTGAAGAAGGAGCTACTGTATTTAACTGGTAAACCCCGTTAAATCCCGGACCCCGAACCTGTGTTCGGGGTCTTCGTTTTTAAAAGTAAATCCACTTTTCAAGATTCACATACAGGATTAGCCCTCATGCTCGAAGCATTTGATTTTGTCATCTTTGGTGGCGCAGGCGATTTGGCCTTGCGCAAGTTGATTCCAGGTCTTTACCGCGCTCACCGCGAGGGTGCTCTGGCTGCTGGCTCGCGTATTATTCCCACTTGCCGCAATACCCAAATGGTTGCGGAATATAAAAATAAGGTGCGCGACGCTGCGGAAAAACACCTTAATGCTGATGAATTTGATGCTACAGCTTGGGATGCCTTTGCTAAATGCCTGTTCCCGGTATTTGTTGATATAGGCACTAAAGATGAGCACTGGGATGCACTTGCGCAATTGCTTAATAGCGGTGGTAACAGCCAGCGCGTGTTCTATCTTTCCACTCCGCCATCTGTATTTAGCGTGTGCTGTAAGCACCTGCATGAAACCGGGCTGATTACTGAGAAATCGCGTGTTGTTGTCGAGAAACCTCTCGGTTACGACGCGAAAACCGCTGAAGAAATTAACAGCCAAATTGCGGAATACTTCAGTGAAGATGCAATCTTCCGCATCGATCATTATTTAGGTAAAGAAACCGTACAAAACCTGTTGGCACTGCGTTTTGCGAACGGCATGTTTGAGCATCTATGGGATGCCAAATCGATCGATCACGTACAAATCACTATTTCAGAAACCGTTGGTCTTGAAGGGCGCGCCAGTTTCTATGATGGTGCTGGTGCACTGCGCGATATGGTGCAAAACCACATTCTGCAATTGTTGTGTTTGGTGGCGATGGAGTCACCAAACAAGATGACCGCAGAGCGTATTCGTGCAGAAAAACTTAAGGTTCTGGAGAATCTGCGCCCATTGAATGGCAATACCGTGAAATACAATACCGTGCGTGGCCAATACGTTGCTGGTGATATGGACGGCAAGCATGTTCCGGGCTATCTGGAAGAGTTGGGGCAGGCGAGTAACACCGAAACTTTCGTAGCTATTCGCGCTTACATCGACAACTCTCGCTGGGCGAACGTGCCGTTCTACCTGCGTACCGGTAAGCGCATGAAGCAGCGTTTTGCTGAAATCGTTATTCAATATAAAGATGTAGCACACCGTGTGTATCCTGAGTCTGCCGGTATGTCTACACCAAACCGCTTGATCATCCGTCTGCAACCGGAAGAAAGCATCAAAATCATCATGGTGTCCAAAGACTTGGAAAAGCACGAAACGCATTTGCGCCCGGTTGTGCTGAACCTGAACTTTGCTGATACCTACAAGGATTTCTACTCAGATGCCTACAAGCGCTTGATGTTGGACGCCGCCGCTGGTGATGCAAGTTTGTTTATTCATCGCGCTGAAGTGGATGCTGCTTGGGCGTGGATTGATCCTATTATCGAAGCTTGGCAGCGCCCAGAGAACAAGCCGCACGGATATATGGCGGGTAGCTGGGGTCCACAAGCGTCGGCACAAATGCTGGCGAGCGACCGTCGCCGCTGGTTCTCAATCGATGAAGTGCTGTCGGGAGCGGATCAGGAATGGTAAGTGAGCGTTTATTTGAAAGCCGCGCGGAGATGATCGCCACGCTGCAAGCAGAGTGTGAGTCTGCGTTGCGTGAAGCAATCGAAGATCGCGGCGAGGCAAGTTTTATGGTGTCTGGCGGCAGTACACCAGAGCCTTTATACAAAGCCTTGAGCAATGCTGATCTGGATTGGGAATCAGTTTACGTCGCGCTGGTAGATGAGCGTTGGGTAGATTTTGACCACGATAAAAGCAACGAAGCTTTTACGGTAAAACATCTCATCCAAAATAAAGCAGCTGTTGCCAATTTGGTCGGTATGAAAAACTCCGCCGAAACTGCTGCTGATGGTTTGGTTGATTGCGAAAGCGCTTATCAGCAACTGGCGCAACCTTTTGATGTCACTATTTTGGGGATGGGTTCTGATGGTCATACCGCTTCATTGTTCCCTCATGCTCAAGGGTTGGATGAGGCTTTAGATGTAGATGCTGAGCCTTTGTGTGCGGCAATTATCGCCAAGCAAAGTGAAGTAACCGGTGCGATCACTGAGCGTATGACTTTAACTTTGGCGGGTTTGATGCGCTCCAAGAGTTTGGTGCTGCTGATCACTGGCGATGAAAAGCTTGCCGTATTGCGTGCTGCGCAAGCAGGTACTGATGTTAAAGAAATGCCGATTCGCGCAGTGTTGCAACAACAAAAAGTGCCGGTTGTTGTCTACTGGGCGCCTTGATTTTTACCGAATGACTAACTGATTTGCGTCAATGTCGGCGCAGATTATCTATCAGTTTTTGAATGACGAGGGATATACAGTGGCTTTAACTATCGATCAAATTGTCAAAGTGGCGCCAGTTGTGCCGGTTATGGTGGTGGAGCGCATCGAAGATGCAGTGCCTTTGGCCAGAGCGCTTTATAACGGCGGCTTGAAAGTATTGGAAATCACCCTGCGCACCCCTTGTGCATTGGATGCAATCAGTGCGATGGTTGAAGACCTGCCTGATGACGCTGTAATCGGTGCCGGCACCATCATCACTCCTGCGGATCTGGAAAAAGCAGTAAAAGCAGGTTCAACCTTTTTGGTAAGCCCGGGTACTACTCCTGCGTTGATTGAAGCGGCAAAAGCGTCACCAGTTCCGCTGTTGGCCGGTGTTGCAACACCAACTGAAGCAATGAATCTGTATGTTCAAGGTTTTACGCATCAGAAATTCTTCCCGGCTGAAGCGGCGGGTGGTGTTCCTATGTTGAAATCTATTGCTGGCCCATTGCCGCAAATTACTTTCTGCCCAACTGGCGGGATTGATTTGGCAAAAGCGCCAAGCTATTTGGCTCTGCCAAACGTTCACTGTGTTGGCGGTACCTGGATGGCACCAAAAGAATTGATGAAAGCGGGCCGCTGGGACGAAATTGAACGTCTCGCGCGCGAAGCAGCCAGCCTGCCGCGTTCATAAATACCTGTAAGGGCGCATCTATTGCGCCCTTATGTTTTTACATTGACCAGAGTGGGTGATACCTCCGCTCTACAGCAAAAGAATCAGCGAAAGTTTACTTAGGAGAATGCAATGACTATTAGAGTGGCAATTAACGGTTACGGTCGTATCGGTCGCAATGTTCTGCGTGCGTTGTATGAATCAGGCAAGCGCAGCCAAATTCAAATCGTTGGTATCAACGATCTCGGTGATGCGCACCTTAACGCTCACTTGACCAAGTACGATTCAGTTCACGGTGGTTTTAACGGTACTGTGAAGTTTGAGGGCGATACTATGTTCGTCAATGATGATGCTATCCGCATCACTGCTGAGCGCGACCCATCAAAATTGCCTTGGGCTGAGTTGAATGTTGATGTGGTTTATGAATGTACCGGTATCTTCACCAGTAAAGAAAAAGCAGGTGCTCACCTGACTGCTGGCGCTAAAAAAGTCATTATCTCTGCTCCAGGTACTGACGTGGATGCAACCGTTGTATTCGGTGTTAACCACAACGTATTGAAAGCTACCGATACCATCATTTCTAACGCATCTTGCACTACCAACTGCTTGGCGCCAGTCGCTAAAGTGTTGAACGATAGCTTCGGCATCGTGCAAGGTTCTATGACCACCATCCACTCTTACACCAACGACCAAGTGTTGTCTGACGTATTCCACAAAGACATCTACCGCGCGCGTTCTGCTACCCAGTCTATGATCCCAACCACCACTGGTGCTGCTAAAGCAGTAGGTTTGGTATTGCCAGAATTGAAAGGCAAGATGGACGGTATTTCTGTTCGTGTTCCAACCATCAACGTTTCTTTGGTTGATCTGAACGTGTTGGTAGAAAAAGACGTGAGTGTTGAAGCGATCAACGCGGCGATGAAAAAAGCAGCTGAAACTGAGATGCCAGGTGTATTGGCGTATGTTGATGAGCCTTTAGTGTCTATCGACTTCAACCACAACCCACACTCTTCTAACTACGATTCCCTGCAAACCAAAGTCTATGGCAAGTGGGTGAAAATTCTGGCGTGGTACGACAACGAGTGGGGCTTCTCAAACCGTATGTTGGATAACACCATTGCATTGATGTCAGCTAAATAAAATAAGAGACTCCATCATGTTAAGACGTACAAAAATCGTCAGCACTTTGGGTCCAGCCTCTGAGTCACCGGAAGTGCTTGAGCGTTTGATTTTGGCTGGCGTTAACGTAGTTCGCCTGAACTTCTCTCACGGCTCGCCGGAAGACCACAAGCGTCGTGCAGAAACTGTTCGCGCTTTGGCTGCGAAACACAATCGCTTTGTTGCGGTTTTGGGCGACCTGCAGGGGCCAAAAATCCGTGTTGCCCGTTTTGCCGAAGGCAAAATCCACCTCAAAGTGGGTGACAAGTTCATCCTTGATGCATCTTTGGGGCGTGATGAAGGCAACCAGCAACAAGTAGGTATCGACTACAAAGAGCTGCCGAATGACTGTAAACCAGGCGATGTGCTGCTGTTGGATGATGGTCGTGTAGTGCTGACCGTCGATAACATCGAAGGCACTCGTATTTACACCACCACTAAAGTGGCTGGTCCTTTGTCCAACAACAAGGGAATCAACCGTCAAGGTGGTGGTCTGACTGCACCTGCACTGACCGAGAAAGATATTGCCGACATCAAAACTGCAGCAGAAATTGATGTGGACTATCTGGCAGTATCTTTCCCTCGTTCAGCTGAAGACATGAACTACGCACGTAAGCTGATGCTTGAAGCTGGTGGTCGCGCTGGTTTGGTATCCAAAGTAGAGCGCGCAGAAGCCGTTGCTGATGATGAGACTCTCGATGGCATTATCGCTGCCAGTGATGCCGTAATGGTTGCTCGTGGTGACTTGGGTGTTGAGATTGGTGATGCAGCCTTGATTGGCGTACAAAAGCGCATCATTGCTCGCTCACGTGCGTTGAATAAAGTGGTGATCACTGCGACCCAAATGATGGAGTCGATGATTAACAGCCCGCTGCCAACTCGTGCAGAAGTGTTCGACGTAGCGAATGCCGTGTTGGATGGTACGGACGCGGTAATGTTGTCAGCAGAGACTGCTGCAGGTAGCTTCCCGGTAGAAACTGTTGAAGCTATGGTGCGCATCATTCTTGGTGCTGAAAAGCATCCAACTGCGAGTTTTGACACTTACCGTATGGATCAGGCGTTTAGCTCAATTGATGAGTCTATCGCACTGGCTTCGATGTTTACCGCGAACCATTTGGATGGTGTGAAAGCGATTATTTGCTTCACTGAATCAGGTAGCACTCCGCGTTTGATGTCGCGTGTGGGTTCGCAGTTGCCGATTTTTGCGTTCTCTCGTCATGTGAGCACTCAGCGCAAAGTGGCGATGTATCGCGGTGTACAACCAGTTGCCTTCAACACCAGCAGCGCACCAAGTGCCGATGACTTCTTACAGGCAATTGGCATGCTGAAAGCGCAAGGTGATTTGGCGAACGGCGATTTGGTTATCATCTCTAGCGGTGATACCACTTTGTTGGGCGGAACCAATACTATGAAAGTGTTGCGTGTTGATGATTCGATGAAATAATCGTTTCTCTGCGGAAAAAACGGCAGCTAGTCTGCCGTTTTTTTTGTCTCAAAATTACCGCGCGTAATTGGAGTAAATGACGATGATTAAAAAACTGACCGGATTAATTGCATTGCTACTGGCGAGTGCCACTGCAAACGCCCTCGATTTGCGAGGTGAGTGGCAGCAGGGTGGGCTGGTCATTGGCAAGGTACCTGCGGGCACGCAGGTTGAATATCGCGGTAAGCATTTGCAAATTTCACCTGCGGGTGAGTTTGTTCTGGGCTTGGGGCGAGATGCTGCAAAACAGGTGAGCTTGGTCACTATTGATGGCAGCGGGCAGCGTCAAGAGCACGAATTTACCGTCAAGCAGCGCACTTACAATATTCAAAAGGTGACGGGCGTACCACAGCGGACGGTCGAGCCAGACCCCGCACAAGTTGAGCGTGCCCAGCGCGAAGCAAAAATGGCTGCCGATGCACGTAAAGGTGATCTGCCTCTGACGTTTTTTGCGCAAAAATTTGAATGGCCGCTGATCGGGCCTGTGACTGGCGTTTACGGCAGTCAGCGTTTTTATAATGGGGTGCCTAACTCACCGCATTATGGGGTTGATATCGCCAAACCTGTAGGGACTTTGGTAAAAGCGCCTGCGGGTGGCGTAGTAACTTTGGTTCACCCGGATATGTTTTTCTCAGGCGGCACCTTAATTATCGATCATGGCCACGGCCTCTCATCTACCTTTATTCACTTGAGCGAAGTCTTAGTAAAGGAAGGTGATGACATTACTCAAGGTCAAATAATTGCCAAAGTGGGTAAAACGGGCCGCGCTACCGGACCACATCTGGATTGGCGTATGAATTGGTTTGAGGAACGCATCGATCCACAGTTATTGGTCGAGCCAATGCCCAAGGAGTGAGTGGTGGCGAGCTGAGGGAAGCGATAATCCAGATAGGCCCAAGATTTATCGCTTTCCTTCAATTTAAAACGCTTATTGCCGCTATAGCCCTGTAGCTCTAGAGACAGGGCTGTAAAAGGCAGTGTAAGATACCGCCCCCGGTTGGCCTAAGCCTATCTAAGTCCATGAAAGATAACCAAGACATTTAGATAAATGATAGATAAAAAGTTACTCAGTATTTTAGTGTGCCCCGTCAGTAAAGGGGAGCTTGAATATAACCCTGACCAACAAGAGTTGGTGTGCTGGGTAAGTGGTTTGGCCTATCCCATCCGCGACGGGATTCCCGTCATGCTGGAACATGAAGCGCGCAGATTAAGCGCTGAAGAAATTGAAGAGCATCAAGCCTGAGTTGGCTGACTCTCACAGTACAGATTTGATCTGATCAATCCTGATTGCATAAAAATTGATTATTTAGTGGACGCATTATGAAGAGCGCTGAAATTCGCGACGCCTTTTTGAAGTACTTTGAAAGCAAAGGTCACACGATTGTTGCCAGTAGTTCACTGGTTCCGGAAAACGACCCTACCTTGCTGTTTACCAACGCAGGTATGAATCAATTCAAAGATGTTTTCCTTGGCGGTGACAAGCGCTCTTATAACCGCGCCGTGAGTTCCCAGCGCTGTGTACGTGCTGGTGGTAAACACAACGATTTGGAAAACGTGGGTTATACCGCGCGTCACCATACCTTTTTTGAAATGCTCGGTAACTTCAGCTTTGGCGATTATTTCAAACGCGATGCAATTACCTATGCGTGGGAATTTCTCACCTCAAGATTGAGCATCCCCTCTGAAAAACTTTGGGTGACGGTTTACGCCACCGATGATGAAGCCTACGATATCTGGAATAAAGAAGTAGGTGTTCCAGCTGAGCGCATTATCCGTATTGGCGATAACAAAGGCGCACCTTACGCATCTGACAACTTCTGGGCGATGGGTGACACTGGCCCCTGCGGTCCATGCACCGAAATTTTCTACGATCACGGCGCTGATATCTGGGGTGGACCTCCAGGGTCTCCTGAAGAGGATGGCGACCGCTATATAGAAATTTGGAACAACGTATTCATGCAGTTTAATCGCACTGCTGATGGCGTTTTGCATCCCCTGCCTGCGCCTTCTGTCGATACGGGCATGGGGCTTGAGCGTATCTCTGCTGTGATGCAGCACGTTCATTCCAACTATGAAATTGATCTGTTTCAGCATTTGTTGGCTGCCGCAGCTGAAGCAACTGGCACCAGCGACATGGAAAACAAATCGCTGCGCGTTATTGCTGACCATATCCGCTCTTGTTCTTTCCTGATCAGTGATGGCGTTGTTCCATCGAATGAAGGTCGTGGATATGTGCTGCGTCGCATTATTCGTCGCGCCATTCGTCACGGTAACCAACTCGGTCAAAAACAACCATTTTTCCATAAATTGGTAAAAGCTTTGGCTGAAGTGATGGGTGAAGCCTATCCGGAACTGCACAAAAATCAGGCTCAAATCGAGCGTGTGTTGCTGCAAGAAGAAGAGCAATTTGAGAAGACTCTCGATAAAGGTATTGCAGTGCTTGAGGATGCCTTAAGCAAGATTTCAGGCTCTGAAGTTCCCGGTAAAGTCGTATTTACGCTTTACGATACCTATGGTTTTCCAGTTGATTTAACTGCCGATATCGCTCGTGAACGCGGTTTAACCATTGATCAGGCAGGTTACGATGCTGCTATGGCAGAACAGCGCGCTCGCGCTCGTGCCGCCGGTAGTTTTAAGGTCGACTACAACGCAGCAGGCATTGATTTGCCGGCCAGTGAATTTCTTGGCTACAGCTCTTTAGCAGAGCAGGGCAAAGTGCTGGCGCTGGTTAAAGATGGCAAGAAAGTAGAGCGCTTGGTTGAAGGTGAAGATGGTGTGGTTGTGCTTGATCGAACCCCTTTCTATGCAGAATCAGGTGGCCAAGCCGGTGACTGCGGCTATCTTGAGCTGGGTGGTAATCGTCTTGAGGTTCGCGACTGTCAGAAGCAGGGCGCATCTCACTTACATGTTGTGCGTGTATTGCAAGGCGCCGTTTCGATTGGTGATAGCTTTGCTGCAAAAGTTGATGCCAATGTGCGTCAAGCGACAGCTTTAAATCATTCAGCCACTCATTTGTTGCATGCCGCGTTGCGCAAAATTTTGGGTGAACACGTCACCCAGAAAGGCTCTTTGGTTGATTCCGAGCGCTTGCGCTTTGACTTTTCCCATTTTGAGGCAGTAACTGCTGATCAATTAAAAGCTATTGAGACTCTGGTTAACGACCAGATTCGCGCTAACTCGCAGGTTGCAACTGAGTTGTGCGATATGGATGCAGCTAAGGCCAAAGGCGCTATGGCGTTGTTTGGCGAAAAGTACGGTGATACCGTCCGTGTATTAACTATGGGTGATGGTTTCTCGGTTGAGCTCTGTGGTGGTACTCACGTCAATCGCACAGGTGATATAGGCCTGTTCCGCATAGCTTCTGAATCAGGTGTGGCGGCAGGCGTGCGCCGTATAGAGGCTATCACTGGCGCTGCGGCTCTGGCGTTGTTTGATCGTGTCGAATCATTGGTGGATACCGCTGGCCGCAGTCTTAAGGCTAGTCGCGATACTTTGATCGAAAAACTCGATGCTTTAGTTGCACAAAATCGTAAGTTGGAAAAAGATCTCGCAGCGCTTAAAACCAAATTAGCTACCGCTGGCAGTGGTGATGTGCTCTCGCAAGCGGTTGAAATTGCAGGAATTAAGGTCTTGGTCTTGAATCTTGAAGGTGCAGACGCCAAGTCTCTACGTGAGACTGCTGATCAATTCAAAAACAAACTCGGCACAGCGGTGGTGTTATTGGCTGCAATCGATGGCGATAAGGTCGCTCTTATTGCTGGAGTAACCCAAGATGCTACTAGCAAAGTAAAAGCGGGTGATTTGATGGCTTATGTCGCTGGGCAATTAGGTGGCAAAGGCGGCGGTCGCCCGGATATGGCGCAGGGCGGCGGTACTAATGTTGCCGATCTTGATGCTGCACTTGCTTCGGTCGTTCCTTGGGTAAAAAGCCAGCTGGGTCAATAAGTTACCGGCTTGATTGGAATTGTTAAAAAGATGATAGAAGTATGATTTATCCACTTCGGATCATCCACTTGGGTTAACTTTTGTCGCGATCTGGTGTTTAATTGGCGCCTTTTTTGTGATCTGGTTAGTAATCATCAATTGATAAAGGATAGGCTGTAATGAGCTTATTGGTTCAGAAATACGGTGGCACCTCAGTTGGTTCCATCGAACGTATTGAGCAAGTTGCCGACAAGGTAGCAGGGTTTCATGCACAAGGGCATGAAATGGTTGTAGTTCTGTCTGCAATGAGTGGTGAGACCAATCGTTTGATCGGTCTGGCGCAGCAGATTCAGGAAACTCCAGATCTGCGCGAGATGGATGTGTTGGTATCTACAGGTGAGCAGGTAACTATTGCGCTTCTGTGCATGGCACTGAAAAAACGTGGTGTAGATGCCCGTTCCTATACCGGTGGTCAAGTGCGTATTCTCACCGATAATGCTCACACTAAAGCGCGCATTCAATCTATTGATGACGCCAATATGCGTGCAGACCTTAAGGCTGGTCGCGTGGTTGTTGTTGCTGGCTTTCAGGGTGTAGATGAAAACGGCAATATCACTACACTTGGTCGCGGTGGTTCAGATACTACCGGTGTTGCACTTGCGGCAGCGCTTAATGCTGATGAATGTCAGATTTATACTGATGTTGACGGCGTATATACCACTGATCCACGTGTGTGCGAGCGTGCGCGTCGCTTGGAAAAAATTACCTTTGAAGAAATGCTGGAAATGGCCAGCCAGGGTTCCAAAGTCTTGCAGATTCGCTCAGTAGAATTTGCTGGTAAATATAAGGTGCCTCTGCGTGTTTTACACAGCTTCAAAGAAGGCCCAGGAACTCTTATTACCCTCGATGAGGAAGACTCGACTATGGAACAACCTATTGTTTCCGGTATTGCATTTAACCGTGATGAAGCCAAAGTAACTGTTGCTGGTGTCCCTGACACTCCAGGTGTGGCGGCAAAGATTCTTGCTCCTATTGGCGCTGCCAATATTGAAGTTGATGTGATTGTTCAAAACGTATCGGCTGACGGCACTACTGATTTGACTTTTACTGTGCACAAAAATGACATGAGCAAAGCTGTTGCTGTGTTGGAAGCGGTTGCCAAAGAGATTGGTGCGCGTGAAGTGCGTAGCGATGATAAGGTAGCTAAAGTATCTATCGTGGGTGTCGGTATGCGCTCTCATGCGGGTGTCGCATCTCGTATGTTTACTGCTTTGGCAGAGGATCGCATTAACATTCAAATGATCACTACCTCTGAGATCAAGATTTCAGTGATTATTGATGAGCGTTACTTGGAGTTGGCTGTGCGCAGTTTGCATACCGCTTTTGGTTTGGATGCCGAACCGTCAGAAGGCCGTGTGAGGGGCTAAGCCTTTTATCTAAGGCGGTGTAGTTAAGGTGTTGGTGGCATTGCTGTTTAGGTAAAAATAAGCAGAAAAATGTTGGGGGTTTCTTCCCTTTCGCATAAAGTAGGCAATACTTACTTCCAGACATTCAATTGTCGGGACGCGAAGGGGGGTATTCAGGGGTTGATGGTGGCAAGGGTTGTCTAAGTCGTACTCTTACAGGATGAGTGAAGGAGATTAAAGATGTTAATTTTAACTCGCCGCATTGGCGAAACCTTGATGGTAGGTGACGAAGTTACCGTTACCGTATTGGGCGTTAAAGGCAATCAGGTTCGTATTGGTGTTAACGCGCCTAAAGATATTGCGGTGCATCGCGAAGAGATTTATCAACGCATTCAGCGTGAAAAGCAAAATCAGGAAGAGCAGGATAGTTAAGTTTCTACTTAATTATTTTTCTTACTTCTCTGTTTTCCAACTACGCGGCGATATGAGTAATCATTCGCCGCGTAGGCGTTTTTAATAGATCGCTTTTTAAAAAAATACAATAATTGAATGTTAATTATACTGTGTCGAAAATTTCGCAAATTTGTTTTGTAAATTTATCTTCAAGACTTTGATTTTTAGAGAATTATGGTATTATGCCGCACCTGCTGAGACGGAGCCTGCTTCGAATCAGCAGACGTGGAGAAGTGGCCGAGTGGCCGAAGGCACTCCCCTGCTAAGGGAGCATACCTCAAAAGGGTATCGGGGGTTCGACTCCCCCCTTCTCCGCCATTGAATTTAAACAAAAAAGCCCAATCGAAAGATTGGGCTTTTTTGTTTTTTAATTTGCGTAAAAAATTATTATCCAGGTGACGTAGGTTGGTGCTGAGCGCAGCGATGCCCAACACGATCTAAATCGGTACAAAAATATCCAATAAAAAAGCCGATGTTTTTGCATCGGCTTTTTTATTAATTGCAGAAAATTAACGATTAGAGCGCACTAATCTTTTGAATTTGCTCGCGCAATTTCTCTACCGACGTTTTGTTTTCAGCAACGCGATTGCGTTCGTTAGCAACAACTTCTGCCGGTGCTTTTGCCACAAATGCTTCATTGGCAAGTTTGGCTTCAGTGCGTTCGATGTCTTGCTGTAATTTGTTGCTCTCTTTAGTTAGACGAGCGATTTCAGCGTCTTTATCGATAATTCCCGCCATAGGTACCAGAATTTCCATCTGACCTACCAGTGCGGTTGCAGACAGAGGTTCTGCATCGCCTGCATTTAACCAAGTAACGCTCTCTAGTGACGCTAGCTTCTTCAGGAATTGTTGATTTGCTTGCAAACGTTGTTGGTCATCTGTGCTGCCATTTTTAAATAGCACATTCAGATCTTTCGCGGGAGAGATGTTCATTTCGCCGCGAATATTGCGCACACCCATAATGACCGCCTGCAGCCACTCAACATCTTTCAATGCTTGCTGATCGATTTTGCTTTCATCGGCGACAGGGTAGGCGGCATGCATGATGGTTTCGCCAGTCGCGCCTGCTAGAGATTTAATTTTCTGCCAAATTTCTTCAGTGATAAATGGCATT
Source organism: Cellvibrio chitinivorans (assembly GCF_035117775.1). Classification (NCBI taxonomy): domain Bacteria; kingdom Pseudomonadati; phylum Pseudomonadota; class Gammaproteobacteria; order Cellvibrionales; family Cellvibrionaceae; genus Cellvibrio; species Cellvibrio chitinivorans. Next base: position 122,908 of record NZ_JAYKKN010000006.1, read on the forward strand.
AATGGATGGCTTAAACGCAAAATGGTTTCGAGTACGCGAATCAAGGTGCGGCGGGTGCCTTTTTTACGCGCGTCGCTACCTTCGGATTTATCGAACAAAATTGGCTTCGATAATTCCAAATACCAGTCGCAGTATTCATTCCAGATAAATTCATAGATGGCTTGCGTTGCCAAATCCAATCGATAAGTATCCAGCGCTTCTGCTACAGCTTTTTCTGCTAATTGCAATTTACTGATAATCCAGCGGTCGGCAACCGATAATTCGAAATCTGTAGACCCATCTTGTGCGCAGTCTTGCCCTTCGCATTGCATTAATACATAGCGAGTCGCATTCCAGATTTTGTTGCAGAAGTTGCGATAGCCTTCTACGCGGCCCATATCGAATTTAATGTCGCGGCCAGTAGATGCGAGTGAGCAGAAAGTGAAGCGCAGTGCATCGGTGCCGTAAGCCTGAATGCCTTCGGGGAATTCTTTGCGCGTTTGCTTTTCGATTTTTGCAGCGTCTTTTGGATTCATTAATCCGGTAGTGCGTTTTTGCACCAAGGTTTCCAAATCAATGCCATCGATAATATCGAGTGGGTCGAGCACATTGCCTTTGGATTTCGACATCTTCTGACCTTGGCTGTCGCGAACCAATCCATGCACATAAACTGTTTTGAATGGGATTTGCGGTGTGCCGTCTTCATGCTTCACCAAATGCATGGTGAGCATAATCATGCGCGCAACCCAGAAGAAAATAATATCGAAGCCAGTAACCAACAAATCGGTTGGATGAAATTTCTTCAAGAATTCAGTTTGTTCCGGCCAGCCGAGCGTGGAGAAAGTCCACAGGCCTGAACTGAACCAAGTATCCAAAACATCTTCATCTTGACTCAGTGTTACATCAGCGCCGAGATTATATTTGCTGCGCACTTCTGCTTCATTGCGGCTAACGTAAACTTTACCGCTCGCGTCGTACCAAGCGGGAATACGATGCCCCCACCACAACTGGCGGCTGATGCACCAGTCTTGAATATCGCGCATCCAGGAGAAATACATATTCTCGTATTGCTTGGGCACAAATTGGATGCGGCCATCTTCTACGGCGGCGATAGCAGGTTCAGCCAGAGGTTTGGTGCTTACATACCATTGGTCGGTCAGCCATGGCTCGATCACTACGCCAGAGCGATCACCGCGCGGTACTTTTAATCCGTGGTCATCAATTTTTTCCAGCAATTCTGCTGCTTCAAAATCAGCAACGATTTGCTTGCGAGCTTCATAGCGATCCATGCCAGCGTATTGGGCGGGCAGGGTGCCATCGAGTTCGGTGTTCAAGCTGCCATCGAGGTTGAAAATTTGTGCTTGTGACAAAATTGCCGCGTTTTTATCAAGCACATTAATCAATGGCAGATTGTGGCGTTTGCCTACTTCATAGTCATTAAAATCGTGCGCTGGTGTGATTTTTACGCAACCGGTACCGAATTCGCGATCAACGTAATCATCGGCAACAATTGGAATTAAGCGATTAACCAATGGCAATAAAACAAATTTTCCGATCAATGATTTGTAGCGTTCATCTTCCGGGTGCACTGCAACAGCGCTATCGCCCAACATGGTTTCGGGGCGGGTAGTGGCTACCACTAAATAATTTTTGCCCTCTGCAGTAGTTGCTCCATCGGCTAATGGATAGCGCAAATTCCACAATGAACCTTTTTCATCGTGGTTTTCCACTTCGAGGTCGGAAATCGCTGTGTGTAATTTCGGGTCCCAGTTAACGAGGCGCTTGCCGCGATAAATTAATCCGTCTTCATAGAGGCGAACGAAAGCTTCTTGTACCGCAGTTGAAAGGCCGTCATCCATAGTAAAGCGCTCACGACTCCAGTCTACCGATGAGCCCAAACGACGGATTTGACGGGTTATAGTGCCGCCAGATTGCTCTTTCCACTCCCACACTTTCTCAAGGAATTTTTCACGGCCTAGATCATGACGGCTAACGCCTTGTGCTGCCAATTGGCGCTCCACTACCATTTGAGTGGCGATACCGGCGTGGTCGGTGCCTACTTGCCACAAGGTGGCATCGCCTTTCATGCGGCGATAGCGAATAACCGTATCCATAACCGCATTGTTAAAGCCGTGCCCCATATGCAGGCTGCCGGTGACGTTAGGTGGCGGGATCATCATGCTGTAAGGCGTGTTATCACCTGCGGGCTTGAAATAGCCCTTTTCTTCCCAGGTTTGGTACCACTGGCGTTCGATAGCATGGGGTTCGTAGGTTTTTTCCATAGTGTGGGAAACTCTCTAATCTGGGGCTGATGTGTAGCCTGAAATGACAAAAAATGGGCTGAGATTATAGCTTTTTTTATGCTTGCTGTGGCTTGTGTCTATGCCTACTTAGATTCCGTAGAAAGAGGTTGCTCGAATGAGTAATTTCATGTGATCTGTTGCTATGGTCTGGGTGAACGATACTGCATAATAGAAATTATTTAGCTGCTATCGAAATGATAGCGAAAGCTCATTTGGGGTAGAGAAGCGTTTATGGAGATGCTCGATCAGTTTGCTAAAAATTGGTACAAAACAGGTTATTACACGAAAGGGATGCTGCGAAATTTGTTGCCTGATAGCTATTGGCAAAGACAATTAGCGCGCCTGTTAGCTGATTTTGAATCAGCATCACCAGTTCAAAAAGAATATTTATTGCAACGTGTTAATTACTACAACAAATTAACAGGTGATTTTCAATTGCCCGATGGGCTGGATTTTGATCATCAGCTTTATAAGGGTAAGCGAAGTACTGCTTATGCAATGGATTTTTCGTGGTGGCTCTCTTTTTTTTCTGGTTTCTCCAATGAAAAATCGCTGAGTTATTCCTATTTGTTTGGCGATATAGTCCATGTACCCGATACCCCTACTTTTTTAAAAAGCCGACCTATCATGGAGGATGCTGCTAACGAAAACTCAGTTCTCTTAAAACTGAATCAAATCCGTCATTACTATACGGTGAAGGATAAAGCGCGGTTCGAGCAAAAAATTCCCAAAATGGTTTGGCGTGGAAGATCTAATCATCCAGACAGAGTTACGGTATTAAGTCGGTATTATGAAAATCCATTATGTGATGTAGGTGACACTCACTATCCGCATAAGCGGACAGTTTATGTGCGCCCCTTTATGTCCATTCCAGAACAATTGCGTTATCGCTATGTGCTTAGCGTGGAAGGCAATGATGTAGCGACTAATCTCAAATGGATTATGGCTTCAAATTCTCTTTGTTTTATGCGTAATCCACGATTTGAAACCTGGTTTATGGAGGGTAGTCTGGTTCCGGGTGTTCACTATGTGCAGCTACGGGATGATCACTCTGATATTGAGGAGAAGATTACTTATTACAATGCGCATCCAAAAGAAGCCGAATCCATAATTGCAAACGCAAATCGCTACGTTGAGCAATTCAGCAATCAGCATCAAGAGTTAATTATTACTCTTTTAGTAATGCAAAAATATTTCCGTTTGTCCGGACAATTGCAGCAAGGTTAATTATCGGTGGTGATAAAAAATCACTCAATGGGTAATGCTGAATTGCTGTGCGAGTAATAAGAGGGAGTGGATTATCGGCCGCAGTCCAACCTGATTAAAGTTGAACTGCTTCGTGCGAAGCTCAATTCAGTCCTGCAAAAGAGCTGAATTGAGTTTTAGATTTACTCGGTGTTCATCAAGACAATAGATAAATTGGTGAGCCATTGAGCTTAAATGTTTCAAGTGTTTTTCCTTCTCGATCCTGTGCCTGCGAAAATTCAATATCGGGTAGATAGGTTGATTCTTGCAGTGCCCACGCCATCCAAATAGCGCGATCATTCATTCTAAATTCCAAAACATAAACATCATTTGGCGTATCCAATTTCCGGATAAATGTTGCTTTTCCTAGTGTATTAAGGAAAAAAGCCAAAGCAGTAAAAGCCGGGCGAATTCGGAAGTTGTCGAGATCATCTACCAAACCATAACCGTGCGCCGATAATCTCCACCAAAACACCTGTTCTACATGGCCGGAGCACAGTGTGATTGCCAAATAGCGCAACATGTAATTTGCGTATTCATCTTCTGTTTCACCCGGTTGTTCACGTCGCCATTTTGGGGTTTCATAGGGGCAGCCGATAGGTGACCAAATACCAGTGTGTTGCACCGGCCAATTGACTTCAGACACAATAACTTTGTCATCGCAACGGTCTGACCATTGCGCCAGTGCTTTGAGTAGTGCAGATTTTTCCAGTGTGGAAAATTTATTGCCTTGAGTATTTTCTGGCGCGCCGCGTCTGTCTACATAGAGTAGGTGAGAAAGTGCTGCCAGCGGTTGATTTCTAGGTTGAGTGCCCAGTGCTGCAATTACTGGCAAATATTCAAAATCAATACAAGCTGGTCCGGTAATACGTACTTGTGGAAACTGCTGTTGCAATTCAAAGGCGGGCATCATTAGCTGTTGATATTCGTTACTGCTCCAAACACCCCATTTCAGGCGATTACTCGCATGCGTAATTTCAATATGCGCGACTTCATTTCCCAGATTTTCAAAAATAAGTGTGAGGAGTTTTTTCCATGATTCCGGTTGCAATAACGCTTGGCGATCTTGCAATACGGCGAGCATTACCTCGATATTTCTACTGCGTAATTCTTTAACTAGCGCAATAGTTCTGTGCCAGTCTTCAATTGTTTCATGATGACAAAAGCGAACTAATACTGGTGGGTTGCCTAGTTTTTCTAGCAGGGCCAGTTCTGTTTCTATGTAATCCGGGTGTGGGTGTAGCGCAACTCCTATGCGCCCCTGCATTTCAATAGGTGAACAATAGCTTTGTGCTAATAAGCGCTGGTAGTGCTTATAAATGCTTGGTGCGGCGCATAAGCCTTGCCATGTCATAGAAAATATATAGCGCCAGTTGCGGTAACTATGCTTTTCCTGTCGTCCGGGAGTGATCATGGGTTGTGCGGATTTTTCATCCCACAGCCAAATATCCTGCATTGGTGGATAAATTGGTTTTGACTTTGGTAGCTTTTTGCTTTTCCAGTGGCGAATAGGGTGCCGCCACTTGCCGCTGCGTCTATGACTCCAAAAGCGTTTGCGTGCTTTTTGCTCTAGTTGATCAAAGTCAGTGGATAAGTCTTGGTGTTTGTTGTAAATCCACTTGAAAATTTTTAAATAGGCACCGGGTAGGGCGATGCGAGCTAAATCAAATGCGCGTTGGGTGTCTGTTAATGGTACAGCTGAATATTTGCTGCGGTTTAAATCGATTAGATGTGGCTGAAGCCATTCGCCGGTTTCGCTGCGAGGTAACAAAATATTTTGATTGCCCATATCGCCGTGCATAAAACCGGCGTCGTGCATGGCGCGTATCGCAGGTGCAACCAGATGGAGTAAATCCATTAGCGGAGCATTGTCGCGTTGGTTGTAATAGATATCCGAAAGCGCATCCCTAAAGCTGATCCCTGGCTCGAACAGGCATACATAATAGCTTTCAAGCAGGCGACTATTTTCCCACTGGTCAAGCCATGCAATAGGAGCTGGCGTGCCTATCTGTTGCTCCTGCAAAAATATTGCGGCGCGAAAAGAACGCTCTGCCTTGGATTTGTTTTTTTTATCGTGATGATCTTTTATCCAGTTTTGACGCTTGAAAACTTTGATAGTGATATCGATTGTTTTTCCGTCGAGTGCTAGCGGCGCTTTTACTACGTAGTCAGGGCCATTGGAGAGACGCTTTGTCTCATAAGTATTTAGAAGCTGCTGAATGTGTTCCAGCTGCACGTGCACTTCATTGCTATCGAATTGCGGTGAGATTTCACCGACGAACTTTCCAATCGATTTAGTCATAATATTGGCTAAAGATAATTTTGGTTATGGCGGCTATGGCAAGGAAAACCTATCGTAAATCGCCTCAAGTTGAGCGGCACATTTGGTTAGTTGAAATTTTTCATCGATAAGTAAATTCTGTGTGGCCAGTATGTGCGTATGTTTTTCTGGATAACTGAGTAATTCGATAAGTTGGTCAGCTAGCTGGGTTACATTTTTTTCTTCGAAGTAAAAACAGGTTTCTTGTGGAATAAGATTGTCATGTAAACCTCCCGATGACGAGGTAACAACAAATACTCCGCTTGCCTGTGCTTCAAGTATCGAAATAGGCAGGCCTTCTGCGTCGCCGTTGTTTGCAGTAATGCTGGGCAAGCAAAAAACCTTTGATTGATCGATTAATTCTTTTACTTGTTGGCTGGTTTTTGCTCCGGCAAAAATAACATCGCGCAAATTAAGCGCTTGCACGCTTTGTTTTAGTTTTTCTTCAAGCTCGCCTTTGCCAACAATAATTAATTGGGCATCCGGCACCTTGGCTTTGACGGCGGAAAATGCTTCGATCAAATAAGGGGAACCCTTTTTTTCTACCAATCTGCCGACATAAACAATGTTGTTTTTTCTTTCCAAAACTGGCGTTGGCCCAGTGGAAAATTGCTGAGTATCAACACCGATATAGCTGACGGTAATTTTTTCTGCTGGAATACCGAAGGCAATCGCTCGATCGCGGATAGCACTGGATACCGCAAGAAAATGCACACTTTTTTCTCTCGCGAGTTGATCAAGTTGAGCAGGGTATTTCTTCTTGCGTCTACTGCGTTTTCCTTCTTCCCACCATTCGCGTCGAATGCTGATATCGAAGCCGTGCAGGGTGACTAGCATGGGGATGCCCAGCGCTTTCGCATAAGGCCAAATATCGACAGCTGAAGTTCCAAAATGAGCATGAATCAGTGATGGTGCCAAATCCTTAAGTGTCTTAATTCCTGCAGGATCGGGTTTGTTATTCCACCGGTTCAATTTATAGCGTAAGCGTTTGAAGAGGGATGAGTTTTTGGGGAGCAGCAATTGAGATTGGAGCATGGAAAAATCCAAGCTATTTTTTTTGTATTTATGGCCAACCAGTGTTGCATTCCAGTGTTTTAAACCCAGAATTTGCTGTTTGATGAACGTCTCGGAGTACGAAAGTAGTCCATCCTGATAAATCACGATTGATTTTTTATGCTTGGAGTCGAGTGTGCTCACAAATAGCTCCGGCCAAATTGATGTGTTCGTAATTAACGAAGTTGGCTAGTTAGTTGGGGGGACTTGATTTTTCACTATCCCGTTCGCGTTCCAATGGCGTCCTGTCCGCTTTACCTCATTGCGAATCGCGTAATTTTTTTTCCAGGTTTCCGGGTTGTCATATGCGCGAGGATGATCAAGGTGAAGGCAATTTACGCTATAGCGAACCTGTTTTCCTTTTAGGCCGAAATTCATTAAACGCTCGCCCAGCTCGCGGTCCAGTCCACCGTACTGCATGTCTTCATTAAAACCATTGCAGGCTTTGATATCGTTCGTCCATGTGGAGCTGTTCATGCCATTCCAGGTGGCTTTGGTTGGCGTGATGGCGTTGAGCAGGGCTTTCAGTGTTTTGCTTTTTAATAGTTTCCAGAGTTTATGGCTGGATGGTTGGCCTGCTTTTTTAAGCCAATCTATATTAAAAATAATGCCGCTTGCGATGTCAGATTCAGTGATTTTTTCTGATACAGGTGTTGTGAGTTTGACATAGCCACCCGATAAAAATTGACCGGGTTTTGCTAGTGATTGATGAATGCTAATGAAATCCGGTTCGGGAATGCAGTCGCCATCGGTAAAAATCAAATAGTCGCAATCAGTTTGTGCGATGGCTTTGTTAAGAATTTGGCATTTTTGAAAGCCATTATCTTCATGCCACACATGCTCAATTGTTAACTTTCCGCGCGCTCGGAAAAACTCGATGACATCGCGAGTGGGTTGCCCTGATCCATCATCGGCAATAATCACAGTGAAATTATTGTGACGCTGAGCTTCGTAACCAAATAGCACATTTTTAAGCCACTTGGGTTGATTGTAGGTGGTAATGACTACGCCCATCTTTTGCGGTGTCATAAACAAAATCCTGGATGAATTTGTATTAATGATTAAGTGATGTATTACCGGTAGAGCGCACAGAAAGTTTTTTCTGTAGAGCATCCCAAACTTGCCCGGCTTTTATGCTGCTCATACATTGCGGTGTTTCGGTGCTGTTCTCTGGCAGCCATTTGCAATGACGTTTATGACAGGGCATGCAATCCAGAGGTTCACTCATTTGCAAGTTGTGCGTGTGATCGCCAATCAAACCAACTTTTGTTGGTGATGTTGCGCCGTAAATAGCAATCGTGGGGGTTTCCAGTGCACCAGCGAGATGAGAAAAACCAGTGTCCAAACCTATTACGCCAGCGGCTGCTACCAGTTTTTCAGCAATAGTGGTGATAGAAAGGCGTTTTTCCGGTTTGGTTGCCTGCGGGTTACTGCGAATAATTTGATCGGCAATTGCCTGCTCTTGCGGGCTGCCCCAAATAATTTCTACATTGAAACCGGCATCAATTGCAATTTTTCCCAATGCTTCCCATTCACTGGTTGCCCAGAGTTTAGTGACCCAGCTGGTCCCGATAATAAATACCAGCTTGCGCGGATCTTCTTGGATATGTGTGAAGTTTTGGTTGATACCAAAATTTAATTTGGGGGCAGGTGTATAGCCCAGAGTCTTACCAATTAATTGGCGGGTACGCTCAACTGCGTGTTGGTTTTTATCCACTTGATGATGGCGTTTATAAAACCAGTGGGTGATAGATTCGCGTGCTGAATTTTTGTCGTAACCATCAATACCATTTCCCTTTGCACACTTCGCCATAGCGGCACTTTTGAGCAGACCTTGCGCGTCGATGATGTAATCGTAAGTTTCGGTGCGCAGTTCACGTCGCCAGCTTTTAAATTCTTGCCAGCTTTTCTTGTTGCGCTCTTTTGCCCAGCGACGCAAATGAATTGGGATGACTTTGTTTACACCTGGATGCCAATTAACGATTTCGCTAAAGCTGTCTTCCACCACCCAATCTATTTGCGCGTCAGGGTAATGTTGCTTGATATCGCTAATGGCAGGGAAGGTGTGAAATATATCGCCCATGGAGGACATTTTGATAAGCAGTATGCGCATGGGCGAATTCTTCAGTTAAATCGAACGGCAGGTTATTGATAATCTTTGTAAGATTTTTCTTCGATTAATTCTGAACCAAAGGCGAGGTTGATATCTTTTTTCACTTTTGCACGTTTGTCGTTAGTGACGTATACAGCACGCGCGAGTTGGATAAATTTATCGCTAAAGTCTTTTGCGTATTCGCAATCGCGAATGTCGTCTTCAATGATCCACAATTCTTGGTTGATATCTTTTAGTGCTTGTTTGAGCGGCGCCAGTTTTGTCTGGCCTTCGGCGTCCAGTAATTCACTGACCTTTTCGTTAAGAATATTTAGTTCATGAGTCACATTTTTGAGTTTGTTTTCATCGCCGATATTTACGGCTTTGATTTCCAAAATAGTGATTTTGTCGATAAGTTCGCCGAGGGAAATAGGTGCTTGGATCAGCATGGTGAGTCTCTCTACTGGTTTTTTGTGGCGGTAATTCTAGCAAATCAGTATAGATGTAGCGAATAGAGAAATCCTTTTCCTATTGGGTGAGGTATGGGGGATTAGTTGTTGCCACAAGCACGATTGGCTGGTACTGCGATATCCATCAGTTGTGGTGTGGGTAATTTCAAATTGTTCATTAATTCGACATAGGCATTAATGTCTTTGACTTGCAGGCGAGGGTTGTGGGCTTTTTCTTCGGCGATGCTGCTTTGTGACCAGCCTTTGTAGTCATGTCCGGGATATACCCATGTGTGATCGGGCAGGGTAAGGAGCTTATTGAACAGACTGTGATATTGGTCGTGCGCATTACCATTTTGGAAGTCGGTGCGACCTGTGCCGCGTATTAATAGTGTGTCGCCGGTGAAGATATAGTTTTGGCCGCTATCCTCCAATAAATAGGAATAGGAGTCATCTGTATGGCCGGGCGTATAAATAGCTTTGAGCTGTAATTGACCGATTTGGATCAGGTCGCCATCGTGCAGGCCTTGTGAGATACAAGCTGAGCCAGCTTCATCGCCTAACAGCGTAATACAGCCAGTTGCTTCGCGCAGAGATCCAGCGCCAGTGATATGGTCGGCGTGGGTGTGAGTGTCCAGTGCATAAGTCAGGGTTAGTCCCAGTTCCTCTAGAAGCTGCAGATATTTGGGCACCTCGCTTTTTACGCTATCAATCAACGCTGCCTGACGGGTGTGCTCACAGGCAATCAAGTAGGTATAGGTAGATGACTCACGTTCAAATAATTGGCGAAAGATCATAAAAAACTCCTCGTAAGAGTGATGATGCAAACGACTATCAGGCTGATGGCGAAGATTTTTTGTAATAGTGCGTTGGCGATTTTGTGGCTGACCTTTTGGCCGATAAGCATGCCCAGCACGCCTCCGGCAGCGACTAATCCCAAGCTTAGTATGTGACTGTTTCCATCGGCTGTACTGCCGCTCATTAACAGGTGGCTGATAAAACCTGAGCTGCTGATGAGGGCGATAATCAGCAATGATGTGCTGACGGCTTGCGCCATGCTGACTGCGCTCAACATCAGTAGCAGTGGAACAATTAAAAAGCCGCCGCCGACACCAAATAATCCAGACAGCAAGCCAACGATCAATCCGCCGATCAATAATCCGCTGACACAGCGTGGGCGCAATTCAAATTGGCCTGTTTTGCTCAGGTGACAAATCAGCCCGGGTGATGGGGTGTCAGTAAAATTGCCTGCGCGAACCACACTTGCAGCAGCAGGGTTGTTGCTGGAACTGATCCACATGCGCAGGGCAATGATTCCGGCCAAAAGCGTAAATCCGATTAGCAGCAGGTGTTCATCCAGTTGCAGCCCCAACCATTTTCCTGCGGGAGCACTAATTGCTCCGGCAGTGGCGAGAATGACACCAGGTCGCCAGAGCAGGGGGGCTGATTGTTTTTGTCGCGCATTGCGCAGGCTGCCATAAAGGGTACTTGCGGCAACGGCGCCAAGTGAAATACCAGCGGCGTCTGCCATCGGCATTCCCGCCAATAGCATCAACAAGGGCACCGCGAACACTGAACCGCCAGCGCCGGTCAGCCCCAGTACCAGGCCGATGATGATGCCAATAAGCAGTAACACTTACCGATTCCAAGGCATGCGTGCGATCAGCATGCCCATCATGCAGGTATCGGTAATACCGGCAAACATCAGGCCAGCGCCAACAAAGCCAGACAGCAGAAAGAAGTTGGTATCTACCTGAAACCCGAGCACCACGCCGAGTAGGGCTAAAAACCCAGCTGCGATACGCACTTGTCGTTCCAGCGACATAACGCCTTTGCCTTCATTTACAGGGATATTGGCAGCTTTAACCCCGTTGATACCGCCTTCAATTACGATCAATTCGGCATCGATTTTTCCATGCAATTGTTCCGCGGCCATTTGCGCGCGCTTGCCACCTTGGCATAACAGATAGATACAGCGGCCATTTTTGCCCTGTTTGGCGATTTCACTTTGCAGTCGCTCGGGGGTCAGCTCATGCAGCGGGATATGCAGACTGTCCGATAAGTTGGTCGCTTTGATTTCGGCTGCGGTGCGCACATCCAGAATGCAGGTGTCAGCCGTTTTTTGAGCCATTAAATCGCGTGGGTGGATCTGTTTGTGACTCATATAAACCTCGATGTTAGGTGGTGTAGATAAATGAAAAATTATTCGGTAGGGCAATAAATGGATTGCAGTACAGCAATAATTTTTTGTGCTTCATCGCCCTGCAATGAGTAGTAAACCGTCTGTGCTTCTTTGCGTGTCGCCACTAATCCAGCCTCGCGCAGGCTCGCCAAATGTTGTGATAGGGCGGACTGGCTAAGTGGAACGCGGGTGTTCAAGTCGCCTACCGACAATTCCCCTTCGATCAATGTGCATAGAATCATCAAGCGATTTTCATTGGCTAATGCCTTGAGCAGATTGGCTGCTGCTTGTGCGTGTTCCTGCATGTGGCTTAGGTCTTGTGGCTGGTTGGTGGCTTGGGTCATTGCGCATCTCCAGTGGGCTATGGCTTCATTATATTAGATGCCTTTAAATTAGCAAGTGCTAATTTAAAGGCATCTAATGTTGGCATGTGTTCTTGGTTGCTATAGGGAGGGGGGGGGCTATTGAGCTAGTGGCTCGAAGGGATTTCGCTTAATAAATACTCTCGTACCAAGGTTCTTGCTCGGTGCAAGCGGCTTTTAATTGCGGGAATTTTTTCATTTAGGTGCGCAGCTATTTCCGCAATGCTCAGCTCTTCAAAATCGCGCAGTAAGATAATTTCCAAATAATGTGGCGGTAGAGATTCCAGTGCGGCAATCAATTCCAGTTTTAAGATGGGGCTAGGTGTGGCAGCAATAAATTCATTCCACTCAGTATCGGTGAGGTGAACATTGATATTGAAACTGCGAAATAAATAATGGCATTGGCGTTTTAAAATCGTGACCATCCATGCCAGCCAGGAGTGCAACTGGCGCAGGCTGCGAATGTTGCGCGTGGCGATCAACAGAGTCTCTTGAATGGCATCTTCCGCGTGACTTGCGTGGCAGTGCTTTTGCGCGTAGCGGCGCAAATCCGGATAGCACCGGGTAATCAATTGCTCCAGCGCAACCGGATCACCGGTTTGCGCTGCACCTATTAAAAGTGACGCATCGAATTTCACGCAGCCAATTCCTCTTTATTGTGTTTGATAAATGCTGAATTGATTTTGTGTAGCTCGACCAGTTTCAACAATTCTTCAATCGACCACTGGTCATAAGCATGCTTGCCATAGTGAGCGGCGATAATTTTACCATCGCTATCAATTAGAAAATCCGCCGGCAGGCCATTCATGGTTTCTTGATCGCGCGGTAATTGCACGCCAAATTTCAGCGCTCCTTTAATGGCAGGGAGCCAAACGCTGGGATTAAATACCGCTAGCGGCGAAGTTTCTACCTCAAACTTTTTATATAAATGTTTATCCGTGTCGGCAATGATCGGAAAGGGGCTTTTGGCGATATCGGCCAGAATGCGCTCGCGCGTTGAGTTGAAAATCACCACATCATATATGCCCGCATTGCGCAGTTCCTGCTGGCGCCCGATAAAGCTTTGTAGGTGAAGATTGCACACAGCACAGCCCGAATACCGCCTAAATTGCAGATGGGTTAAACCTGTGGAGCAGGGAATGGTGACATCATGCCCGTAGGTATCTTGCCAGATTTGCATCGGGATCATATTGCCAGTAGTCAGTTTAGTGTTGCTTGGTTTGCGCATGGGGCTTTCCTTTTCTGGGTGACTTTAGTGGGCTTTTATCCACTAGTGGGTGTGGGGAGCCAAAAGGATTCGCGTCGGCAGAATTATTTTTATCTTATAGGGCGCGGCTTTCTGTCCAGCTAACGGATTGGCGTATAATGCGCGCCTTTTCTCCTTATCTGGTTAAGCTAAAAGGCCAATCCATGTCTGAAGTTCGTACCCGTATCGCCCCGTCGCCCACTGGCGACCCCCACGTAGGCACCGCTTACATTGCGCTCTTTAACCTCTGTTTCGCGCGCCAGCACGGCGGCAAGTTCCTGTTGCGCATTGAAGATACCGACCAAACCCGCAGCACCCCGGAATCCGAACAGGCGATTCTGGATAGCCTTCGCTGGTTGGGATTGGAGTGGGACGAAGGCCCGGACGTAGGCGGCTCGCACGGCCCATATCGCCAAAGCGAGCGTATGGATATCTATGGCAAATACGCCATGGAACTAGTTGAAAAAGGTCATGCCTTCTATTGCTTTGCCACTGCTGAAGAGCTGGATGAAATGCGCCGCGAGCAACAAGCGCGTGGCGAAACGCCAAAATACGATGGTCGCGGTCTGCTGCTTTCCGAAGCAGAAGTTCAGGCGAAATTAAATGCGGGCGAGCCCTACGTAATCCGCATGAAGATTCCTGAAAGCGGCGTTTGTGAAATCGACGATATGCTGCGCGGCAAGATCGAGATCGAGTGGTCGCAAGTGGATATGCAAGTGCTGCTCAAAGCCGACGGCATGCCGACCTATCACCTCGCCAATGTGGTGGACGATCACTTGATGCAAATCACCCACGTGATTCGCGGCGAAGAGTGGATCAACTCCGCGCCCAAGCATTTGAAACTCTACGAATACTTTGGCTGGCAGGCGCCCGTGCTGTGTCATTTGCCGCTGCTGCGCAATCCGGATAAGTCCAAGCTCAGCAAGCGCAAAAACCCCACCAGCATTCTTTATTACAAGCAAATGGGTTACCTGCCTGAGGCGATGCTCAACTACCTCGGCCGCATGGGCTGGTCTATGCCGGATGAGCGCGAGAAATTCACCCTCGCTGAAATGCAGGAACATTTCGACCTGCTGCGCGTCTCTCTCGGGGGGCCGATTTTCGACGTGGAAAAACTCAACTGGCTGTGCAGTCTGTGGATTCGCGAGAACTTCAGCATCGATCAACTCGCCGAGCGTTTGCACGGCTGGTTGCTGAATAAAAATATGTTGCTGCAAGCGCTGCCTCACGCGCAATCGCGCATGACCACACTCAGCGACTTTGCGCCTCTCGCCAGCTTTTTGGTCAGCGGCATGATGCCTGTGACCGAAGCCAGCTTCGCCAGCAACAAGCTGGATGTAGAGAAGCAAAAAGAGTATCTGCAATTCGCCTTGTGGCGTTTGGAAGCGCTGCGCACTTGGGAACGCGACAATTTGTTTGCGGAATTGAAGCTGCTTGCCGATCAAATGGGCTTGAAGATCAAAGACGCTATCGCCCCTGTGTTTGTCGCCATCGCCGGTTCTACCGCTTCCTTCCCAGTGGTTGATTCCATGCAAATCATCGGCCCCGACATGAGCCGCGCGCGCATCCGACACGCGATCAATGCCTTGGGCGGCTTTGGTAAAAACAAGCAGAAAGATTTGGAAAAAGTCTTCGCCAAGCTAGGTGTAGCGGCAGACGAAGCCGCTGAGTAATTGTCTGCTGGCCTCGGTGCTGCCGGTGCCGAGGTCAGCAATTTGCACAAATTTTGCGAACAACAATTACTAACTGATTGATTTGTAAACAATTTAAACCGGCGCGCCACGCAAATTTTGCTTGACACCCCAGCATCTGCTGCATAGAATGCGCGCCACTTACGACGCGGTCGTATCCCGTTTTTGGGGCTATAGCTCAGCTGGGAGAGCGCAACACTGGCAGTGTTGAGGTCAGCGGTTCGATCCCGCTTAGCTCCACCAAATTTAAAACCCGCGCTTCTCACGAAGCGCGGGTTTTTTATTTGCGCGAAAATAAATGTTCGAGGTGGAGCTAAGTGGGTGAGAAGCACTGATGCGGTTCAAAAAATGGCAGTGCTTTCCAGGCATTTACCATCAGGTGAATAGATTTCTATGCAGTTTTGTTCGCGGCAGGTATATGGGGTGGGTTGGTTGTAATGGCTGATGGTGTTGAAGGTTCCCAAAAAGGGACTTATCATACCCAAATTGGGACTTTTTAGTATTGGCCGTTATGAACAACCTACAACCCCTTAATTTGGGCGACGCCCTTTTCAGTAAAACCCAGCAAAAAGTGCTGGGTTTGTTGTTTACCAAGCCTGACCAGAGTTTCTTTGCTAATGAGATTGTCCGCTGGGCTGGTCTTGGTAAAGGTACGGTAATGCGTGAGCTGGAAAAGTTGCATGCTGCTGGTTTAATTAGTCGTGTTCAAATTGGCAACCAAAGCCATTACCAAGCAGATCAGAGCTGCCCTATTTACGCTGATCTAGCGGCCATAGTTCGAAAAACCTTTGGTATTGGCGATACGCTCAAAGTTGCATTGGCGCCGCTGGCATCGCAGATAACCCAGGGGTTTATTTATGGTTCTATTGCGAAAGGTGAAGCTACTGCCAGTAGTGACGTAGATCTGATGCTGGTGGGTGAAGAATTAAGTTACAGTCAAGTTATGGAGTTGCTCGCGCCAGCAGAAGAAATACTGGGGCGCACCATAAATCCAACGCTTTATACTGTGCAAGATTTTGAGGGCAAACTTAAGGCCGGAAACCATTTCTTGCAGCGAGTGATGGAGCAGGCTCGTATTCCACTATGGGATGAAAGTGTCGCATAAGGTTTAAATAAAAATTGAAAGGAGGCATGCATGATTGAACAACTGGAAAATTTAGTTCGCACGGGAGGCTTAAAGGCCGAACCACCGGATGCCAATGAATCGGCTGGCTTATTGCGCAGTGCGATTGACCGTCTGAAAGATGCGCATAATTCTGCATTAAGTTTTGCCAGCCGTTTTGATTTAGCTTACAACTCTGCGCATGCACTCGCGTTATTCGCTTTGCGCCAAAAAGGGTATCGATCAGATAAACGCTATCTGGTATTTCAGTGCTTGGCACACACTGTGGATATCAGCAAAACGCAGGTACGTATTTTTGCTCTCTGCCATGAACGTAGAAATCTGGCTGAGTATGAAGGCTATCTGGATGTGGATGAAAAACTTTTAGCAGAATTATTGCAGGCAACTGATGCGCTGTTAGAAAAAATTAATCAACATAATTAGGGGTTGGCTAAGCAATCCCTTAATAGCTAGGCTCTTAATTCCACTCCAAAAAAAAGCCCTCAACGTTGCACGTGAGGGCTTGATAAAAAAATAAAAAACTATTTGTTCAAGAACGCACCCACAGTGTTAATTTCCATGCGGTTGGTTTCGCCTTTGGGGGCGCCAGGTGCGCTTTTCGCGATAACCACCAAGCTTTCGTTGGTTAAGGTTTTATTTTCGAGTAGCGGAGTGATTGAGGTCTTGATAATTGACGCGCGCTCGGGGGCATCTACCAGATAGGCATGAACACCGTAGCTTAATGACAGTAAACGCAGCGCACCAGGTTTATAACACGCGGCATAAATTGGTGCCGCTGGGCGGTGAGATGCGATTTGGCGAACCGTGGAGCCGGTAGAGGTAGGGACTATGATCGCGTCAACTTTAAGGTCGCGTGCAGATTTGGCCACTTGCTTACAGATGTACTCTTGCAGGTTGTCTGTCGCAGAATCAAAGTTAATACCCTTGGCGGTTTTCTCTTCAACGTGAGATGCGATACGGGCCATGGTTTCTACGGCTTCAAATGGGTAGTCGCCGTAAGCCGACTCGCCGGACAGCATTAATGCGTCGGTACCGTCTAACACGGCGTTGGCCACGTCCGAAATTTCTGCGCGGGTTGGGCGCGGGTTTTGGATCATACTTTCCAGCATTTGTGTGGCGGTAATTACCGGCACACGCGCTTTGATGCAGCGTTGGATGATGTCTTTTTGTACCAGTGGCACTTCTTCACCGGGGATTTCGATACCCAAGTCACCACGGGCAACCATTACGCCGTAAACAACTTCTAAAATCTCGTCGAGGTTTTCTACACCTTCGCGGTTTTCAATTTTAGCGATGATTTTAATCGGCGAGTTTTTCGCATCAAGAATGGTTTGTACATCGAGTACATCTTGCTTGTTACGTACGAAGGAGTGGGCGATAAAGTCAACGCCTGCGTCAATCGCCATTTCGATGAAGGTCTTATCGCGCTCAGTAACTGATGGCAATTTGATAGCCACGCCAGGCACGTTAACACTCTTCTTCTTTTTGATTTTGCCGTTGTTCAGTGCAGTCGTGTACAGGGCGCCTTCATCTTTGCTGTCCACCACCAGTTCCAATAGGCCGTCATCGATCAAGATATGGGCTCCAACGGGAACGTCTTTCACAAAGCCAAGGTAGTTGACCTGTACCGCTTCGCGAGTGGTCGGTACGTCTAAACCATCGGCACGGAAAGTGACCTTGTCACCGGTTTTGATGGTGAGATCTTCCTCAATCTTGAGGTTGGTGCGCATCTCGGGGCCTTTGGTGTCCACCAGAACCGCCAGCTTTTCGCTAACAGCCCGCACATTCTCGATCACTTTAGCCGTGTCTTCCGGGGTTTGGTGAGCGGTATTTAAGCGGATAACGTTGACGCCACGCTTATGCAATTGGCTAATAAACTCAACATCGCCTTTAAGATCGGAAACGGTTGCTACAATTTTGGTCTTTTTAGTCATCTTGTTTTCCACACATTCATGGTAGGTAAAATTGGTAGGGCGCTATTCTAACTGAAGTTGGCTTAATCCTTTCAGTATTCCTTCGTGCTTCGGTGTTCTAGTGAACATTGGCGGCTGTATTTGTCGTTTATCCTAGTCTGAGGTCTTTTTACTACGGAGATTCCTATGGCTGGGCAGTCACTTTTAAAACATAAAGTCGTTTCAGTTATTGGCGGCATAGTGCTTATGCTGCTTATTGTGATAATTGGCGTTATTGTTTTTTCAGAGGCGCTGGTGCGTAGCTTGGTGGAAGGGCAGGGAAGCAAGGCGACTGGGCGGTATTTGCGAATTGAGGGGCCGCTGGCAATTGAATGGCGATGGAATTACACCTCAATTCATGCGGAACAAATTCGGCTCAGTAATGCGTCTGAGTATAAAGAGCCGGATATGGTTGCCATTGAATCACTGGATTTGACGTTCAAACCTTTAAAGCTGCTCATCGGGAAATTGGAATTTGGTGAGATAAGCATTCTCAAACCAACGGTTATTCTGGAGCGTAAATCGCTTGAGGATGCTAACTGGAACCTCCCTGTTTTTTCCATGGCAAATGCAGTGGAGGAGGCTGTAACACCAGATGATCGGCATAATTTTCCCTTGATTGAAACGCTTGCGATAAAAGATGGGCGCCTTGTTTATCGCGATGCGGTAAAAAATTTGAATCTTGATTTAAAGCTCGATTCTGTCAGCGGCGCGGGCAGTGATAAAAAGAGTAGCGATAAAAAGGGCAGTGATAAAAAGCAGGGTTTTACCATTTCGGGTGACGGTGTTTTACAAAATAAACCATTTAAGTTGGATGCATCGGGCGGTTCACTTGAAACTTTGCGTGATTCCACACTGGATTTTCCCTTGCAATTGAAATTAGTGATGGGCACTACGGCGGTGGATGTTAAGGGAACCTTTCAGGATCCAATCAAGTTGAGCGGTGCCAATGCAAGTTTGAAAATTACGGGCGATAACCTCGCCGATATTTTTTATCTCACCGCGATTCCATTGCCACCAACACCGCCATATTCGCTGGAAGGGCAACTGGTCAAACACGGGGATGTCTGGAGCTACAACAAATTTAACGGCAAGGTGGGTGGAAGTGATCTGTCTGGCAGCTTGTCTTATGACGTTGGCGGAGAGCGTGGTTTTTTTAAGGCGAATCTTGTGTCCAATGTGTTGGATAGCGTCGATTTGGGTGGTTTCATAGGGTTATCACCGGATACAGAGAATGCCACAGAAGAACAAAAAAAGGCTGCAGCAGAAAAGAAAGCCAGCCCAAAATTAATTCCAGATGTACCGCTTAAAGTTGAGCGTCTGCGCGCAACGGATTTGGATGTGACCCTTAGCGCGAAAAAAATTGATGCGCCGGGTTTGCCATTTAAAGAAATGGATGTTCGATTTTATTTGAAGGATGGCTTGCTGCAACTTAATCCGTTGAAGGTTGCACTGGCCGATGGCACTGTAGAGGGCTCAATCGATGTTGATGCGCGCCCCGATATCCCGCCAATGACAATGGATTTGAAATTGCGCAGGCTCAGTCTCGCACAATTTTTTGCGGATACGCGTTTTGAAAAAACCACCAGAGGTTTTTTTGGCGGGAATATAGCACTGAAGGGCACAGGCGCATCGCTTGCCGATGTGTTGGCGAGTAGTAATGGTGATATGGAAATTATTATGGCCGGAGGGAAAATTAGCCAATTATTGATTGAGGCTTCAGACGTCGATATAGGTGAGGCGCTTCCATTATTTTTAGGTAAAGATAAATCCACTGCTATCCGCTGTGGTGTTATTGATTTTGATGTAAAAGATGGAATGTTGGATTCAAAAGTTGTCGTGCTGGATACTGATGATTCTCTATTGCAAGGCAAGGTAGCAGTGGATTTAAAACAGGAAAAGCTAAATGTACGGCTGGATGCAAAGCCTAAAGACAACAGTATTCTTTCGGCGCGCGTGCCAATCACCGTTTTAGGAAAATTAAAATCGCCGCGCGTGGGCATTGATGCAGAAAGAGCCGGTGCACGAGGCGCCGCTGCCGTAGCACTCGGCGCACTCATCTCACCATTTGCTGCTTTGCTCGTGTTTATCGAAGATGGTGATGCAAAAAATGCGGATTGCCGCGCGTTGATTCAGCAGAGCAAAGTTGATTAATAATCGATGACTTTTATTGCTTCAGGTATCAAACAAAAATCTGCATTTCTTCGCCAATTTTTTTACGCATCTCCATGAGCTTGATGGCGGTGGCGTGTTGTTGTTTATCTTCTTCAGTTTGTGGAACCCATTCAGGCACTGGCACTGGCTGACCGGATTCATCGACCGCTACCATAATGACGATGCAATGCGTTGTGAGGCGGCGGCTGAGGGATTTTGGATCACACGCGTTCACTTCCAATGCAATGTGCATGGATGAGTTTCCGGTGTAGATAATTTTTGCAGCGACTTCCACCAAATTGCCAACGTGGATAGGTGATACAAAACGAATGCCGCCAGCGTAGGCGGTTACGCAGTAGCGACTGCTCCAGCCCGCAGAGCAGGCATAGGCCGCAAGATCGATCCACTTCATTACGGCGCCGCCGTGAACTTTCCCTCCAAAATTCACATCTTGTGGTTCTGCCAGAAAGCGCAGGGTGATATCACGTTGTGGTTTATTCATGGTTTGTCTCGCTTGGAAGGGCTGTGGTAATAGTCATTTGTCGCTTGATCATCAAGGTCTGTGGTGTAGCTTGTCAAGCGCAAAAAACGATAGCCGGAGCTGGTAAGTTAGAATGGCAGTTTTCATTTTTGTGATCACTGAGGGGCGATTATTGGCGCCGAATGATGCGATAGCTGCTACTCTGGGCTAGATTGGTGACATTAAATGAATGACAACGCGGTATAGAACGATAACGATTTATTAGAAGAATTTATGAAGACAGCCCTGATCTTATCTGGTGGTGGCGCGCGTGCTGCTTATCAAGTCGGTGTATTGCAAGCTATCGCGGAAATCCTGCCTGCCGATTGTGAAAATCCGTTTCCGATTATTTGTGGAACTTCTGCCGGTGCAATTAATGCAGTGGCGCTTGCTGCGCACCAAGGCAACTTTAAATCTGCCGTGACTTCGCTAGCAGATATGTGGAAAACCTTGGATATTGGCCAAGTGTATTTACACGGTTGGACTGATATTTTTAAAGGCCTTGCGTATTTGGGGTTTTCGCTGTTCAACGAGGGGATGGGGCGGCGCAAGCCTTTATCACTGCTGGATAACGGGCCACTGTGGAATTTGTTGGGTTCAAAAATCCATTTTGAAAATATTGCGCGTTCAATCGATAGCGGAAAATTGCTGGCCGTTAGTATTGCGGCTATGGGGTATACCTCGGGGCACTCGGTCAGTTTTTTTCAGGGGCATCCTGATTTAAAGGGCTGGTCGCGCCACAGGCGAAGTGGTGTTGCATCGGAATTGCGCTTGGAGCATTTGCTGGCCTCATCGGCTATTCCCACTATTTTCCCCGCAGTGCGTATCAATCGCGAATATTTTGGCGATGGTGCCTTGCGCCAGTTGGCGCCTATCAGCCCTGCGCTGCATTTAGGGGCTGATGCATTGTTTGTGGTCGGTGTGAGTGGAAACCGCAGTGCGGCGCGCGCTAATCGCCGAGTGCCGCATCGTCATTCGCCTTCAATGGGGCAGATTATCGGTCATTTATTTAACAGTGCATTTGTGGATGCGCTTGAGAGTGATCTTGAGCATATGCAACGTATGAATGAATTGTTGGAACTGATTCCGGAGGATGTGCGCGAGCGGGAGGGAATCATTTTGCGCCCGGTGAAAAATATGGCGATTTCGCCCAGTTACCCGATTGATGGAATTGCCGGACGCAATGTGCGTTATCTACCCAAAAGTTTACGTTTTTTTATGCGGGCGACAGGTTCTACTGCAAAAGGTGGCGGTGCAACAGCGGCGAGTTATCTGCTGTTTTCCAATGAATTCATAACTGAGTTGATTGAATTGGGATGCGCGGATACCTTGGCGCAAGCCGATAATATTCGGGCATTTTTCGCGCGTTAAAATAATCTGCTCGAAAAACAAAACGCCGCTGTTATTAAGCAGCGGCGTTTTGTTTTTTTGGGATGCGATAAAAATTATGCGCGGCGACGGAACAGCGGCAGCGGTTGATCAACGGCTGCTTGATAGTATTCCTGTAGATCGCTGAGCGATTTTACTGCCTCATCCAAGTTCGCTTCCGGGTTAGCAAATGCAAACGCATTTACGCCGCAGCGACGCAGGTAGCAGAGTTGATCGCGAATGAAGTTGCCAACTGCGCGCAACTCACCGGTAAAACCATAGCGTTCGCGCAACAAGCGTGCGGTAGAAAATGAGCGACCATCCATAAAACCGGGGAAATTAACGCCGATGACTGCAAAGCGGTTAGCGTCAGCGCCAATCAAATCGGCAGTTTCATCGCTATCCAACCATACGCCGATATCGGTGCGGTTTTGCAGTTGTTCTTTCTGTGCATTCCACACGGCAACGGGAATAATCACCTGACCCGCAGGCACTTCCGCAGTTGCTACATCGCCTTCTGCTTTGGCGACCAGAGTCCAGCTGTCATCAACGATGACGCCGTCTTTAATTAGCTTTGGCATAAACTTTCTCCTTGAATGGAGCTGCACCTATACGGCGATAGGTATCGATAAACAATTCTTCATCAGTACGGTTGGCAACGTAAACGTCCACAATTTTCTGGATCACGTTTGGCATGTCGTCAGCACCGAATGATGGGCCGAGCACATCACCGAGTGAGGCGTCATTGCTGGCGTTACCGCCCAGTTGTACTTGATAAAACTCTTTGCCGGATTTATCCACGCCGAGAATACCAATGTGACCTACGTGGTGGTGGCCACAGGCGTTCATACAACCGGAAATGTTCAGGTCGATATCGCCGAGGTCGTACACATAATCCAGGTCTTCAAATTGGCGCTGGATGGCTTCGGCGATTGGAATTGATTTGGCGTTGGCGAGCGAGCAGAAGTCGCCGCCGGGGCAGCAGATGATATCGGTAATGGTGCCGATATTTGGCGTAGCAAAACCAGCAGCCTTACATTCTTGCCAGAGCGCAAACAGCTCAGTTTTTTTCACGTCAGCCAACACGATATTTTGCTCGTGAGTCGTGCGTGCTTCACCGAAGCTGAATTTTTCAGTCAGATTGGCAATGATCTCAAGCTGGGTGTCGGTGACATCGCCCGGCGCAACACCGGTTGGTTTCAGTGACAGAGTGACTGATGCGTAACCGGGGATTTTGTGTTCGCGCACATTGCGTTGCAGCCATTTGCCGAAGGCGATGCTGTCAGCAGCTTGTGCATCCACAACCGCTTGCGCGGCAGCGTTGTCGATAGTTTCGTAAGCCGGCGCAGTAAAGAAGCCCTTGGCGCGGGTGATTTCCGCTTGGGTCAGCTTGTTATTGCCATCTTTCAAATGCTGCCATTCATCTTCCACTTTTTGGGCGAAGACTTCGGGTGTTAATGCGCGCACCAGAATTTTGATGCGAGCTTTGTATTTGTTATCGCGACGGCCGAGCAGGTTGTACACGCGCAAAATCGCTTCGAGGTACGACAGTAAATCTTCTTCCGGCAGGAATTCGCGGATAACCGCACCTATACAAGGAGTGCGGCCTAAACCGCCACCTACATAAACTCTAAAGCCAACTTCATTTTTATCGTTAACGACAACCTCCAAGCCGATATCGTGTACTTGAACTGCAGCGCGGTCTTGAGTTGAGCCGGTTACTGCAATTTTGAATTTGCGCGGCAAAAAGGCGAACTCAGGGTGAAAGCTTGACCACTGGCGGATGATTTCGCAGTAGGGGCGTGGGTCGATGATTTCATCGGGTGCAACACCAGCGAATTGGTCAGAGGTAGTGTTGCGGATACAGTTACCGCTCGATTGGGTGCCGTGCATACCCACTTCCGCCAATTCGGCAAGAATGTCGGGAACTTCGGTCAGATCTGGCCAGTTGTACTGGATATTCTGACGGGTACTGACGTGGCAGTAGCCTTTATCGTAATGACGGGCAACATGCGCCAATTTGCGCAGTTGGGCAGCGTTGATCATGCCGTAGGGCACGTTGATGCGCAGCATAGGCGCCAAACGCTGAACATAAAGGCCGTTTTGCAAACGCAGCGGCAGGAATTGCTCGGGTGGAAGCTCCCCTGCAAGGAAGCGTTCAGTCTGGCCGCGGAACTGAGCGATACGCTGGCGCAGAATGCTATGGTCGTACTCGTCGTAGATGTACATGTAGCTAGGTACCTATCGTATGGTGAAGAGGCCATCACGGAATGGCGCAGTAGGCTATAAAATGAGGCGCGCAGGATACAGCAAAAGCCCCGCTCCCGCGAGTTGCGCGGCAAGATACCAGTAGGTGGTTGCGAAGTGAACAAACCTTTGATGCTAAGTCTGTGCCTCTTGGTTATGACGCGCAAGTTTATTGGGTTCTAGCTGGTATCATGGGCTTATTGATTTTTTTGCTATGGATTATCGACTTCATCTATGCACGCTGATATTGACCAACTATTCATCCTCCCACCCTGTGCGGGGCAGATTCAGGTATTAGTAGAAGACCCGGATTTTCTCCTGATCGACAAGCCCACACGCCTGCTCAGCGTACCCGGCCGCCACCCGCAAAACCGCGATTCGGTTATTAGCCGGTTGGAGGCAGATTACCCCGGTGTCAGCATTGTCCATCGACTGGATTTTGATACCTCGGGTGTGATGGTGATTCCGCGCAACAAAGCCGCGCTCTCGCACATCAGCAAGCAATTCCAAGCGCGTACAGTCAGTAAACATTACACCGCAGTAGTAGCCGGGTTGATGGATAAAGATGAAGGTGTGATTAACCTGCCCATCGCCTCGGATGACGGGCCGAAATACAAGATTTGTGCAGCAACCGGCAAACCATCCATCACCGAATACAGAGTGATGGCTCGCGATGAAGTGAATGCAACTACGCGAGTATTTTTACATCCCATCACTGGCCGCTCACATCAACTGCGCTTGCATTTGCAGGCAATGGAGCACCCGATTCTGGGTTGCGAGTTCTACGCTGGTGAATTTGCTAAAGCGGCTGACAGATTGTTATTGCATGCGACGGATTTGGCGTTTGTGCATCCGGTGACAGGTGCGATGGTGTTTATTGAGTCGAAGCCGGATTTTTAGTTGAGAAAGGAGAAATTTCCAGTGCGAGCCTATACGTTATATAGGCTGATGACTACAATGTAATACAACGTAATCGATAGTATTGCAGAGGCAATTATGAGCATCACATCGGTAAGATTGCTGCCAGAGGTGGAGCAGGGGCTGGAGGCTATGGCGGCCAGTCAGGAGCGCAGCAAAAGTTGGCTGATAAATCAGGCGCTCAAAGAATATATCGAGCGGCAGACACAGGAAAAAATGCGCTGGCAAGAAACCCTGACTGCTATGGACTCGCTTGCCAAGGGCAAAGTAGTTGCGGGTGAGGCGGTACATGAATGGCTGAATACTTGGGGCAAAGAGGATGAGCTAGCGCCGCCTCAGATTAATAATCCCTAAGTGGCTGTTCTCTGAGTTGGTGACTAGGCATTGAAGCAAAAGATAACAATCAAGGATTAGTAGATGAAGTTGATCTATTCCGCAGAAGCGCTGAGCGATCTGGTGCGTTTGCGTCGATTTATCGCAGAACACAATCCCCAAGCTGCCACTCGTATTGCGCAGCAACTACTTCAGCGAATTGAACATCTACGTCAATTTCCGCTGATAGGTATTAACCTTCCCCAAGTGCCCGTTGCTGGCTCTATTAAAGACTTTGCATTCGGTAATTACACGGTACGCTATGCCGTACAAGCTGATTCTTTGTGTATTTTGCGAATTTGGCATCACCTTGAGAATAGAGGCTAAGTTCGCCTGAATAGCTAGGCTGTTAGTTGATTCAATGCATGAAAAAGCAGGGAGAAATTTATGATAAAAATAATTGCAAGCCGCTATGCAGTAACAATCGCACTTCTTTTTTCATTAAGTACAGCCCACAACACAAGGGCTCAAACAGACGCCTTGCCCTATAACTACTCTCAAACCGTTGCGATTATTCTTAAAACTGAAAATGGCGGACATATTTTTCAGCGCCCTGATCATGAAAATCCCAGAAATTTATTTATTATTATTTTGGGGATTATAAGTACCTATACCGATCAGATGAAATCTGAGCATGCAGGTTTAATTCTCGATATCCAATCATTGCCGGTGGAAGAACGTTTGCTCCTGATTAACAATCTGGGCGAGAAGTTGCTCTACCTTGGGGATCACTGGATTGGTGATGGACAGAATTTTGCCATCATGGAATCAGCCGATTACAAGCGTATAAAAGGTTTGATTGAAGACACTAAAAAAATACGCGGCGCGCCGCCTAGCGATAAACGACTTAAGCTGTATATAGGCAAAATCAGAGATTTGTGGGCGCATGATGAGGAGGAGTATTACCGAGAATATCACTTTCCCGAGCAATCTTATTCTTCCTTAGCAGCCTTGCCCGAATCTCATCAAAGGCTAACTTCTTCTACGCCAAAAGTACCGGCAGGTGCGAATCGGCAAAGTATTTCATCTGCTACTTCAGTTTCGTCAGCTGCTTCCACTCAGCCTGCGAGTTCTAATGCTGCAATGAATTCAGATGTGGCGGTAAGTTCACAAGCTGCAATGAATTCCAAAAGTGATATTAATGACCAGTTGTTGAAACGTGCAGCTCTCGTGGATGGTTCTGAGCAGAGCCCAGCCTTGCAGGACAATGATTTGTTACCGGAAACTAACAATATAAATCTATCGAAAGTTATTTTGAGTCTGTGTTTGTTCTTCATTGCGGTGTGTTTTTGGTGGTATCGCCGCCGTAAATAAAAATGCCCGGATGTGAAAGCATCCGGGCATTTTTCTATGCGGGTATTAATTAATGCTGCGAAGCTTCAGCCGCACCAATACCCGTTTGTGAACGTACAAATTGCGCATCAAATGCGGCGTGTTCAGCAGCGGCGGCAGCGGATTTATCGGTGATGGAGAAGAACCAAATCCCGATAAATGCGATGCTCACTGAGAAGATTGCAGGGTATTTGTAAGGGAAAATCGCCTCGGCAAAGCCAAATGCATCTACCCATACGGTTGGGCCGAGCACTACTAACACTACCGCTGTAAATAATCCTAAACCACCGCCGATGACTGCACCGCGTGTAGTGAGTTTGCGCCAGTACATGCTGAGCAACAGAATCGGGAAGTTGGCGCTGGCGGCAACGCAGAAGGCGAGGCCAACCATAAAGGCGACGTTTTGCTTTTCAAAGACGATGCCGAGCAAAACGGCGATCACGCCCAGTGCGATAGTGGCGATGCGTGAGGCGCGGATTTCTTTTTTCTCGTTATGGCCTTTGAGCACCAAGGTTGCGTAAAGGTCGTGGGAGATGGCACTTGAGCCTGCCAGCGTTAAGCCTGATACAACCGCCAGAATGGTGGCGAAAGCAACCGCAGAAATAAAGCCGAGTAGTACATCACCGCCCAAGGCTTGCGATAAATGAATCGCGGCCATATTGGCGCCACCAATCAAAGCACCATCGGTAAAGTAGGCTGGGTTTTTCAGCAGCAGAATGATCGCGCCGAAACCGATAATAAAGGTGAGGATGTAGAAGTAGCCGATAAAACCCGTCGCATAAAATACAGAGCGGCGCGCTTGTACGGCGTCTTTCACGGTAAAGAAGCGCATCAAAATATGCGGCAAACCGGCGGTACCGAACATCAGGGCGATGCCGAGCGAGATTGCAGAAATAGGATCGCTTACCAATGTGCCCGGCGCCATAATTGCATTGGCTTTTGAATGCACTTTTACCGCTTCGGCAAACAGGTTTTCAAAGCTGAAACCAAATTGCATCATCACCAAAAAGGCCATAAGTGATGCACCTGACAACAACAGAATCGCTTTAATTAATTGCACCCAGGTTGTTGCCAGCATACCGCCGAAGGTGACGTAGAGCGTCATGAGCACACCCACAATAACAACGGCTGCTTCGTAGGGTAATCCAAATAGCAGTTCGATTAGTTTTCCCGCGCCGACCATCTGTGCGATCAAATAAAAAATAACGGTTACCAATGAACCGCTGGCGGCGAGGATGCGAATGGGTTTTTGCTGTAGGCGGAATGAGGCAACGTCGGCAAAGGTGTATTTACCCAGATTGCGCAATGGCTCGGCGATAAGCACCAATACAATCGGCCAGCCGACCAAAAAGCCGATGGCGTAAATCAGGCCGTCAAAGCCGGAGGTGTAAACCAATCCGGCAATACCGAGGAATGAAGCGGCGGACATGTAGTCGCCGGCAATCGCCAAACCGTTTTGAAAACCGGTAATACCGCCACCAGCGGCGTAAAAATCGCTCGCAGTTTTAGTGCGGCGCGCCGCCCAATAAGTGATGCCAAGGGTGACGGCAACAAACGCTAAAAACATAACAATCGCGATGACGTTGACACTTTTTTCGCTGCTGGCTTGCGCCCAAGCGCAGGTCGCCATAGCGGATAAAATTAAAGCAATGGGGGCGTTGTATTTCATTGTTGGCTCCCTGCTTTTTTCACGATTGCCTGCGTCAGCGGCTCTAACACATGGTTGGCGTAGTAGACGTAAATGCCGGTAATCACCATGCAAAATAAAATCACACCCAAGCCCAGCACCATGCCGATGGAGGTAACACCATCACCAATTGGTTGACCGAGAGTTGTGGGGTGAAAGGCGATGGTAAGTATGAGGGCAAAGTAGGCGATGATGGTGGCCAGTGAGAGCGGCCACATAATTTTTTTACGCGCGCGGGTCAGGGCCGCGTACTCCGGCAATTGCCGGATGGCGTCAAGCTGCATTTTAATTCCCCTTATTATTGTTAATGAATAGGTGTTAATGAGTCGGTGTTAATGAGTCATATGAGACGGGGCGATTAAAAGCCTAACTTGTATGCAGGGTCAAGCGAAGAATAGCGACCTGAATATCAGATCCAACCTTTTTGTCGCGCAATTCGCGCTGCATCGACACGATTTGCTGCGTGAAGTTTGGCAATTGCCTCAGAAAGATAATTGCGCACAGTGCCTTCTGATAAGCATAGTACTGTTGCAATTTCAGCAGTAGTTTTACCTTCAGCTGCCAAACGTAGCGCGCGGCGTTCTTTGTCATTGAGCGGATCGTTTTCGCCGAGCGCCATCATCGCCAGTTCGCCGTCGATAACGCGCTTGCCATCCATCACTTTATAAATTGCCTGAATCAGTTGGTCGGAGGGTGCATCTTTTAATAAGAATCCAGCGACGCCCATATCGATGGCGCGGCGAATATAACCTGAGCGGCCAAAGGTGGTGATGATGATGGTTTTGGTCGGCAGCTTTTGTTGCAGAACCCACTGCGCCAGCTCAAGACCAGAGCGACCGGGCATTTCAATGTCGGTAAGTAAAATATCGAAACTCTGTTGTTTCATCAGCAGCCAAGCGCGGTCGCCATCTTCCGCTTGGGTGATTTCAAATCCGTCTTCCATGCCTAATAAAGCGGCCAATGCACCGCGCACCATGGATTGATCTTCGGCTAATAAAATTTTCATAGGCAATTAAGAACCCTGTTGCAATTCGTTGCGCGGTAAAGAGATGACAAACTCGCATCCCGTATGAATGGATGACTGCAATTCACCGGCGAGGGCATGTAAGCGCTCCTGAATCCCCTGCAGCCCGTTGCCGGGTGTGAGGTTTTCTACTTCGCCGTTATCGCGCATACGCACGAGAATTTTGTTGCACTCTTGTTGAAATTCGATCTGACAGTGGTTGCCATTGCTGTGGCGCAGTACATTAGTCGTCAGCTCGGTCAGCGCGAGAATGATGGCAGTTTCCGCGCGCGGAGTGAGCTGGGGTATCTCGCCATTTAAGTCTACGACAAAACCGTTTTGGCGCAGTTTATCGCAGAGTTCCATTACTTCACCTGACAGGCCGCGATGTTTGTAACCCGATACTGTCTGGCGCACCAAGCTCAGACTGTTGCGCGCGATCTGATGCAGTTCGGATAGATGTTGCTTTGCGTGTTCGTGTTTTTCCTGTTGGAGTAATTTTTCTGCCAATTCTGCTTTGAGCGCGATGCTCGATAATGTATGCCCAAGAATGTCATGTAGATCGCGTGCAATACGTTCGCGCTCGGCAATGACTGCAAGCTGCTCAATTTCCTGATGGCTTTTCAACTGGCTGATGCGTGCTTCCATCCGTAATTTTTCGATATAGCCAATGATACCGATGGTGGCTAAACCAGAAAGTGCAGGGAAGACAAAGTAGGGAAAGGGGTAATTAAATTGGTAGTGCATAGCGACTATGAGTGCACTTAACAGCGCAGTGATGGATAGCCAGGTTCGGGTGCGATAAGTGAATCCAACTAAAAAGCCGACATAGGAAAAAAAGGTACTGGAGCCGGGAGTGTAGGGCGTAATCACAACTGCTAATAGAACAATTCCCAGTAGTGGCTTCCAGACATGTTGGGGTTTGAGGGTGATCGCAATTAAATACAGAGAG
The DNA here is from genome assembly GCF_035117775.1 of Cellvibrio chitinivorans. Taxonomy (NCBI): domain Bacteria; kingdom Pseudomonadati; phylum Pseudomonadota; class Gammaproteobacteria; order Cellvibrionales; family Cellvibrionaceae; genus Cellvibrio; species Cellvibrio chitinivorans. The sequence continues at coordinate 153,458 of NZ_JAYKKN010000006.1, forward strand.
ACAAATACGCAATAAACGCCAACCAATAGCACCCGCGCGAGGGGGCTAAATGGCATGTAGTACACAGGGACAAAATAATAGAGGCTGAAAATCAGCCAGATCCAGGATTTGGCTGAGTAGATAGAGCCGGCGCAGGGGGCATCGGCGCGTAAGTCAGGAGAATGCTGCATAAATAGGTCCGAATGAGCCGCGGTCATCATTGGTACTTATTATGAATCACCTTTATAAAAAGAGGCGACTCCCGCGGCGGCGTCAAGTCAGTCTCCAGTGTGCAGCGATTGTGCGTTGGGTGCCATCCGTGAAAGTCACGAGTCTATTGTGACAATTGTCAGACGAAACTCAGCTGTCTCCGGCGCCGCTGACCTAACGCGCTTTGACGACGTATTGACCGCCAAGCAGAGTTTCATCAATCACATTGCCGATACTGTGCGATGGATAAGTCTCGATAAGCTGTACTCGACCACTGCGTTTGACCAAGCGGGTATCCGAGCGTTGATATTCGCCGGTAATGGGTTGATACACCAGTTGATACAAATCCAGCGTATCGCCACTGTGCAGGCCGTTGCTATTGCCGCTGTGAATGACAATCTGCTGCTGGCCGGGCGCTGCATCGATACGTGCAATATAGGGTTGGCAGTTGATGGTGCTGGCCATTTCATCACTGGCCAAGGAAATCAGCTGTTGCACTTGCGAGCCGTAATCTGTCTCCCAAAACTCGGGTGAACCAAAACCGACTTGCGCATGGGGATCCACCTTCCATTTTCCGAAAGTGTGATAGTGATTGGTAAAAACGATATGTCCGGTAAAGCCATCGCGTACCTCTACCTTAAAATTGAATGCGCGATAGCGTTTATCCAGCGGCGTATTAATATGCAGTAAATCGTGTGTGCCATTCATAAAGCGGGTATACAGTCCCGGATTTACCACCGTTTCAGGGTGGCTCAGCGTCATATCATCTACTTCACCACTCACCACAAATTGCACGCGATGCTGCTTGGATAGCGTCTGTGCCTGAGTTGCTGCATTAATTTCACCGCGAGCATTGGCACTTTGCAAGCCCCCTTTGAGATAAGTCAGCGCCAGCATTGAATGGCGATTATGCAGATTGCCGCCGAGCAGCTCCGGCAGTTGTTGCTCTACATGTTGGAGCCCGCCCAAATTGCCGGTAGACGGAACCCGGCGCGGGAAGCTGGTAAAGGCAATCGACTTTTTGTACTCGTTAATACTTGGGTCAGGGCAGTTGCTTTGTTTTCGGTCATCGCCGCTACTTGTGTTAGCTGCCGTGTAGTTTTGCTGTGCTGCTGCTTGTGGAGCAGCTGCCCCGCTATTGCTTGAAACTGGGGCCGTACCGACCACCGGCGCAGCGGCAGGTGGCGTTGGTGCAGCGTTGCTAACAGATACAGATTTCCCTGAATTCACGGGACTGGTGCTGAATGTCGCAACGGGTGCTGATGAGCCAGACGTAATCGATGTGTGCTGATCGGAACCGGCAGTATTGTTGCCAGCAGTATTGCTATCGACATAAACAGATTCATCGCCACCGGCGACAGTATCCTGATTGGATTTGTCGTCGGATTTGCAATCGCATAGATAGCTGCAACTGGTGCTGCTGATGAGTATCAAACCCAGCAGCAGCGGTTTATAGATGGGGGTGGCTGCAAACATCGTCTTGTTCCTGTCTGGTGCGAAATGCGCAGTGCTATGACGCAAAGCGCAGTGCTATACCAAGGTATCGACCAGCTTCACTAAAGCTTTACAGACAAGTGGAATATTGTTGCTAACTACTAATCCTTTGCTATACCCAATCAAGTAAGTGGGTTTTGCTGACGAATACATTCGTACTAACAAGTGAGGGGCTCATGGATTTGAAACATTTGATTGATAGCGCGCAAAAAATGCCAAACATCCCGAAAGTAGTGCAAGAGCTAATCGATAGCTTTGGTGATGAAAATATCAAGACTGAGGAAATTGCTGACAAAATCAGTTCGGATCAGGTGCTGACAGCAAAGGTGCTGCGTGCAGCTAACTCTGCTCATTACGGTGGTAATCGCAAAGTTGGTTCGGTAAATGATGCGGTGTTTGTTTTAGGTTTTAATGCGGTGCGCACACTCGTGTTGGCGTCGGGAATGACTGGCGCATTTAAAGCCCCCGAAGGTTTTGATCTGCCTGCGTTTTGGCACAACAGTTTTGCGGTAGCTAGTACCTGTAAATGGCTGGCGAAATTCTCTAAAGATGATCCGGAAACCGCATTCACCTGCGGGATGATCCACAATATTGGGGAATTGTTGATCCACATTCTTTTGCCGGATGAATGCAAGGAAATCCAAAAAGTGGTGGATCGGGGTGGGCGCAATCCAGATATCGAAAAAAATGTTCTCGGGTTCAACTTCCCGGAAGCTGGTGCCGAGCTGGCCAGTCGTTGGAAATTTCCCGATGCTATTGTCGCTGGTATTCGTTACCAGCTAGATCCGATGGCTGCGCCGGAATTCTCGCGCTTGGCTGCATTGATTTATATCGCGGATTTCATCGTGCATGAAAATGAGACTAACGATGGAGCGGCTTTGGTAGCGAATTTCCCCAATGACCTGGCAACCAAATTGGGCATTAATCTGGTCAAGTTGATGGAGCGAATTGATGAAACCAAGGATCTTATTGGTGGATTCGATGACTTGCTGCATTAATAGGATTCAGATAAGTCATAACAGCTAACCAAAAGCCCGTATTATCTACGGGCTTTTTTGTAGGCAACTAACGGCAAGCCGCCAGCGCCTCGGCAAAACAGGCATCTATCTCTGGCGGTGTAGTTTTGCGTTTGATCGCCTCGAAAAACTCTACCGCTTGTGGGTACTGGCGGCTCAAATACATCAGCCATTGTTTAACCCGATTACCGCAGTTGCGCTCGCAGTAGAGTGGTGTGGTGAGTTTGTAATAGTCGTAGAGCATGGTGCAGATCTGCGCCCATGTAAGCGGAGTGTATTCCTCTCCATTTATATGGGCTTTGATCTGGCGGGCGAGGTCAGGGCAGGCGAGCAGACCTCGCCCGAGCATGACATCGGCGCCATTGGCCTGTTCACGGCAGCGCAGATAATCCTCTACCGTCCAAATTTCGCCATTGGCTACCACCGGAATTTTCAGCTCGGCGCGAATATCGGCAATGTAATGCCAGTAGGCTGGCGGTTTGTAGCCATCCACTTTAGAGCGAGCATGGACGGTAAGTTCGTCGGCACCCGCAGCTTCTACGGCGCGGGCGTTATCCATATAGCTACTGCGATCCTCATAGCCCAAACGGATTTTGGCGGTGACGGGAATCTCGCGCGGCACTGCATCGCGCACTGCTTTAATGATCGAATAAACGCGATCCGGCGTGCGCAGCAAACAGGCGCCACCTTCATGGGAGTTAACGGTTTTGGCAGGGCAGCCAAAATTCAGGTCGATAGCCTTGGCGCCGTAGCGCACCAGTTCCAACGCGTTGATTGCCATAGGTTCGGGCTTGCTGCCCAGCAATTGCACTCGGACGGGTGTCCCGTTGGGAGTTTTACAGTCGCTTTCCAGTTCTTGGGCGTATTTATAAAAGACTTTGTAGGGCAGTTTTTGGTCGGTGACGCGGATAAATTCGGTCACACAGCCATCCAATCCACCAATACGCGATAGGATGTCGCGTACATGATGCTCAACAACGCCCTCCATCGGGGCCAACATAATGCGCATAGCTTTGCTCGGGTTCATTCAAAGGCCAGCATTTTAGCCGGTTTTGGTTGATAATTTGTCCTACCCTGCGTAGATTGCGCGGCCTTTTGCGGGTAAACCCCACTTTTTGACTGAATATCGAGGTTCTAATGACTCAGCCTGTTTTCCACGACCTGATCAGCGACAGCCAATTGCGCAAAGCGATTGATGCTTTAGGTTACGAACAGCCAACGCCTGTGCAGCTCAAAGCGATTCCGGCAGCGGCGGCAGGCCAGAATCTCATCGTTAGCTCCAAAACCGGCAGCGGCAAAACGGCGGCGTTTTTATTGCCCGCAATTCAGTCAATTCTCGCCAAGCCAGCATTGAACTCAAGTTCAACTCGCATCCTGATTTTGACCCCTACACGCGAACTGGCTCGTCAGATCGTCAAAAACGCCGAGCAATTACTGAAGTTCACTGGCTTAAAAGTCGGCATGATTTGCGGCGGCGAAGAGCTGAAATACCAAAAAGCCATGCTGCGTAAAAATCCTGAAATTGTCGTTGGTACCCCAGGGCGATTGGCAGAGCATGTTGCACACAAATCGACCGAGTTTTCCGGCCTTGAGTTTTTGGTGTTGGATGAAGCGGATCGCATGCTCGATATGGGCTTGAGTGACGATGTGTTAAAAATCGCCGGCACCTGCCGCAGCGAGCGCCAGACGTTATTATTCTCCGCCACTATGGAACAAAAAGGTCTGCGTCATTTGATCAAGCAAGTCATGCTCGGCGAAGCGCAAGAAATTTATATCGATGAAAAACCCAATGCGATCATCCAGCAAATGCTCATCTCGGATGATTACAAACACAAAGAAAAATTGCTGATCGCGCTGCTGCAAAAATCGACCTTTGAAAAAGCCATCATTTTTACTAATACCAAAGTAAAAGCAACGCAGCTTGATAACTTGTTGCGCTACAACAAATTCCGCGTGGGTACTTTGCATGGCGATATTACCCAAGATCAACGTAAGGTAACGCTCGATCATTTTCGCCAAGGTAGAACAACGATTTTGGTTGCGACAGACGTAGCTGCACGCGGGTTGGATATTCCCGGTGTTGAGTTGGTAGTGAATATGGATATGGCTTATTCGGGCGATGAGTATCTTCATCGCATCGGCCGCACAGGTCGCGCCGATAACGAGGGCAGGGCTGTGTCTTTGGTGGATAAGAAAGAATGGAATCTCACCAAAGGAATCGAACGCTATTTAAACGTAACCTTCGACGTAATTACTATGCCGGGTTTGAAAGGCAAATATCAAGGACCGGACAAAACAAAATCATCCGGCAAAGCGGTTGGTACTAAAAAGAAAACTACCGCGAAAGATAAAAAAGCAGAGACCAAAGCACCTAAAGTAAAAGTGCGTGAACGCGACAAGAAAAATATTGGCAATCGCCGAGTGCCTACCGCGCTTAAGACTGCGGCAGTGGTGGATGGCTTTGCTCCACCGAAAAAGAAAATCACTAAACAACTTGATGATAGTGACGAGTAAAGCAGGGCGCATTTGCGTTTTGCGCGCGTGTCATTTTTATTTCAATTAAACGATTGACCGCTTTTTAAAATAAGCCTAGTATCAGTTCAAAGGCAGCGAAATTAACCAGTAGTTGCCTTCAGTAATCAGCTCAAATTTCTGGCCAATGCCAGCGTCATCTATATGTCACACACTTTTGCTCTACTGAAAGTGTTTTAACTGTAAAAGTTTTACTCAACGAATTTTGTTTTTTTGAATCAGCAACTGATCAAGTAATCAAAGGGGGTAAACGACACAGACAGCTCACCATAGAAAATTGCGTTCTCGGGTAACTTCACGATATTGGGCTTTGAAACATTGCCCGTATTATATTCTGACCTGAAGGGGATTATTCTTTATGGCAAGAAAAACGCATGCCAGACGTAGTGCAAACCATCACTCATACGATGACTCCAGCTATCCAGCGTCGCGTCATAAATCGCGAAAGAATCAACGCAGTGATGACAACATAGTCGAAATAAAATCCCGCTCGCAGCAAGTCGAAACAGCATACTCTCCTCCTCGCTCCCCCCAGCCACTTCGCGCTAAAACCAAATCTCAACAGCAGTACATCAACGCCATCAATAACAATATGCTTACCTTTGGTATTGGCCCTGCCGGTACGGGTAAAAGTTATTGTGCTGGTGCATTGGCCGCTGAGGCACTGGAGTCCGGGCGTATTGAACGTATTATTCTTACGCGTCCGGCAGTGGAGTCAGGTGAGAACCTCGGGTTTTTACCGGGTGATCTCGATGAAAAATTTTCTGTGTATATCGATGCCTTCCGCGATATTTTAAATGAGCGTTTGGGGGCTGGTACAGTCGATTATTGTTTGCGTCATGGCCGTATTGTGGCAGCGCCACTTGCGTTTATGCGCGGTAAAACCTTCAACAGCAAAACCTTTGTGATTCTCGATGAAGCACAAAACACTTCACCCGCGCAGATGAAAATGTTTCTGACGCGTATCGGCGAAGATTGTAAGGTCGTCATTAACGGCGATATTAAACAAAGTGATATTCGCGGCCCCAATGGTTTGGAGGATGCTATCAACCTACTGGACGGCTTGGCGAATGTGCATGTGCATGAATTCGAGCGTGAAGATATAGTGCGCAGCGGTTTGGTGCGTGACATTATCGATCGTTACGAAGTTCCTGAAGAAGTCTAATCCACATCTGGGCACACAATGAATCGCACTTGATTTGTTGTGTGCCCTTGTCTTTTTACTGACTTGCTAAATGAAGAGTGAGTCGGCATCCTGCGCGCTTATTTTTTGACCCTTACTCTGCGCCGAAAAATTATTATGAAAGATTTGCGTTGCCCTTTGTGTCGCCAGCCTCTTTTGCCAAATACCCAAGGTCTTGCCTGTGAAAATCGCCATCAGTTTGATCGCGCGAAAGAAGGCTATTTCAATTTGCTGCCGGTACAAAATAAACATTCACGCGAACCCGGTGATGCAAAAGAACAATTGCAGGCGCGTCGCCAATTTCTGCAGGCGGGATTTTTTGAATCTCTTAAAACACGCTTGCAGGAATTGCTGTTACCCACTGCTACAACGCTATTGGATATAGGTTGTGGTGAAGGGTATTTCACTTCGGCATTTGCTGAGGCTTTACCACAGGCACAAGTTTATGGAATCGATATTGCCAAGGTGGGTGTGCGACTCGCCGCCAAAGCGGCAAAAAATAATCCGGCGCTAATCTACAGCGTTGCTTCCAGTTTTGATTTGCCATTTGCGGATGAGTCTATGGATGTCATCACCCGAATTTATGCGCCCAGCAAAGATGAGGAGTTATGGCGTGTAATAAAACCCAATGGCACTTTAGTTATAGTAACCCCTGCTGAAAATCATCTATTGGGATTGAGGTCGCGTATCTATAAAGAAGTACGACCGCACCCCGAGCCAGTCACTCCCCAGGGTTTTGAGCTGCAAGGACATTATCGGGTAAGTGAAACCTTACACGTGAAGGAGCGAGAGCTCTGTGAGGCCTTATTAATGATGACGCCATTTGCCTGGCGTTTATCCTCCGATGTTCGAGATGCAATCTTGAGTAATGAACTGCAGGATGATCTGGATTTCATGATTAGTTTTTATAACAAAAAATAATTATATTTATAGTTATGATGTTATTTTTGTTTGTGTTGTTATTAAAAAATGTGAATTTAATCTCGGTTTAATTTGCGGTTGTGGCATAACAACCTATGAGCTATGATGAAAATACTCAGTAAATGGATGTTTTTTGTGCCAACAGGAGAGGCTTGATATAAAAATAATATTTTTATATCAAATGTGGCTTTGTAGGCCAAACGCTAGGCTTTGTTGTATGGATTGATCGAATCCCTGTACAAAAAGCGCCCATTAAAAAGGGTGCTATAACCATTTGGAAAAACGTCAATGGCACCTTCTTTCTTCAATCGTTTTGCTCGTCTTCATTCTTCTATTCGTACATTCCGTCTTTCTCGAATTGCTCAGTCTGTTGCGCTTGTCTACGCTGTTGCCTTCAGCGGGCAGGTTGCGGCTCAAGCTGCTGCGAATGTGAAAGATGCGGCTCTGCAGGCCATAGAGTTTAATCCTGATGTGCAGGCTAGCTGGCATGAATTTCAAGCTGCAACCCACGGAGTGCGTGTGGCACGCGCGGGATACTTGCCTTCAGTTGATGTAGGTGCATCGACGGGCGAAACCAATCGCGATTACGACGGCCGCGGTGGTTACTCCACTAACCAAGCGCAGGTGACACTCAGTCAAATGTTGTTTGATGGCTTTCGTACGTCTGGTGAAGTTGATCGCTTTGATAGCGAGCGTTTGGTGCGCTACTACGAATTATTAAATGCAGTTGAAGTTACCGCGCTTGAAGCAGTACGTGCGTATGATGATGTAAAACGCAATCGCGATCTGGTTGCTCTGGCGCGTGACAATTACACCAAGCATCGCGAAGTGTTTGGTCAAATTGAAGAGCGCACCAGCTCTGGTGTTGGTCGCCGTGTGGATTTGGAACAGGTTGCTGGTCGTTTGGCGTTGGCGGAATCCAACCTGCTAACAGAGGCTTCTAATTTGCACGATGTCACCGCGCGTTATTTGCGTGTGGTAGGCCAGTTGCCAGCAGAAGATTTAAGCGAAGTTGATCTTGCGCAACAAAAACTTCCAGCGTCAATTCGCGATGCGCTCTTGCTGGCATATCAAGGTAATCCTGGTTTTCACGCGGCGATTAAAAATATCAGCGTTGCTCAGGCGGCGGTGAAAGTTGAGCGCGCCGGCTACTATCCAAAAGCGGAATTGCGCGCGCGCCAAGTGACCAGTCGCAATCTGAATGGTTTTGATAATCGCATTGATCCAAATGATTACGGCGATGAAAGTGCAGTTGAATTGGCGCTGACTTATAACCTCTACAATGGCGGAGCAAATCGCGCCGCAGTGCGTCGCTCGCTGGAAGAAGTAAATCAAGCGAAAGATTTGCGCGATCAAGCCTGTATCGATTTACGTCAGGATACGCAAATCGCCTATAACGATGCACTGCGTATTCGCGAACAACTTGCTGCATTGGAACAGCATCGTTTGTCGAGCGATAAAGTTCGCACTGCCTATGCCGAGCAATTCAATATTGGTCAGCGTACGTTGCTGGATGTGCTCGATGCAGAAAATGAATATTTTCAGGCGAGTCGTGCATTAATTATTGCCAATGGTGATCTGGAATTTGCCTATGCACGTTCATTGGCTGCGATGGGAAGCTTGCTGCCAGCGCTCGGAATTGTACGTGAAGGCTTGGGTATTTTGCATGACACCAAAGTAAATGATTCGTTGAATATTTCTGAGTCAGCTTGTCCTGATATAGCACCAACAGCAATGGGGCGTGATGATTTAATCAGTGAAGTGACTCCACTTGCGGGTGATGCGCTGTTTGATTTGGGTAGCTCGCAATTAAAACCACAGGCGGAAACCAAACTCAACGAATTGGTTGCGGTTATCAAAGCAACGCCAAAAGTTGTTGAAATCAATATTGCAGGTTATTCCGATAACACTGGTACTGATGCAGTGAACGTTCCGCTATCCAAAGCGCGTGCTCAGCGTGTACGCGACTACTTTGTATTGAACGGATTAGAAGCTATTCCTATGACAGTGGACGGCTTCGGTTCAGCTGATCCTATTGCCGATAACAATACTGAAGCAGGGCGTGCAAGTAATCGCCGCGTAAATGTAACTGTAACGCGCAATCAGTGACGTCTAGTCAGTAACAGTAATTCCCGCAGATGGTGGGTTAATATTGTGTTTATCTGATTGCCGTTTCTGGAACCTCAATGACTTTAGATGCTTCTTTTTCGAATCCCGTCATCAGCGCTTCTACATCTGGAGGCGCTTTACTTGAATGTCTGTTGTTGGTTGCCAATGCCCACCATATTACCTGCACTCGCGAATCTTTAACGGCGGGTTTACCACTTGAAGCACATCAATTAACGCCTGCATTATTTTCTCGCGCTGCCAAGCGTGCTGGTCTCGTTAGCAAAATTGTCCAGCGCGATTTGGCGCAGCTCAATAAGGCATTATTCCCCGCTGTTTTGCTGCTGCAAGACAATCAAGCTTGCGTGCTGCTATCGCTTAATGATGAAGCTGCGCAGGTACTCTATCCCGAATTGGGTGAAGCTGTTGTAGAAGTTCCACTTGCAGAATTATCCGCGCATTACACAGGGCGAGCCATTTATGTGCGCCCGCAAGAGCGCTTTGATGCAGGCGCTACAGAAATAGGCAAAACCACCAATAACAAACACAAAGACGGCCATTGGTTTTGGGGTGTTATTTCTGACCACAAATATTTATACCGCGATGTATTACTGACGGCCTTGTTGATCAACTTCTTCGCGTTGGTGTCGCCGCTGTTTGTGATGAACGTTTATGACCGCGTAGTACCTAATCACGCCACCGATACACTCTGGGTGTTGGCGATTGGTATGTTGATCGCCATCAGTGCTGATTTTGTGTTGCGCATGATGCGCGCCTGGTTTGTTGATCTCGCCGCAAGCCGTATCGATGTCACGCTCTCGGCCAGTATTATGGAACGAGTGCTGGGCATGAAATTATCGGAGCGGCCTGCATCCGTAGGTTCATTTACCGCGGGGCTGCAATCTTTTGAATCTATCCGCAGTTTTATTTCGTCAGCGACAATTTTAGCGTTGGTGGATTTGCCTTTTGTGTTGCTGTTTTTAATTGTGGTGTTGTTGATCTCTTGGCCGTTGGTTTTCCCGATTCTGGTTGGTGTGGCCTTGATTATGATCTACACCGCGGCGGTGCAACACAAAATGCATTTGCTGTCAGAAAATTCTATGCAGGCATCGGCGCAGCGCAATGCGACCTTAGTTGAAAGTTTAAGCGCGCTAGAGACGGTAAAAACCCTCGGTGCAGAAGGGCGCATGCAGGCAGTTTGGGAAAAAACCACGCTCCTGGTGTCGCGCGTCGGCGTGAAAATGCGTTTGCTGTCCGGTTCTGTTGGCACAGGCACTTTGTGGATTCAACAAGCGGTCTCGGTCGTCATCATTATTGTGGGTGTTTACCAAATTATTGATGGCAACTTAAGTCAGGGCGGATTAATTGCTGCTTATATGTTGTCGGCGCGCATCATGGCACCGGTAGGGCAAACTGCTGGCTTGTTAATGCAATATCACAATGCTGCGACTGCATTAACTGCGTTGGATAGCATCATGCAAAAGCCGGTTGAGCGCCCGGTGACAGCGAATTGGATTAGCCGCCCGCAGTTGCAAGGTGGAATCGAATTTAAAAAAGTTGCCTTCAAATATCCGCAAGACGAACGCGATGTACTGCGCGATGTCAGCTTCAAAATTAATCCCGGTGAGCGAGTCGCGATACTGGGGCGCAACGGCTCAGGCAAAACCACTATTGAAAAACTGATCGCGGGTTTATATGAAGCAAGCGCAGGCACTGTGTTGTTGGATGGAATTGATATTCGCCAACTCGACCCAGCCGAGTTGCGCCGCAATATGGGTTATGTAGCTCAGGATGTAGATTTATTTTTCGGTTCCCTACGCGACAACATCGCCTTTGGTGCAGCTCACGCGACAGATGAAGCTGTGTTGGAAGCAGTGCGTTTGAGTGGGCTCTCGGAATTTGTGAATCAACATCCGATGGGTTTGGCAATGCCGGTGGGTGAGCATGGGCAATTATTGTCGGGTGGTCAGCGTCAGTCGGTGAGCATTGCGCGCGCGCTGTTAAATGATCCACCGATTTTATTGATGGATGAACCGACCGGGTCAATGGATCACACCAGCGAAGAAGAATTCAAACGCAATCTAGCGCAATTTGCTGCGCACAAAACCCTGTTAGTGATTACCCATCGCACCTCGCTGTTGGAATTGGTGAATCGTATTATTGTGATCGACGGCGGAAAAATTGTTGCAGATGGCCCGAAAGAGCAGGTGGTGGAAGCGCTGCGCCAAGGTCGAATTGGGAGAGCCAATTAATGACGGCCTCACGCGATAAACTTTGGTTTGAGCGCATCGGGCGCTGGTTGGATAAATTGGGCCTGCCTGCATCGCATTATATTGATAAAGCCTATGCGCGTTGGCTCGACCCTTTACATGAGCAGCCAAAAGATTGGGTGACTGATTCAGATTGGGCCAAGTTACAGCAAGAACCTGTTCGTGCGCGCGCGCTTTTGCGTGTGATTGCGCTGATAATTTTTTTACTGATTGTGTGGGCAGCATTTGCACCTTTGGATGAAGTTGCGCGCGGCGAAGGTAAAGTCATTCCGTCATCGCAATTGCAAATTATCCAGTCGTTTGATGGCGGCGTTGTGCAAGAAGTTTTGGTGCGTGAAGGGCAGGTGGTCGAAAAGGGCGATCTGTTATTGCGTATAGATCCCACCCGATTTATTTCTACCTTTCGTGAAAATCGCGCGGAGTATTTAGCTCTGCAAGCACGCGCATCGCGCTTACAGGCACTGACATCCAATACCGAATTGGGTTTTGCGGATGATTTGATTGCGGAAGCGGCGGACATCGTTAAACACGAACGCAATTTGTATGAGTCCAATCGCAAAGAGTTGGATGAGCAATTGAGTATTGCGCGCAGCCAGTTGGATCAGCGCTCGGAAGAGTTAAATGAAGTTCGTGCGAAACTTACGCAGGCGACACGTGCGCTGGAATTATCGACGCAGGAATTAAATGTCACCAAGCCTTTATTAACTAGCGGTGCTATTTCCGAAGTGGAAATTTTGCGTTTGGAGGCTGAGGTCTCCAAAGCAAAAGGCGAGCGCGCTCAAGCATTGTCGCAAGAGTCGCGTTTGTTGTTGGCGGTGCAAGAAGCAGAAGGGAAATTGCGTGAGACTGAATTGTTAGCGAGCAATAAATGGCGCAATGAATTATCGGAAGTGCTGAGTAAAATTGCATCACTCTCAGAAACCAGTACTGGCCTTGCGGACAAAATTAAATACGCTGAAATTCGTTCACCTGTACGCGGCACTGTGCAGCGCGTATTTACCAATACCGTTGGCGGCGTTGTGCAGCCGGGGCATGAAGTGATCGAGATGGTTCCGCTGGATGATCAACTGCTGGTGGAAGCAAAAGTATCGCCCAAAGACATCGCATTTTTGCATCCAGGGCAAGAGGCGATAGTGAAATTTACCGCTTATGATTTTGTTATCTACGGCGGTTTGAAAGGCAAGGTTGAACATATCAGCCCCGATACCATTACCGACGAAAAAGAGCGCACCTTTTATATAGTGCGAGTGCGTACCGAACGCGCGGGCTTTGATCCGACGCTGCCGATTATGCCGGGCATGATGACGCAGGTTGATATTCTCACTGGCAAAAAAACGGTACTTGCCTACTTGTTAAAGCCGGTGCTGCGTGCACAGCAAAATGCGATGACCGAACGATGAAATCGCATCTGTTTTTTTCTCCCGCAGAAATTTATTCGCCGCGCTGGTTGCAGGCGTTTCCGACGGCGCGGATCATTACTTCGGCACCGGTTGCGAGTCACGATAACATTGTGTGGTTATTGCTGTGCGATGAATTGAGTTTTATCCAAATTCAAAGCTTGAACGCCTTGGGCGCAAAAGTCATTGCTATGACCAGCATCGAAAACGCACAGGAGGCGCGTCACGCACTTGAGATGGGCGCCAGTGGTTATGTGCATTATTTGGCCGCGCCGGAAGTGTTGGAGCAAGTTGCCAATGCAATCGCGGCGGGCGGAGTTTGGTTGGGCGCTGAATTGATGCGTCAGTTAGTTTTGGCAACTGCGACCTTGCGGCCAGCGGTAACGCCTTTAAAAACGGATTTATCCATCTTAACCAGCCGTGAAAAAGCCGTAGCAGAATTGGTCGCCGCGGGTAAAAGCAATAAAGAGGTCGCGCGCGATTTGGATATCACCGAGCGCACAGTAAAAGCACACTTGGGTGCGGTGTTTGAAAAGCTGCAAGTGCGTGACCGACTACAGCTGGTTTTAGTCTTTCCTAAATAGTTTCCTATCAGGTTTGCATGTGTTTATAGCGCCCAGATAATTGGGTGGCGTATAGATCATTATCGTTAGTTATAAATCTGCTTATAAAAAATGCCTTTATTGTCCTTTAGTCCAATGGCACATCTTTCAACTGTCGCTAAACTCCCTATATCACTCTAAAACCGTGAATAGCATCACACTTTAATTGAGCTGGGAGTCAGATATGAGTAATGCCGTTGCCAAGGTTGCGTTTCTTCAAGGACAAGCATGGGCGAAAGCGCCCGATGGAACATTGCGTGAACTGACCGTCGGTAGTGTGCTTACCGCAGATGAAATCCTGGTGACGGCGCAGGGTGCACGTGTCGAGCTTGATCTAGGCGGAAATGCCGAGCCGATGGTAGTAAACGGCGGCATGGAAGTGGGAATGAGCCGTGACTTTTCTGCTGAAACGGCTACAGAGGCAGATGAAGCCCTCCTGACCGATGCCAGTGTGCAAGATGCCTTAACTGTACTAGAGCAGGGTGGCGATCTGCTGGAAGAGTTGGAAGAGACCGCCGCTGGTAATAGTGGCGGCGGTGGCTCAGATGGCGGCAGTAGCTTTGTCCGTTTGTTGCGTATCAGCGAGACAACGGATGATCAATCCTTTATTTACGGTGATCTCGCTGCGCGTGAGCAGGAACCTTCTGTTATTGATGGGCAGGCGGTTAATCCTGAAGAGGAGCCAGCTCCAGCACCGATCCCGGAACCCGAGCCGGCACCAACCCCAACACCTGTTAACAATGCCCCGGTAAGCGCCAATCAGACCTTTACCACTGATGAAGACGTAGATTTGAATGGTCAAATTGTGGCGACCGATGTTGATGGCGATACCTTGGCTTATTCGCTGACTGGTAATCCAACCAACGGTACTGTCACTCTGAACACCGCCACTGGCAGTTTCGTCTACACCCCGAACGCTAACTACAACGGCAGCGATGCATTCACTGTGACCATCAGCGATGGCAACGGCGGTACTACCACCAGCACCGTGACTATCGGCGTAACGCCAGTGAACGATGCGCCAGTCAGTGCGGATCAAAACCTCACTACCGATGAAGACGTGGCGTTGCCCGGTCAAATCGTGGCAACCGATGTTGATGGCGATACCTTGGCTTATGCCCTGACCGGTAATCCAACCAACGGCACCGTCTCTCTGAATACTGCAACGGGTGCATTCGTCTACACCCCGAACGCTAACTACAACGGCAGCGATTCTTTTGTTGTCACCATCAGCGATGGCAATGGCGGTACGACTACCAGCACCGTGACCATCGGCGTAACGCCTGTCAACGATGCGCCAGTCAGTGCCGATCAATCTCTCACTACCGATGAAGACGTGGCGTTGCCCGGTCAAATCGTGGCAACCGATGTTGACGGCGATACCTTGTCCTACGCCATCACCAGCAATGCCACCAACGGCAGCGTCTCTTTGAATGCCGCAACCGGCAGCTTCGTCTACACCCCGAACACCAACTACAACGGCAGCGATTCTTTTGTTGTCACCATCAGCGATGGCAATGGCGGTACGACTACCAGCACCGTGACCATCGGCGTAACGCCAGTGAACTATGCGCCAGTGAGTGCAGATCAATCTCTCACTACCGATGAAGACGTGGCGCTGCCGGGTCAAATCGTGGCGACCGATGTTGATGGCGATACCTTGTCCTACGCCATCACCAGCAATGCCACCAACGGCAGCGTCTCTTTGAACACCGCGACGGGTGCATTCGTCTACACCCCGAACACCAACTACAACGGCAGCGATTCTTTTGTTGTCACCATCAGCGATGGCAATGGCGGTACGACTACCAGCACCGTGACCATCGGCGTAACGCCTGTCAACGATGCGCCAGTGAGTGCAGATCAATCTCTCACTACCGATGAAGACGTGGCGCTGCCGGGTCAAATCGTGGCGACCGATGTTGATGGCGATACCTTGTCCTACGCCATCACCAGCAATGCCGCCAATGGCAGCGTCTCTTTGAACACCGCGACGGGTGCATTCGTCTACACCCCGAACGCTAACTACAACGGCAGCGATTCTTTTGTTGTCACCATCAGCGATGGCAACGGCGGTACTACCACCAGCACCGTGACTATCGGCGTAACGCCAGTAAACGATGCGCCAGTGAGTGCAGATCAATCTCTCACTACCGATGAAGACGTGGCGTTGCCCGGTCAAATCGTGGCGACCGATGTTGATGGCGATACCTTGTCCTACGCCATCACCAGCAATGCCACCAACGGCAGCGTCTCTTTGAACACCGCGACGGGTGCATTCGTCTACACCCCGAACGCTAACTACAACGGCAGCGAT
>NZ_JAYKKN010000007.1:0-135723 GCF_035117775.1 Cellvibrio chitinivorans
ACGGGAAATAAATTGCCTTGAGTAACGGCTTCCCCTTTCTTGTAGTACATAAAAAAAGCCCGCATCAAAACGATGCGGGCATTTTCTCAAATCAAAACCCTGGGCTCTAGGGTTTTGACACAGTCTCCGTAGGCCGGGTTTTTTATGAGTTATTTTTCACTACCAATAAATCGATAAATAACTGCCCCAAGAATCGCTCCGACAATCGGTGCAACCCAAAATGCCCAGAGTTGGGCAACTGCCCAATCGCCTACATAGATGGCAACACCGGTACTACGCGCGGGGTTTACAGAGGTGTTGGTGACGGGGATGCTAATCAAGTGGATTAAGGTTAGCGCCAAGCCAATCGCAATGGGGGCGAATCCGGCGGGGGCGCGTTTATCGGTCGCACCTAAAATAATAATCAGAAAAAATGCGGTGAGTACCACTTCGGCGATTAATGCGGATTGCAATGAGTAACCACCGGGGGAATGTTCTCCGTAGCCGTTAGAGGCAAAGCCGCCTGCAACATCGAAACCGGGAGCGCCGCTGGCAATACAATATAAAACGCCTCCTGCTGCTATGCCGCCGAGCACTTGCGCGATTATGTAGGGTAGTAGTTGTGATGCCGGGAAGCGCCCACCCGCCCAAAGCCCGATTGAAACAGCGGGATTCAAATGGCAACCGGAAATGTGGCCGATGGCAAATGCCATAGTCAGTACGGTTAAACCAAAGGCGAGGGATACACCTAGTAAGCCTATTCCAACTTCGGGGAATGCGGCGGCAATTACTGCGCTTCCGCAACCGCCAAAGATCAACCAAAATGTTCCAAAAAACTCAGCGCCATACTGTTTCATCATTTGCTCCTGCGTATCGATGTTGATTAATTATTTTCGAAAGTTAGCGCGCTGGTAGTGCAAGGCTCACCACAAATGGATGTGTCTGTTTGTGATATCAGCAAAGTGCTAACAATCGATTTACTTTTCAAACAGCTTTTAAAACGGATGAGGCGAGTGTCTGCTTGCGCGACACTCGATCTGATCTTATATGAAAAATAGGAAACTTTAGTAACAGATCAAGTTGGATGCGGTGTTGGGTGCCACAAATATCATCGCAGCAGGAATAATTTTAGCGGATTCAAGCCACAAGCTATTTTTATAAGCCTTGAATAATGTTGTCTTCGATACGTTGAACATCAACTGAAACAAATAGTTGTGGCGAATGACCGCCACCAAAAATGACGCCTTTTAATGGCGTAACATCTGAATAGTCGCGTCCCCAAGCGGTGGTGATGTGTTGATCGCTGGTAACTTTGTTGTTGGTCGGGTCAAATTCGTACCAACCTTCACCGGGTGAATAAACAGCAAACCATGCGTGAGTTGCATCGGCGCCTACCAGTTTTTCTTGCCCGGGTGGTGGCAGTGTTTCCAGATATCCGCTGACATAACGCGCCGGATATCCCAGCGAACGCAAACAGCCAATCGCAAAGTGCGCAAAGTCCTGGCAGACGCCGCGCTTGTGTTTAAGTACATCGGCTAAGGGTGTGGCGACGTCGGAAAACTCCGGGTCGTAAGTAAAATCATTAAAAATGCGCTGGGTTAAATCCATGACGGCGGATAAAAACGGGCGGTCATCACTAAAAGATGGCGCCGCATAATCGGCCAAATCGCTGTGCGCTTGCACCATTGGTGAGTCGAGCAAAAACTCGCGCGCGCAGAGCGTTTCCCAGTCTTTACTGTTGGTCAGCAAATATTTTACGTAGGTGCAGGGGTTGCCAAAATCCAGATTGATGGTGACTGCAGTTTCTTTGATGCGAATTTCGCTGGTGATGCTCACATCCAATTCGGTGTGATCTTTTTCTATCGAAAATTGCAAAAACTGATTGCCGAAATAATCGGTGCGCATAGTGCGCGTAGTGGCATGCGGCGATACTTTTATATCGATATTTTCAATGCGTTGCTTTTCAGTTGCGCGCGGCAATACATAGGCTAGGTTGTAGCAATTGCTCACCGAAAGTGCGTATTTGTAACGCGTGCTATGAAGAATGCGGTATTTCATACAGGTTTCCGTTTTAAAGTTGATCCTGCCATTCGGTATTTTTGACCAACAATTGTGGCCCTTCGGTGTGATCGAAGTAACGTTGGCCAATCACTTTGGTTGCGGTGCTGATGAGATAGTGCAAACGCGATAACAGTTGATCCAAGTCTGTGCGAACACCATTAGTAGTTTTGGCCAGTTGTTTAATATCGCTCAGCTTTAATGCCGTTGTTGCTTCCAACAATAATTTTTGTTCGGCACTGAATTCTTCTTCTAACGATAAATCAGCGAAGTGTTCTTCGAGTTGCGTTAATTGATAAATCAATGAGCGTGGGTTTTTGGCATTGAGCATAATCATTTCCAAGCCTTGCTCAATGTGAATTCCGTTTTGATAGCGGCGGCGATAGGTAATTAAGGCTTCGCCACACAAGAGGCTGGATTCAATTAGCGTTTCCTGTTCTGTGTCTGCAAAGCCTGTCGCCAATAATGAACGCAGGGTATTCACAATTTGCAGTGCACGTTCGAGCCTGCGCCCCATCTCCATGAAGTGCCAGCCATTACCGCGCGTCATACTTTCATGAATTAATCCGGCAAATGCCAGAAGTGTAGTCACCAGCGGTGCTAAGGCTTCTTCTGGTGCGGAAAGGCTGTTGGGTTCGAGCGCCAGTTTTAATTGTTCCAACTGATCACCAATATCATTGATGACGCGCTGGGTATCGCTGGAAAATTGCTCTTTAACTTGCTCGGCTGCGTTAATCATGGCGATTAAATTATTGGCCACACTGCCGAGACGTTGGTGATCCAGAATAATCGAAATCATTTCCGGTTCAGGATTTTTAAATAGCGCTGTTTGTAAGCTGGTAAAGCCGGGGTAGGTGGCAGTGACATGCGTTACTGCACTTAAAAGCGTTCTACAAACCGCGTCTGGCAATTTTTCAGTTTTATTGAGCTGAATAAAAACGGTGCGCAATAAACGCAATGCAGATTCGGCGCGCTCAGCATAGCGCCCCATCCAAAATAAATTTTCAACTACACGGCTCGGCAGCGCGTTGGGGCTTTCGGCAGCAGGCTGCAAGTCTGCATTACGCAAGCTGATTTGTTTTTCCGGTTCAGATGCCAACACCCAGGTATCTTTAGATACAGAACCGTGTTGGTTAGAGATAATTTTTTTGTCAGTGTCGAGATTAACGCGCGTCAAACCGCCGGGCATTATCGAGTAGGAGCTTTCGCTTGCAACGGCGAAGGTACGCAATACCGATGTACGCGGTTGAATTTTTCCCTCGTGCCAGGTTGGCGTTTGCGCGCCGGTGACATATTCCTGCGCAACAAATTGCAGTGGGTTTTTGCGAATGCGATTTTGCCAAGCTTGAAGTTTTTTATCGTCCAAGTCTGCGCCATAAACTTCATAAAGGCCGGGGCGACGATAAGTAGGTTTAATCAATAAGTTTTTTAAGTTGGCGCACACGTATTCCAAATCATCGCTATTACCGCACCACCAGGTTTTGACCGATGGCATTTGCAATTCGCGCCCTAAAAGCGCTTGTGAAATTGCAGGCAAATAGCGCAAGAGTGCAGGGTTTTCCAATACGCTGGAGCCTAGTGGATTGGCGATGGCAACATGCCCCATGCGCGCTACTTCCAATAAGCCGGGAACACCTAAACGTGAATCGCCCTTTAGCTCTACTGGGTCGCAATAGACATCATCGACGCGACGCAAAATAACATCCACACGTTTTAAACCGTCGAGCGCTTTCATCCACACATAGCCGTTGCGCACACTCAGGTCACTGCCTTGCACTAATTGAAAACCTAAATAATTCGCGAGATAAGCGTGTTCAAAATAGGCTTCGTTATAAATGCCGGGTGTGAGCACCACAATGCGGGCAATGCCACCATTAGGATTTAGTTCATGTAAGCGTTGGCGTAAACGGGAAAAAAATAATGAGAGACGATGAACATGGCTGTCGCGAAATAGGCTGGGGAAAACGCGGTTCATTACAGTGCGGTTTTCCAACGCATAGCCAGCGCCAGACGGTGCCTGAGTGCGGTCAGCCATTACGCGCATACTGCCATCGGGTGCGCGCACCAAATCGGCGCCATGTAAAATTAATTGGTGATCGCCCGGTAATTTAATGTTGTTGCAGGGGCGTAAAAATCCGTGATGAGAAAATAATAATTCCGGTGGAATAACACCTTGGCGAATTAATTTTCGCTCGCCGTAAATATCTTGCAGTAACAGATTAAATAATTCTGCGCGTTCAACCAGCGCAGTTTCAATTTGGCTCCATTCGTCGCTGTTAATGAGTAGCGGAATAGGGTTGAGTTGCCAGCTTTGGTTGTTATCTGGCTCATCATAAATTTTGTAGGTGGCACCATCGTCGCGCAAAATTCGACGCGCTTTTTTCTGGCGATCTTCAATCGCATCATTACCCAGCGATTGCAAACTGTGTAATAGATAGCGCCAGTGCGGGCGAATTCCGCCTTCGCTGTCGTAGGCTTCATCCATGCCGGCCGGGGGCGATGGATAAATAAATGCCTTAATGTCGGTGGAAATGACCGGGGTTTCCATAAGTGCGGAATAAGGTTTCATGATATTGAGTTGTTTTTATGGGGGTAAATTTCATTGTAACCCGATTTTGCGCTAATGGTTGTTTAGAATAAAACGGTTTAAGGGCATTATATTTGCTGTTGTTTGTGTCTGTTGTTTACAGCAGAGGCAGCAAACAACAGACACAAATAGCAGACAGCAAATAACAGCAATAAGAATTATTTGCGTAAATCCAATGTGTGTGGATATTCATCTGCCGGTTCCTCTGGCGGCGGCGCCATAGGTCTTGGTGGATGTTTGTTCTCAAAAAATTCACGCAAAATTTTGCCTGCTGGAGTTATTGGCAGCGCTCCAGGTGTGTGGTTGATATCAAAGAAACGATTGCCACGGCGCGATTCCGCTTCATTCGCATTCACCGGGAAACGATCATAACTGCGCCCGCCGGGATGGCTGACGTGATAAGTACAGCCGCCAATACTTTTGCCGTTCCAGGTATCGATTAAATCAAACACCAATGGCGAATGAATGCCGATGGTGGGGTGCAGCGCTGAAGGCGGCTGCCAAGCGCGGTAACGCACACCGCCCACAAATTCACCTTGTTTTCCGGTCGGATTTAAACAAACACGGCGGCCATTGCACGCGAGTATGTATCTGCCCGGCACTAAACCGCTGACTTTAACTTGCAAGCGTTCGAGTGATGAGTCCACATAGCGCGAAGTGCCGAAGCTACTCACTTCTTCACCGAGTACATGCCAGGGCTCAATCGCCCAGCGCAGTTCGATTTGAATATCATCCAATTGCACGCGGCCATAATGTGGAAAACGGAATTCTTCAAATGCGGCGAGCCATTCAAGCTGGAAGGGATAGCCGTGTGCATTTAAATCTTTTACCACATCGCGTAAATCTTCCCACACATAATGCGGCAGCATAAATTTGTCGTGCAATAAAGTGCCCCAGCGCACCAGTGGTTTTTTGTAGGGCTCTTTCCAGAAACGGCTGATCAAGCAGCGCAATAATAAAATTTGTACCAATGACATGCGCGCGTGTGGCGGCATTTCAAATCCGCGGAATTCCAGAATCCCTTGGCGACCACTTGCCGTGCCCGGTGAATAAAGTTTATCGATACAAAATTCCGAGCGATGGGTATTGCCGGTAATATCAATTAATAAATTGCGCATCAATCTATCGACTAACCAAGGTTGATCGACAATGCCGTCGGGCATTTGCTGAAAGGCAATTTCCAATTCGTAAAGCATTTCATCGCGGCCTTCATCGACGCGCGGTGATTGGCTGGTCGGCCCGATAAATAAACCGGAAAACAAATAGGAGAGGCCGGGATGATGCTGCCAATAGGTGACTAAACTGCGCAGCAAATCTGGTCGGCGTAAAAACGGGCTGTTGGCTGGTGATGAACCGCCGAAGGTGACATGGTTGCCGCCGCCGGTGCCTGAGTGGCGGCCATCGAGCATAAATTTCTCGGTGCCCAAACGGCATTGACGTGCGTCTTCATAGAGCGCTTCAGTGTTGCGTACCAATTCCGGCCATGACTCTACCGGATGAATATTCACTTCAATCACGCCCGGGTCAGGGGTAATTAAAAATTTCTTCAAGCGATAATCTTTGGGCGGCTCATAGCCTTCCAGCACCACCGGCATATTCAATTCGGACGCGGTTGCCTCAATCGCTTCAATTAAGGCAACGTAATGTTCGAGGTAAGTCAATGGTGGCAAAAATAAATGCAAGCGACCATCGCGCGCTTCAAAACACAATGCGGTGCGAATGACATAACCTGCTTCAAGATAATTTGGTTTTGGTGCATTGCTTGATGCGCTTGGCTGCTCGGAAATTTTTTGCGCGTTGACCTGTGCTGCATTTTTATCTGCCGAGAGCACAGCGGCTTGTTGGCCAGCCGGTGCTAGCGGTTTGCGAGTGGCGAGAGGATCGCTCTCTGGCTGATAGCGTTCGTAATCGTGCTGCGGAAATTCAAGTGAGTTCAATGGCAAACGCAAACCGAGTGGCGAGTCGCCCGGTGTTAACATCAGTTCGCCAGTGCGCAATTTCCAGCGCCCAGTTAACCAGCGTTGGTTGGCGTAGTTCCACTCCATTGGCAGTACATAACCGCTTTCAGTATTGAGTCCGCGAGTTAATAGTTTTGCGATACGGCGCCGTTCCAAATCATCTTTTAAGTCGGCTTTTAACGGATTGATATTGGCCGGTAAATTTTGCTCTGCCCACAAGTAATAGAGCACATCTTCATAGGCGGGAATTAGGTGATCGTTATTGACCTGAATTTTTTCGCAGAGTAATTGCGCGAATTTTTTTGCCTCGACATGAGTGAGGCCGTAATTTTTATCGGCGCGCGCCAGCAAGTTAGGATTGCGCCAGAGCGCTTGACCATCGGTGCGCCAAAAACAGCCCAGCGCCCAGCGTGGCACTTCTTCACCGGGATACCATTTACCTTGGCCATAATGCAGCAAACCATTAGGGGCAAAGGTGTTGCGCATACGCAGCAACAAATCTTTGGCGAGGCGCAATTTGTCGGCGCCCAGCGCACCGGTATTCCACTGCTCGGATTCCATATCGTCGATGGAGACAAACGTAGGTTCGCCACCGGTAGTCAGGCGCACATCCTGATCGATCAACTCTTTATCAACCGCTGCGCCTAATGCATTAATCGTTTTCCATTGTTCCTCGGTATAAGGCTTGGTGACGCGTGGGTCTTCAAGGATGCGAAATACTTCGTTGCTGTAGCTGAATTCCACTTCGCATTTGCTGGTGGCACCGGTGATAGGCGCGGCGGAAATAGGATCTGGCGTGCAGGCAAGCGGGATGTGACCTTCGGTGGCGAGTAAGCCGGATGTGGGATCAAGCCCGATCCAGCCTGCGCCGGGAACATAAATTTCGGTCCATGCATGCAAATCAGTAAAGTCTTTTTCGGGGCCGCTGGGGCCGTCGAGCGCTTTAATGTCGGAGGTGAGTTGTACCAAATAGCCAGATGCAAAACGTGCGGCATAACCGAGATGTCGGAAGATCTGCACCAGCAGCCATGCGCTGTCGCGGCAGGAGCCTTTAGCGAGCGTCAGGGTTTCTTCGCAGCTTTGAATACCGGGTTCAAGGCGCACGCCATAGCCGATTTTTTGCTGCACCATCTGGTTGATGCTCACTATAAAGTCGTTGATTGACCAAGGCGTTTCACTGAGTTCGCGATGGCGAATATCGGCTTTGATCTGCTCGACAATCGCCATCAGCTGCGCGCCACTTTCGGTTACTTCCAGATAGGGAACCAGCTCGCGCTGTAATTGTTCATCGTATTTAAACGGTACATGTTGCGCATATTCCTCCACAAAAAAATCGAAGGGATTGATGGAAGTCATATCCGCAACCACTTCCACTTCAAACGAAAGTGACTTGGTTTGCTCAGGGAATACCAAACGCGCCTGAAAATTTCCGAAGGGATCTTGCTGCCAGTTAATAAAGTGGTCAGCCGGTTCGATTTTCAGTGAGTAGCTGTGAATTTTAGTGCGGCTGTGCGGCGCTGGGCGCAGGCGCAACACATGGGGGTAAAGCGTGGTCAGACGGTCAAAGTCGTATTGGGTCTTATGGTGAATGGCAACGCGGATAGCCATAAATCAATTCCTTCCTGCATAGTGCGGTTTATGTATCATGCTGGTGCATTCAAGTGTGCATCAGGCTGGCAAAAGGGCAAGTTATTATCATCCTCAAAGGTTGTTACGCTCTGTAGATCGCTATTGCATGTTTAATTTGATTCTTCCAGTTATAAGGCAATAACTACACCATAAGTGTTCGGGCATAGTGATGGTGCTCAATAGATGGCGTAGCGAGCGGCCATAAAAAAACGCCAGTACCGAGCGGGATACTGGCGTTTTATTTATTAATCCATACGAGATTAATTCTGTGGTGGTGGCAGCGGCATCTGCGAGAAGGCTTCCACGATAAGGCGATCCCAGGATTTGGTGAGTTCGCGCAGGTATTCGTTATCGGCCTCAAATACGCTGTGCTGCATAAGGCCGCTGTTGGTGGCGTAGCTCATCAGCTCAATCGGAGGGCCAACCGTGAGATTGGACTTCATAGTGGAGTCCATCGATACCAGTGCGCAAAGTGAAGCGGTATCCAAACCGGTTTCAGGCTTGAGGATGCGGTCGAGAATCGGCTTGCCGTATTTGCTTTCGCCAATTTGCAGATAAGGCGTTTGGTTCGAGGTGGTGATGTGATTGCCCTGCGGATAAATCATCATTACTGCCGGGGTTTCCAAACCAATCTGGCCGCCCAACAAGAAGCTGGCCTCAAAACTCACATTGGAATTGTTATTGGCGTGTTTCTCTTGCACAGCAACGCTGATTTCGCCCACATAGTCGGCAATCTCATTGATGCTATCGAGGGTGGCGATACTGATGTCAGCGCCTTCTTTCACGTCCTTACGAATTTTCGCGATCACCGCCTGAGTAGTGGCAAGATTTCCAGCAGAATTGATCACAAGTTGGCGCTCGCCTTGAATGCCAAAGTGATACATCTTGCTATAGGTGCTGACCTGATCAACACCCGCATTGGTACGTGAATCTGAACAAAAGATCAGACCCGCATCGACTTTGATCGCAACGCAATAGGTCATAACAGCAACCGGGATAAAAAAAGGGCGCTTAGGTTAAGAGTCGAAGGGAGGGGCGTCAAGGTCAATTTGGCGCATTAAACAAACACTTACAACCGGCAGTGAGAGGCTGCACCAAAGGTGGGCGAGAGCGATTGCTCTCGCCGGAGAAGGGATTGTTTTTTTCGGTATTGTCTTAGGTATTGTCTTCGGTGTTGTCTTTGGATTTGCCAGTGGGCTGTTCCCAGTGGATATCCATTTGCGGGAAAGGAATGCTGATGCCGTTGTCATCAAACGCTTGTTTGATTTTTTCGGTCAGGTCGAATTTCACGGCCCAGTAATCGCCGCTCAACACCCAAGGGCGCACATAGAAATTCACACTACTGGCCCCTAGTTCGCCTACCGCAATCAAGGGTTCCGGCTCTTTCAGGATACGGCTGTCTTGCCCAATGATTTCGCTGATGACTTCGCGCGCTTTGCGCATGTCATCGCCATAACCGATACCAAAAATCATATCGATACGGCGGGTGCCGGTAGCGGAGTAGTTGATGATGTTGCTGCTATAGATAGTGCCGTTAGGAACCGTGACTTGTTTGTTGTCGCCGGTATGCATGATGGTGGAGAAAATACCGATTTTATCGATGCTACCGGCAATACCTGCAACCTCAACAAAATCGCCTGCCTTGAAGGGGCGGAACACCAGCAGCATAAAGCCAGCGGCGAAGTTTTGCAGAGAGCCTTGCAGGGCCAAACCGATGGCCAAACCAGCAGCACCGATGATGGCGATAACAGAATTGGTATTAACACCCAGTTGATCCAACGCCGCGATGATAACAACGATGGTTAAAATTGCGCGCAATAATGATTGGATAAAATCGACCAGAATTGCTTCCAGCCGCGTGCGGCCAAGGATCTTCCCGACGATATTGCAGATAATTTTGACGACTATTTGCCCGATGATAAAAATCAGCAGGGCAAGAAAAATCTTCATACTCCATGGGACTACATATTGGTTAAAGAGCTTAATGAGGTTCTCTTCTTCAAACATGGGGACTCCTGTTTTGTTGTTTGTTGTCTTACACCTTAGTGTTTAGGGTGGCCGAGGTGCGCAGCCACGTGATGACTGGCGATTCTTAGGCAACTGAGCCGGTGGTACGCACACGTTTGCTGGTTTTGGTGACGGGGGCTTTGCGTGCATCAGCACGTTTTTTCAGCTGTGCATCAATGGCGTTTTTCCCAGCGATGAGAAAGCCCACGACGATAAAAGCACCGGGTGGCAGCAGAGCAAAGATCACATTGGGATAGCTGTTGCCAAATACATTCAGCTGCCAGCTGCGCGCCGATTCGCCGAAGATCAGCTGCATATCGGCAAATAAATGACCGGTTCCAAGCAGTTCGCGAACGGCGCCAACGGCCAGCAGTACCAGCATAAAACCCATGCCCATCATAAAACCGTCAACCAGCGCGGGTAGCAGTTTGTTTTTGCTGGCAAAGGCATCGGCGCGGCCAAGCACTGCGCAGTTGGTCACAATCAGCGGGATGAAAATACCCAGAATCAGATACAGCTCGTAGGTAAACGCTTTCATCAGTAATTCGGTGCAAGTCACTGCCGAGGCGATAATCATTACAAATGCGGGCAGGCGCACCGCATCGCTCACCTGATGGCGAATCAGTGACACCACGCAGTTAGAAATAATCAGCACTAACAGGGTTGCTAAACCCAACCCCAGCGCATTGACCACAGTCGAGCTAACGGCCAGCAGCGGGCAGAGGCCGAGCAGCTGCACCAGCGCAGCATTGTTGCTCCACAGACCCTTTTGGGTAATTTCTTTGTAATCTACGCCATTACTCATTGGCTTCACCTGACTGTTCTTGGGCGGCATCAGCAAACAGACTTTGCTGGTTGGCGGTGACAAATTCAAGCACACGTTTCACCTGTCCGACAACCGCACGCGGGGTGATAGTTGCGCCGGCAAATTGATCAAAATCGCCACCGTCTTTTTTGACTTTCCAGCGATCAATAAACGGCAATTGCAAACTTTTTGTATTAAAACCCAGAATCCATTGGCTTTTTTTCAGGTCGATTTTATCGCCCAGACCTGGAGTTTCTTTATGGCGCAGCACGCGCACACCCGCGAGGCTGCCATCGCGATTGACGCCGACAATCATTTCAATATCGCCTGAATAGCCATCGGGCGCTACCGCAGGCACGATCAGCGCGGTGATTTCGCCATTCAGGCGGGCGCGATGAATCACTGCGCCGCTGCGAACATTCAGCGCTTGCAGGGCATCGAGTGGCACGGGGATGACATCGGTAAGCATGTCGTTGTCGTGGGTTTGCAGCGGGACTATCTCAAACAAAGCACGTTGCTGAGCTGCGCGTTCAGCGGTGGCGATGCGGTCTTTGGTCCAGAGATTGGTCAGGGCCAGCGTGCCTGCAGTCGCCAGCGCAAAGGCAGCGAGCAACAAACTGTTTTTGCTAATGGAGCGGCCGAGCATTAGTGACCTCCATCCTGTTTGTTTGAATCGGTCGCGCGACGCGGTTTTTTATGGCCGTAGGTGCGCGGTGTTGTGTAGTAATCGATAAAAGGCGCAGCAAAGTTCATCAACAACACAGCAAAACCGACACCATCGGGATAGCTGGTTCCCCAAGTGCGGATCACATAAATAGTCACGCCGATCAAGGCGCCATAAACCATACGCCCGCGCACACTAACCGCTGAGCTAACCGGATCGGTCACGATAAAAAATGCACCGAGCATGGTCGCGCCGGAGAGCAGATGGAAAATCGGCGAGCCGCCAGAGTTGGAACTGCCTGAATCGTAAAACAGCGCAGCCATGACCGTGAGTGCGGCCAGCATGGAAATAGGGGCGTGCCAGGTAAACGCTTTTTTGTAGAGCAGATAAATGCCCCCAATCAAAAAGGCGATGTTTACCCACTCCCAGCCTGCACCAGCCCAACGGCCAGTAGCAAACACGGGTTCTTGTTGATACAAATCGGCAAGGGTTTGACCACTGTTTTGTTTCATCACATCCAGCACTGTGGCCGAGCTGTAGCCATCGATACCTGTGCCTAAAAAGACTTTTTCCAGAGCCGCTATAAGGCTAGGTACCGTTTGACCATCGGCCAGCATAGGTAGCGGTGTTGCCCATTGGGTCATCTGTACTGGAAATGAAATCAGCAGAAGAACATAGGCCACCATCGCCGGGTTAAACGGGTTGAAACCCATGCCGCCGTAGAGCTGTTTGGCGAGCACAATGGCGATAAACGCGGCGCTGACTACCAGCCACCAAGGGCAGTAGGGCGGCAGGGATACGCCAATCAATACACCCGTAACCAATGCCGAGCAATCACGCAAATAAAACATAACCGGGCGCGCACGAAGTTTCATCACCAGTGCTTCAAAGGCGATACAGCTCAGGCTCGCGAGCAACACATTGATCAGTACACCTGTGCCGAAAAAATGCACCAGCGCCGCTATCCCCGGAAAGGTGGCGTAGACCACAAGGCGCATCAAACGCCCGGTGCGATTGGCACCGTGGGTATGGGGTGAGGTGATATTTAATAACGCCATGATCAGGCCAACTCTTTCAATTTGTCTTCCAGTTTGGATACGCCGGCGCGGAAAGCTTCAACATTCGAATCATTTTCTGCTTCCGCTTTCGCTAAACGCTCGCGCGCTTTTTGCAAGCGGGTCTGCAGCGATTGAATCTGTTCAGCGCGTTTTTCATCGTCGCTCATATTGGCCAGAGCTGCAGCTTTGGCCTTGGCTTTTTCAATCGCAGCCTGCGCAGCGCTCATTTCTGTAGAAACTGGCTCGCTCGATACTGGCTCAGCCGTAGCTTCTGTTGCTGGCGCTGGAGCCGGTGCTACGGGGGCGGCAGGCTCATCTTTAATACCTAGCGCGGTCAGCTCAGCAAGCGCTTCGGCGACTTTTTGCTGCAACTTTTCTGCACCCTGTTGTAGTGCATCCACATGCGGGCTGCCGTCAGCTTTTGCGGCGGCGACTTTTTCTTCGGCCTTGCTCAAGCGCGAGCGCAGGGATTCCAAATTAGCCTTGGCTTTATCTTCCGGCGACATGGTCAGCTTGGCTTGTGCGCGGGCGATAGCAGCGGCAACCGGATCATTGGTATCCACTGGCGCGGCGGCCGCAGGTGCTACCACGGTCGTCGCAGAGGGAGTCGCAACTGGAGTGCTGGCGATAAAGTCCGCCAGTTTTTTCTCGGCTTCTGCGAGTTTCAATTCCGCTTGTTTGATACGCGCCTGCTGTTTAACCAGCTGTTCCTCCGTGATGGGCTTGCTAACCTCATTCGGCACCAGCGGTTTTTGCGCAAACTCCAAAGTGTTTTTGGCGGCGGCCAGCAAGCGCTCCAACTTGGCTTTTTGCTCATCGGGCGATATTTGCACCGCGCCAGCTTTGGCTACGGCGGCGCTAATCACATCGCCAGCTGGCGCTGTTGATGCCGTGGCCGGCGCAGCTGATGTTGGAGCATTGGCCGCTTTTTCGGCCAGTTTTTTCTTGGCTTCTTCCGCTGCTTTTTGGCGCGCCAG
The DNA here is from genome assembly GCF_035117775.1 of Cellvibrio chitinivorans. Classification (NCBI taxonomy): domain Bacteria; kingdom Pseudomonadati; phylum Pseudomonadota; class Gammaproteobacteria; order Cellvibrionales; family Cellvibrionaceae; genus Cellvibrio; species Cellvibrio chitinivorans. The sequence goes on from NZ_JAYKKN010000007.1 coordinate 13,723, forward strand.
ACGCTTGGCTTCTTTTTCCGCCTCTTCTTTGGCGATGCGCTGTTGGCGGAACTCAAAGCGTTGGCGCGAGCGGTCGGACTTCTCTTTTTCTATCTCGTGCAGGCGGATGCTGCCTTTGGCTGCGCGATAGTACTGCACCAGCGGAATAGTGCTGGGGCAGACATAAGAGCAGGCACCACACTCGATGCAATCGAACAGGTTGTGCGATTCCAAGCGATCATAATCTTCCGCCTGTGCATACCAGAACAGCTGCTGTGGCAACAGGCTCGCGGGGCAGACTTCGGCGCAGATGCCGCAGCGAATACAGGCTTGCGCTGGCTGGGGGGCGGGTAATTCCTGCTTGCTAGGTGCCAGTATGCAGTTGGTGGTTTTGATTACTGGTGCGACCAGATCCAGCAGGGTAAAGCCCATCATTGGCCCACCCATTACTACGCGCGAGGCGCGGCTGGCATCAAAACCATGTTGGTCGAGCAAATAATCGATAGGTGTACCTATTAATACATCGACATTGCGTTGGATGCCGAGGGACTCGCCTACCACTGTAGTAATGCGCGATACCAGCGGCTCGCCGAAACGCACCGCACGCCATGCAGCCACTGCGGTACCCACGTTGGCACAGATAACGCCTATATCTGCCGAGTGATGGCCGCTGGGGATTTCGCGTCCGGTCAGAATTTGAATCAGCTGTTTGGCGCCGCCCGAGGGGTATTTGGTCGGGAAGGAGACAACTTGAATTTTGGCGGCTTCCGGGTCAGTCGCGGCCGCACCAGCAACGGCCGCTTTTACGGCGGCAATGGCTTTGGGTTTGTTGTCTTCAATGCCGATCAACAACTTTTGGGGGTGATGCAATATATGGCTGAGCAGCAATGTGCCTGCGACCAATTCATTGGCGCGCACCTGCATCAACATATCGTCGGCGGTGATGTAAGGCTCACATTCGGCGCCATTCAGGATCAGGGTGTCGATCACTTGAGTCGATTTAGGCGCAAGCTTAACGGCGGTAGGAAAGCCTGCTCCACCCAAACCAGCGACACCAGCGGCGCGGATTTTATCGAGCAGGGTGAGGCGATCCAGACTGCGGTAGTCATCGCAGGGAGTAAGACCGATCCATTCATCTTTGCCATCTGGCTCGATTACGATGGAATCAGCATTCATGCCCGACGGATGAGGAATGGCGCGCTCTTCAATAGCGATTACAGTGCCGGAAGTTGAGGCATGAGTGTTGGCGCTGAAAGTGCCGTCGGCGGCGCCAATCAACTGGCCAGCAAGTACACGCTCGCCCACTTGCACGACTGGCTGCGCGGGCGTTCCTATATGTTGATTGAGTGGGATTACCAGTACTGGCGGTAGCGGCACTGAGCCCAGCGGCAGCTGCATGGACTGGTCTTTATGCTCAGGCGGATGAATGCCGCCGGGCAGTTCCCATACTTTGATCAGGCTTGTCATCTCGGCAAGTGTCTCGTCGATTATGCGGCTTGGTCGCCGTCGCGTTGTCCGCCATACGCCTGACCGCGCCCTTGATCAGAGGCAATCAAATTCACTTCGCTGGCAACTACATGGAATACAGGGGTCTGGTTGGTAGCGGGCAAATCCCACTTCCAGGTCTTGAGGTCGGTTTCCACCGGAATCATATCGATACAATCCACCGGGCAAGGCTCTACGCAGAGGTCGCAACCGGTACATTCATCGGCGATAACCGTGTGCATATGTTTGGCGGCGCCGAGGATCGCATCCATCGGACAGGCCTGAATACACTTGGTGCAACCGATACATTCATCTTCGCGGATATAGGCAACACGTTTTACATCCAGATGTTCACCGTGTTCTGCGTCGAGTGATGGCGCTTCTACATCGAGTAAATCCGCCAACGCATTGATGGTTGCTTGGCCGCCGGGTGGACATTTATTGATGGCTTCGCCGCCGGCGATAGCTTGTGCGTAGGGGCGGCAGCCGGGGTGGCCACATTGACCACATTGGGTTTGCGGCAGTAGGGCGTCGATCTGTTCAACAATAGGGTCGCCTTCCACTTTGAACTTAACGGCGGCAAAACCCAGCACGGCGCCAAATGCCGCCGACAGGCCACCGAGCGCAAGTAGCGCGCTGAGGATGGGATTCTGGATAATAAAATCGATCATGCCAGTACCAGAGTGAGTGGTTATAAGGTTGTCGGTTATTGCAGGCTGACCAGCCCGCCAAAGCCCATAAATGCCAGAGCCATCAGTCCGGCGGTAACCATGCCAATGGCGGCGCCTTTAAAGGGGGCTGGCACATCGGCCACGGCCAAGCGCTCACGCATAGCAGAGAAGAGCACCAGCACCATCGCAAAACCCAGCGCGCCGCCAAAACCATAGATGGCGGATTCAAAAAAGCTGTGGGCTTTTTGGGTGTTGAGCAGAGCGACACCCAATACCGCGCAGTTCACGGTAATCAGCGGCAAAAACACGCCCAGTACGCGATAAAGCAGCGGGCTGGTTTTTTCCATAAACATTTTGACGAACTGCACTACCGCGGCGATCACCAGAATAAAGGCGATGGTGCGCAGGTATTGCAGCTCCAGTGGCGCAAGAATCCATTTATCGACCAGATAGGTACAAATCGATGCCAGCGTCATTACGAAGGTTGTCGCGCCAGCCATACCTATGGCGCTCTCCAACTTGTTGGATACACCCATAAACGGGCAGAGACCGAGGAATTGCGCCAGAACAAAGTTGTTCACCAGCACAGTACTGAGCAGGATGATGGCTAATTCACTGAAACTCATAGTGTTTTTCCGCTGGGAAAGGATCGGATGCGAGGTTGTGTATTATCGGTAAGCGGAGAAGGATTCTCAATAAAAATGACACAAACCCTTATGGGGGTTTTTTATATCCTTATAAATTCTCCGGTTATGCCTCCTTCTTTAACGGATAAAAAAGGAGGCTGGGGGAGTGGCTTACATCACCCGTTGGCCTGGTTTAGCGCCAGTGTGCGGCTCAAGCAGGTAGATTTCTTTGTCACCGGGGCCGGCGGCCAGCACCATGCCTTCGCTCATGCCGAACTTCATTTTGCGTGGCTTGAGGTTGGCGACAACAACGGTGAGTTTGCCAACCAAATCTTTCGGGTCGTAGGCGCTTTTGATGCCGGAGAAGACATTGCGCGTTTCACCGCCCAAATCCAGCGTTAGGCGCAGTAACTTGTCGGAACCTTCTACGTGTTCGGCGTTGGCGATCAGGGCGATGCGCAAATCCACTTTGGCGAAATCGTTAAACTCGATTTCGGCGGCGATAGGATCATCCGCCAAAGGGCCAGTAGCTTTAGGTGCAGCGGTGGCGAGAGCTTCTTTGCTGGCGTCGATCATTGCATCTACCTTGTCTTTTTCCACGCGGGTCAGCAGTGGTTTGAATTCGTTGATTTGCTCACCGGCACGGAAACTTACCGGCGCATTCCAATTCAGGGTTTCACCCAAAAAGGCTTCGGCGTCGGCAGTCAGTGCGGGCAGCACTGGTTTCAAGTAGGTCAGCAATGCGCGGAACATATTGATGCCCTGGGTACAAACTGCTTGGGTCTGCGCTTCGGCGCCCGCTTGTTTGGCCAGTTTCCACGGCTCTTGGGTGGCGATGTACTCGTTCGCAGCATCGGCCAGCGCCATAATCTCGCGCATGGCTTTGCTGTAATCGCGCGCTTCGTAATAGTCGGCGATGGTTTCACCGGCATCGACAAACTTTTGCCACAGATTTTTATCGGCAATCTCATGCGCTAAAACGCCGCCCGCATTGTTGATGAACTTGGCGGTACGGCTGGCGATGTTCACTACCTTGCCAACCAAGTCCGAATTCACGCGCTGGATAAAATCTTCCAGATTCAGGTCGATATCATCCACCGCGCTGGTCAATTTGGCGGCGAAGTAGTAACGCAGGTATTCCGGATTCAGGTGATCGAGGTAGGTGCGGGCATTGATAAAAGTGCCGCGCGATTTACTCATCTTGGTGCCGTTCACGGTCAAAAAGCCGTGTACGCAAATTTTGCTCGGGGTGCGCAAATTCGCTGAATGCAGCATCGCAGGCCAAAAGAGCGCGTGGAAGTTGACGATGTCTTTGCCGATAAAGTGATACACCTCAGCGGTTGAGTCCGGCTTCCAGTAGTCGTACCAATCTTCGCCTTTCTTATCGAGCAAGTTCTTCAAGCTGGCGATATAGCCGATAGGCGCATCCAGCCAGACGTAGAAATATTTGCCGGTTTCACCGGGAATCTCAAAACCGAAGTAGGGCGCATCGCGCGAGATATCCCATGACTGCAAGCCGGCATCGAGCCATTCAGCCATCTTGTTGGCGACTTCATCTTGCAGATGACCAGCGCGCGTCCAGCCTTTCAAGAAATCACTGAATTCCGGCAGGGTAAAAAAGAAATGCTCGGAGTCTTTGGCTACCGGCGTCGCACCGGAAATCGCTGATTTGGGATTGATCAAGTCCATTGGCGAATAGGTTGCGCCGCATTTTTCACAGTTATCGCCGTATTGATCTTCAGTCTTACATTTTGGGCAAGTGCCTTTGATGTAGCGGTCGGCCAAAAACAGTTGTTTTTCTGGATCGTAAGCTTGAGTGATACTTTTGCTGGCGATATGACCATTGGCCTTCAAACGGCCATAAATCATGCTCGACAGCTCGCGGTTTTCATCCGAGTGAGTCGAGTGATAGTTATCAAATGCGATATTAAACGCAGCAAAGTCGGCTTCATGCTCGGCCTTCACATTGGCAATTTGCTGCTCGGGTGAATGCCCCAACTGCTCGGCTTTAAGCATGATCGCGGTACCGTGAGCGTCATCGGCGCACACATAAGTACAATCCACACCACGCATTTTCTGGAAACGCACCCAAATATCGGTCTGGATATATTCCACCAAATGACCGAGGTGAATCGAGCCGTTGGCGTAAGGCAGGGCGCTAGTAACAAGAATCTTGCGGGGCGACGTTTTGTTGGGCGATTGGATCATGGATATAAACCTGTCAAATCCGATGTTTATGGCTGGTCGCTTGGCTATGCCAGCGAAAAAATGGGGCGCACTATAGCATTTTGTCGCCCCTCTGTGGCGGGGCTAATCCTGATCGTAGGGTTTGTAATCAATCGCGGTGATGTAAAACACTTCTTCGCCTTCGGGTTTTTTCAATACGATTTCATCGTCCAAACGTTTGCCGAGCATGGCTTTGGCGAGCGGTGAATCCATACTCAACTTTTGACGTACCACATCAAATTCATCGGGGCCGACGATCTGGTAAGTTTTTTCATTGCCGTCCTCATCTTCCAATGTCACCCATGCGCCAAAAAAAACTTTCTCGCGGTCATCCGGCAGGCGGTCAACCACCGTCAGCACTTCCATTCGTTTGGATAAAAAGCGCACACGCGAGTCGATTTCACGCAGGCGACGTTTACCGTAAATGTAATCACCGTTCTCGCTGCGGTCGCCGTTTTTTGCCGCTTCATGCACAACCTGAGTGACTTGCGGCCGCTCAATTTTCCACAATTGTGTGACTTCATCTTTCATGCGTTTAAAACCGGCGGCGGTAATGTAGGCCGAGCCTTTTACGCTGGGGGGGCGCCAACGTCCCATTAGTTATCTCCAAAAACACTGAGGTAAAAATTCAATTCTTCATTGAGTGCGCGCTGAATGTTTTGTGCTTGGCGAAAGCCGTGCGCCTCTTCTTCAAAGGTCACATATTTTGTCATTATGCCTTTGGTTTGTAGCGCGGCGACCATCGCCTCGGCTTGTGCTGGCGGCACTACTTTATCTTGCAAACCCTGCAAAAAAATCACCGGGCAATTGAGTTGATCTATGTGATGAATGGGTGAGCGCTCTTGATAGACTTTTTGCTGCGCAGGATATTCACCGACCAACGAATCCAAATAATGCGCTTCAAATTTATGAGTGTCGCGCGCGAGTGCTTCCAAATCGCCAATGCCGTACAAGCTTGCGCCCGCTTTGAATACATCGCTAAACGTGAGTGCGGCCAGCGTTGTGTAACCGCCGGCACTGGAGCCGCGAATGGCGACTTTATTTTTGTCGATGAGATTCTGCGTCGCCAAATAATCCACACCGCTGCAGACATCGATCACATCGGTAATGCCCCAATTGTTTTTTAAACGGTCGCGATACTGTTTGCCGTAGCCAGTGCTGCCGCGATAGTTCACATCCAACACAGCAAAGCCGCGGCTGGTCCAGAATTGAATTTTTAAATTGAGCGAGCTTTCGGTAGCGCCAGTCGGGCCGCCGTGACACATCACCAAGAGTGGTGGAAGCTGTTCAGCGTTTTGCACAACGTCGGGATTAGTGGGCGCATAAAAAAATCCGTACGCAACTTCGCCATCGCGGGTGGGGAATTCAATCGCTTGTGGCGAGGAAAAATAATTCGCATCCAGTGTTTGCGGGCTGTTAGTCAGTGAGCTAATTTCGCCATTTTCATAACACCAGAGCTGCACACTTTGAGTGGCGCTGGCAGCGATAAAATAACCTTTGCCGTTATGGCAATGGACGCTAGAAATATCGCGAAAATCTGTGTCGATTTTAGTCAGGGTATTGGCTTCGGAATTGATCACACCAAGTTGCCAAAACCCTTTGTGCGAATAGCAGCAGAGAATCTCAGTGGGTGATAAAAAGCCATACGAACTCATGCCAAACACCCACTGAGGTGTGGCGAATTCAGCATTCGTCAGGCAAAGCGCTTGGCTGCTGGTGCTGTCCCAGCGATAAATGTTCCACCAATTGCTGCGGTCTGATACAAAAAACAATTCACCTGCTGCCGACCATTGCGGTTGGAAGATCGATTCATGATTGCTACCTGCGACAATAGTGGTGCGAATAATGTCGCCGGGCAAATCCAATTCGAGCAGCACACATTCACTGCCATCCCAAGGCATATTCGGGTGATTCCAGCGCAAAAAACTGAGCTGGGTGCCGCCGGATGATAAACGCGGGTTGGAATAAAAATCGGCGCCCTGTGCAAGTGTGTGGACATCGCCTTTGGTTAGATTTAACGCAACAATTGAACTGTTCGGGTGATGCGCATCCTGGGTGCAATCCTCGCGCACTGCAATCAGGCGATTGCGAATGGGGTCGTAACAAAAATCGGCGTAGCGATAGGCCCCATCTGGTGTAATAGCATGTGCTTGTCGGGTTTTCAGGTCATAGCGATAAATACGCTGGTCGCTATCCAACACATAAAAAATCGCCTGAGCGGTCGCCAAATAAGCGCCGCCACCATATTCGTGCGCGCGAGTGCGAATGCTGTGGGGAGCGGGTAATAATTCGGTGCGTACACCGGCTGTTTCGCACACCAATGCCGTGCGGCCTTTTTCTTGCGGGCGCGATTCCAGCCAGTAAACGCGATCATCAACAGCTTGCGGCTCGCTGATGCGAACCCCTTGTGCGGTGAGTAGCTCGGCGCTAATGGGCGATGGCCAATGGCCGTAGGCAGTATTGCTTGATGAAGTATTTGTCATGGTGATGCTTAATCCGTGCAATAGATAAGTCGGTATTTTGCCTCTCTCGCTAAAGCATGGGCAAGGCAGGGTTTTTATTTGCATGGCTTTGGGCTTTAATGCGCCCATTAATCAGGTGCTTTTATGGCTTTTACTGCTGAACAATTGCGATCTTATCTACCCGCTGTTGAATCGACTTCTGCTAATTGGTGGGTAGGGTTTAGCGGTGGGCTGGATTCGACAGTTTTATTGCATGCATTAGCGCAATTGGATTTGCCGGTGCAGTTGCGCGCGTTACATATCAATCATCAAATCTCTCCCAATGCCGATACTTGGCAAAACCAGTGCGCCGATTTTTGCGCGCGCTACGCAATTCCATTTCATGCGGAAAAAGTGTGTGTGGAAAATACCGGCAAAGGCATTGAGGATGCGGCGCGTGCAGCGCGTTATGGTGTGTTTGAAAAAAATCTGGCGCTGGGCGATCTGTTGTTCACTGCACATCATGCCAATGATCAAGCTGAAACCTTGTTACTGCGTTTAATGCGCGGCACTGGCCCGCGCGGATTAGCTGCTATGGCGGCGCAGCGTACACTTGGCGCAGGTATATTGGTTAGGCCGCTGTTGCATTTTTCACGCGCGGAATTGGAGGCTTACGCACAGCTTCATCAACTCACCTGGGTGGACGATGAAAGCAATAGTGATGACGATTACGATCGCAATTTTTTGCGCAATCAAGTGATGCCTTTGCTGCACAATCGCTGGCCGGAATTCAAACGCAAATGGCAGCAAACTGCGGAATTATGCGCACTGCAGGAATCCTTAATGGAAGAGTTGGCGCGCGAGGATTTGCAGCGAGCCAAGCCTGCGCTTGAGCGAGTAGGGCAGAGTATCGAGTTGTTGTCAGTATTAGGTTTATCGCCTGCACGTCAGCAAAATCTACTGCGCTACTGGCTGCGTTCGCTTAACTGCGCCACGCCGGAACAATTGCATTGGCAGCAAATCACACAGCAGCTTTTTTATGGGCGTGAAGATGCACAGGCGCGCGTAGCTTGGGGCAATCTTGCGCTACAGCGCTATCGCGAACGTTTGTATGTATTGCCTTTGGTGTTGCCATCAATGGAGTTACAACTTTTATCCAGCGGTGATGCAACTAAACCGCGGTTGAAGGCGGATTTACCCAATGTTCGCGTGGGTTATCGCGTGGGTGGCGAGCGCTGCAAACCGACAGGCCGCGCACATTCGCAAACGCTTAAAAAGTTGCTACAGGAATATGAACTTGAGCCTTGGCTGCGCGATTCTGTACCGCTGGCTTTTTCTAATGATGAGTTGGTTGCCGTGGGTGATTTGTGGATTTGCGCCGGGTTTGTCGCGCAGGAAAATGAAGCAGGCTATGAACTTATCTGGCGTGTTACCTGACTCTCGGTGAGTTATAGCCGTACATAAAAAAACGGGATGCAAGTGCATCCCGTTTTCGTATCAATAATCAGCAAGTGGATTAGAACAGATAAACCGCACCAGCTGTATTGGCTGAGTTATCGCATTGATCCAGCGCTTCAGTTGAGCTTGCGCTGCAGGCTGATGAGCTAGTACTGCTGGTTTCGGAACTGATGCTGCTTGCGTCAGAACTAGCTTCTGAGCTTGAAGTGGCTGATGCGTAGCCACGACCTGACTCGCGGTGTGCGCCCACAGCCATGGTTTTGCCATCGCCCGACAAGTCCACATTCAGGCCAAAGCGATCATCTGCATCGGTATTGCTGGCTTTTACATAGCTTCTTTGAGTCCAGACGCTGTTGTCACGGGTGTAAACAAAAACTGCACCGGCGCGCGCTGCACTGGTATCACCTTCATCGCCATTAATGCCTTTAGCATTACTCGCTTCGCGGAAAGAGCCAACGGCCAAGGTGTTGCCGTCTTTAGACAGGCTGACATCGCCGCCAAATTCGCCACCGCCACTGACTTGAATACTGTATGTACCGTAACCGGTGCTAACCAACCCGACACCAGCATGTTTGGAAAGTGTTGACGGTTTGATGATCGCTTCTTGCTGCCAAGCTGTACCTGATTTGTTAAAGATATAAGCTGCACCTGTATTGGCGAACTCTATGAGCTGAGTGGTATCGCCGTTAATGGTGGTTGAGTTGCTCGCATCTCCGGATGCCCCAACAACCAACAGATTGCCGTCACCTGAAATATCAACGCTGGTGCCAAAAGCCGTGCTGATAAATGCAGTGCTTGGTTTCAGGTACGCCTCTTGAGTCCAATCGTCAGCTACTCGTTGAAACACATAAGCTGCACCGTTATTAAGTGCTCCGCGCACGGAATACTTTCCTGCATCTTCACATTCTGCATCGATTAGGTAGTCAGGGTCTTTGTAGTAGTAACAGCTATCAAGTGATTGATCGCCATTCACTCCTGTAGCGCTGCTGTCTTCGCCAATTGCGCCCACTACCATTGTGTTACCGTCAGTGGAAAGTGCAATGCTTGCACCGAAGGCATCGCCTTGCTGCGCGTTGGAGTTTTTCACCAGTGCCTGTTCTGCCCAGCCAGATTCGCCGCGAACAAAGATATGTACTGAGCCTGAGCTAGTGCCGCCTTTATACGTGCTGGTTGAGCTACTCGAACTAGAGCTTGAACTGCTGCTGGATGATGAACTTGAGCTGCTGGATGATGAACTGCTGGATGGATAGTACTCAAAGCATTCACGCACAGATGATGCAGCGTATTTCAAAACACCGGCGTAAGCGAGGCTATCGCTGGTGGCACCTACCGCCAGAGTATTGCCATCGCCTGAGAGTGCAATGGTTTCACCAAAACGCAGCTCACTCATGAAGTAGCTTGGTTTTACATAGGCTTCCTGAGTCCACTCAGCTGCATTGCGAGTAAAGACGTAAACCGCACCTGTGTTGTAATCCTGTGCGGCTATAAAGGTGTACGCAGGGTCAGACGATGAGGCGTAAGTCGTAGTCTCGTAGTTGGCCTGGTTACAGTTGATACCATAAGACGGGCTGTCTTCCAGCAGCGAGGTTACTGCCAAAGTGTTGCCATCATCTGACAAAGCTACTTTGTAGCCAAAACGATCATTTGGCAGGGTGCGGTAAGCGTTTACGTTGGGTTGTTCAGTGTTAGAGGCTTTCAAGTAGGCCTGCTGTACCCAGATGCCGTCTTGTTTAACGAAAACATATACAGCGCCAGCATTGGTGCTGTCGTTATTGCTTTGATCGCCATTAGCACCAATCGCTTTGCTGTCTTCTGCGGGAGCGCCAACAGCCAGAGTAGTGCCGTCGGCCGACAGGGCAATGCTCCAGCCGAACAGGTCATTGGCTTCGCCATTAGATGCTTTGTAGTAACCAATCGCCTTGATCATTTCTGTGGCAGTAAATGTCAACCCAGAGCGCTGTGCGCAGCCATCTGCATTACAGGCCTCTACATAGTAGTAGTTGTTGACCCAGTCATGCACGTGTACGCCGATTTCATCGGTTGCTTGGGTGTCGGTGATATCCCCGCCAACTTGCTCTACACCGCCGGTCAGAGCGTCGTGTTTGAAGAGTCTATAGAAGGTTGCCCCATCAACAGCGCTCCATTGGAAAGTTAGCACTTTGGGCGTTTGTGCCTCTACTTTAACGCTCGGCCACTCGCCTGAACCATTGTCTGGAACCGAGGCGGAACTAAAACTGCTGCGAGATGAAGATGAGCTGCTAACAGAAGAGCTTGCAGAGGAACCACCATCGCTGCCACCGCCGCAGCCAGCCAGAATTAATGAGCCTGCCAGCGAAAACAGCAGGGTGGTGCGCTTGAGTAGCGGTGAAAAGCGGTCAATATTCATTCAGCATGTTCCTGATGTTTAAAGCTAAGGGTTTAGAACTGAGGGTTAAAACAGGTCGGTGATTCTGTGTGTCACGACGCTTGGTGTCAATCAAATCACCTGTGATATTCGAGTTAAAACAAGGCAGTCAGGCGCTTCATCTACCTATTTGAAGGTGGCTTAAAGACCGCCAAAGCAGGGGATTGGTTCAGTGTATTTTGGTGTATTTGAGTGTAATCAAGGGCGCGCGGGTAATTTAATCGCAATGCGACGGGAAAAATGTGAACAATTGTGAAACTGTCAAATGGGGCGATAGGCCCTGTGGGCAGGCATCTCCATTTATTGTTTGGATAAATGAAGATGCCCGTATTTCGTCAGAGGGTTTTTAAGTATTCCACCAGCGCCAAGCGTTGATGATCACTAATTGGTTCAAGCAGACGCATTTGCGGTTTGCCTTGTGCATCTTTTAGCGGGCGGCCTTGGGTATCCAGCACAAACACCGGCGTTACACCCGCTGCGTATTCATGCCCTTTATTGGAGTTGCTGGGCAGGCGGGTGTCAAACACAAACAAGCCGGGATATTTCGCCGGATCGCGTTGCACCGCGCCCACCTTAATGGCATCCAGCTCGCGCACGCCCAAGGTAAACCGGTTGGGGCGACAGGTTTTACCACTGGCGATCTCGGCATCGCTACAGCTGGGCATAAATAGCTCATAGAGGCTGGGGACCGAACCATTGTGCAAATAGGGCGCGGTTGCCCAGACTCCGTTCAGTGGGCGCGCTTTATAGGCGGCGAGCCCGGCTGGATTACGCTTATCAATCGGTTCAAAATTGACGTGGCGTTGGCTGGTTTTGATGGAGTTGTCGGCGGTGCCAGTAAGTGGGTGTTGTCGCTCGCTCTCAGCGATTACCCCAGCGACAGCAGCGCTAAGCGCGGGTAAAACGGCACCCTGTGCAGGGAATACCGGCGAGTTAGGAATCTGCGGATTCATCGGCTGCCCGGTAAAAAAGCCCATCTTGCCGGTTTGTTTGAGCGCATTCATCGCCATCATTGGATCGGTTCCAATGACATTGATGCTGGCAAACTGGGCAGTAATTCGGCGATCAGGATCGGTGCGATCAATCGCTTCATGGCAAGTGTTGCACTGGTATTCGATAAATACTTTTTGCCCTTGTTCAGCTAGCGCTTGATTAATCGGCGGTAGAACAGCCTGTTTGGCGAGGTCATTCCAGCTGGGCGACCAGAGTTTCCCCAGTTGTTCTTCCATCTCTACCAGTTCATCCAGTCTTACCGAAGAGCGGTAGCCAATATCGCCCGGTTTTTTATTCAAATCAAAATGGGCAAATACGCCGAGTGCTTCGCCCACATTGCGTTCCAGTGGCCCACGGCCTTCGTTATCGCCCACGCCATTCCACTGTACAAAATCGTGCTGCGGGGTATCCCATAAATGCGGGTAACTCACTGGGGCATTAGCTGGATTAGCATTAGGTTCATTGGGGGTGAGGTGTGCCAAAATGCGATTGTAAATTCGTCCAAATGCATCCAGCCGCGCATAACCATAAGCGACGGTTTGGTTGTTATGTATGGGTGTGTTGATTTGGTTGTAGTGCGCGATTTGCTGAGCGGCAGCAGCAAGCTCAGCACGAAACTCGGTTGTGTTAGCGGGATACTGGCTTTGCAGCACCTTGCGTGCGAGGCGATCAAATTTTTCCGGCTGATCAAGCGCTGCCTGCAATGCAGCCGCCAAGCTGATCAACATTTGCTCCATGTCTGCCAGCGCAGCGCCACCATCGATACGAATTGCGGTGCCCTGATAATTAATCTGGCTGGTGTGACACGCGGCGCAGGTAAAGCCTATGTAATCTTTATTGCTGTAATTATCTTTCACCCAGCCCACAGGCAAACCATCGGGATTGGAAGCGCTGCTCAGTTGCGGCAAATAGCGCAGGCGATTCATATTTTCATCGCCGCGAAATAATGCGCTGCTATCCGCAGTTTCGAGATGGAGAAAAATAGCGTAGGGGATGAGTGTGGAGCCTTGAGGTGTATCGTAAAACCAAAGGCTGTCGCTAGCGCTCCAATTTTGTTCCGGGTAGACCACGCGTGTAGCGCTATCACCAAAGCTGTCTTGATGTGTGATTTTAGCGGTGCGATCACCATTATATACAGGGCTCTGCGGCGCCTGAGTGCAGCTAGCGATGGAGCCAAGTGAGAGTATTAACGCGGCTCTATAAATAGGGGTAAGCGAGCGGAGTTGTAAGTTCAAACACGGCATGATTATTCCTTTCAGTTTTGAAATGTGAAAATTTTTTATAGATTGAATATCAGCAAAAAATATTTTGCTGCAATTGTATCTAATTAAGGAACTATTCAGTTTTTGCGCAGCCATATGCAGGTGGCTTTGCTAAACGAGCGACTTTACCAGATTGCGATTAAGCATTCGGGCAAAGATTCAGGTTGATTGTGTCACTGGTGTTTCCTGCATCAGGCAAGAAAGTAACAAAATCGCCTGTTGGTTTAGCGCATCTGTATTAACGAACACTTTTACTTGAACTGTCATAAATTGTGCGTAGACTGCCGCCTCGCCGCAGCAGAGGGACTTTTTACGGAACCGAGTGGCGAATAATCAACCATTGAGTTATGTGGACTTTGCATGACTCAATAATAAGAATCGCGCGGAACCTTTTATGTTGATGAATCCTGTTTTTGTGGATACTGCTTTGCACAATCGTCTCGGACAAGAAGTCCGCCTCGGTGTTTCTCACTCTCATTTTCAAGGACGCGACTATGTATTTGTCGTTGCGCCTTCCCAGCAAGCTTCCAGTTTTGTTGGTAAAAACGCTGAACCTTTTGCTTTCCAATTACGCGAACTATTTGCGCTGGATGCGCGTCGCTTTGAGTTAATTGAAGTTCGCGACCAAGGTGATGCAACACATTTGTATCGCTGGCGATTTGAATGGGTGGGCAACTCGCCACTCTCTGCGCGTAGCGAAGAAATCACATCTCCCGGTTTGCGCGCCAGCTTATTGCAGCTGATCGAACCTGTTCAGGCTGTTGCTGCAACAGCCTGATTGCGAACACTTATTCTACCGATTGCTGCTGTGCCTTTTTCTTGCTGCTGCGCCAAAACCATTGGCGCGGCGGCTGGGTAAATTTCTCCAGTTGTTCCTGCTTGTGTTCTGGGTTGGTAAACCAGTAATAATCATTGGTGCTTTTGGGTTTAAACCAGCCGCGCACTTCTTCAATGTGCTCGATTTTCAATTTGGGCATGCCCAGTTTGCGGTCCAGATTAAAACTTTGGTTCCACTGCACTAGCAGATCGCGTTTAGCAGTGGCGATAGCCAGGCTATCGTTTTCTGCCTGAATTAATTTGCAGGCGATAAAACCAATAACCGGCTCTGGCGCATCCTTATCAATGCGATTCGCGTTTTCAAAAAAGATGTTCTCACCTGAGAGTACAACCTTGTAATACGTCGTCATTTACAATCAAACTCAATCGATTTCAGCATCGGTACCAGTAGTTTCATAAACTGGCGTAGGTAACTTTTCAAACAGCTTGCTAAAGTGTTGCTGCACCCGAGCGACATTCATTACCGACATGCCGCTGGAAAAACCAAACCACACATATAAACCATTTAAATTTTTAAACATCGGCGGCAGATATTTGGGTGCGGCGATTACACCTTCCAAATGGCGCTCATACAGCAGAGGTAAATCATCTAGTGTCACCTTGCCGATAAACAGCATGGGGATAATTTCCGGTACGCCGGATTGAATCGCGCTGCGAATAAAATTTACGTTCTCTACAAAGCCTTTAACGTAAGAAATATCCTTGGTGAAAACCGATCCGCCTGTGAGTGTGCCGCCGCGAAATACGCGTTGTGTAACGCGATAGCTGTCGTGTTCACTTACGCCGCGCTCTAAAAAATGACGATACACCTGACAGAAATCCGCACCTTGCTCGGCTAAGTCCACAGCAACTACCCGGTCGCTAATACGCCGCGCGCGCTGCGGAAACGAGCTAAAGGTCAGGGTTTCCAATAGTACTGCCATGCCTTCCTGGATCGCGGTAATGCGTGGCGATCCGACGCTTAACCAAGTTGCCCAGGGCTGTTCGCGACCGTTAAGTGTGGTGCCTATATGCACCCAGCCTTCGTGAACTTCGAGCACCTGCAAATCCAGCTCGGAAAAGTTGGCGCGACGATTGATTTTGATGCAGTCGCCGCCGGCAGATGCATCCGAGACTATGTCATCGCTAATCTGCACCCGCACTTCACCCGCGCCGAAATAATTCGTCATGCGCTCGCGCAAAATGGTTACCGCATCTTCCGAGCTGATGTTGTGTGGATAAGGGCGATTTAACTGCTCAACCGCGGGCAGCGAAAAAATATGGCATAGGCGCTCGCCCATTTGGCGCAGGGTTTTGCGGTCGCCGCGTAAATTGTCGCTGGCGGAGCCGTACAACTGACGGCTGAAATGACCGAACTGATTCGTACCGCGGTTGCGTAATAGCTCAATCACAATTTGGTACTGGTCGATAGTCGCCTGCAGAATTTTTCCGAGTGCATCATCGCGCCCCAGTTGGCGGCGGACATCGCCTTTCAGTTCGCTGAGCAATTGACTGACGCTGGCTGGCTCAAAACCTAATTTTTGGCGCTGGTAGAAATCGGCGTCTAATGCGGGGAGTTCTCTGCCTTGTTGTTCGCGAAAACGCTGCTCGATTCCCTGCGGCCATTTGATGGCATCGAGTATGCGAATCGGTTTTTGCAGGGATACCAGACGCGTCGATAACTGCTTCAAACGCTCAAGGTACAAAGAATCGGTCATAACAAGACTGCCGCATCAAAAGTGCAAGAACTTACCAAGTGGCTTGCCATATTCCTGTACAGGTAGTTACGCATAAAAAGTCACGCACAAAGGGTGCCAAAAATCCATGCACCAGATGCTCAGCATTCTATCCGGTTGCCTTGCATTTGTGGTGAGTATTTGTCGGATAAACCCGCGCCTCTGGTGTCTTGCGGGATAAATCGCCAGAATGGTCGCCGCCTGTTCACTGGCGTCATCGAGGAGTGTTTATGCCGTTTGTTGCGCTGGAAAAATTGCACCTGCTTTATGATGGTTATCGTAAGCCGATCAGACTTGCCGGCCAGCAGCTTTTGTTATTGCAGGAGGAGGGCAAAACCCTGCTGATCAAGAACCAGTGTCCCCATGCTGGTGCGCCCTTAACCCATGCGAGTTGCAGCAATAATCATCTGCGCTGCCCGTTGCACGGGATTGAATTTGATTTGGCGACAGGGCGCTCGCGCAGTCCGGCCTGTGCAAATGCGCTGGAGTTTTTGCCGCTTATATATGAAGGCAGCAATATTGGAATCGATCTGCGTTGATTGGCCATCAATCGCCTGCGGAATGAGTTGATTAAGGAATTGTATGAAACGGTTGTTATTTAAATCGATAGTGGTTGTGTTGTTCGTCTTTTTTGTGGGCAACTATCTGATCTACCTCAAAACCGGACATATGCCGCTGCGCGATATGAAGGAGCGTATGGGCAGTGATTGGTGGGTGGATGTACGTGAGTTGTTGTCACCTAATCAGCTAGCGGAAGACGCTAAAGGTGTGGTGAAACAGGTGACAGATCAAATGTCAGAGCCTGAAGCTCCACAGCCGGTAAAAGTCTATAAATGGACTGATGCCAATGGGCAGGTGCACTTTAGTGATAAGCCAGTCGCTAATGGTGCAAAACAGATGAATGTTGAGTTGCGCAATGCTATTTCAGCGCCGGATGAAAGCGTTAATCAACAAGTGGCGGCACCTGAGTCGACAAAACCGACATCCGAATCTGCACTTGATAAAGCCCGCGCGGCGGCAGACGCAATGCAACAGCGCGTTCAACAACAAGAGCAGGTTCAGTAATTCTATGCGGATGTTCTGGCGCGTTACCTGGCGAATTCTAAAGTGGCTAGTGCTGCTGTTGCTGGCGTATCAGCTATGGTTTTTTGCCCATGTGTTGGTGTGGAAGTGGGTAAATCCGGGTGAGACGAGTTTTATGTCGATCCGTCTGGATGAACTGCGCGAGAAAAATCCCAAGGCGGAGCTTAAACATCAGTGGGTGGATTACGCGCATATTTCATCCAATCTCAAACGTGCGGTAGTTGCCGCGGAAGATGACCGTTTTATGCAGCATCAAGGCTTTGATTTGCGCGGCATTCAACAGGCGCTGCAAAAGAATCAGCGCAAGGGTAAATCCGTTGCGGGCGGTTCCTCCATCACCCAGCAACTCGCCAAAAACCTGTTTTTGTCGCCATCGCGCTCCTATATTCGCAAGGCAGAAGAGGCGGCTATCGCGCTGATGATCGAGCTGCTGTGGGATAAGCGCCGCATTCTGGAGGTGTATCTGAATGTGGTGGAGTGGGGCAATGGCGTGTTTGGTGCCGAAGCGGCAGCGCGCCATTATTACAAGGTTCCAGCGGCGCAGATTGGCCCTTCGGCCGCAGCGCGTATGGCGGTAATGTTGCCCAACCCGCGCCAATACGAACGCGCCATGCCGGCGTGGGTAGTGCGCCATGCAGCGCGCGTGCAGGCGCGGATGCGTATTTCCCAGATTCCCGAGTAACGTGTTTTAAACCCATTATCTGTGGGTTGGCGCGGTTCTCGCGCCCCAGGTTTTGCGTTACAATCGCGACCCCTTGGGGTCTTGGTATCCTTTCTTAGTTCAAATGATGTGACTGACGTGTTTGTCCGAGGTGATAGTCGTGCCTATTTATGAATACCAATGTGAATCCTGCAGCCATAATCTGGAAGCCCTGCAAAAATTAAGTGATGCGCCATTGGTGGATTGCCCCGCATGCGGCAAACCAAGCCTTAAAAAGCAAATTTCAGCAGCCGGTTTCCGCTTATCGGGCGGCGGCTGGTACGAAACTGACTTTAAGTCAGGCAAGAAAAAGAACATCGCCGGTGAATCCGGCAGCTCTGGAAGCAGTACAGCCAGCTAATCGGCAGTGACTGTTAAAACGCCTTTTTCAAACTTACATTCTTTATATATAAATATTAGGAACTCGCTATGCGCAGCCAATACTGTGGCGCTTTAAATGCCTCGTTTATCGATCAAGAAGTGACCCTCTGCGGATGGGTTGATCGTCGTCGCGATCACGGTGGTGTGATCTTTATCGACCTGCGCGACCGCGAAGGTATTGTGCAAGTAGTGTTCGATCCGGATGCCAAAGAAAACTTTGCGTTAGCCGATAAAGTGCGTGGCGAATACGTGCTGCAACTGACCGGTAAAGTGCGCGCTCGTGCACCGTCTACCGTTAACCCAAACATGCCAACCGGCGAAATTGAAGTGTACGGCACTGCGCTGACCATTTTGAACGAAGCGGAAACCATGCCTTTCCCGCTGGATTCCTACTCAAACGTGGGTGAAGAGACTCGTTTGAAGTATCGCTTCCTCGATTTGCGCCGCGCCGAAATGCAGAAAAACCTGCGTTTCCGCAGCAAGGTGACCAGCGTTATCCGCAACTATCTGGATCGCAACGGTTTCCTCGATGTTGAAACCCCAATCCTGACTCGCGCTACTCCAGAAGGCGCGCGCGACTACTTGGTGCCATCGCGTACCCACGACGGCAAATTCTTTGCGCTGCCTCAATCACCCCAGTTGTTTAAACAATTGCTGATGGTTGCTGGTTACGACCGCTACTACCAAATCGCAAAATGCTTCCGTGATGAAGACCTGCGCGCTGATCGTCAGCCAGAATTTACCCAGATCGACATCGAAACCTCATTCATGTCACAAGAACAAATCATGGAAATTACCGAAGGTATGTTCCGCGAGCTGTTCAAAGATTTGCTCGGCGTTGAGTTTGCTGAAATCAACCATATGCCGTTCTCTGAAGCGATTGCCAAATACGGTTCAGACAAGCCGGATATGCGTATCCCGCTGGAGTTGGTTGATATCAAAGACTTGGTTACCGAAGTGGACTTTAAAGTCTTCGCAGGCCCAGCGAATGATCCAAAATCCCGCGTTACCGCGCTGAAAGTACCCGGCGGAAACGAGAAGTTGACCCGTAAGCAAATCGACGACTACACCAAGTTCGTTGGCATTTACGGTGCTAAAGGTTTGGCCTACATCAAGGTTAACGACAAGTCTGACTTGGAAGAAGGTTTGCAATCTCCGATCGTTAAGAATCTGCCAGTGCCAGTGCGCGCAGCGATCCTTGAGCGCGTAGGTGCAGAAAACGGCGACCTGATTTTCTTCGGCGCTGACAAGCACAAAGTTGTGACTGAAGCATTGGGCGCATTACGTTGCAAGCTGGGTGCAGACCTTGAGTTGTACACCACTCAATGGGCGCCGCTCTGGGTTGTTGACTTCCCAATGTTTGAAGATGATGACAAAGGTGGCTGGACTTCAATTCACCACCCATTCACATCACCAAGCTGCACACCAGAAGAGTTGATTGCTAACCCGGGCGCTGCATTGTCGCGCGCTTATGACTTGGTATTGAACGGTACTGAATTGGGTGGTGGTTCGGTGCGTATTCACTCATCGACCATGCAACAAGCGGTATTCCAAATCCTCGGTATTTCTGCCGAAGAGCAACGCGAGAAGTTTGGCTTCCTGTTGGATGCATTGGCTTACGGTGCTCCACCGCACGGTGGTTTGGCGTTCGGTCTGGATCGTTTGATTATGTTGATGGTAGGTGCAAGCTCCATCCGCGACGTTATCGCCTTCCCGAAAACCCAAAGCGCTGCCTGTGTGATGACCGATGCGCCGGGCACTGTTGACGAACTGCAATTGCGCGACCTGCACATTCGCCTGCGCAAGAAAGAGAAAGCAGTTGCTGCGGAAGATTCACCGGAATACGGTATGTAATCGACGGATTTTTATCCGTATTAAAAAGGGTGGGCAATGGCCCACCTTTTTTGTGTCTGAATTTCGAACAACGAATGGGAGCTACTAATGGCCGGACATTCCAAATGGGCAAACATGAAGCACCGCAAGGCGCGTCAGGATGCCAAACGTACCAAAATCTTCACCAAGATCATCCGTGAGCTGACGGTTGCTGCCAAAGGCGGCGCTAGCCCAGCAGATAATCCGCGCCTGCGTGCGGCGGTGGAAAAAGCGTATCTCAATAACCTGAAAAAGGATGTGGTTGAGCGCGCGATTGCTCGTGGTGCCGGTACCGGCGAATCTGAAGCCTACGAAGAGCTGACCTACGAAGGTTATGGCGTTAATGGCGTGGCGTTTATCGTTGAATGCATGACAGATAATCGCAATCGCACTGCGGGCGATGTGCGCCATGCGTTCGATAAAAAAGGCGGCAACCTCGGCACCAGCGGCTCAGTTTCCTATCTGTTTGCGCGCAAAGGCCAAATCAGTTTTGCGCCGGGTGTGAGTGAAGACGCATTGATGGATGCTGCACTCGAAGCTGGCGCTGATGATGTGATCATCAATGACGATGGCTCTGCTGATGTCATGACCGCGTTTGAGGATTTTTTCCGCGTAAAAGATGCCTTGGCCAGCACTGGTTTGAAAGAGTCTGAATCCGAAATCACCCAAATTCCATCGCTCACAGTTAGCCTCGATAAAGAGTCTGCCGAAAAAATTCTCGCGTTAATCGACGCACTGGAAGATTTGGACGATGTGCAAAACGTCTACACCAATGCCGATATATCCGAAGAAATTATGGAGCAAATTGGTTAGTGTCCGGCAAGCACTTGCTGGATTTTCAGTGGATGCTTGCCTGTTATCTTGTGTCATGCAACACTGCGCCATAACTACTGTATAAAGATACAACCTATGGCGCTTATCCTCGGCATTGACCCCGGTTCCCGCAAAACTGGCTTTGGCATTATTAATGTTATCGGCAGCAAGTATGAATATGTCACCAGTGGTGTGATTCGTATGAAAGATGCGGATGAATTACCTGCGCGTCTCAAAGTTATTTTTGATTCCCTGACTCATATCATCGAGCAATATTGCCCGCAAGAAATGGCAATTGAGCAGGTGTTTATGGCTAAAAATGCGGCATCGGCCTTGAAATTGGGGCAGGCGCGTGGCGCGGCGATTGTGGCGGCGACAGCGCAGAATGTGCCTGTTTCGGAATACGAAGCTCGCAAAGTAAAGCAGTCGGTCGTGGGCAACGGTGCGGCGGATAAACTGCAAGTGCAGCACATGGTGAAGACTCTGCTAAAGCTGCCGGCGGCACCGCAAGAAGATGCTGCCGATGCACTGGCAGTTGCCTTGTGTCATGCCAATACTCGCGATCATCTGGTGCGCATGGCGGGTTCATCGAGTTTTCGCCGCGGGCGAATTGTTTAATCCAGATTACATAAGAGATTCATTATGATTGGGCGTTTGCGCGGGCAGTTAATCGAAAAACAACCTCCTTTTTTATTGTTGGATGTGAATGGCGTTGGCTATGAAGTGCAAGCGCCTATGACGACTTTTTATCGCTTGCCCTCACTTGGCCAAGAGGTGGTATTGCATACGCATTTGTCGATCACTGAAAACCTGCATCAGTTATTTGGTTTTGCCGAGCAACGGGATCGTTCTTTATTTCGCACCTTGATTAAGGTGAATGGCGTTGGTCCTAAGCTTGCGATAGCAATTTTATCGGGCATGGAAGCGGATGATATCGCTCGCTGCGTGCGCGATGACAACATTACTGCGTTGACCAAAGTGCCGGGTGTAGGCAAAAAAACTGCTGAGCGCTTGGTAATTGAGCTTCGCGACCGTTTGAAAAATTGGGATATGCCGCAGAGCGATTTATTGGCGCATAGTGAAATTCAAAGCATCGCCACCGATAACGATGTATTTGCCGAAGCGGAAAGTGCGCTGATCGCGCTTGGCTACAAGCCGGTAGATGCTGCCAAAATGGTGTCCTTAGCGAGCAAGCAAAAACCGGATGCGAAGAGTGAAGAGCTGATTCGCATCGCTTTGCGCAGTATCGCCGGTTAGTTGTTGTCCATAAAATGAAAGCTATAAGGTGTTAACCAATGATTGAAACGGATCGCCTGATCGCCCCCACGGCAAAAGAGCGCGAAGACCATTTGGATCGCACCGTGCGCCCCAAATCGCTCGCAGATTATGTCGGTCAGCCTGCGGTGTGCGAGCAGATGGAAATTTTTATCGGCGCGGCAAAAAAGCGTGGCGAGGCTTTAGACCACACGCTGGTATTTGGTCCTCCTGGGCTGGGTAAAACCACGCTTGCCAATATCATCGCCAATGAAATGAATGTGTCGCTCAAAAGCACCTCTGGCCCAGTGTTGGAAAAAGCAGGGGATTTGGCGGCATTGCTTACCAATCTTGAGCCGGGCGATGTACTGTTTATCGATGAAATTCATCGCTTAAGCCCGGTGGTAGAAGAGATTTTGTATCCAGCGATGGAGGATTTTCAGCTGGATATTATGATCGGCGAAGGCCCGGCTGCGCGTTCAATCAAGTTGGATTTGCCACCTTTTACGTTGGTGGGTGCAACTACGCGCGCGGGTTTGTTGACATCTCCCTTACGCGACCGTTTTGGTATTGTTCAGCGTCTGGAGTTTTATAATGTCGCCGATCTCACCCATATAGTCGCGCGTTCAGCGGCGCTGCTGGGGGTGAAAATGGATATAGAAGGTGCGGCTGAGGTAGCTAAACGCTCGCGCGGCACGCCGCGAATTGCCAATCGGTTGTTGCGCCGAGTGCGCGATTACGCCGAGATAAAAGGCGATGGCACAGTAACCGCTCAAATGGCCGATAGTGCGCTCAATATGCTCAATGTAGATGAGCGCGGATTTGATCATATGGATCGCCGTTTGTTGACCGCTATGCTGAATAATTTTGATGGCGGCCCTGTCGGGGTTGAAAGCTTGGCAGCGGCGATCAGCGAAGACCGCGGAACTATTGAAGATGTTATAGAGCCCTATCTGATACAGCAGGGGTTTATGGCGCGCACACCGCGTGGCCGAATTTTAACCAACAATGCGTATGTTTATTTTGGTATGCCAGTGCCAAAGCGGTTACAGGACTCAACGGATTAAATCAGTTATGGATCCATTTGGAATCCCGCTGCGGGTGTACATCGAGGACACAGATGCAGGCGGCATTGTTTACTACGTAAATTATCTCAAATACATGGAGCGTTGCCGTACAGAATTCTTGCGCAGTTTGGGATATGATAAGCCCGCAATTTTAGATGGCGGCCAGCTACTGGTTGTTCATGCTGCACAAGTTAACTACCGCCGTCCGGCACGTCTTGATGATCTGTTGCAAATAACTGCACAGATTGAAAAACTGGCGCGCGCTTATGTTGAATTTAAACAGCAAGTGTTGCGTGGCGAGGAGTTGTTATGTGAGGGGATCATCCGCATTGCTTGCGTCGATTCCGCCACCATGAAACCCAGCGCAATTCCCGCCGATATGCATCATCAATTGACCACTTTCCACAATCAAACACTAAGAGTTAATTAAGACTATGCCAGAAGCCAAGCAAAGCCTGTCGATACTGCACCTTATCCTAGAGGCCAGTTTTTTGGTGCAAATGGTCATGCTGATTTTATTTTTGGCATCGGTCATTTCATGGGTGATGATTTTTCAGCGCGAGATTTACCAGCGTAAAGCCTCATCTGCGTTTGATTTTTTTGAAAAGCAATTCTGGTCTGGTATAGATCTCAATCAACTTTATCGCCAAGGCAATGGTCGCAATGAAGTTGCTGAAGGAATCGAAAACATTTTCCGTGCCGGATTCAAAGAGTTCACCCGTTTGCGTCAGCAGGCTGGTGCAGACTCCGATGCAATCATGGAAGGTTCGCAGCGCGCAATGCGTGTTGCTCTGGCTCGTGAAGAAGAAAAGTTAGAAGAAAACCTGCCTTTCCTTGCCAGTGTTGCATCGGTAAGCCCTTATGTTGGGTTGTTCGGTACTGTGTGGGGCATCATGGTGTCTTTTCTTGGTATCGCTAATGCTGGGCAGCCGAGTCTTGCTACTGTTGCGCCGGGTATTGCAGAGGCATTGATTGCTACTGCAATGGGCTTGTTTGCCGCTATCCCTGCAGTACTGGCTTACAACAAGTTTTCGGCTCGTGCGGAAAACCTGTTAAGTAATTACCGTACCTTTGCAGAAGAATTTTCTGCAATTTTGCACCGTCAGGTTCACAGCAAATAACGCTGTTTTACGTAGATCAGGAAACAGGTTGAAAACATGTCTGGATTTGGACCACCGGTCAAAAAGAAATTAAAAGCGGAAATCAATGTGGTTCCGCTGATTGACGTCATGTTGGTATTGCTAATCGTATTTATGATTGCAGCGCCCATGATGACGCAAGGTATTAAAGTTGAATTGCCTCAGGCAGCTTCCGAGCCAGTTGAAAGTAAAGAAGATGAACCCATCACTGTTTCTGTAAAAGCGGATGGTGGTTTTTACATAGATTTGGCTGGTGACCCGGAAAAGCCTCGACCATTGGAAGAGATTAAATCTATCGTCAGTAAAGTGCTGGCTGAAAAACCGAATACGCTCGTTTTTGTCCAAGGTGACAAAAAAGTCGAATACGGAGTAATCGTCAGTTTGATGGGCGAATTAAAACTGGCTGGAGCACCGTCAGTTGGCTTGATTACGGAGCCACCGCGCTAGGTTTTTTATGAAGCTGGAAAAATCGTTTTCACTGCCAACTTTTCTGAGTGTTTTTTTACATGGCACTTTGTTGGTTCTGTTTTTAGGTAATTGGGACTTTTTTAAATCAAAAGAAGAACCCTATAAGCCGCACTACGTTACCGCCACCTTGGTTGATCTGACCCCCAAGGCCAAAGCTACTCCACAACAAACGAAAGAGCAAATTCTTGATGCCAAGGCTTATGAGGATTTAAAAAACAACAAAAAACAGGAAGAGCAGCGTCGCAAAGAGGCGGAAGCTTTGGTTCAAAGTCAACGCGAACAGCAAGCCAAAGCTGCTGAGGCAGAAAAACAGAAACAACAAAAAATAAAAGAGGAACAAGCAAAAGCTGCGAAAGCCAAAGCTGCTAAAGTTGAGGCTGAAAAAAAGAAAAAAGCTGAAGAGGAGGCGCAGCGTAAAGCTGAAGCGCTGAAAAAAACCAAGCGTGAGCAAGAGGCAAAAGAGGAACAGCGTCGTATACAGGCTGCGCGTCAGGAACAAGAAAAACACATAGCTGAATCTAATGATGCAGCCAATGTCAAAAGTTACAATGAGTTGCTGTCGGAACGTGTTGCTCAGAATTGGAGTAGACCACCGTCAGCTCGTGCAGGAATGGTGGCAATATTTAATATCGATATGCTTCCCAATGGACAGGTTATTGGGGTTCAGTTGGCCAAGAGTAGTGGCAATGCTGCATTTGATAATGCTGCTGAACAAGCAATCAAAAAAGTTGAACGATTTGTTGAAATCAAAGACGTACCTATTGATGTCTTTGAGCGAAATTTCCGTCATTTTCAATTTGCCTTTAATCCAGAGGATTTACGCCAGTGAGATACATAATCAGTGCATTTCTGTTTGTGTTTGCAATATCTGCAAATGCCCAGAACATAGTGTTTGTTACCAAGGGGGTCGATAATCCGACCAAGATCTCCGTGGTTCCTTTTGGTTGGACTGGTGGCCGTTTGCCTGAGGATATCGCGAAAATAGTAGGCAATGACTTGGAGTTTTCTGGTCAGTTTGAAGCAACTGATCCTTCACGTATGCTCGCGTTTCCGCGCAATGAGACCGAAGTACATTATCGCGATTGGAAAGCTCTTGGTTCTGAGTATTTGCTGATTGGCTCCATCACGCAGCAAGCTGGGCGTTACTATGCTAGCTATGAATTGTTTGATGTGGTTCAGCAGAAGCGTGTATTTGCCAAGCTGACTGTAGATGGTACCGAAGCTCAACTACGTGATATGGCGCATCACATCAGCGACAAGGTTTATGAAACTATTACTGGTATTCGCGGTATTTTTTCTACCAAGTTGATTTATGTTGAAGCATTCAAAAGCCCACAAAAATACCGCTTGATGCTTTCGGATATTGATGGCTTTCGCCCACGTATGCTGTTGGAATCTCGCTATCCTTTGTTGTCACCTGTGTGGTCGCCTAATGGACAGCGTGTGGCTTACGTGTCATTTGAAGCAGAAAATAAACCTGCGATTTATATTCAAGACATCGCGACTGGTAGACGTCAGCAAATGACTAGCTTCCGTGGATTGAATGGCGCACCTGCTTGGTCTCCAGATGGCCAAAAATTAGCGATGGCTTTGTCGAAAGACGGCAACCCAGAAATTTATGTAATGAATGTTCTTACGCGACAATTGACGCGTGTAACCAACCATTTTGCGATTGATCATGAGCCTTCGTGGGCAGCGGATGGTGCATCGCTTTATTTCACTTCGGATCGTGGCGGCAAGCCACAAATTTATCAGGTTAATCTTGCGACTATGCAGCAGGAGCGTGTGACATTTGATGGTGACTACAATGCACGTGGGCGAGTGTCTCCAGATGGAAAAAGCTTGGTTATGTTGAATAAAAGACCCGGCGGAACCCATCATATTGCTGCACAAGATATAAAATCTGGCAATTTGCGCATTTTATCCGAGACAAGTTTGGACGAATCGCCTACTATAGCTCCTAATGGCGCTATGCTAATGTATGCGACTCGTTCTGGTGGTAAAGGAGTGTTGGCCGCTGTGTCACTCGATGCACGTGTCAAAATCCTCCAGCCTCCAAAACAGGGTGATGTGCGGGAACCCGCATGGTCGCCATTCTTTAACTAAATCCCCGTAAAACAGATCAAAAACTTCATTGGAGTTACACACACATGATCACCAAGGCACTCAAGCAAGGTTTAACTTTAGCTGTTGTAATGTCTTTCCTGGTTGGCTGTTCAAGCAGCGACAACGCAGCTACCGAAGCTCCAACTACCGGTACTGCAGTAACTGACACTGGCGCTACTGAAGCTCCTCTGTCTAGCGTTGTTTACTTCGACTTTGATCAATACTCTCTGACCGCTGAAAGCCGTGCTGTTCTGTTGGCTCACGCTGACAAACTGAAAGGTGCTTCAGTTGCAGTGCGTCTGGAAGGTCACGCTGACGAGCGCGGTTCACGCGAGTACAACATGGCTCTGGGTGAGAAGCGTGCTAACGCTGTTCGCGATTTCCTCGTGACTCAAGGTGTTAACGGTTCATCTCTGGAAGTTGTTAGCTTCGGTGAAGAGCAACCAGCTGCAACTGGTAGCGACGAAGCGTCATGGTCTCAAAACCGTCGCGTAGAAGTTAAGTACTAAGAGTCTGAGCCCGTATGCTGAAAAATCTGCTTGCTGTTGCCCTAATTGCTGCAGCTCCAGTCTTACAGGCGCAAGTACGGGTTGTTGAGTCTTCACCTCAGAGCATTCGCTCTGGGGTGGCTCAATCTGATCTGCCTGTCGCTGCTGAATCTGATGTTTATTCCCAAATTCGCGCTCTCCAGGAAGAAGTTGCCATTTTGCGTGGCTTACTTGAAGAGCAATCCTACGAGTTAAGACAACTTAAACAATTGCAATTAGATAACTACATGGATCTTGATCGGCGTTTGTCCGGCGGCTCACGTAGTGCTACCAATTCTTTAAGTGCGCCTGCTGTTGATGCAGCCCTCCCTGCTGCAGCATTAGCTGCATCTGCTACCACTTCTGCGCTACCTGATTCTGCCAGTGAGGCGGATGTTTACAAAGCTGCTTATGATTTGTTGAATCAAAAAGACTTCGACGGTGCTGTAGCTGCTTTCAAAGAGCATTTGAATCGCTTTCCCAGTGGAAATTTTGCAACTAACAGTCACTACTGGTTAGGCAAAATAGCGATGCTTAAAAAGGACTACCCTCAAGCTAAAGAGTGGTTTTCAACATTAATTGAAAACTTCCCTAATACCGCAAAAGTGCCTGATGCCCAGCTTGATCTAGGTAAGGTTTATTTTTTGATGGGTGACAAGGCAAAGGCCAGATCCATTTTGTCGGAAGTTGCTATGGGTAGTAGTGATACTGCGCGTTTAGCTGAGAAATTTCTTAGCGATAATTTTTAGTGCTTTTGCATTATTGTTAGTTGTCCGCAAAAAAGTAAGAAAATCTAAAAGGCTTCTTTCATAAGAGGAAGCCTTACCTCCTGCACACGAAATGCAATGATCATTTGTAGTAATCTTCTGTGAAATCCTATCAATTATTAAAAATTTGATTATTCATTCTTGTGAATGTCTGTAGTTTTTGCTTGTCAAAATAATAAATAACAAAGTTAAACTGATTTAATTGAATTCAATAATTTATTTCTGACGAGACTTGGTTATGCCATTTATTGCAAAAACAACCCGCGTATTTCATCTGCTTTTTTTAGTGTTTTGGTTTGCTCTAAGCAGTTCTTCATTTGCAGAAAATCCAACATCACAAGATCTCGCCTATGAGTTGTCCTACAAGGTGACATTTGATGCTGCAAAGGAAGGGGCTTTTGTATCCATCACTGTCGATAAAGGTGATCTTCTCAAGAAAATACAGTTTAAAAATGATAAAGGGATTTATTCGAAAATTCGTGCGAATGGAAAGTTGGTCATAAAAGATAAGCTTGTAGTTTGGGAGTTGCCATCTGACGCTGCACAGTTAACATATTTTGTAACGCTCACTCATGAGCGCGATCCAGGAAAATATGATGCGCGAGTAACAGAGGGTTGGGCATTGTTTCGCGGTGATGATCTAATTCCGGCTATTCACACATTCGAAGCACCTGGAGCTTATTCGGTAGCAACTCTCGAGATGGTTTTGCCTGAAGAGTGGAGCAGTGTTGAAACTGGATGGCCAAGAAAAAAAGATAATACTTTTAATATCGATAATCCCGATCGCCGTTTTGACCGACCGACTGGCTGGATGATCGCAGGTAAGATTGGGACGCGTCGTGCAACCATTTCCAAAACATCTATAGCTGTTAGTGCTCCTAAGGGCGAGGGGTTTAAACGAATGGATGCGCTCACATTTTTTAATTTTGTGTGGCCAGAGGTTTACTCTGCATTTGACAAAACGCCTAAAAAATTACTTGTCGTGGGCGCTGATGACCCTATGTGGCGCGGCGGTTTGTCTGCATCTAACTCGCTGTTTTTACATGCGGATCGACCATTAGTAAGTGAAAATGGCACTAGCCCTCTGTTGCATGAATTGACTCATATGGTGACGCGCATCAGCGGTGTTACTACCGCAACCACAAATGACGATTGGATTGCAGAAGGGCTTGCTGAATTTTATTCGTTTGAGTTGTTGTATCGCGCACATGGTATGACCAAGGCGCGACGCAGTACGATTGTTAAAAATTTAGCTAAATGGGGCGCGGATGTTAAGCACTTGCGTAAAAGTAAATCTACAGGGCCGGTTACTGCTCGCGCTGTTGTATTGCTTGATGAGCTGGATAAAGAAATTCGTACACGCAGCAATAAAAAATATTCAATCGACGATGTAACCCGTGAGTTGATGAAAAAACGCAAGGTATCCTTGGATGACTTGCGAAAAAGTGTGGAAGCTTTGATCGGTACTAATGTTGAATCTCTAAAGTCACCTTTATTAAAGTAAACCAAATTAATTCTGTTGAGCATCGTTGAGTAATCATTAAAAGCCACTAGTACAGCGATGCTCATATTTCTGTTTTTCAAAAATTCAGCTAGATGCTGTGTGTAACGATTATCCCGCCCCACAGCAGGTTGCGATCACCAGCCCCTTCGTTAATTTCTGAACTGTGCCCGCGTAGTACGTAGCTAATTCGATATCCCTGTTTGAATGAAAAAGTGTATCCAGCCCAAGCCTCAACCAAAAATGAATTTAGTTGATCGTGGTTGTAAGTAACTTCACTATTGCGAAATTGACCTTGTAAAAAAGCATTATAAGCACGGGCTTTGAGTGCAACTCCTGCCCAAAAGTAGTGTTCATCAATTGGTTTTGCAGTGCTTGAGTAAGATGATTTTTCACCATAGCTGGCGAGTTCCGGGTTGAACGAAGACCAAGGGCTATGGATTTTTCCAGCGCGTAGATTCCAGCTCCAGCTTGCCTCTGTTAAATATCCAACGGATGCCTGTACTGTGCTTTTGATCTCTAGGTTTTCTGAGAAGCCATCGAAATACTGTTGCCTTGCTATTACATAGCGTCCCGTCAATTCTCCTCCGTCGCTAATTTGATTGCTCCAGCCTTGCGCTTCTTTGCCATTGGTTCCTTGATGCACTAGATTTTGTAGTTCGCCTACCAGTCCCAAGCCTAATGCGCCAAGTGTAAGGGTGCTTTTCCATGCGACATTTGCTACAAGGTCGACTTGTTCACGTGAGCTTGAAAGATAAATCAGGCTGGCGTAGGGGCGATCATTAGGATTCGCTTCGCTGACGGTAATGTCTTCAGGTGTAAATCCAAATGCGCCTACTTCACGACTGAACGTTTCCTGCGTGCTTAGTGATGTGTGATTAAAACCGATAAGGTCATCCATTACGATCAAAGGGGTATTGAGGCTAAGGCGCGAATTACGAGTTGAATCTCCGGTCTGGGTAAAGTTGAGGCCATAGGTGTAATCCTGATCGCGATGACCGGGAACAAATAGATCGTTATCAAACGCAAATGCCCAGCTGCTGGAGTTTTTTCCTGAATTGCTTTGAGTTTTTAGGGAGGAGGTTTTTATGTCAGTGGTGTTGATGTTTTTTAACCATTCTGGCTGTTGTTCTTGATAAAAGTTTTGCGCTTGAGCTATAGCGCTGGTCATGGTGATAAGTAAAAGCAAAATGTATTGGCTTGCCGATTTGATTACGGAGGGGTCATTTGCTGTCAATTGTACGTATCGTTGTTGCAG
This sequence comes from Cellvibrio chitinivorans, assembly GCF_035117775.1. Lineage (NCBI taxonomy): Bacteria > Pseudomonadati > Pseudomonadota > Gammaproteobacteria > Cellvibrionales > Cellvibrionaceae > Cellvibrio > Cellvibrio chitinivorans. The sequence continues at coordinate 44,756 of NZ_JAYKKN010000007.1, forward strand.
TTGGTTCATGGTGCTAACCTTGATTCTTTCTGTTCGTTTATTTCATATCTTTAAAGATGACCAGTCGTCTTTGGTGTGTGCAAAAATTTCCTATCTGAATCATGGGAGCAAATTGTTTCCATTTTTAAGAGATGACTGGTCGTCTTGTTTTTTGGGTTGCAAACTACTGATGAGTAGTTACAGGTCTAGTGTTGAGGTTTTTAACTTTGAGGTTTGGAAAAAAGCTCAGGCAGTACAATTAAAAAAGCATTCAATGGCTCGCGGCATTTGGATGCTTTCATTCGCATCAGCGTCCCTTCCCATGCATTGAATAAAAACTCTGCCAGGACGGGTGAGGGGAGCTGGCTTTTTAGCTCATTGTTCAATCTTGCTTCTTCTAGAACATCTTCGATTGCCTGAGTGCTATTACGTAGCATCTGGCGAACCTTAATGCGAATAGCCTCGCTGGATTCAGACATCTCTTGGCACATATTGCCAATAAAGCAGCCGCCATTAAGGTTTTCTTCACAGCCGCCGATATTGTCAACAAAAAAACGAGTCAGTCGCTCTTGTGGGCAAATACTGCGGTCGTTGAGCAGGTGGCGATTCTGAAGCATTCGTTCTTCGGTAACTTTCTCCAACGCTTCAATAGCAAAATCTTCTTTGCTTTTGAAATAGGTGTAGAAAGATCCCTTAGGAACGTCTGCAGCGTTGACTATGTCCTGAATGCTGGTGCCGTTATAGCCACGAGTGGCCATGACTTTCAGTCCAGCATCAAGGAGATGATCTTTTTTCAGTTCACGTTTGCTCATGGTTTAAATATATGACCAGTCGTCTTGTTTTGCAAGGTCGGGTTTAGTTTATATAGTTATAGGAAAAGTTGTTTTTGTTATAGCTTGTGGTTGCTGGGGCATGCCTATTAATTCCCGCCATGAGACTCTTTCAAATGCTTCAATAGTCTGGCTTTTAATGCCGAAGGCAGATTCTTAATGGTTAGCACATCGTTATCGGCATCATACTCAATTTCGCGCCCCAAGCATTCGGAGGCAAAGCTCATGCTTAGGGAATCGTTGCGGCCGCTTATGCGTACATAGCTGCGAATCTGCCCCGCATGAGGGATAAACTCCGGCTTCAAATCGGGCTTGCTGTTTTCAACGTAACGCACAAAACGTTCCGGCTCATAGCTTTTAACTTCTTCGGCCAGATTGCTGGACAGGGCGGCAATAGTGACAGGTTTGCCCGCCTTGTTCTGTTCGAGGCAGTAATCGGCAACTTTATTGCGGGTCAGTTTGGCGGTAGGCTCATCAAGTGTCTGACTGAAATCATCAACGATACGCAAGAACTCGGCTGTTTCCTGTTTGATGTCTTGTTTGTCGGTGAAGGCGATGAACTGGGTAAAGGCGTCGGCAATATCTTTATCGCCGCGCGCGCGCATCAATGTGAGATAAGTGGAAGAGTCGCCCGAAGTCCAATCATTCAATTGAATTTTTGCTGCAAGCGTGAAGCCGCTGGTATCAAGTGCGAGCGAATCATCCAGTGCCAGCTCTCCATCCAAATAAAGCCCACTTTGATGTTCAATCAGATAAACATTTAACGTGTCGCCAATTTCCAATTTTTCTTCGACAAAAAAAACATAGGCATCTAATAAGGATTCTGCTTTCTCTAGCGATTGCTGAAATTGCTGCATTACCTTTTGGGTAAAACTAAGAAAACTCAAGCGCTCTTCGCGATAATCGCGCAGCCACGCGGGCAGGGGAAACTCACCTGTTTCGTCAGAAAAGCGCCCGTAGCTCTTACCGCCTTTGCGAATGAATTGAGTTTTTAATTCATAAGCCAGTTCTTCCAGTTTGCCGTTGGTAGCGAAGGTTTCGCTACGCAGTTGCAGCTCAAAAGCGCTGCCGGGCGAGTGACGGTAAATGCGGTGTGCAATGATTGACGCTAATGCCATGAGACTGGTCGCTTTATCGGTGATTAAAATTGGGCGGAGTGCGAAAGGCGGCTATTATAGGCGCCAGATTTCATTTCAAACACCCTGTTGGAAAATTGTCTATGTCTATTCAACGCTTGAATCCGACCCCACGCTGGTCAGATGCCACTGTCTATAACGGTATTGCACATTTTGTTGAGGTGCCAAACGATACCGGGTGCTCGTTCGATGAGCAAATCGCACAAATTCTGGCGCAAGCTGAAATCACCTTGGCTGCAGTCAATAGCGATAAGTCCCGTCTTTTATCTGCCACTATTTACATTACCGATAAACAAAATGTTGCTGCGCTTAATAATGCATGGTCTGAGTGGTTGCCTGCGGGTGCAGCACCTTCACGCGCGTGCATAAAAGTGGAATTGCTGGACCCTGCGATGTTGGTTGAAATTGCATTTGTAGCAGCGACGAATTCGTAATACGGGAAAGGTAACCAAGATAATTCTGGCTATACTCCTCCTAATCAGTTTCTCTTATCGCGGAGTAAGTTATGGCAACCCCGATTGATCAATTTTTAAATATTCTTGCCAAAAAAGATGGTTCGGACTTGTACCTGAGCACAGGTGCGCCGCCCTGTGCAAAATTTCAGGGTGTACTAAAACCTCTGGCGACTGAATCCTATAAGCCGGGCGAGATAGAAAACATTGCCAATGCGATTATGGATGAAGAGCAGCGGGAAGTTTTTACGCGTGAGCTGGAAATGAATTTGGCGATTTCGATTGCTGGCGTTGGTCGATTCCGCATCAATATTTTTAAACAGCGCAATGAAGTTGCGATAGTCGCGCGCAATATCAAAACCGAAATTCCACAGTTTGATGCACTAGGTCTACCTGAAGTTTTAAAAGATGTGATCATGACCAAGCGCGGATTGGTTTTATTTGTGGGTGGAACTGGCTCGGGTAAATCGACATCGCTAGCGGCACTTATTGATCATCGCAACTCATCTAGCGGTGGTCATATCATTACCATCGAAGATCCGGTCGAGTTTGTTCACAAGCATAAGCGCAGTGTGATTAATCAGCGTGAAGTGGGTGTGGATACTCGTAGCTACAAAGCCGCATTAAAAAATACTTTGCGGCAGGCGCCCGATGTGATTTTGATTGGCGAAATTCGCGACCGCGAAACCATGGAACATGCGCTCGAATTTGCGGAAACCGGACACTTGGCGATTTCCACCTTGCACGCCAACAATGCCAATCAGGCGCTGGAGCGAATTATCAATTTGTTTCCCGAAGAGCGTCGCCCACAATTGTTGATGGGGCTCTCGCAAAATTTACGCGCATTTGTCTCGCAACGTTTATTGCCTACAGTCGATGGAAAACGTTGCGCTGCAGTTGAAGTATTGTTGGGTACCAAAACAATTCAGGAGCTTATTCTTAAAAGTCGTTTTACTGAGATTAAAGAGATTATGGAGAAATCGGAAAATCTCGGAATGCAGACGTTTGACGGTGCTATTTTTAAATTATTTATGGCAGGCAAAGTGAGCTTTGATGATGCTATTGCTAATGCTGACTCACCGAATAATCTTCGTTTGCGAATCAAGTTGGCTACTGATGGTGTCGCAGCACCAAGAGTCGATACTCCGGCTGCATCAACCACTGCGCAAGCTCCAGCGGCACATCAGGAAAAACCGGTGCCGACCAGTTTTGGTGAGTTGAGTTTGCAAAAAATTGATGAAGACGACGAAAATTTATAAATGTAAAAACTAATTTAACAATTAATTTCGCAACAGCAGTAAAAATGATGGTTGGATTATGACGGTAAAGAGTGTCGAACAATTACTAAAGCCCCATTCGATTGCGGTCATAGGTGCATCCAATCAGCCTAATCGTCCGGGCAATGCAGTTATGCGCAATTTGCTGCAGGGGCAGTTCGACGGCCCGATTATGCCGGTTACGCCGCATTACAAATCAGTAAATGGTGTGCTTGCTTATCGTTCGATTGACGAGTTACCGATGGTGCCTGACCTCGCGATTATTTGTACACGCGCCACGCGTGTACCTGCAATTATTTTACAGCTTGGGCGAAAAGGAACGCGCAATGCGATTGTTATTGCATCGGGGTTGGATAATTTATTCACGGCGCAAGGCACCAATCTACAAGAGCAAATGCTCGCCATTGCCAAGGAGTGGGGCGTAAGAATTCTTGGCCCTGATTCGCTCGGAATAATTATTCCTGAATTAGGTTTGAATGCGAGTTATGCGCACATAAATGCGCTGCCGGGAAAGATCGCTGTAGTTTCCCAGTCTTCAGCCGTCTGTGTCACCTTGTTGGATTGGGCGCGTCGCCGTCGTATTGGCTTCTCGCAATTTATTTCGCTTGGTGAAGGCGTTGATATCGATTTTGATGAGATTCTCGATTACCTCGGGCGCGATCCAAAAACCTCTGCGATTTTATTGTACATAGATGCAATCCACGATGGCCGTGCATTTATGTCTGCTGCGCGCGCCGCATCGTTTAACAAACCTATACTGGTAATTAAGGCGGGAATTTACGCAGAAGCGAGTCTGCTTACTTCACGTTTGGATGCAGAAAAAATGGGTCACGACGCTGTTTATGATGCAGCCTTTCGTCGCGCGGGTATGCTGCGAGTAGGTGATCTGCGTGAATTGTTGGCCGCAGTAGAAACTCTCGCAAATGGTAAGCCGATTTACAGCGAACAGTTAGTTGTGATTGCAAATGGCAATGGCCCCAGCGCTATGGCAGTAGATGCACTTTTGCAGCGCGGCGGTCGTTTGGCAATGTTGGATGAAAAAGTAATTGCTCAATTGCAACCGCTAATTCATACCGGAGGCCGTGCAAGTAATCCTATTAATTTATTAGGTGATGCATCGCCCGAAACCTATCAAAAGGTGTTGCAGGTTTTATTGCAAAGTAACAGCGTTGATAACATTTTGTTGATGCAAGCCCCTTCTGCATTAACGCCGGGCGAAGTGTATGCAGATGCGGTAATTAACACTTATAAAAATTACACCGGACGCAAGCCGAATATTTTTGCCAATTGGATGGGGGAGGATGCAGCACAAAATGCGCGCCTGCGTTTTGCCGATGCCAACATCGCATCCTTCCGCACTCCTGAAGGTGCAGTCGGCGCGTTTATGCATATGGTGCAATATCGTCGCAACCAAAAATTATTATCGGAAACCCCGGATTCTATTAGCGATAAGGTTCCTTATCAGCCACAAAAAGCGCAAGCGATTATTGCCCAAGCATTAGCGGAACAGCGTACAAATTTAACACGCGAGGAGACTGTTTCATTACTGGGTGATTATGGCATTGGCACCTTGAGTGAAATCGAATATGCGCATGCTTCTGCTGCCCAGACTCCCTTGAAAGGGGCGCACCCATTACGAATTCAGGTGCAAAATGATCCGGTATTTGGCCCTGTGATTTTATTGGGCGAAGCAGCAAGCCATTGGAGCGTGCGTACTAATGCGGTAGTTGCACTTCCGCCACTGAATATGGCATTGGCGCGTTACATGGTGATACAGGCATTGGCAGAAGGAAAAATTCGCGAGCGCGAAATGTACGTACCTATTGATATGCCTGCGCTGTGTTTATTGCTAACGCAGATTAGCCAAATCGTGATTGATAATCCTGCTTTGCGTAGCCTATTAATCAACCCCGCATTGATCGCAGGAAAAGAAATTCGGGTATTGGATGCGAGCCTTGAGCTCAGCTCGGAAAATAATACTTATCCTTTGGCGATTAGGCCTTATCCAAAAGAATTGGAAGAAACATTTGTAATGCGTGATCAGCGCTCAGTGCTGTTACGCCCAATTCGCCCGGAAGATGAATTAAATTTGCAGGCGTTTGATAATTCGCAAAGTAAAGAAGATAGATACAAACGCTATTTTGCTGAGCTGCCGCAATTTTCTCACGAACAAATGGCGCGTTTGGCGCAGATCGATTACGCGCGTGAAATGGCATTTATTGCGGTGCTCACAAATGATCAGCAGCAAGAAGAAATTTTGGGCGTTGTGCGTGTACAAACTGATCCTGATAACACTCAAGCTGAATTTGCGATGGCGGTACGCAGTGAACTAAAGGGAATAGGGTTGGGCGGAAAGTTGTTGCAAAAAATGATTGATTATTGCCGCGCGCAGGGAACCCGCGAATTGATTGGATGCACCATGCTGGAAAATACCGGCATGGCAAATCTCGCGCGAAAATTGGGTTTTAGTGTGAGGTTCAATCGTGATGATGGACTTATCGATATGAGTTTAACGCTGCAATAAGCAGCGTTTATTAAGCGAAAGCGGTTATAGTTTTGCCAGAGCTTTGATATGAGCAAGTGCGCAGCGCCCCAATCCCAACAAGTCATAGCCTCCCTCTAATGTAGATACTATTCCTCTACATACTTTTTCCGGTGCTAAATCTTTGCTGGTATCCATTAATGTGCGCATTTGTTGCGTAACCCAAAAATAATCTTGCTCCACCAAACTGATGGATGACATGTCGTCATCAATATAGGCATCAAAACCTGCCGAAATAAAAATAAGTTGCGGATGAAACTTTTCCAAAGCGGGCAGCCAGTTTTCGCTGATTGCGGTGCGAAAGCCTTCACTGCGGCAGGTGGCAGGTAATGGCGTGTTGATAATGTGAGCGGGCACATCATCAATATTGGTGTGTGGATAAAATGGATATTGAAAACTGGAGCAAAACAAAACGCGCGGTTCATTGAAAAAAATGTCTTGCGTGCCGTTGCCGTGGTGAACATCAAAATCAACTATGGCAACTCGCTCTAATCCGTGCGCTTCTAATGCATGAGCAGCGCCAACGGCAATATTATTGAAAATAGAAAATCCCATAGCTTTTGCGCGTTCTGCATGATGACCCGGTGGGCGCACATTGCAAAATACCGCATCGGTTTCGCCGCGCATAATCATATCTACCCCCAGCACAGCAGCGCCAGCTGCATGACGAGCAGCACGCAATGTTTGCGGGGATAAAAATACATCGTTGTCGAACGAATAAATTCCTTCGCTGGGGATTGCGCGCGTAATTGCATGCAGGTGCTCGGGTGTATGCACACGCAAGAGCTGTTCATCCGTTGCTGCTGGTGCATCGCGTTGGTAGAGCAGGCCATCAATACCACTGGCCATTAATTGATTGGTAATCGCATCAATTCGCTCGGATGATTCGGGATGTCCTTCCGGCATATGGTGTTGATGACAACTTGAATGGCTAATCAGAGTGGCAATCATATCGATGGAGTGGGGCGTTTTGTTGGAGGGATGATTATAAAGATCCAGCATGGTAGCTGTAATGTTTAAAAGTCTACAGGGGAAATAATAAAAAGCGGAAACATAAAATCAGAATGATTTGTTGCTGTTTTTATGTTTCCGCTTTGTTCAATCAAAAAAACTAGAATTTAAAATTCGCTTGCAGGCCAATAATGTTGACATCCGCATCGAAGGTGCCTTCAACGTGATGCCCCGTTTGCGTGCTGGTGCTATTAATACTTGCCTCATCCACTTTGATGTAGCTGTAGGCTAAATCCAGTGATGTGTTAGGTGAAAACTCGTAATTAAAACCAGCGCTAAACCAGATGCGATCCTGATCGGGAATGCGCGGGTTAACCAGCTCAGGATTTTTTTGTGGCGCTTCATCAAATGCGATACCAAAACGCCAGGTCCAAGGAGTTTCGGAACTGTGAGTTGCGCCCAGCGCGTAGCGCATAGTATCGCTGTAATGCAATTCCAATTGGCTAATGACGAGATTGTTGCCGGAATTAATTACATCAACTTCCTGAAGCACGCTCCATTCAGTCCAGGCAATATCGCCGTGGATTTTCCAGTTTTCGGTTAATTGATGTGAACCGCTGAGGGTAACCGTATCGGGCAGTTGCATAAGTGCTTTGGCATTACCGGCAACGGCATTTAATGATGCCGCGCAAATGGTGCCGGTGGTCGGGGCAGGTGGTGCGCCAGTGGGATAACCTTGGCCGGGGCTACATAGTGGATTCAAGGTGAAACCTGCGTTGCCTTCCAGATCAAACTCTCCGCCTTGTCGCCAGATCAGACCAAATGATGTCCGGTCAGTCGGCTTATAAAACACGCTAAGATCCAGCACCACATCGTCATCATCACCCTCAATTTTGGCGCTGCTATCGGTGGCGGGGGATGGATTAACCCCCAGCGTTGAGTCGAATTGGCTTTCCAGTGTCACCTCGGCGCGCTGGTAATTCAGCCCCAATCCTAACGACCATGAGTCGCTGAGTTGATAGGCGCCAACAGCACTGACGTTGACTACCTCCAGTTGGCTGAAGGTGGCGAGATAGCGGCCATGCCAGTCATCGTTGTAATCGCTTGCCAAGCCATAGGGCGCATTAATGCCAAAGCCCATCGAGAACCTCTCGAATAGGGGATAGGCATAGTAGACATTTGGCACATAACCGATTTCATCGGTCTTGCCGTTAAGGCCGTTGGTATTTGAATTGGTGTTATTGAAGGTCGAGCTGGTAAATATTGCATTGCCAGCAAGAGTCAATGTCGGCTGCTCTAGCTCTGTGATACTGGCCGGATTAAAAAACACGCCGCTGGCATCAATCACATCCGAAGCGGTACCCGAAAATGCTTTACCGAGATGTGCAGGGCTTTGTTCGAGAATTTGAAAGGATGCAGCGAGACTGGTAGCAGGTAAGACGGCAAGCGCAAATAGAAGACTGCTGTTGCGAATAAAAACTGAGTTTGCGCGGTTAAATTGATCAGATGCGATCTGGTGTGTGGATGGCATGAGACCTCCTGAGCTTTGCAAGCTTCTCAATTAGTGTTTATTACTCCATTAAGGTCAATTGAGTGTAGCTTGCAAATTCAGGTGGTGTATGTGCGTTGTGGCGCAGAGGCAATATTGTCGCCTAGCCCAACGCAATTAACGATATTTATTGTTTTTCGCGAGCAATAGCGCGATAGGCGATATCGTTACGATAGAACATGCCGTTCCAACTAACTTGTTTTGCCAGTTTGTAAGCGCTTTGTTGTGCTTCCAAAACCGTATTACCCAGTGCAGTTGCGCACAGTACACGGCCGCCGTTAGTGACGGTTTGATTGTCTTTGGTGCTGGTGCCTGCGTGGAAAATTTTCTCGCCAGCGATTTCAGTTGTAGGCAAGCCAGAAATTACATCGCCTTTTGCGTAAGCATCCGGGTAACCGCCTGCTGCCAGCACAACACCTACAGACGCGCGTTCATCCCAGTCGGCGCTGGTTTTATCCAGCTCACCCTTGAGTGCGGCTTCGCAGAGTGAAACCAGATCAGAGCGCAAGCGCAGCATGATAGGTTGGGTTTCTGGGTCGCCAAAGCGGCAGTTGTATTCGATCACTTTAGGAGCGCCAGAGGCGTCGATCATCAAGCCCGCGTACAAAAAACCAACGTAGGTATTACCTTCGGCGGCCATGCCATTCACAGTTGGATAAATCACTTCTTGCATAACACGATCATGCACGGCTTGGGTTACAACCGGCGCAGGTGAATAAGCACCCATACCGCCAGTGTTGGGGCCGGTATCGCCATCGCCAACGCGTTTGTGATCCTGACTTGTCGCCATCGGCAATACATTTTTGCCATCGACCATCACAATAAAGCTGGCTTCCTCACCCGCCAAAAACTCTTCGATCACTACGCGGCAACCGGCATCGCCAAAGGCGTTGCCTGACAGCATATCGCGTACGGCATCTTCGGCTTGTTCAAGCGTTTCAGCGACGATTACGCCTTTACCCGCTGCGAGGCCATCGGCTTTGATTACGATAGGTGCGCCTTTCTCACGCAAATAAGCGAGAGCAGGTTCTACTTCGATAAAGTTTTGGTAATCCGCAGTTGGGATTTTGTGGCGTGCAAGAAAATCTTTAGTGAAGGCTTTTGAGCCTTCCAACTGCGCAGCGCCTTTGCTTGGGCCAAAGCACGCCAAGTTGCGTGCTTGGAAAAAATCCACCACACCGGCAACCAGTGGAACCTCTGGGCCGACAATGGTTAAGCCGACGTTATTGCTCTCGGCAAAAGCTGCCAGCGCTTCAAAGTTCAACACGTCGATAGCAACGTTTTCCAATTTGGGTTCAAGTGCGGTGCCCGCATTGCCCGGAGCAACAAAAACGGTTTCCACTTGAGAGTTCTGTGCTGCTTTCCATGCGAGCGCGTGTTCACGTCCGCCGCTACCAATAATTAATACGTTCATAAAATTAATATCTTTTTTGAGTCGTTTACGTAGGTTGGGCAGCAATGCCCAACACCAATTAATTTTGTGACAACTATGTTGGGCATTGCTACCCAACCTACGAAATTAATGAATTCAATTAATGGCGCGATCTATTAATGTCTAAAGTGACGCATACCGGTGAACACCATCGCCATGCCATGTTCGTCGGCAGCGGCGATCACTTCTTCATCGCGCATTGATCCGCCCGGTTGAATTACAGCGGCGATGCCCACTTTCGCGGCGTTGTCGATGCCATCGCGGAAGGGGAAGAATGCGTCAGATGCCATCACTGAACCGGCAACTTGCAGGCCTGCGTGTTCAGCTTTAATCGCAGCGATACGCGCTGAGTTTACGCGGCTCATTTGGCCAGCGCCTACACCGATGGTGTGCAAATGTTTTGCGTAGACAATCGCATTGGATTTAACAAATTTTGCGACTTTCCATGCGAATAACAAATCGCGCAGTTCATCTTCGGTTGGAATACGTTTGGTAACGACTTTCAAATCAGCAGCGGTGATCATGCCGTCATCGCGATCTTGTACTAACAGGCCGCCGTTGACACGTTTGTAATCCAGACCTCCCCAAGTTTGTGAAGAGGGGCGCTCAGTACCCCATTCGCCGCAAGCGAGCAGGCGTACATTTTGTTTGGCTTTAACCACTTCAACAGCTTCAGCAGAAACGCTTGGAGCGATAATTACTTCAACGAATTGACGCTCAACGATGGCTTTTGCAGTTTCAGCATCCAGCTCGCGGTTAAACGCGATAATACCGCCGAATGCAGATTCGCTATCGGTAGAGTAGGCTAGGTCGTAAGCGTGTTTAATGGATTCAGCAACAGCAACACCGCAAGGGTTCGCGTGTTTAACGATCACACAAGCTGGCTCAGAGAAACACTTAACGGTTTCCAGTGCTGCGTCAGTATCGGCCACGTTGTTGTACGACAGCTCTTTACCTTGCAATTGTTTTGCAGTGGCGATGCTTGCTTCCTGTGGATTTTTTTCCACGTAGAACGCTGCCTTTTGATGTGGGTTTTCGCCGTAACGCATTTCTTGCGCTTTGATAAATTGGCTGTTGAACGTGCGTGGGAAGTTGGCGCTACCACCTTCAACCATACGACCAAAATAATTGGCGATGGCGCCGTCATAAGCGGCAGTGTGTTCGTAGGCTTTGATCGCCAAATCGAAACGGGTTTTTAATGAGGTGCAGCCATTGTTGGCTTGCATCTCAGCAAGAATAGTTGCGTAGTCAGACGCGTTAACCACGATATTTACGTGAGCGTGGTTTTTTGCAGCAGCGCGCACCATGGTTGGGCCGCCGATATCGATATTTTCTACCGCATCTTCCAAAGAGCAGTCTTTGTTAGCAACGGTTTTTTCGAACGGATACAAATTCACAACCACCATATCGATGGCGTTGATACCGTGTTGAGTCATTACGCCTTCATCTATTCCGCGACGACCCAAAATGCCGCCGTGTACTTTCGGGTGCAGAGTCTTTACGCGGCCATCCATCATTTCCGGGAAACCGGTGTAGTCAGAAACTTCAATTGCCGGGATCTTGTTGTCGGTAAGTAATTTGAACGTACCACCAGTTGATAAAATTTCTACGCCTTGGGCGTGCAGGGCTTGGGCAAATTCAACAATGCCGGTTTTATCTGAGACACTGATAAGGGCGCGTTTTACGGCAACAAGATCAGAAGTAGACATACACAATTCCTGTAGATGTAAAAGTTGTAGGTGTGAAAGTTGTAGATGTAAAAGTTGTAAACATGAATGTTAAAGCGGGAAAACGGTAAGGCAAAATAGGTATCGCTAAAAAGCAAAAGGGGTGGAAACGAATTACCACCCCTTTTTTATTTGCCATGCGGCGCGGTAAAAATTACAGCAGACCGTATTGCTTCAATTTTTTACGCAGAGTACCGCGGTTCAAACCCAATACTTGCGCAGCGCGAGTTTGATTGTGGCGGGTGTACTTCAATACGATTTCAAGCATAGGTGCTTCTACTTCTGCCTGCACCATTTCATATACGTTGCTAACGTCTTGGCCATCGAGGTGTTTGAAGTAGTTTTCCATTGCTTGCTCTACGCAGCCGCGCAGCGATTGAGCTTGTACAGGTTGTTGTGGGGCAGCTTGTGCTGGGGTTGAGTCAGCAAAGAAAGTTGCGGTGTTCATGCGGCTTTTTCCTCTTTCGTAAGCAGCTCTTCAAAGAAATTTTGAATGCTGGTTTGTTGTTCTTCTGCGTTATCTATAGCGTTAAAGGCTTTGCGAAAAGCTTCGCTGTTTGGAACTGTCTGCAAATACCAGCCCGCATGTTTGCGTGCGATACGCGGCCCCATAAACTCGCCATAAAAACGGTATAGCTCACACAGATGGGTACATAAAATGTCTCTGACTTCAGTCAGCGACGGTTCGGGTAATTGCTCACCGGTACGCAGGTATTGCGCAATTTCCCGGAAGATCCAGGGGCGACCTTGCGCGGCGCGCCCAATCATCACTGCCGCAGCCCCTGTGTGATCCAACACAGTCTTGGCTTTTTGCGGTGAATCTATATCGCCATTGGCAAACACCGGAATCTTCACGGCATTCACTACGCTGGCGATGGTGTCGTACTCGGCTTCGCCTAAAAAGGCATCGGCGCGGGTGCGACCATGAAGTGCCAAAGCTTGTATGCCGGCATCTTCGGCGATGCGTGCAATACGCACTGCATTACGTTCTTCATTGCTCCAGCCAGTGCGAAATTTCAGGGTGACAGGAATGTCCACCGAATTGACCACTGCCTGCAAAATATCGGCGACCAGTTGCTCGTCTTTTAAGAGCGCAGAACCGGCGGCTTTTTTACATACTTTTTTAGCGGGGCAGCCCATGTTGATGTCGATGATCTGGGCGCCATTAGCGGCATTGAGGCGTGCTGCCTCAGCCATCATTTCTGGATCACCACCGGCAATCTGCACGGCGATAGGTTCGGCTTCACCCGTGTGATCCATACGCAGGCTGCTTTTACGGCTGCTCCATAGCGTGGAGTCGGCGGTCAGCATTTCCGAGATCACCAAGCCTGCACCGAGCGATCGGCACAATTGACGAAAAGGCCGGTCAGTAACGCCTGCCATAGGAGCAAGAATGACCTGACTGTCGATACAATAAGAACCGATAGTAAACACGTGATTGGCTTGTAGTGATTGAATCGTTACCGGGGCATGAAAAGCCGATTAACCCTTGAATCGCTGCTGTATTAAAAATGTACAGGTGCCTGCGTAAAAGGGTCGCCATGATACCCGTTTGGGCATGGGTTTGGAACGCAAAAACCAGAAAAAATGCCGCTTTTTTGAGCGATAAAAACGCATTTTTTAGTCATTTTTGATTGCAAAAAAACTGGACTTGGGGCAGGGGTTTAGATGTCATGGCGTTGAATAGGGCGCCGCGTCACTAAATGACGCGGGCTTCTTTCTGTGGGTGGGGCTGTAAGTCGCTGAGGGTTTTGAATAACGAGGGTTTTGGATAATCAGTTGCGAGGAATGGAAATATGATAGTTCACTGCTTCCGCACCCGGGTCGACCAGATCCAGCGTGATATAGACTTTCTGGTTTTGTGGCATCAGTTCCTGTCCTGCCAACTCGCCACCCAAATAATCCTTGGGGATAAAGCGGCGCGCGGCCACCTGATTTTCATCGATATCGGTAAAGGTTAATGTCAGGTCTGGAAACGGTTGGTCAAAAGGGGCGCTGTTGATCAGCATTACATCGACCGCGAGCGCGCCCTCGGTATCTGGATGCTGACGAACGACAAGGTTGGAGGCAATGATGCGGCGCGTATCAACCAGCGTTGGTACTTGGCACCCTAAGTAAGGGCAGAGAAACAGATAGCCGGTGCGATAAGGCTCAACCCGGCTGAAGTAGTCGAACTTGAACCAACCCACCTGAATTATCAGTGCCAACAGGGCCAATATGCTCAGGCTCGGCCAGAGTTTGCGTTGATACCAGCGGCGCATGCGTTTGGCATTGAATTCAATTGGCGCGGGCATGATATTCATCAGTAATGCGGTGCGTGAACCATCATATGCGCGGATTTTAGGTTGGGTTTTAACCTGGCGCTTGGGTGTGTCGCTGTCACTATCAGGCTTCTCGTCCGGTGTTTCAAAGATGTTTGGATCAAGCCTGTCTTCAGTTGCTTTTGTTTGATTAAAACCCTGATTGCTCGGAATGTTCGCAAGTTCATCGCTCAGCACCAGCTCATCGGATTCCTGTTCATTAGATGCCTGCTTCTGTGCTTTTGATGGTTCTTCCTGTTCGCCAACCAAACTGAATAGCAGGCCGGGAGTGGCGGTTGCAGTTGGTGTTGTTGATGGCCCAGCTGGAGCAGTTGCATCAAGCAAAGATTCCGTGGTCGTTTGATGGATGGCCAGAGCCTCATCACTTAACTGCGCATCGGCGTTGTATTCATCCAATTGATCGGCATCGATTTTGGGTTTGTAAACGCCTAGCTGCGGCGTGTCGTCTTCCTCATCTTCAATCAGCATTTCCGCCCAGGATTCATCGTCGGCAATCGCTGGCTCTTCATCAAAATCCTTGTCGCGAATTTTGCGCTCAAACAGTGATACGTCCGACTTTGGTGTCGCATCTATGTCGATAAAGCCGTCAAACTCATAGTTGTTGCTCTCGGCTTTGATGTCTTCCATGTCGTCACTGATCAAAATGTCATCGGTCTCTTGCCCAAGGGATGATTTATTGATCGTGCGAATAACCGGTTTTGCGGGTGCCGCAGGTGCTGATTGTTTTGGCGTTGATGCTACTTTTGGTTTGGGAGTCTCACTTGTCAGTGGCTTAATGGTGCCCAGTATGGCTGGTTGTTCAGGTTTGGCAGGTTGGATAGGTTCGATAGACGCTGCCGGTGCGGATTTAATTGCAGGAGTTGTGGAGCCTACAGATGTAACTGGCGATGCAGTTTTGGCTGTTGGTTCTGGCGTAAGCGGTTTTGCAGGTGCAACCGGTGTTGCCACTAAAGAATCCTGCGCTTTAAAGACGTGCAAGCAAGAGCCGCAGCGGACTGCACCCTTGGCGGATTGCAATTGGCTGGCGGTCACTCGAAATGCGGTTCCACATTTGGGGCAGCGAGTGATCATTTGATTGCTGGCAGACGTCATGATGTATCGGCTCTTAACACTGGGGATTTGGCGTCCCGATCAATTTATTGTGTGGTGGTTAATGAGGCTTAATTATTGTGATCAGACAGTGTAACGATTAGCCGACGAAGGGTAAATTCCAGCGACACACGGTCGTCAGATTCTCCATCGGCAATGCCAACTAGCTCACTTTTCTTGATTGCTTTCGCCTTAATTGACTTTAGTGGCAGTTAAACGCACCCATTCTTCCTGTTCGGCGATAGGGTCAAACTTAAACCAGGGTTTGTAGGCTGCCATTACCGATTCTGCTTGCACAGATAAAATCCCCGACAGGCAGAGTTTGCCGCCGACTTTGGTCATGGCACTTAATGCTGGAGCCAGTTCTGCCAGTGGACCGGCGAGGATGTTGGCGAGCATTACATCCACTTGCACGTCCGGGCATTGCGGTGGCAAATGCACGGGCATGGCATCTTCCGGCAAATTGTTGCGCTTGGCGTTTTCGGTGGTAGCAAGCAGGGCTTGTGGATCTATATCGACGCCGATCACTTTTTTCGCGCCAAGTAACAGGGTGGCAATACCGAGGATGCCG
This sequence comes from Cellvibrio chitinivorans, assembly GCF_035117775.1. Taxonomy (NCBI): domain Bacteria; kingdom Pseudomonadati; phylum Pseudomonadota; class Gammaproteobacteria; order Cellvibrionales; family Cellvibrionaceae; genus Cellvibrio; species Cellvibrio chitinivorans. The sequence goes on from NZ_JAYKKN010000007.1 coordinate 60,612, forward strand.
GAGCCGCAGCCGTAGTCGATCACTTCTTTGTCGGTGAAATCCTGCTGATCAATCCACTGCATGCATAAAAAGGTGGTCGGGTGAGTTCCGGTGCCAAAGGCGAGGCCTGGGTCGAGCATCAAATTCACCTTATCTGGCTCTGGTGGCTGTTGCCAGCTGGGGCAGATCCACAATCGTTCACCGCAGCTGATGGCATGGTAATTTGCCATCCACTCGCGCTCCCAATCTTTGTCCTCAAGCTGTTCCCAAAAGTGCTCTGGCAGCGGGTTGCCAAAACGGCGCTGGGCGATGGCGATGGTTTTTGCGGTGTCGATTTCTGCATCAAACAGACCGGTGATTCTCACGCTGTCCCAAAGTGGGGTTTCGCCCAATCCCGGTTCGAGAATTGGTTGGTCGGCGTTGTCTTGCAGGGTGACAGATGCGGCACCGCTGGCGAGCAGTGAATCTTCAATGGATTCGGCGTAGCGGCGGGTGGTGATGATTTTGAGTTGCAGCCAAGGCATAGGAATTCTGCTTTTGGTAAAGGTGTATTGAATTGATGTGATGTTGATTTTGAGGGAGATTAAAGCAAAAAGGGCGCGATAAATCGCGCCCTTTCGACTCACTAGCAAATTTTACTCTGCCAGTTTCTTTTCCAGATAGTGGATATTCACGCAGCCTTTGCGGAATTCCGGGTCGCGTACCAGCATTTGTTGTAACGGAATGTTGGTGCGGATGCCGTCCACGATGGTTTCATCCAGTGCGTTGCGCATACGATCCAATGCGATTTCGCGGGTATCACCAAAAGTGATGATTTTGGCGATCATTGAGTCGTAGTTAGGCGGCACTGTGTAGCCGTTGTACAGGTGCGAATCCACACGTACGCCCAAGCCGCCAGGAGCGTGGAAGCCTTTTACCAAGCCGGGGCAAGGCATAAAGGTTTTTGGGTCTTCGGCGTTGATGCGACATTCAAATGAGTGGCCACGGATGATCACGTCTGATTGCTTAATTGACAGAGGCAATCCGGAGCAAACACGAATTTGCTCTTTGATCAGGTCAACGCCAGTCACCATTTCTGATACCGGATGTTCCACCTGAATACGGGTGTTCATCTCGATAAAGTAGAAGCGGCCATCTTCGTAAAGGAACTCGAAGGTACCAGCGCCCTTGTAGCCGATATCGATACAGGCTTTAACGCAGGCGGCGTAAGTTGCTTCGCGCACGTCTTGCGGAATTCCCGGTGCTGGTGCTTCTTCCAGTACTTTCTGGTGGCGACGTTGCAATGAGCAATCGCGGTCGCCCAAGTGGATTGCGCTACCTTGACCGTCGGACATTACCTGCACTTCCACGTGGCGTGGGTTCTGCAGGAATTTTTCCATGTATACGGTGCCATCGCCAAATGCAGCTTTAGCTTCACCTTGGGTGATCTGGATAGAGTTGATCAGCGCAGCTTCGTTGTGCACCACGCGCATACCGCGACCACCACCACCGGCGGCGGCCTTGATAATCACCGGATAACCGATGCGCAGAGCGATTTTTTTGCACTCGTCTTCATCTTCCGGTACTGGGCCGTCAGAGCCGGGTACGGTGGGAACGCCTGCAGCTTTCATAGCTTTAATTGCTTCTACCTTGTCGCCCATCATGCGGATTACCGCTGGATCCGGGCCGATAAAGGTGAAGCCGCTCTTTTGCACGCGCTCGGCAAAGTCAGCGTTTTCTGCGAGGAAACCGTAGCCGGGGTGAACGGCTTCGGAGTCGGTGATTTCCATGGCTGCGATAATGGCAGGTACGTTCAAATAGCTTTTAGGTGACGGATTTGGTCCGATACACACAGACTCATCCGCCAAACGTACGTGTTTCAGGTCGCGGTCAACTTGGGAGTGAACGGCAACGGTCTTGATGCCCAACTCCTTACAGGCGCGCAATACACGCAGCGCGATTTCGCCGCGATTGGCGATCAGAATTTTCTTGAACATAAATCAGTTCCTCAGCGATTAGCGATGGGTTGTCGCGTACAACAACCGCAGCGGATGATTAAACAATGGTCACTAGAGGCTGATCGAATTCAACTGGGTTGCCATCTTCAACCAGAATGGCGCCGATAACACCTGCTTTGTCGGCTTCGATTTGGTTCATCATTTTCATCGCTTCGATGATGCAAATTACATCGCCCGCTTTCACTTGCTTACCTACTTCGATGAAAGAAGGTGAGCCTGGGCTTGGTGAGCGGTAGAAGGTACCGACCATTGGCGATTTAACCACGTGGCCTGCAATTTCTGCGGCAGCGGCTGGAGCGGCAGCTACTGGGGCTGCGGGTGCCGCTGCCGGGGCGGCTGGGGCAGCGTAAGCAGCTGGTGCTGGTGCGCTGAAATATTGGGTGGTGCCGCTGTTACGCGCGATACGAACAGATTCTTCGCCTTCTTTGATTTCCAGCTCGCCGATGTTGGACTCTTCGAGCAGTTCGATCAGTTTTTTGATTTTGCGAATATCCATAAAATCCTCTCTGTAACAAGGTTTGTTGTGATTGTTGTTGGCGGGAGCGCCAAATTAATGAATAAAAAGCTATTTAACGAGTTTGAATGCTGCTTGTAGCGCCAGTTCATAACTGGTGGCGCCAAAGCCACAGATGACACCTTGGGCGACATCGGAAAAATACGAGTGGTGCCGAAATGCTTCGCGTTTATGTACGTTAGATAAGTGCACTTCGATAAACGGGATATCTACCCCAAGTAGGGCATCGCGCAGGGCGACGCTGGTGTGGGTAAAGGCGGCAGGATTGATAATGATGAAATCCACACCTTCTTTGCGCGCATCGTGAATGCGATCAATTAATTCATATTCGGCATTGCTTTGCAGGCTTTGCAGATGATGGCCTGCGGTGGTGGCAATTTGGGTCAGGTTGCGGTTGATGTCGTCTAGCGTGGTCGCGCCATAAATGCCTGGTTCGCGCAGCCCTAACAGATTCAGGTTGGGGCCGTGAAGTACCAAAATGGTTGCCATTAGCTATGAACCTGCGGTGATATTCTGGTTTTATGCTGGGACTCGCGCCGAAAGGCGAAGTTCAGCTTGCCGGGGATTTCAAAGTGGGAGGAGTTTGCCGTAAAAAAAAGGAGATGTCCACGATACCCGCAAAATTTTGTTGAGATGGCGGAAAATGTCAGCAAGATTACAGAAGTTATTCGTGGTGGCATTAAAAATGGCGCTGGAAATAGCGGTTTTGTTGGATTATCCCTGCATCTTGCACCCATTTTAGCGACAAGATGCGGGAAGTTGATGAAAATGGTAGTTAAAATCTTCCAATTTCGCCAAAAACAAGGAAATTAGCGCTTATCTTCACCTTTTAATATGCGGATGACCAAGTCTTGCGTTAAAAGCTGGGGTAAAACAATGGCTTGATCGCGGCTATTTGCGGGGAACCAAAGGTATAAAGGCACTCCACTGCGGCCATATTCTTGCAGAAGTTCGGTGATTTTCGGGTCAGTATTCGTCCAATCGCCTTTGATCGTCGCAATATTTAGCTCATCAAATGCCTGTTCAACTGCTTGTGTATGCAGTGCAATCTTCTCGTTTGCAAGGCAAGTCAGGCACCAATCGGCGGTTAGGTTAATAAATACCGGGCGACCTTCGGCGCGCAGCGCGGCTACTAATTCGGGAGTATAAGCCTGCCAGCGATCATCCATCGCGGTCGTTTTGGTTGGGTTTTGTGTGCCTTGCCAAGCTAAAAATACTGCTGCTACCCAGCTTGTGGCGATGATCAGTCGACGTAGATATTGCCAAAAACCACGTGCTTTGCGTCCGGTCAACCAGCAGCCAAAAGCGATGGCAACGGCACCTGCGCAAAGTGCCGCCATGCCGCTAACGCTAGTTTGGCGACCGAATACCCAAAGTAGCCAAATAGCACTCAAATACAGCGGAAAGGCGAGGAATTGTTTGAGGTTATCCATCCATGCGCCGGGTTTGGGCAGGCGTTGCGCAAGTGCCGGTAAGTAGCAGAGGATTAATAAGGGCAGCGCCATGCCAAAACCTAAAGCGGCGAATACCGCGATACAGGCGAGGGCAGGTTGGGTTAGGGCGAACCCCAGCGCGGCGCCCATAAAAGGAGCGGTGCAGGGGCTTGCAACTACGGCCGCCAATACCCCGGTAAAAAAGGAGCCGCTAAGGCCGGATTTTTGCGTCAGATTTTGCCCTGCGCCCATCAGGCTGCCGCCAAGGTGAATCAGGCCGGACATGCTTAATCCCATCACAAAAAACAGGTAGGCGAGGGCTGCAATTAATCCCGGCGATTGCAATTGGAAGCCCCAGCCAATGGCTTCGCCCCCTTTGCGTGCGAGCAGCAAGGCGATGGCAAATCCGACAAAACACACCACTATTCCAAGCGTGTAAACCCATCCGTGCAGTGCGAGGCGGGAGCGATCTGCCGCAGCTAAGCTCATCACTTTGATCGATAGCACTGGAAACACGCAAGGCATTAAGTTGAGGATCATGCCGCCCAGTATGGCGAGCAACAATGCTTGTAGTATCCAGCCAGAATTGGTTGAGGGTGTTTGTGTAAGCGATTTGCTGGTTGTTGATGTGCTGCTGGCAAGCGGTTTGGCGGCTGGCGCTTGCTCGGTGACTACTGCATTGGCTGGATCAATATGTAGCGCCATCTTTTGTGGGGGATAGCACAGCCCCGCATCGGCACAGCCTTGATATTCCAGCTTCAGGTCAAAAGGGGCAGTTATGCCGGCAAGATCAAAACTGGCGGTCACTTCATGGTAGTGCACCATGGTTTCGCGCTCGAATAGCTCGTCATACTTCATCTTGCCCAGCGTATAACTGGGTGTGAGTTCAACACCTTGGTCTGGCTGAAACTTGAAACGCTCTTCATATAAATAGTAGGCGTCGGCTATTTGCCAGTGCAGCACCAGCTTGCCTTGCTCAATGTTGTAGCTGGGTTTGAAAGCTTCGGCGACGGGTAAAAAATCGTCCTGACCGGCGAGTAAGCTGGTATCGACACTGCTGCTTTTGCTGAACGGATCGCTTTTAGTAAAAGGATCGCTCTTGATTAGCTCGTCAGCACTGGCGAACGGCGTAAACAGAATGCTGGAAAAAAAAAGTATCTGCAGGGTAAAACGAGACACAAAACCAAGCGTGAACGGGCGCAAATTTAGCATGGTATAAGGAGCTTCCCAGTCTGGATAAACATGTGTAAGGGGCAGGGTCTTATTGTGTGATGCCCGGCGGCGCGACTTACAGTAACATACGCCGCCTTCTAGACAGCAGCGAATCAAGAACATTCTATCTGAGTGCCATTTTTTGTGATGCGGTGACTGTCAGGTTGTTGTGCGATGAATGTCTGGTTGCTCAAGTTAAGATGAAATTTATGCAGGTTTTCAGTCCTTTATATCAAGAGAAAAGGTGCTATGAGTCTTTCCGTCGGTAGTAGTGTTGGTCGTCATGTGGGGCGTGGCGGTGTGCTGATTGTATTGGCGTGCGCACTCAGCGCCTGCCAGATTCCTTTTTATGCCAATCAGAAAAAACAGCCCGCCCCGGCACCTGCGCCGGTAGTGCAGCCCAAGCCTGTGGTTACTGAGCAGCAGCGAGTGGTAAAAATGCTGTTATTGAATGGTGAATACACCCTGTCAAAGGATCAGCTACTGACCCCCACCAACGATAACGCCTATGACTATTTCCGTGCGGCGCTCAAGCTCGACCCGGAAAATACCCGCGCCAAAGGTGGCTTGCAGGGGATTGTAATGCGCTATGTGGATCTTGCTCGTCAGGCGGCTGCACGTGGCAATTACTCACAGGCGACGGCGATGCTAAATAACGCGCGCGTGGTTGACCCGAATAACCTGTTAATTAAAGAAGTTGCCGATGGTTTGAAGGAGCAAATTAAATCTGCACCGCCAGTGCAGCCTTATCGTGGCGGCGCCAATGAGTTTTTGTTGGATGCGAGTCTGCTCGGCAAAGATGATCCGGCAATCATTGCCAAATTAACGGAGATCGCACAAAAGCTACAATCAACCAATAGCTTGGCGATTATTATTGCGCGTACCGATGTGGAAGGACGTTGGATTTATCAGAAGATGCGCGATGCAGTTCCGGGGTACAGAGTGCGTGGCGATATTAAATTGGGCAGCCCGCCGCGTGTGCAGTTAGTGCCTGTTGCCCAGTGATACAGATTCAGAAGTAAAAAATTTGAAATAAAATTCCAAAATAAAAAACCAGCAAGATCACAAATGGAATGATCTTGCTGGTTTTTTTGTGCCTCGCTTTATTGATTCAGTTTTACCATTTATTTCAGCTTTAACTCTTTAACAAGATTGTCCGCTTTATAAACCTTATCCAAGGCTTCGCTGATCGCTGCTGTGTGAACTGATACTGCGCGATTCACCGACTCATCAAAAAAGTAAGTGCCGCCGAGCGATTTAATATTGCCATCAAAAATCAATCCAACTACTTCACCTTTTTTATTGATTAACGGGCTACCAGAGTTGCCGCCGACAATGTCATTGGTGGAAACCTGATTAAAGCGTGTTTTTTTCGATAATTTTTTCTGCGCAGCAGTCCAGCTATCGGCCAATTTAAACGGCGCAAAATCAGTAGCGCGATCAAACAGGCCGGCAAAGTCGGTAAAAGGTGGAATCATTTCGCCTTTTTCTTCCCAGCCGCGAATCACGCCGTGAGATAAACGCAATGAAAAGGTTGCATCGGGATAAACCCCTGTACCTTGATAGTCAAACCGTGCTTTGGCTAATTGATGCGCAGCCGCTTTTTGTATTGGCTCGATATTTTGATCGTAATCGGCGCGGAATTTTCGTGCGGATTCATCAATTAGTGCGGCAAGTTTGAGTGCTGGATCGCTGCTTTGTTTGACGGCGGCAGAACCTCCTTCCCAGAGTTGTTTGCGCAGTGCGGCATCGCCTAATTTGCTGTTGGCGATAATATCTTTCGCCAGTGCTTCGGGTGATTGTTTACCTAAAATATGTTTAACAACAGGGTTATCTACACCGAGTTTTTCGCGCAATTTGCTGAGTGACCACGCCAGTTTCATTTGTTCAAAATCTGCATATAAGGGTGTTTCGGCAAACAGGCTGGCTTGTACTGCGGGCAGGCTGGCATCGGCAAATTCGCGCAAGCGTTGATTATCCGGTTTGGCTTTTTCTTCGGTGCCGCGCACCAAGGTGCGCGCCCAAGTCATATATTGCGACATGGCGCCAAAGCCCAGCTCTACCATCGCATAATCAACATATAGATTGCGCAATGCTTCTTGAGTGCTGATCAACGTTTGCCAAGGGTTACCGTAGGCTGCTACGCGTGCCGGATCATTCTTCACCCAAATGCGGAAACTATTTTCCTGATCGCGTTTTTGTTTCATCACACTGGGTGATAGCAGCGCTTGGTGCATACCGGTGCGCGCTTTAATGCCATTTTCCACCATGGTTAATTCAGTTTGAGCGATGCGCGCCTGCTCTTCGCCTTGGGCAGAGTATTGCAATAATAAACCGCGATATTCAGAGGCGAGAATCAATCGAAACGGCAATACCAAGTCGCGCTGGGTTTCCAATTCCGCCATGGTTAATTGGCGCTGGGTGGTGCCGGGGTGGCCGAGTGTCATTACCAACTCGCCTTCTTTTGCGCCTTTAGGGTTGATGGGGAACCAATCATTATTCACTAGTGGTTTGCCATCGCTGCCATAAACGCGCAGTAAACTCATATCGAGGTTGTAGCGCGGAAAATTAAAATTATCCGGATCGCCACCAAAAAAGCCGGACGCAAATTCCGGTGAAAATACCAAGCGCACATCCTGATAACGCGCATATTGGTAAACATGATATTGGCCGCCGCCGTAGAGCTCGACAATATCGCAGCGGCGCTGATCGCCGGCATCGCCCACACATTCTTTTTCAATGCGTGACTGTTCGTTCTTTTTGGCTTCGCTAAAGTCTTTTCCCGATAACCCCGCCAGTGCAGTTTGCATGCGCGCAGTGACATCTTCGGTTTTTTCCAAGCGATTTATTTCCATGCCGGGGCACTGTTTTTCTTCGCTGGTGGATTTGGCTAAAAAGCCATTGTTTATTAAATCCTGTTTTTCGCTGGATAAGTCTTCAACGCAGCCAATCACACAGTGATGATTAGTCAGCACCAACCCCTGCGCAGATACAAATGAACCAGAGCAGCCACCAGCCAAACGCACAGCACTGCGCATGGATTTGTTTACCCATTCCTGCGTCGGTTTAAAGTTGTAGGTTTTTTCCATTGTCCCATAGGGCAGGTTATCCAGAGTCCACATGCCTTCAGCGGCTTGTGTAGATACTGTGATCAGGCTATTCGCTGACAATGCACTCAAACTCAATACTAACGCCCTTGTTACTGATCGCATAAGTAAACCTCTACGGATAATTAAGTTGCCTGCTGAGAAAAAACAATGCCCGAAGTGTAGACCAAGGTCGGCGCGAATTTCTAGGCGCAATCTGATTAGTGGTGGCTGAAACTGTGTGCAGGTAATAGACTTGGGTTTTGTCGCACAAAATTTGGTTATAGATATGAAAAAAATTACTGCTTTGCTGCTTGGCGTATTCCTGACCAATATCGTTCAAGTATTTGCTGATGGTCAAACCAATCAATACGCACAAGTGAGCGCCGATGGTAATGCTGCTGTCGCTACAGTTAACCCTCATGCTACGCAAATTGCGATGGATGTAATAGCGCGTGGAGGCAATGCAATTGATGCTGCAATTGCAGCAGCGTTTACGCTCGGTGTGGTGGATGGACACAATTCCGGTATAGGTGGTGGCTGCTTTGTATTAGTGCGTTTGGCGAATGGAAAAATTCTGGCGCTGGATGGGCGTGAAATGGCACCTGCGAAAGCAACGCGCGATATGTATGTGATTGATGGCAAGGCCGACCCTGAACTCAGCCGTACAGGTGCTTTAGCAGCGGGCATTCCCGGTTCTGTTGCGGCCTATGACAAATTGCAAAAACTCGGTGGAAAATTATCGTTTCGTGAAGTGATTTTGCCTGCGGCAGAATTGGCGGAAAAAGGTTTTGCGATATCCCCTGCACTTGCGGATCGCATCGCTGCGACGACAGAAAACCTGGCGAAATTTCCTGCCAGTGCGGCAATTTATCTGGATAAAAATAAACAGCCATTGCCTGCATTCTCACAACTGCAACAAAAAGATTTAGCCGCGACCTATCGCTCCATCGCCAAGCAGGGGCCACGTTATTTTTATAATGGTGATTTTGCTAAAAAAACCGGGCGCTGGATGGCGGCCAATGGTGGTTTGATTACCGCAAGCGACTTTGCCAACTATCAAGTAAAAACGCGCAAGCCAATAGTATCGGAATTCGCCGGTTACACACTTTACGGATTTCCTCCGCCCAGCTCTGGTGGCATTCACGTGGCGCAGATTCTGAATATTCTGGAGCAGTTTGATCTGGATTCTTTAGACGCAGCTGCGCGTTATCACCTGATTGCAGAGGCGATGAAATTTGCATTTGCGGATCGCGCCTACTGGTTGGGCGATAGCGATTTCACCAAGGTGCCGTTAACACTTGCGGATAAACGTTACGCACAAACCATTGCGCAAAAAATCAGTTTGGATAAATCCAGCGCGGATTCTACACACGGTAATCCTGATGTGGATATCGAACATCTGATGAATAAACACACCACCCATATTGCTGCAGCAGATAAAGAAGGCAATTGGGTGGCGATCACCACCACCGTCAATACCAGCTTCGGTAGCAAAATAGTTATTCCGGGAACTGGAGTTGTGCTGAATAATCAGATGGATGATTTTTCTGCACAGGTTGGCGCTGCCAATGCGTTTGGATTGGTGGGCTCGGATGCAAATGCAATCGCTGCCCGCAAGCGCCCACTATCGAGCATGAGCCCAACTTTGGTTTTTAAAAATAATGAGCCGGTAATGGCGTTGGGCGCGGCGGGAGGACCAACCATTATTTCGCAAGTCGTGCAAACACTTTTGTACACATTAAACGATGGCATGCCAGTCGAGCAGGCGATGGCGCAAGCGCGCATACATCAACAGTGGAATCCGAATGTGTTATTTGTTGAGTCCGCTATGCCGCTTGAGATTCAACAAGAATTGCAGAAAAAAGGTCACGATTTAAAAGTCTGGCCAAGCATGGGGGCATCCCAAGCGATTCAACTGCGCGATGGAAAATTAATCCCCGCCGCTGAGCCGCGTGTGATTAAACAAAACCAGCGTAAAGAGTAGTGTCTGAGAGAATTAATTCTGGAAACATGACGTGAATTTTATTAAGCATCATATTGCTCCTCTATTTGCGCTGAAAAAAGCCAATCGACCTTGGCATATCCCTTTTATAGCCTCGATAGCGGTAGGTATTCCTACATCAATAGGTGCTTATTTTGGCCGCTTTGATTTGGGTTTAATTGGCTGTTTGGGAGCAATGGTGTTTTTATACATTCGACCCACCAGTATTCCACACCGTATGGCAACTATGGTGGTATGTGCTTTTGGGTTTGCTGCCAGTTTTGCATTGGGTTTGAGTGTTAGTTTTTACCCTTACTTGGGGGCGGCGATATTGGGTTATGTCGCTACACTGGCTGCGTTTATCACACGTTTTTACGCCATGCCGCCGCCGGGAAGTTTCTTTTTTATTTTAGTTACGGTGATGGGGGTTACGCTTCCGTTTGATTTGGCGGCACTACCCATGCGAGTAGGCTTAATGACACTCGGGGGAATCTTATCCTGCTTATTGGTGTTCTTTTATAGCCTGTGGGCGGTACATCGTGTGCCCGTCATTATTCCCGAGCAGCAACAAGAAGTACGCACATCGGTCATTGTTATGGAAGCCTGCGTAATAGGTCTATTTGTAGGTGGTTCTTATTTGATTGCTTTACTGATTGGCTTGCCCAATCCTTATTGGGTACCAATCTCAGCAGCGGCGATCATGCAAGGTGTGAGCTTCCGCATGGTCTGGCATCGCAAAGTCCATCGTATTGCAGGTACTGTGATCGGCATGGGGTTGGCTTGGGTTATTTTCCAATTTTCATTGACTACTTGGGAGATGGTTGCCGTTATTGTGCTGCTCAATTTTTTGATCGAGTTTTTGGTTGTGCGCAACTATGGGCTGGCCGTCATTTTTATTACACCCTTAACCGTATTGTTTGCCGAGGCAAGCCCCACCAGTATTAATCCAGACTTACTGCTTAAGGCGCGATTGTTCGATATTGTACTCGGAAGCTTGATTGGTTTCGCCGGCGGTTGGGTGTTGCATCAATCAGGATTATTCAATTGGCTTTATCAACGGTTAAATGAACGAAAAGTCGATTAATTAATTTCACATCGAATAAAGCCCGCCCAGCGCCAAATGTAAATTAACCCGTTGGATCAAACGCTCATTGTGAATACGTAGCAAGGCGAGTTGGTTGCTGGCCAGATTCATCTCTTGTTGATAAAGCTGATAGCGGTTGCTGCTGCCGACTTTAACTTGCACGCGTGTTAAATCCAGAATGCGTTGCTGGTCGGCGACTTGTGCTTGCATCAGCTCATAACGCGCGGCGAGATTTTGTTCATTGAATAGCCCGCCTTCAATTTCATTTAATGCATTCAGCATAGTTTTGGCGTAAAGCGCAGTGGATTCTTGTTGCTGTTGCGTTTTAATTTCAACCTGCGCATTTAATGCACCGTTATTAAAAATTGGTGCGAGTAGCGTGCCTTTTACGCCCCATACCGGATTGTCGAGATCCTCTTGCAGCGCTCTTACATCATCATCGACAACACCGAAACCTGCGGTCAGTGAAATGTTCGGTAGTCTGGCTTTTTTTGCCGCTTCTACTTGATAAAACGCCGCTTGAAAACGCTGTTCGGCTGCGCGTAAATCGGGGCGGCGTTCAAGTAATTCCGATGGCAATCCGGCGGGGATCGGAGTGGGGGCTGGGGGTAAATTATTAGCGACACTAATGTCACTGTCTGGATAGCGCCCGAGTAAAACTTCTAGCGCGCGTTTTGCTGCATTGCTTGCTTGTTCGCTTTGCAAAATTTGATTGCGATAATTTTTTACCGCCAATTGACTGATCACTATTTCCTGCTGTGAATTTCGCCCCACGGTGCGGCCGACTTGCATCAACTGCAATTGTTGTTCGGCCAAATCGACTAGCTCGCGGCTAAATGCTATTTGCCGTTCGGCCTCAACCGCTGCAAGCCATGCTTTTACGACGGACGCGGCCAGTGATTGCCTTATATACAGCTCATCTAATTCTGCTGCGAGACTATTGGCTTGCGCTGCGGCTTTAGCGCTGCGGGTTTTGCCCCAAATATCGATTTCCCAAGTGGACAATAAAGCCAAACCTTCAGTGGTGATGGATGCCGCTGGTATAGGTGAATTACCGGTTTCGCCACCTATTGCCAGCGAAGGAACCAAAGATGCGCCAGCCACAGTGAGCGCAGCCTGCGCTTGCGCAACACGTGTGGCGGTGATGCGTAAATCGGGGTTGTGGAGTTGCGCTTCTTTAATCAATTCGATTAATGCAGGTGGCAAATGAAAGCCTAATGCTGCTGCATCAAACTCACCGGGCGTTTGCGCAAATTGCCACTGTGCTGGTTGATGCAAATTCGTTAATGCTTGTTGCGCTAATTCCGTTTGCGTCGGCGGTGTAGCAACACAGCCTGATAACAAAAAAGTTAGCGTCAGAAGGCTGGCTTTTGCGTGGTTAAAAATCTTTGTGTGATTAAAAATCATTGAGCGAGACATTGCTGATTCTCTTTATGAATGTTTGATTGAGTTTCAGTGAATGACATATTTATCAATGAAGTTTCAGTACCAGATAATTCATGATCGATTGCGCTCTGATCATCACCATTCGCACAATGTGCAGCGGTGCCATTTTTTGCGTGTAGATTGTTGCACCGCCGCGCGCACCCATAGGAATAACGAGTGGCTGCTCATTGCCAGCAGTCTGTTGCACCAAACGCACGGCATATTTTTGTGCAGGAACAGTGCTGTGTTCTGCAGGTGTGCCGGGTATGGCACCGCTTTGCATGGATTGACCTTGCGCATTTGCCCAGATAATGGATTCGACTCTGGTGCGCACAATTTGTCCTGGAAGTGCTTTAAACGCAATTTCTGCTTTATCGCCCGGCTGAATAAATCGCAATTCATTTTGATCAAAAAAAGCGATGAGTTTTTGCTCGTGCTCAACAAAACTGAGCGCAGGGCGAAAGGGCATAGCGACCAGATAATTACCCGGGCGCACCATCACATTTACAGCGTAACCATCAGCAGGGGCGCGGATAATGGTGGATTCCAAATCGTACTGCGCCAGCTCCAGCTGCGCTTTTATCTGTGCGACCTGCGCAATATCCTCGCCTACAACGCCTTCCAGTTGCGTCATTACTTTGCTTTCAGCCGCTTTGGCATTGGCGACAGCTGCTTCTGCAATTTTGACCTGGGTGGCAAAACTTTCTACATCAAATACATTGCCTGCACCAGCGAGCGCTAATTCTTGCGATTGTGCGAGGCGTTTTTTCATTAAGGCTAATTGTGCTTGCGCAGAAGTCGTTGCACTTTTAGCGCTATCCAAATCTTGCCAAAGGGTTTTTGCCGAAGCGGTGACATCGGCAACCTGCGCTTCCAGTTGCTTGACTTTTAAACGATAAGGCGTTGGGTCTATCTCTAAGAGTACATCGCCTTTTTTTACTAACTGGTTACCTTCAATCGCCACTCTCACAACATTACCTGACACGCGCGGGACGATTTCGGCAACAAAATTGATGGCGCGAACATCGTGCGAAATAGGGGTAACAATATTGATGGTGAGCAGTATCGATGCGCCTATGCCAATACCACCGGAGACAGCGCCGACTTGGGTTTTAATATTCCACGGCAGAAGTTTTAATTTGATACAGACCAGCCACACCAAAAAACCATAGCTCACCAAAATCATCTCAAGCATGGTGTTGCTCCTGTGCTGGAGTGTCTTGGCTGGCGATAATTAACTCGCGTTTTTTCTCTAATCCATCCAGCTTTTCTTTGAGTTGTGCGAGTTCATCATCAATCACCGCTAATTCCATATTTTGCGGTGCTTCGCCATTCGGTTTTAGAAAAAAGTCATCGTGCTTGTCAGTGCCGTAAGCCATTTTGTAATTGGTCGGTTTGGTGTAAGCCCAGAGCCAGGCAATTGGCCACAAGAGGCCACCAAAAACGAGGGAGAGCAGGCACAAAACCTGTATCGCGCCTTTCTGTGGATGCTGTTTTTTCTCTGCGATCATTTCCGGGAGGGTGTGCAGCTTCCAGAATAAGTAGAGTGCGCCTATGGGGATTGCCACAATAACGATCCATACGACCACATCGGCAATTTTTTCTTCCATGCCTTCCTGCATCGCCCATGCGGTTAATGGGTAGGTCGAGCTGATAAGCAATAAGGCGGGGTATGCAAATCGACGTAGGAGTAAAACAGTGTTTGAGTTCATTTTTCCTTCTCGCGTTAGCCTTGTTTACATCAAAGTACTATGGATTATAGACATGTCTTTTAACAGCAGCGTTAACTCTTCTTGAATAGCGGTGCTATCCAGTTTTTTGATTATTCATTTTTATACTAGCGAGCAGGATTTACCTTGGGAGCAATAGTTCGTATAACTGGGTATGCGTCAGTGTTAGCGATTTGTTCGTAAATTCACGAGTGTCAAGGAGCTGCCTATGCGTATCGAAGAAATGATTGCCGCTGTACAGCAAGAGTTGGGTATTGATGTGGATGGTAAAGCTGGCCCCGAGACTTGGGGTGCGATTTACAAAAAAATCTGCAAAGTAACAAAAACGGAAATGAAAACTGAGGTGGGTGGACTGGAGCCGGTGGATGCGCGCAGTGAAAAAACTATCGCCACGTTATTACCCGAGGTGCAGCCATTTGCGCGTGCGCTGGTACATAAGGCTGCTGTAAATGGTGTAACGATTAAAATTCTTAGCGGTTTACGCACTTATGAAGAACAGAATGCGCTCTACGCACAGGGGCGTACTGCGCCGGGCAATATAGTCACCAAAGCGCGCGGTGGCTATTCCAATCACAACTTTGGTATTGCCTTTGATGTGGGTGTGTTTGAAGGCAGTAAATATCTTGGCGACTCGCCAAAATACAAAGCGGTAGGTGTATTGGGAATGGAACTGGGTTTGGAGTGGGGCGGCAATTGGAAAACCATTGTTGATCAGCCGCATTTTCAATTGCGCCCGGTTTGGGCTGGCAATATTCCCGAGCGGGAGATGTTGGCTGAAATGCGTATGCGCAGGGATGTTGGCGGTGGTGTGTATGCGTAACTGCTGTGTCTGATGGTGTCGCAGATTCAGCGGCGAGGGATTAAGCCTCGCCGCTGAAAAATAAATCGCTTAGTGGTCGTGACCTTCTTCGGTTGGCTCAGCAATACCCAACCAGACAAACTTGTTCGGCACAAAATCCAATTGCAAACTGCTGGTGACAGTGCCTTCATCCAGATTGATTTGCTTGATCTGGTTGGCAATCGGATCGCTCACATAAGCCACATGGCCGGGCGTCAGCGCTAATTCAAAACGGCTGCCGGTTGGCAATAGCGCAACATTGCTGCTGATCGCCTGTACGCGCGCTTGCACACTAAAGTCGTGGCTGTCGAGAATCGTCAATACCCCATTGCTATCCAAAATCACAAACAACTCATCGCCATCAGCATAGCCGTAACCCACAGCAGTAGGTGCTGGCGATACATTTGCATCCACCCAGTTGATTGGAGTGATGCTGTTTGCAGTTGTGTCGATCACAAAAAATTGGCCAGAGGCGATACCAACAAATTCTTCATGGTGATGCGTTCCCAATACAGTGCCAATGCGCATGCTACCGGTAAAGCTGGTTGGGTTTGCGATTTTACTCGCGCTAAAAGTGTCGCCGCTTTGAGTGACCACTAATACACCGTCGGTACAACCAAATGCGATTTGGTTTTCATTTTGTGCGCTGCCGTGCAAGCCGGGGCAGGTTTCAGTCAGGATTTGCTCATCGGTATAAAAACCATTGTGCGAGTGATAAACCGCCACTTTATTTGCTGAGCTTTGCTCCGGATCGCGCAGTGACGACAACAAATAATCACCGCGCGCTTGCGCTGCACCGTGCATATTGTTTGTGTGGTTTAACCAATTACCTACGCCGTTATCCGCTACATCTTGTTCGCTAAACACACCAACTTTTGCGGGAGCTGTGGTTTCTGCATTGCCATCAAAAAAGATGATGGTTTGATCGTCGGTTTTTACAAAGTGAGTTGGGCGCGAATCGTCAGTGTGGAATGCCATCACTTTTGGATCAGCGCTGTAATCGTGCATATGGTCGCCGTGATCTTCTTGCCACTCGCCGCCATCAACTACATCGACCCGATCAGCAAGGCGCTGCACAACAAAACCGTAGCGATAGCTGGGTGATGAGTAAATCGCGTTGGGTGCAATGCTCGTCGGTAATTCGTAAATCACTTCCTGCGCGTTGATGTCGTAGACGCTGACGCTGGCAGCGTCTTTGGGGGAAATCAGCAAACGACCTTGGGTTGCTGCTTCGTCATCATGATCGTGGTCGTGATCATCTTCGATAGGAACAGGCTCGCGCTCAACGATGGTGGTATCGCTGCCGCCGCAACCGCCAAGTAGCGCTGCCGCGAGCAGAAATGAAAAATTTGCCATGACGTTCTTGTTCATTTTGTTAATTGCCTTATTCAGAATTAATAGAAAGAATTCATTGGTCAGCGGCAATTAAAAATTGCCGCTGATGCCCACTGCGAATGAGCGAGCAGGAAGGGGAGCTATATCTTTCAGGAAAGATGAATGGACGCGCGCGTATTCATCGGTCAGGTTGTTGCCTTTGAGGTAGAGCGTGAAGGCATCGCTAAAGCTGTAACTCACGCGCGCATCGACCAGTGTGTAACCATCGGTACTGGTTTCGAGTGTGGCGACATCATCCTGCTCAAAATAATGTTGGCTGCCGAATTCAGCGCGCCAATTACCTTGTTCAAATTCCGCTTTTAAACCAACACGCAGCGGCGGAATGCGCGGCAAATTGCCGCCGTCGGCCAATTCGGCGCGAATGTAATCGCTGGTAAAACTTAATTTGAGCGGCGTGCTGACTTGCCAAATAAATTCACTTTCAAAACCGTAGAGATTGGCATCGCGCGCTTGGTATATATACACCGGCAGCTCGACCTCATCCTCATGTGCGTGTTCGCCTTCACCGTGTTCGTGGGAAATTTCGCGTGTTAATCCGGTATCGCTCAGGTAGTAATAGTTGTCGATGCTGTTGTAAAACGCATTCAAAATAAATCCAAAATCGCCTTCGAATTTACGCAGCGATAAATCGATATTGTTGGAGGTTTCCAGCTCCACATCGGCGCGCGCCAAATCCAAATGGTATTCGCCGTCTTCGTCTTCAACTACTTGTAAGAGTGCGCCAACTTCATACAAACCCGAGCCAATATGCGGGCCGAATGAAAACAATTCTGGCGCCGAGGGCGCGCGTTCCGCGTGGGTGTATGACAGAGCGATGTTGTAACCTGGGGTGAAATCCCACACCAATCCGGCGGAGGCGCTAAAGGGCGTGGACTCCTGATCAATGGAATAGACATTTAGAAATTCTCCGTCATGTTCACCTTCATCGTGGTGATGCTCGTTTAAATCGACTTGCAAATTATCGGCAGAGGTTTTGACCTGCTCGACACGCGCGCCCAACTGGACTAATACATCGCCAAAATGGCGCTCTTCCATCAATGCCAGTGCGATAGTGTTGGTGTTGCTCGGCGGGGTAAAGGCTTCATCGCCGATGGCTTCAAAGTCGCTGTTTTTCAAATGTACGCTGAGCGCGCCGCGCCAATCGGCAATCGGGTGATGGAATAAATCCACGCGCGCTTCCTGGCTGAAATTGGAGAAGGTGGTGCCGACTACACCATCTTCGATTTCCTGATGTTCGTAATCGGTAAAGCCGATGCGGGTATTGATCGCACTGAAAAATTCATCGTCCAGCGACAGCTCGCTCAACACTTGTAGGCGATCTTGTTTCAGGTCGGCATAGACAGGTATATCTTCATCGCCGTGGGAGTGGCCGGGAATACCGTATTGGCGGTCGAGATGGCCGTAGGAAAAACCGACGAAACCATTATCAACAATGTAACTCGCGCCCAGATTAAAGCCTTGGGCTTCATTGGCGGAGTTGGCCAAGCGACCATCATCATGGCCATCTTCTTCGTGATCGTCTGCGTGATCATGATCGGCTTCAGCAGGGCCGGGAATTTTATAGTCATCGGCATCGCGCCAGAAACCATCCAGATGTAAACCAATATTTCCCACTCCAGTGTTGCCGCTGGCGGAGACGAGTTTGTCGTCGGCCACTGAATCCTGCTCGATACGCCACTCGCCGTAGGTATCTGTACCCTGCGGGACGCGATCATCCACCACATTAACTACACCGCCGATGGCACCGCTGCCGTAAAAGAGCGTTGCAGGGCCGCGCAGAATTTCAATCTGGCGCGCGGTTGAGGCTTCAGTCGCCACAGCATGGTCGGGGCCAACGCGCGAGGCATCGCCTGCATCCAAACCATTTTGTGTCACCAATACGCGCGGGCCTTCAAGGCCGCGAATAATCGGGCTACTGGCGACCGGGCCGTAGTAGCTGGAGTGCACACCCACTTCATTTTTCAGGGTTTCACCCAAGGTCGATGCCTGGCGCTCGCGCAATTGCTCGCCGCCCAATACGGTAACTGGCTGCGCCGATTCCATATTGGATGCATGCCACGGCAAGCCAACCACATTCACCACTTCCATGGTCGTGCTGCTCAGTACCAGCTCGACCGGCTTATCGCTTTGGCTGAGATGGAAAGTCTTGTGCATAAACTCGGGGGCTTTTACGTGCAGCTCAACTTCGCTTCGGGTTTGCGGCGGCAAGCTGAACTCACCCTGCTGGTTGGTGCGAAATTTCAGCGTGGAGCCGACCAAATCGAGCGTGGCATTAGCAATCGGCTGGCCTTGCTCATCGCGTACCACGCCTTGAATTTGTGCCAGTACGGAATGGCTCGCTGTAACAATCGCCAAGCACAATAAGGATTTATGAAGGTTGATCTTTCTAGCCAAGATGTTCTCCCCTGATCTAACGCAATGTGAATACCCAGCACTTTGGCTGGCGTCTGAAATTTTGTGGAATGTTATATTATAACAATTGCGTGTGACAACCTTGAGATGAGAAATTTTCATAAAGCGTGCTTGGGTGGCAGTTTTTAATCCGATATCTGGCCTGCTAGAGAGCAGGGGGATAAGCGCTTGACTTGTTGTTCTGTGCGCCTTAACTTGCGCGCCCGAGGTGTCTGATGGGTGTTCATTCTTTAAGCAGGGTGAGGCCAGGATCAGAGTCAATGGGAAGTCGGTGCGCTCGTTCTGCTTCTATATAGTTCTCTTGCTATATAGATGAAGTAGCGATGCAATCCCGACACTGCCCCCGCAACGGTAAATCTTGCGCGCAATGTGCCGCAGATGAGTCCGATACCAGCCTCAAATCCGGAGCTATGCTCCTTTTGTTCACGATGTCGCGGAGGGCAACATCGGTGGAAATCTGTGCGTATGTTGGATCGCATCCATACCTCTTTTTCCGCTTTCCCTCCCTCATCCCATTTGGATTGAGGAATCTCATGTCTAACAAATCAACCGCGTTTTTACTCTCTAGCCTCAGCGCAGCAATTATCGCTATTACATCTTCATCTGCTTTTGCGGCCGAAAAAAAGGCAAAAGATGAAACACTCGAAACCGTATACGTGAGTGCAACGCGCAGTGAAACAGCGCAGCTACCAGTTGCGACGCAAATTGATGTGATTACCGCAGAAGATATTCGACTGAGCGGCGCGCAGTTGTTGTCACAAGTGTTGCGCACTCAAGCAGGTATTCAATTAACCGATTCCGATGGCAGCGGCGCACGCAACGTGACTGCTTCAATGCGCGGTTTGTCGGGTGCGAACAATGTGTTGGTATTGGTTGATGGGCGCAAACTGAATAACCCAAGCTTGGCAGCGCCCGCGTTAAACACTGTTGCGCTAAAAGATATTGAGCGTATTGAAATCGTGCAGGGCAGTGCGGGTGTTCTCTATGGCGATCAGGCGGTTGGTGGTGTGATCAATATCGTCACCAAGCGTGCAAAAGCCGGTGAAATAAATGGTTCGGTAAGCGCAACTGGCGGCACCGATAATCTGGAAGATTACAATGCAAATGTCGCACAAGGATTTGAAAACGGTTTGAGCTACAGTGTGTCTGCGCAAAAACGCAATGCCGATAACTATCGCGATAACAATCAATCTGCCTACGAAAACCTGTTGGCCAATCTGCGTTACGATTTCTCCAACGGTTTTGTGTTTGTTGAAGGTCAGCAGATTGATGATCAATTGCGTCTTGCTGGTTCATTGAGCGATGCAGAAGTTGCTATTGATCGCCGCGCTACCAATTCTCCCGATGACTACAGCAATCAAAAAACCGATATTGCCCGTGGCGGATTTGGCATTGATTTGAGTTCTGCCTGGAGTCTGTTAGCAGAATACTCTGATCGCAATGAAGAGACTGATTATTATCAATGGGGTCTTACTAATGCATCCATGCGCGTTAAAAGCTTAACGCCGCGTTTGATTGGTGAATTCGCTACTGAACACGGTCAGTCTGTTGTCACCATTGGTTATGACGATGTTGATAGTTTCTACGAAAGCAATAATGCCTATTCTCCGCTTGAGTCAGAGCAGCAACAGCAAAGTTATTACGCGCAAGCGGTCTATCCGGTTATCGCTAATTTAACGTTGACTGCGGGCGCACGTTTTGCGCAGGTGGAAGATAAAAATCATCTCTACTCACTCGCGCAAGATGATGACCTGAGTGCAACCGAATTAGGTTTGAGTTACGACACAGGTAATAATTGGCGCATCTTCGGGCGCTACGCCGAGAGCTTCCGTTTTGCCAACCCGGATGAAAACAATTTGGTTGCTGCCGATGTGGTGTTTCTGGATCCGCAAACCGGTGACTCTTTTGAGTTGGGCACAGAATGGAAAACCGCTGTGGGTAAAGTCACCTACTCGATTTACAGCATGACCTTGAATGATGAAATTGTGTATGACGCCAGCGTGCCAAATAATCAATTTTACAACGGCGCTAATATCAATCTGCCAGATTCCGAGCGTAAAGGTTTTATGTTGACCACAGATACAACTGTAAGCCAGGAGTTGTCGCTGCGCTTCAACTACACCTACACAGATGCGGAAATTGTGGATGGTATTTATGACGGTAAAGTAGTGCCGTTTGTTGCCGAAAATTCTGCCGCTGCCAATATTATTTTCACTCCGGTTGCGGCACTGAATTTTTCTTTGGAAGGTGTTTACACCGGCTCACGTTATAAATCGAACGATGAAGCCAATGCCGGCCCGAAATTGCCATCATTAGTGGTGTTCAATTTGGCGGCACTCTATACCTACAAACAGCTTGAATTCAGTGGTCGCATCAACAACCTGACCAATGAACTTTATGCTGGTTTGCACTCGACTTGGGGGCAATACCCGCAGCCAGAGCGCAATTACCAAGCGGGCGTTAGTTTGCGCTTCTAATAGCAATTACGTAATTTAATTGTTAACTTGATGCCTCCTGGCGATGCCCGGAGGCATTTTTACTTTTATAGCGAGAATAAAATGACTGACGATAATATTGAATCTACTGGCGATCTTAATTCCAGCGGCGATGACAATACTAACGCTGATGACAAGGCTAAACGCCATCAGGAGCGTATGCAGCAGCGCAAAGAAATTGTCGATGCAGCAATCGCACGTGCCGATGAAGATCGCGGTGTAGTGATTGTGTTAACCGGCGATGGCAAAGGTAAAAGTTCATCCGGTTTTGGTACCGCCTTGCGCTGCCTTGGTCACGGCTACAAGGTAGCCATCGTGCAATTTATTAAAGGCACTTGGGAGTGTGGCGAGAAAAACTTTTTAACTGAAAGTATTTTCCGTGGCGCCAATGCGCAACTCGAATATTTTGTGATGGGAACCGGCTTTACTTGGGAAACTCAAAATGCCGAGCAGGATAAAGCCGCTGCTGAGGCGGTTTGGGCTGAATGTGAGCATGTATTCCGCGATCCGGAAATTCATCTGGTGTTGTTGGATGAGCTGACCTATATGCTCAATTACAAATATCTGGATAAAGATAAAGTCATCGAGGCAATTCAAAATCGTCCGCGCAATCAAAATGTGATCATCACAGGCCGCGGTGCAAAAAAATACCTGGAAGATTTGGCGGATACTTTTAGTGAAGTGAAATCCATTAAACATGCGTTTAATGCAGGCGTAAAAGCGCAAAAAGGGATTGAGTGGTAATCCTTTTCTTATGGCAAATAAAATTAAAACTTTGATGGTGCAGGGCACCACTTCGGACGCAGGTAAAACCACCTTGGTTGCCGCGCTCTGCCGCATTTTGAAAAACCGTGGCATATCGGTTGCACCCTTCAAGCCGCAAAATATGGCTTTGAATTCTGCGGTAACGGTGGATGGGGGTGAAATAGGGCGCGCGCAAGCATTGCAGGCGCAAGCCGCTGGGCTTGAACCCCATACGGATATGAATCCCATTCTGATCAAACCCACGAGCGATACCCGCGCGCAAATTATTGTGCAGGGCAAAGCCGTCACCGATATGGAAGCAGCGGTTTATCACGATTACAAAAATCAGGCGATGGAATACGTGCTGGATTCCTACCAGCGCTTGCAGCAGCAATACGATGTGATTTTGGTTGAAGGTGCAGGCAGCCCCGCCGAAATTAATCTGCGCGATCGCGATATCGCCAATATGGGTTTTGCAGAAGCGGTCGATTGCCCGGTAATTTTAATTGCGGATATAGATCGCGGCGGTGTATTTGCACATTTAGTTGGC
Organism: Cellvibrio chitinivorans; assembly: GCF_035117775.1. Taxonomy (NCBI): domain Bacteria; kingdom Pseudomonadati; phylum Pseudomonadota; class Gammaproteobacteria; order Cellvibrionales; family Cellvibrionaceae; genus Cellvibrio; species Cellvibrio chitinivorans. The sequence continues at coordinate 83,490 of NZ_JAYKKN010000007.1, forward strand.
ACACTCGAATTGCTGAGCGAATCCGAGCAGCAGCGCGTAATTGGTTTTGTCATCAATCGTTTTCGTGGCGACATAGGGCTGTTGCAATCGGGTTTGGATTGGCTTGAGCAAAAAACCGGTAAACCTGTGTTGGGTGTTATCCCTTATTTACACGGCTTATATCTGGATGCAGAAGACGCACTGACGGGCGATTCGATTAATACATCATCCAGTTTTCGAGTTGCAGTTTTGGCATTACCGCGCATTTCCAATCACACCGATTTTGATGCATTGCGTTTACATCCGCAGGTGAGTTTTCAATGGGTGGGGCCGAATCAAACTATTCCTGCCTGCGATTTGTTAATTATTCCCGGCAGTAAAAATACGCGCGCTGATCTGCAATTTTTACGCGAGCAGGGTTGGGATGCGCAAATCAAAAAGCATCTGCGCTACGGCGGAAAACTCATCGGTATTTGCGGTGGTTTTCAAATGCTGGGCGATATGATTCATGACCCGCAAGGTTTGGAGTCGGCACCGGGCAGTTCAGAAGGGTTGAGTTTATTGCGGCTGCAAACAATATTGGAGCCGCACAAAATATTGCAGCAACGGACAGGTTTTTTGTGGGATAAAACCAGCAGCCTGCAAGGCTATGAAATTCACTGCGGTATTAGCTCTGGTGCTGCCTTGAGTTCGCCCGCTTGTTATGTGCAGCTGAATGATGAGCTGATGCCAGAGGGCGCACGGAGTAGCGATGATCTTATTCTGGGTAGCTATCTCCACAGTCTGTTTGATTCACCTGTTGCCTTGACCGCGCTCTTGGATTGGGCTGGTTTAAACAATGCGCAGTTGCTGGATATTCGCCAAGAGCGTGAAATATCTATCGAGCGATTGGCAGAGGCAACCGAGGCCGTATTTGAGCCGGAATTTTTACAGCAATTGTGCTGATGGTGATATTGCCTGCATCTTTGTCTGGGGCAGGTTGCGATATGCTTTTTAGGTCTATACTCTTCGGTGACTTAATGTTGTTTATCTTCCTGTGAGCATCTCTAGAAAAAAGGCAAATCAAGGAGCGCCTTCATGCGGTTACTTCTACTGATAATAATAATTTCAAGTGGTAATTTATTAGCAAAAGCGGAAAGTGAAAATAATAATGCGCTAACAGAAAGTTCAGTTGTTAGCTTGGCGACTAATATTTCATCTGCATTCAGCTCGGACATGCCATCTGGCAGTGCGCAAGAGTTGCTGCCTCATCTGCAGTGCATATTTAAAAAAATTGATCGCGAATACAGTGTGCAAGTCATTCCCTGGCGGCGCGCCTATCAGGATGTCAAAAGCAATCGCATCGATGGATTTTTTACCGCTATTCCCATGCGCCAAGTTGATCCCTACGCGGTCTTGTCTGCGCCTCTAGTACTGGAAAATTGGTATTGGTTTTGGCGCATGGACACTGTAGCGCCTGAAACATGGCGCGAGGGGTATCGGCTGGGTTCTATTCTCGGCAGCCAACAGGAAACCTGGTTAGGTGAAGCGGGTTACAAGGTGGAGATGAGTGGAAATAATTTGCCGCAATTAATTAAGTTGCTACAAGGCAAACGAATTGATGTCATTCTGGCTGACCGCGAACATTTTGAGCAGGCCGCCAAAGAGCTGAAGTTGGACGCGAACAAATTTCAAAGCCGATTTTTTCGTTATGTTCCTTTGGGTGTTTATTTCAATGAACAGTTTTTAAATAACAACCCAACTTTTTTGGCCGCTTTTAACCAAAAAATCACCTCATGCTCAAATACGCGGTTTATGGTTTCCCCATACGAGGAGCTGCAAATAAAAGAGCTTTTGTCGCGGAAGATTGAGCGCTGGAAGCGCCTGCCAAAATTGGAGCAGGCGTTAAAAAAATACAACCTTAAAAATCGCCGTATGAGTCAGCAGGAAATTGCTGAGCGCGATAAAAAATGGAAACAATCCTTTTTGAAGGATGATTTCTCGTATTCCATAAAGCTGGTTGATCAAGAGATTTCAGCTGAGCTGCGCGAAGTAAAAAAACAGTCGCAAGATGTTATTACAGAAATTATTGTGACCGATGTGCACGGTGTAAACTTCGCCATTAGCGATATGACCTCAGACTACTGGCAAGGCGACGAAGAAAAATTCACCGAAGTATTCGGCAAACCTGCCAATACCCTTCACTTCGGCCCAATTAATTACGACGAATCCACCAAGCGCTTTCAATTGCACCTGAGCGTACCGCTTTATCTTGAAGAAAGTTTCGAGCCTCAAGGGGTGATGGTATTTGGGGTGGATGTTGAAAAGGTGCTATCCAACACGCAATAATTTGCCGTCACCTTAAAAGTTGAATATCGCCATGCTGAAGTTCTATTGGGACTCTGTCGCTGCTTGTTTGTTGATGCTGGCTTTGACCGGATTAATCATCTATGGTGGATTGGCGCAATCACGGTTAAATCATTATTTATTTCCCGCGCAAGAAAACGGATTGTTGTGGGAGTCTGCACTGGAACCCAAACAGCCTGTAGGTGAAACACGTCTTACACTTAAAAATGAAGTCGGAACGGTTGAGTACGATTTCTTTCTAGATGGCAACGAGAAGTTTCCCTACAGCCATTATTCAATTTATTTTGTCGATTCAATTCAATCTTTTCAGTTGACCGATCTCACGCGCTATCGTGAAATTTCCTTCAACATCATTTGCGACCCCAAAAATGTATTGATGCTGGTGCTGTTTAGTTATGACGATAAAGTGACTAGCTTGAGTAACATGGCATCTCGGCGCGTATCTTCCGCGGCTTTTTCCTGTACCAGCCATTGGGAAAAGGTCACTATTAAGTTCGATGAACTGGTCACTCCGGATTGGTGGTTGGCGCGGTTTGGTTATGAATTTAGTGAATATGGCTATCGGCTGGATAAAACTATGGGGTTCGCTTGGGTCAATTCATTGCAAAGCCCGGTTAATACGCCTTCCAATGTGAAATTGACGGATGTGAAATTGCGCGGAACTGATTCACGTTTTATTTATGGTGCCGCGGTTATCAGCCTGATGTTATGGGTGTTATTTGGCGTGTGGTTGCTGCGCCGTTATGTAAGAGTACTCACTGCTGGTTTGCATGAAAAAGTAAAACAGGATCTTCCCCTTATTGCCTATAAAAAACTTTCGATAGAGCCGCAAAAAGATAAAGAGAAGGGCGCTCTGTTACGTTATATGGCCACTGAGTATGCCAATCCCGAGTTGAACCTCGAAGAGGCAGCGACTTCACTCGGGATTAATCGGACCAAAATTAACGATATTTTAAAAGAAGAATTAGGTCTCACATTTAGCAGTTATTTAAATAAATTGCGCCTAACAGAAGCGGCGCGTTTGCTCGCGGAAAATGCGGAGGCGAATGTGTCAGAGATTGCCTATTCCGTGGGATACAACAACGTCTCTTACTTTAATAAGTTGTTCAAGGCAGAGTACGGATGTGCGCCCAAGACGTTTAAACTACTGTGTCAACCAAAGAGCGAAGAATGATTTTCAGCAGTGAAAAATCTTCGTTGTATTAGTCTCATAAAAAATTTCGCACTTAGCTATTGGTAGCTTGGTTTTTCGATCCGTTTAATTTCTAACAAGAAGTGATAGGTTTCACATTATTCCTTCTTCGCCGCTAATTATTTCTAAAAAAATTGCAGGGAAAATAAAAATTTTTGCTTTTTTTAGGAACGCTTTCAAAAGTGCAAACACATTCCTCCTCTCCTGAGTAAATTCACCGCTCGGTTTTAATCTCCCGAAGCTAACGATAACGATTGGCTGTAAAACCGAATTGCTCTGGTTATTTCAATAATAAAAATAGTTCAGTAACTCATCACCTTGTGGGGTGTTGTCACGCAATGCATCTTTGCCGCTGACACCACAAGGAAATCTACGTTTCAACATATGCAAGATCATCATATGCAAGATCATCTAAAGGAGATATGAATAATGTCTAGACCTAATGTTGTTCCATGCCGCATCACTAGCGCGCTTAAGCGTGCAGCCAGCTTCGCCGTGTTAGGTGCTGCGACCGCAGCCTTATCACACACGGCGGGCGCGGCCTGTACTTACACTATCGATAATGAATGGAATACCGGCTTTGTTGCCAGTATCACCGTTAAAAATGACACAGGTTCCGCGGTTAGCGGCTGGAATGTGAACTGGCAATACGCCGCCAATCGCATTACCGGTAGCTGGAATGCCAATTTGTCTGGCTCCAACCCATACAACGCCAGCAATGTGAGTTGGAATGGAAATCTAGGAGCAGGGCAGTCGGTGTCGTTCGGTTTCCAAGGCAATAAAAATGGCGGAAGCGCCGAGCGTCCCACCGTCAACGGGGCATTGTGCAATAGCGGTAATACATCGTCGGTGGCAAGTTCCAGTGCACCGATAAGTTCTTCTTCACGCTCCAGCGCATCGAGCCTTAGCTCATCTCGCGTCAGTTCCTCTTCCAGCAGTTACGCGGTGCCCGCTAATAACTTTGCACAAAACGGCGGTGTTGAGTCTGGGCTGACAAATTGGGGAACCACCGCAGGTACTGTGGTGCGCTCGACTGCCGACAGACACAGCGGCAGTGCAAGCGCAGTAATTACCGGCCGCACGGCGGCCTGGAATGGTCTGACGTTTAACGTGGGTTCACTTACCAGTGGGAATCAATACGAAGTCAATGTGTGGGTGAAATTGGCACCCGGCACTCCCGACAGCGTTTTGACCCTGACGGGTAAGCGGATGGATGACAGCGATTCATCTACCTACAACGAGTACACCCGTGTTGGTACGGTGACGGCATCGGCCAATGAATGGCGTTTGCTGGAGGGTTATTACACGCAATCCGGCACCACTGGCTTCCAGCACTTCATTATCGAAGCGACCGATACCACCATCAGCTACTACGCTGATGACTTTGCGATTGGCGGTCAGGTAGTGCAACCACCATCGAGCAGTTCAAGTAGCTCAAGCAGCGTATCGACCAGAAAATTCATCGGCAACATTACGACTTCCGGTAATGTGCGTTCTGATTTTATTAATTACTGGAATCAAATCACGCCGGAAAATGAAGGTAAGTGGGGATCGGTTGAAGGCACACGCGATGTGTACAACTGGGCGCCGGTCGATCGCATTTACGCTTATGCGCGTCAACACGGTATTCCAGTAAAAGCGCATACCTTTGTGTGGGGGGCACAATCACCATCGTGGATTAATAATCTGAGCGCGTCTGAAACTGCAGCTGAAATCGAAGAGTGGATTCGCGACTACTGCACCCGCTATCCGGACACAGCCATGATCGATGTTGTTAACGAGGCCGTTGTCGGTCACCAACCAGCCGGTTATGCGCAAAAAGCATTTGGCAACAATTGGATTCAACGCGTATTCCAATTGGCTCGCCAATACTGCCCCAATTCAATTCTGATTCTGAACGACTACAACAATATTCGCTGGCAGCACAACGAGTTTATCGCACTCGCAAAAGCCCAAGGCGATTACATAGACGCAGTCGGTTTGCAGGCGCATGAATTGAAAGGCCTAACCGCAGCGCAAGTGAAAACGGCAATCGATAATATTTGGAATCAAGTGGGCAAGCCCATTTACATTTCTGAATACGATATCGGCGATACCAATGATCAAGTTCAACTGCAAAACTTCCAGGCACATTTCCCTGTGTTCTGGAACCATCCGCATGTTAAAGGCATCACCATTTGGGGTTACGTAAACGGTAGAACCTGGATAGAAGGTTCAGGTTTGATTTCGGAAAACGGCACGCCCCGCCCCGCGATGACCTGGTTACTGAATAACTATATTAATAATCAGTAATCAATCTTCTTTATCTGTGATTCACACGAACGGATTTTTGTGAATCACGGATTTACTCGGATTCCTTCCTTTTTAAAACGCACCCGTTTTCAACGAGTGTTTTGTCAGACGCATCTTGTTCAAACATTCGGTGCAACACAATCAATAGCAAAATATTTTTCTAAGGAGATTATTAACATGTTTACTTGCAAAAATTCTCCCCGGCTTTTTTCGATATTTGTCAAAAATGCCTGCGGCCTGATTGCCATTGGCACTGGCTTAGCCGCATTTGCCCACTCTGCATTTGCCGCCTGTACCTACACGATCGAAAACGAATGGGGCAATGGTTTTGTTGCCAGTGTCACCATTAAAAATGATTCCACTGTAGCGGTTAATAACTGGAGCGTGAATTGGACTTACGCGAATAACCGCATCAGCGGTAGCTGGAACGCAAACCTATCTGGCACAAATCCTTACACGGCGAGCAATCTGTCCTGGAATGGGAATATCGCTGTGGGTCAGTCAGTGTCTTTTGGTTTTCAAGGTGAAAAAAATGGTGGCAGTGCTGAGCGTCCTATCATCAATGGCAGTTTGTGTGGCAGTGTAGTGGCGAGCAGTTCGTCAGTGCGTTCGAGTGCTGCGTCCAGCTCTGCTCCGGCCATTAGTTCCAGTGCAAGCAGCATTGCTATGTCATCCAGTGGCTATTCAGTGCCCTCGAATAATTTTGCACAAAACGGCGGTGTGGAAAGTGGTTTAACCAATTGGGGTACAACCGCAGGTAGCGTTGCGCGTTCAACAGCAGACAAACGTAGCGGCAGTGCCAGCGCGTTAATTACCGAGCGCACCGCTGCCTGGAATGGCTTAACGTTTAATGTGGGTTCACTAACCAGTGGCAATCAATACGATGTTGCGGTCTGGGTAAAACTCGCTCCGGGCACGCCGGATTCGGTTATCAGCCTGACCGCAAAACGCTTGGATGACGCAGACGCAACAACCTACAACGAATACACACGTGTGGGCACAGTGACAGCCTCATCTTCTGAATGGCGATTATTGCAGGGCTACTACACACAGTTGGGTTCAACTGGCTTCCAACATTTTATTATTGAAGCGACTGACACCAGCATCAGTTATTACGCCGATGATTTTTCCATCGGCGGACAAGTCACTCAACCGACCAGCAGTAGTTCAAGTAGCAGCAGTTCTGCCGCAACCTGTGAATTAAAAGCACCGCTGCGTTGGACATCAACTGCACCCTTGATCAGCCCTAAAAATGCCAACTGGAAATCCATCAAAGATCCATCGGTAGTGAAATACAACGGCACTTATCATGTGTATGCGACTTATTACGATACCGCCTACAAATCTATGTACACCAGTTTTACCGATTGGAATAACGCGCAGTCAGCCGCGCATGTTTCCATGAATGGTAGCCGTGTAGGGAATGCCGTCGCGCCGCAAGTATTTTTCTTCCGCCCTCATAACAAATGGTATTTGATTACGCAGTGGCCTGGCACTTACGCAACGACCGATGACATCCGAAATCCTAATTGGTCAGCCAAACAGCGTTTACTACAAGGTGAACCCACCGGCGCGTTGGACTTCTGGGTAATTTGTAACGATACCCACTGCTACTTATATTTCTCACGCGACGATGGTGTGCTTTATGTTTCCAAAACAACTATCGGCAATTTTCCCAATTTCTCTGGTTATTCGGTAGTGATGGAAGATCATCGCGGTAATGGCAATCAATATTTATTTGAAGCACCTAATGTTTATAAGTTAGATGGACAAAATAAATATTTGCTTATGGTAGAAGCTTGGCCAAGTGGCCCACGCATGTTCCGCTCATGGACATCAACCAGTCTCGACGGCCCTTGGACTCCACTTGCCGATACCGACGCGAACCCTTTCGCGGGCAACAACAATGTTGAATGGCCAACCGGAAAATGGGCTAACGGTATTAGTCATGGTGAGTTGATTCGTTCAGGTTACGACGAGCGTCTGACGGTTGATCCTTGTAATTTAGAGTTTCTTTATCAAGGCGAAGCAGGTCCTAGCCCAGACGGTAATTACAACACCATTCCATACAAACTTGGTTTACTGCGTTTGAAAAAATAATCATCAGTGTTGTTAAAGTGAAAATTTGCCCGGCACAACGCCGGGCTTTTTTATGGCTTATCGGTAATAAGCCGTAATTTATATTGGCACCAAATACCGCTATGGTCTTTAATTGGCATTATTCTTTCGCTATGCGCAGAACCGTAGGTTGGCGGTGAGGAACGAACCCCAACAGTTTTTGAGTGCAGAAAGGTGCCCAAAGCGAAAATGCAAATGCTGATTAATGTAATATAGATATTAATAATTGAAATTAAAAAATTATCGCAAATACAAACAAAGTGATGAGGTTGAAATGTCAATAATCGATACTTTTGAGGGGGTGTCCTCGGCGGAAATTGAAAAAGCATTTAACTCGCTCGACAATGCTTTTGATAACTATTTTAGTGAACATGGAGAACGCAGGCGTTTTATGGAGGCTTGTCGCAAGCTTTCCTATGGTGACATTGGAATTATTCAAAAGTTGATAAGCGAATCAAGCGCTATTCTAGATTATCAACATTTGGCAGACATGATTGAAAATCCTTTACGGGTGGCAGATGCCATACTAATGCTGGAGAAAGAGCTGGAGAAAACGGAAAGCACGACCTTTTTATTGTTCCTGTTAGTGCTTGTTAAGCGTGATAAAGTTACGGACGCTCTAAATAAAGCACGGTTTTTGCCTTGGGAATATTCGCTGCTAAGAAATAAAAAACTCCCACCGGAGTTTATTGAGCACCTTTGGACTCATAATAAAAGTCGTCGATATAAAACGGATGTTTATTTTGATAACGTCAAAGATATAGCAAAACATCAAAATTGCCCATCGCATGTATTGAGAGAGCTCTATAGTGTAGATGATTTGTGGATTAGGAACGCTATTGCCTACAATTGCAATATTGATGAGGATTTAACTGATATATTTCTTAACAGTAGTCGAATGGCTGAGCGTGAACGGATTGCCAAATCAAAATATGTATCCAAGGAGGCGTTACTCAGCTTAATGCGTGACAAATATGAAAATGTTTCGCAAACGGCTAAAAAACAGTTTGGAAAATTATATCCTACTGAAGTTATTACAGAAAAAGCCATAGATGAAGCCATTAAAAAAAGAATTGCAAATCCTTACATAAAAATCAATGAATCTGAAAGAAAATTTAATGCTTATTTGGATGCTAAAAAAGGTATTGAGCACATTCTTACTTTAAAGCCAAGTCAAAGAGCCTCTGTGGCAAGAGTAGCCAGGGCTGAAGTATTGGCGCACTTAGCCGGCGACAAAAGTAATATTGTTCGTCGTTCAGTAGCTGGAAATGGCGGGTGTACCACGGAAGTATTGTCGTCGTATCTAATGGACTCCGACCCCATTGTTGTAAACAATGCATTTTTAAATCTTGCGAATAAACAACCCAATTTAATATTCGAGCAAGTATTATCCAGGGATGTTGTCGATCATTCATATAACCTGCTAAACGTATATCTTGGCCAAAAAGGTTTAATTGAACCGTATTATGAGAAAATCGATTCTGTGACAGAGATGGAGATAGCAAGAGTATGTCTTGTTGCGAGGTATACTAATAATCCGATGATTCAATTGCGCATTGTTGATGATTTATCGAGTCTTCCTCCGGCGCCCAGTGTGCGTAAGAAATTATTGTCGGGTTTGTCACATAATCTCCACTTAATCGATTCGGCAGTAAGGAAAATTGCAATTGATTTGAATTTTGGTGGGGAGGATATACTCATAAATTGCAAGAGTGCAGATATTGTTGCTGAATTTCTATCTAATGAAAAAATCCCGGCTGGTACTCGGTGGCGGATAGAGACGCATCTTGAATCCCTGAAAAATATAAAGACAGGCTCCAGTTGAGGCAGCTAGGATCTGTTAAGGCAAGTATGCATCAGTAATGCGAATGTCCGCTGTTGGTAGCTGAAATTCAGTTGTCTGCTTAGCAAAGCAAAAATTATGTTGGGGTTCGCAAGCTCACCACCAACCTACGGATTTCACTCTGTAGGTTGTGAAGTGCGTAGATTTTATTTTCACCACTTCAACTGTTTTTTTGAAACCATATTTTGGAAAAACGTAGATATGATTGGCGCAGCGTAATCGTACGTATGGAAAATCAATCGACAAATTTCAGGGTGTAAGGATATGCCCAACCCAAGCAGGGATTAATCCAAATTTTTGGTGCTGGGATAACAGTGTAAAAATAGAAGCTGAAAATAACATGCGTACGATTACGCTGCGCTAATCGCACCTACATAAATACATTGCTGCGATTTACTTATGGTGAATTGCAAAAAACAAAAAAGGCAGCTCGGGTGAGCTGCCTTTTTTGTTTCTTTTTTCGTACAAACTTACGCTTTGAGCGGTTTGTACTTCATGCGTTTGGGTTGTGAATCATTGCCTTTGCGCTTGACGAAATCTTCGTGATATTCGGTGTAGTTGCCTTCAAAGAACACGATATCCGAATCGCCTTCGTACGCGAGGATGTGAGTCGCGATACGGTCGAGGAACCAGCGGTCATGCGAGATCACCAGTACGCAGCCGGGGAAGGCGAGGATTGCATCTTCCAGTGCGCGCAGGGTTTCGATGTCCAAGTCGTTTGATGGTTCGTCGAGTAACAAAACGTTCGCGCCTTGCTTCAAAGTGTTGGCCAAATGCAAACGACCGCGCTCACCACCAGAGAGTTCGCCCACACGTTTTTGTTGATCGCCACCTTTGAAGTTAAAGCGTCCTAGGTACGAGCGTGAACTCACTTCGTAGTTACCGATTTTCAATATATCTGCACCGCCAGACACTGCTTCCCAAACGGAGTGTTTATCGTCCAGATTTTCACGGCTTTGTTCTACATAAGCGACCTTTACGGTATCGCCAATGGTCACTGTACCGCTGTCTGGTTGCTCGGTGCCGGCGATCATACGGAACAGAGTCGATTTACCCGCACCGTTACCACCGACGATACCAACCACTGCACCTTTCGGAATGCTGAGCGACAGATTGTCTATCAACAGGCGATCGCCGTAGCCCTTGCTGACGTTTTCCAGCACGATAACTTTATCGCCCAAGCGCTCACCCGGCGGAATGTAGATCTCGTTGGTTTCGTTACGTGCCTGGAATTCTTGCGATTGCAATTCATCAAAGCGAGCCAGACGCGCCTTGCTCTTGGCTTGGCGGCCTTTTGGATTTTGGCGAACCCATTCCAATTCGGTTTTCAGTGCTTTTTGGTGCGCAGCTTCAGAGCGGGCTTCTTGTTCCAAGCGAGCATCTTTCTGTTCCAGCCAGCTGGTGTAGTTGCCTTCGTATGGAATGCCGTGGCCGCGGTCGAGTTCCAGAATCCAGCCAGCGGCGTTATCGAGGAAGTAGCGGTCGTGGGTGATCGCCACTACGGTGCCGCTGAAGTTGTGGAGGAATTGTTCCAGCCAGTAAACGGATTCAGCATCCAAGTGGTTGGTTGGTTCGTCGAGCAATAGCATATCGGGGCGCGACAGCAGCAAACGGCACAGCGCCACACGGCGGCGCTCACCACCAGAGAGTACAGTTACATCGGCATCCCACGGCGGCAAGCGCAGTGCATCGGCAGCAACCTCCAAGGTGTGTTGCAGGTTATGCGCATCCCACGCTTGAATGATGTCTTCGCATTTAGCTTGCTTCTTGGCCAGCTCGTCAAAGTCAGCATCGGGTTCGGCGTAGGCGGCGTAGATGGCATCCAGCTCGGCCAGTGCATCTACGGCTTCACGCACACCATCTTGCACGTTGCCCAGCACGTCTTTGGCTGGGTCGAGTTGTGGCTCTTGCGGCAGGTAGCCGATTTTGATGCCGGGCATAGGGCGAGCTTCGCCGTTAAAGTCCTGATCGACACCGGCCATGATGCGCAGCAGTGTGGATTTACCCGAACCGTTCAAGCCGAGTACACCGATCTTGGCGCCGGGGAAGAAGGAGAGGGAGATGTCTTTCAGGATTTCACGCTTGGGCGGCACAATTTTGCCGAGCCTATGCATGCTAAATACGTATTGAGCCATGGGGCTAACCTCGCGATGCAGGCGGTTGGGGATTGATCAGCCAACCGCCAATGACAGGGAATTTTTCAGCGGGCGTACTATAAAGAATGCCTTCCCCAAGGGAAAGCCGCATTCGTTGCGGGTTAATAATCCGGTTGGAATAAGAAATTGGGCTTTTGTCGCAAAATTGTCTTGTTTGCCCATTAGTCTGCATCTTTTTATTCAGATGCTATGGGGCAATGAGATGCTGGTTAAACCTTGGCTTGGTTGTTTGGGGTTGCTGTTAACCATTTTAAGTTTCAGTGTGCGGGCCGACTCCGGCTTGAATGGAATGGCGGTTTATTCCGAATTGGGCAATGAGCTGTTTATTGCTGCGCTCTATAGCGAGCAAACTGGCACTAACGCGCAAGAATTGATTAATGGCAGCTATCCCAAGCGGATTGAATTGAAATTTTTGTCGGCAGCGGGCATGACTGAGCGACAATTTAGTCGTCTGTGGCGCGAGTCCATCGCCATCAATAATGATCAAAATATCCTCATCGCCCAAGCGGATAACATGATTTATTTTGAAGGGCTTGTTCGCGACCGATTAGAAGCGAATGATCACCTGGTGATTGATTTTGTCCCTGCGCGAGGCGTTGCTATCAGCCTTAACAGTGTTGAGTTGGGGCATATCGAGGACGATGCTTTCTTTGGTTTATTGCTGCGTTCGTGGATCGGTCTGGTGCCTTCATCAACCAAATTTCGCGACGACTTGCTCAGCGTCACTTTGGTGGACGCAGCATTAGTGAATCGTTTCAACCATATGCATCCACGTAATACGCGAGTTGATGTAGCCAAGCAGTGGAAGCTGGCCTCGACAGTGACGGAAGATAAGGTATTAGACGAAGCTCCAGTCGCTGCTCCTGTGAATAAGCCTGAACCAGTCGCCGCCCCCAAACTGGCTGAAGTTGTTGCCGTATCTGTTCCTGTAGCGAAGACTTCGGAGCCGGTAAAGACTGAACCAGTAAATTCTAAGCCTGCATCACCGATTGCGGCGGGCGATAGCAAATCTAGCAGTGCTAATGAAGCAGTCATCAATACGGCAAACGACCAAACGGTGAGCCGTGCGCAAGAGTTACTCGCCAAACAGTTCTATATGGCCGATGTCTTCAAAAAAATTTATAGCAATGTGAGTTACCCAAAACGCGCTCAAGAATTACAGCAGGCAGGAACTGTACGGCTTGCGGTTGTGATAGATGCGCTTGGCAAAATCAAAACCATCGTACCCATTGAAGAGTCCCAATTTTCTCTGTTAAACAAGGCTGCCTTGGCGGCAGTTGAAAAGGCTGCGCCTTTCTCGCCGTTACCTGAGGGGTTTAACCTGACAGAGTTGGAGTTGTCGGTGCCGATTACTTTTTCTCTGGCAGGAATTTAGTGGCTTGACGTTTATCAACCCTGAGAATCCGCTATCAAACTGGCTATTTATCTTTGGTTGATTGTAAAAGTTGGCGTCTCAGTTGGCGTCTGTCAGTTTTTAAAAAGGCATGTTGGTATGCTGCGCCCTCGATATTGGTGAGGTGCGCATGGACAAAGAACAAATACTACAAGAGCTGCAGAAGGGCGTTGCATCCTGGAACCATTGGCGCAAACAAAAGGCGATAGGGGAGATCAATCTGGATGGCGTAGCGCTGGACGGTATGAATCTCGACGAGTACGACCTCTCCAAAGTATCCCTGCGCAACGCACAAATAACTCGCTGTAGTTTTAAGCATGCAGATTTAATCTTGGCAAACCTGCAATCATCGCAGCTAAGAAATAATGATTTCTCTCACGCAAAGCTCATCGCCGCTAATCTGGCCAATTGCGATCTAAGTAATTCCATTTTGTTTCGCGCCAATATGCTGACTGCCAATACACGCAATGCCCGCTTGGAAAATATCGATTTTCGCGGCCATGACATCAGCGGTTTGATTTTGCGCAATATCTCGCTCGCCGGCAGTAATCTGGAAGGGCAACAGCTAGCGCGGGTTGATCTGAGCAACTCCAATCTGGAAGGGGTGAATTTGCAGCGGGCAGATTTATCCGGCGCATTATTAACCAGCACAAATCTGACAGGCGTTGACTTGCGCGGCGCGACCTTAGTCGGGGCTATATTTAAATCGGCCAATTTGCACAATGTCGATTTAAACCATATGGATTTACAAAAATCTGATTTTTCCGGTGCGAACTTATCCGGCGCCGATTTGCGCGGCGCCAATCTGACCAAGGTTAAATTGGCTGAGGCGAATATCACTGGCGCAAAACTCTGGCGGACCACCAGCGCCGGTTGGCAGATCGCCAAAATTCAATGTGAACACGCCTTTTGGGATAAAAACGGTAAAGAAAAAACTATTTACCGCGCGCACGAATTTGAGCGCATTTTTGCTGAAGCGATGACAATCGATTTGCGCTATCCCTATCGCCTTGCCGACCATGAACTCGCAACCCTTCCAATTTTTATTGAGCATTTGGCTGCATCCCACTGGGGGACAATCTTGCGCTTGAAATCTATCACCGATGTTGCGGGCGGTGCACTGGTGAAATTTGTGGTGGAGGAGATGGGTAGCCACAATCCGACTGAACTGAAAGCACAATTACAGACAGAGGCAGAGCGCATCCAGTTAGCGCAATTAATGTTGCGCACCAACTCGCAATTGCATCTGCAACTAAAAGAAAAAATGGCGGCGATTCGTGAGGAGTTTTGGCCTCGTTTACTTGAGCTTGCTGCCGACTATGAAAAAGATCAGGTGCGCAAGCTGACGATTTTGTTTATGGATTTGAAAGGCTTTTCCAAGTGGGGCAATGATGAACTTTCTGAAAAGTTATCTCTGTTTCGCGGTTTGATAAAGCCTGTGTTAAAAAAATGGTCGGCAGGTCACCCCAATATGGAAGGGGATTCACTGCGCGTTACCTTCAAAAATGCAACTGCGGGGCTGGCGTGTGCTTGCATGATGCGCAACGTTTTACGTGCAGCAGGGTTTGAATTGCGTATCGGCGTCGAGCTGGGTGAAGTTGTGGTTGTGCACAACGAAGTAACTGATATTCCGGATTTGGAAGGTGTTGCAGTTAGCATGGCTGCTCGCATGGAAGCGGCCGCCGAGCCGGGCGAGGTGTTGGTGAGCCACAAGGTTCGCCATTACGCGGAGCGCAGCAATTTGTTTAGCTTTACTCCGCGCCGTGTTCCGCTTAAAAAATCTATCGGCGAAATCGCGCAAGGCGAATATATCGAGTGCTTTTCAGTAGAGGCGATTAGAAATCTGCAGGATTCTCAGGTTCAAGAGGCAGCACTATAACCAGCCAGATTTTTTAAATCGGTAATACAGATAAACGCAAATTACCAACACAATACCAAGCGATACTGGGTAGCCATATTTCCATTTTAATTCGGGCATGTGTTCAAAGTTCATGCCCCAAATCCCTACAAACGCCGTTGCCACTGCAAATATCGCCGCCCAAGCGGCAAGGCGTTTATTCACTTCATTTTCATCGATGCTCACCATAGACAGATTCACTTGAATAGCGGTGCCAATGGTGTCGCGAATCGAATCAATAGACGTGTTGATGCGATAGAGATGATCCTGTACATCGCGAAAATAATGTTTGGTGCCTGCGACAATTGGGGGGACGCGGCCGCCATCGAGCTTTCCTACTGCTTCCAGCAGCGGAGCAACGGCATGTTTTAAAACGGTGACTTTGCGTTTTAGTGCGTAGAGTCGCTCTATGTTGGCGCGCTGTGATCCTTTGGTAAAAATCTGGTCTTCAATGGTTTCCAGCTCGGTTTCAATGGCGACGACCACGGGAAAGTAGCGATCCACTACTGCATCCATCAGCGCATAGAACACAAATGCCGAGCCTTGCATTAAATGGTGCGGCTCTCGTTCACAGCGCGCGCGAACACCAAGAAAACCTTGCTGACAGCGGTTGCGGATCGACAGCACATAGTTTTCACCCACAAACACATCAACTTCACCCACGTGAATTTCGTTATCAACCAATTCGACTGTGTGCATAACGGCAAATAACGAATCGCCATACTCTTCAACTTTCGGGCGTTGATGGCCTACATGGGCATCCTCTACGGCTAGCTCATGCAAATTGAACTCTTCCTGCATTTGCTCCAGCTCGCCGGGTTCCACATCTTTTAAAGCGACCCAGACAAAACAGTTTTTTCGTTTTAGATAATTACTTATTTCCTCAACCGGAATATTGTCCAGCTTTTTTCCTTCCTGATAGGCAACACAGTTAATCAACATAAAAAGATTCCTGCTGAAGGCAAGTAAAATCCGCAATCGGACAATTTGTGAAATGGGATGATATTTGTTTACTTTTACGGAGTGATTTAATAGAGAATTCTAGTGCAAAAATAGACGGCAGCGATGATACTTTTAGCTGTAATATTTTTTAACTAATCCACTGGTCAATATGATGAGCGAGCACAGCAAAACAAAAACCAGCTTTTACCGTCGGCTTTATGTTGCATGGTTAATTTCTCAGGGGGTCAATAGCGTTCCCAAAATTATCGAGGCTACAGGAATGCCGCGCCGCACAGCGCAGGATACCTTGGCGGCGATTCATGAGTTGGATATTGAATTGGAAAATAACGGCGGGATTTATCGCGTAGAGGGTTGGGGGGCGGTTAATCAGCACTGGGTTGAAACAAATCTGCTAAAGATAAAAACAGTGCTGGAGTATCCGTAATAAAAGCAGGCAACTTAGCTATTGATTAATCGTAGATCTGCTTTTTCTTCCACTTTTCATTCTCTTCATCAAACTGCTTCCATTCTTTGCTGGATGGGGCATTATCGGCAGATGCAGGAGCTTGATCTGCGCTATCTGTAGCTTCAGGTGTTGCATTGGCTTTTTCTTGCAGCTTGGCAATAACGGCATCTAATTGGGCAACTTGTTTGTCAAAGCCGCCTCCTGCATTTTCTGCTGCTAAGGCTTTGCGTGCCAGCGTGTAGTAGTGCATCGCCAAACGAACCTTGCCTACTTGTTGCGACTGGCGCGCGTTAAACACATGGCTATCCACCGAAATTTGCAGCACCAAACGATTGATTTGATCTACATAGGCTTCGGTTTGCACTTGATTGATGAGCTTGGCTGCCGCTTGTTGCATAACGAACTTATGCAACTCTTGTAACAGACCTTGAGCTTCTTTTATTTGCTGCGGGTTATCCAAGCGGACGCGCGCTTGTTGGGTATTGTCTTTGTGTGTTGCCAGCAGGTTGGTGTAGAGGTTGAATTGTTCTGCGTGCGTAGGATCCTTGGGTTCAAGGCGCGATAACTGATCGCAGCAGTCGATTAATGCGCGGTAGAGCAGGGCAGATAAGTCGCTTGATAAAAATCCGGCAGGAAAGCTGGTGGCTAGATCGCGGAACGAATTGCGACGCGCGCGCAGGGCAGTAATTAAGCGCTGGCGACGCACGCGGCGTTTTTGAATCGAATGGGATAGAAATAAATATCCAGCCAGCAATATCAGCAGTAGGAATATTATGGCGATAACGTAAGCTGACATGATGGTTTTGAACCCTTATTGGTTAATTGCTGGGCGTATTATTGAGCCAAGTATAGCACTGGAAAAAGTGGCGTCTGAATTTGTATTTTGCGGAATAAGGAAAATCGCTAAGTGCTTGTTTCCACTCTGGTAA
Organism: Cellvibrio chitinivorans; assembly: GCF_035117775.1. Classification (NCBI taxonomy): domain Bacteria; kingdom Pseudomonadati; phylum Pseudomonadota; class Gammaproteobacteria; order Cellvibrionales; family Cellvibrionaceae; genus Cellvibrio; species Cellvibrio chitinivorans. Next base: position 101,043 of record NZ_JAYKKN010000007.1, read on the forward strand.
AAAAAGAATTAAAAGTGTTGACACCGAAGGCACCTGTCCCTAGAATGCGCCCCACTTCTGACGCAGACATCGAATCGAAAGAGACGGTTAAACGTGAGATGGTCCGGGTCCCCTTCGTCTAGTGGCCTAGGACACCGCCCTTTCACGGCGGTAACAGGGGTTCGAGTCCCCTAGGGGACGCCACATTTAGCGGGAATAGCTCAGTTGGTAGAGCATAACCTTGCCAAGGTTAGGGTCGCGAGTTCGAGTCTCGTTTCCCGCTCCAATTTCCCTTGCGGAAATTAACAAGTAGTAACGTTTTAATCTGTTAGTGAAGTGCGTTTTATTGTTGTTTTTCTAGCAACAGTTCAAAATGTCCCCTTCGTCTAGTGGCCTAGGACACCGCCCTTTCACGGCGGTAACAGGGGTTCGAGTCCCCTAGGGGACGCCACATTTAGCGGGAATAGCTCAGTTGGTAGAGCATAACCTTGCCAAGGTTAGGGTCGCGAGTTCGAGTCTCGTTTCCCGCTCCAATTTCCCTTGCGGAAATTAACAAGTAATAAAGTCTTATATTTCAAGATCATCTCTGTTTTACTTCTGATACAAATCAAACTATTTGCCCAGTTGGGCGAGCCATCCTTGGCTTCGCATTGCTTAATTCATTCCCTTTGATTTGGCTCTGGCATCTTTGTAGCTAAACGCGGTTTGCTGATCTTTTGCATCTTCGCGCTGTTCATCCAAGCGTTGAAACACAGCAATTTCTTCATCTGGCATAAAGTGCAAGCAATCACCGCCAAAAAACCACAGCAGGTCGCGATAAAGCAGCGGCATCAGGTGAGGATAGCTGCCGACGACTCGGCACATAAGTGTTTGTCCTTGCTCCAAAAAGCCGGGCTCATGTGCGTGTTGCTGCAATTGGGTGATTGCAGTGATAAATTCTTCATCGTCTGCGCTGCAATCTTCCGTATTAAATGGCGGCAACTGCTGGATTTGCGCACAAAATGCAGCAAGTAGCTCCAGGTGATAGGTGTAATACTCTTGGTCGTAAATAGATTGCTCTGAACTTGAAATCGACATACTGCGCCCTGATCTGGTGGTAAGTTTTTTAACCTTCATTCTCTTCTGCGAGGGATTATGACTCCGGCTCTCTCATTAAGAAATCTGCGTAAAGTTTACAACGAAAAATTTGAAGCCCTAAAAGGTATTTCACTGGATGTAATGCCCGGCGATTTTTTTGCTGTGCTTGGTCCTAATGGTGCGGGTAAGTCTACGACAATTGGCATTATCAGTTCTTTGGTGCGCAAGACGGCAGGCACGGTTGAAGTATTCGGTAAAAATATTGATACCGACTTTTCCACTGCCAAAAAATATCTCGGTGTGGTGCCGCAAGAATTTAATTTCAGCATGTTTGAAAAAGTGGAAGACATAGTGCTGCAACAAGCTGGCTACTATGGTTTGCCGCGCAAACAAGCGTTAGCTCAAACTGAGAAATACTTAAAGCAGTTGAGTTTGTGGGATAAGCGCCATACGCCCGCACGTATGCTATCGGGTGGGATGAAGCGGCGCTTGATGATTGCGCGCGCTTTGGTGCACGAGCCGCAATTGCTAATTCTTGATGAGCCTACTGCAGGTGTCGATATAGAACTGCGCCGTTCTATGTGGGATTTTCTGCGTGAAATTAATGCTGCAGGCACAACCATCATTTTGACAACCCATTATCTGGAAGAGGCTGAAAGCCTGTGCCGCAATGTGGCGATTATTGATCAAGGAACCATTGTAAAAAACACCAGCATCAAAAGCCTATTGCAGCAGCTTAATAAGGAAGTGTTTATTTTTGATGTATCGGGCAACTTGCAAGCATTGCCGGTATTGAGTGGTCATCGTGTAGCGCAAATTGACGAGCACTCATTTGAAGTTGAGGTAGATAAGGGGCAATCCTTGAATGCGGTTTTTACTCAATTAACCGAGCAGGGATTTGATATCGTCAGTATGCGCAATAAAGCGAATCGGCTAGAGGAATTATTTGTGTCTATGGTAAATGCAAATAAAGACTTGGCGAATGCGAAAAAAAATGAGGTGCAAGCATGAGTTTGCAAGAACAGTGGGTTGCGTTTTTAACCATCTTACGCAAAGAGATAAAGCGTTTTACTCGCATATGGATTCAAACCTTGTTACCGCCCGCCATCACCATGATTTTGTACTTTGTGATTTTTGGCAAATTAATTGGCAGTCGTATCGGTGAGATGGCGGGTTTCAGTTATATCGAATTTGTAGCGCCGGGTTTGATTATGATGGCAGTTATCACTAATGCTTATGCCAATGTTTCCTCTTCATTCTTTAGTGCAAAGTTTCAGCGTAGTATTGAAGAACTGTTGGTATCGCCCACGCCTAACTACATTATCCTGCTGGGGTATGTCATGGGTGGTGTTGCGCGCGGTATGGCAGTTGGTTTGATTGTGACTGCAATGTCATTATTTTTTACTGACTTATCGATTCATCACTGGGGCACGACTTTATTTATTGTATTTATGACCTCTGTGTTGTTTTCTCTTGCGGGTTTTATTAATGCCATTTATGCCAATACTTTTGATGATGTGTCGATTATTCCGACCTTTGTGTTAACTCCCTTAACCTATTTTGGCGGTGTGTTTTATTCGATCCATTTGTTGCCGGAGTTTTGGCAGCAGGTGTCGGTATTAAATCCAATTTTGCATATGGTGAATGGGTTCCGCTACGGCATGTTGGGCGTGAGTGATGTACATATAGGTGCTGCATTGATTGGTCTGGCTGTATTTGTGGTGATTTTGTTTGCAGTTGCCATGCATTTGTTAAAAACCGGCAAGCGTTTGCGCGCCTGATTTAAGAGGAGTTGCTATGAGTCATAATCCACTAGGGCAGCAAACTGAATATGTGTCGGTTTACTCGCCGCAGTTGTTGTTTCCGATTTCGCGTGCTGAGTCGCGTCGCTCCCTAGGCTTAGGTAGTGAGCTGCCTTTTTATGGGGTTGATATTTGGACTGGTTATGAACTCTCTTGGCTGGATCTCAAGGGTAAGCCTGTTGTAGCGGTGGCGGAGTTTTTTATTCCCTGCACCAGCGAATTCATCGTCGAATCCAAGTCTTTCAAGCTCTACTTAAATTCATTTAATCAAACGCGTTTAGCGGGTGTTGATGAAGTTGAATTTGTGATTGCGCGCGATCTTTCGCATGTCACTCATGCAGATGTGCGAGTGAGTATCCGGTTGTTAAGCTCGTCAGCGAGCGCCATTGCGCATTTAACGGATATTGCAGAAGTGCAGGGCGAGTTATTGGATGAGTTGGATGTAGAGATAGACACCTATCATCCCGCGCCTGAATTGCTAACTACGGAAGATTCAGAAGTTGAAGAGTGCTTGGTGAGCCATTTGCTAAAAACTAATTGCCCGGTAACTGGGCAACCGGATTGGGCAAGTGTTGTGATTCGCTATCAAGGTAAAAAAATCCAGCGCGAGAGTTTATTGCGCTACATCATCTCATTCCGTGAGCATCAGGATTTTCACGAGCACTGTGTTGAGCGGATGTTTAGTGATATTTCGCGTGTGTGCGCGCCGCAATCACTGTCGGTCTATGCGCGCTACACGCGGCGGGGTGGGTTGGATATTAATCCTTTCCGTTCAAGCTCTCAGGATATGCAGCCGGAGCTGTTACGGTTGATTCGCCAGTAGCGCAAGGCTACTGGCAATTAAACAATTACCTTGTCTTTCAGGCGGCTTGCCGCCTTTTCGAGCGCTTCGATAACTTTTTGTTTGTCGTAATTGCGCACTTTTTCCATGTCCAGATACATAGAAAAGCCTTCGGCGCGATCTTCAAAATAGCTCTGATTTTTGCCCATCTCTTTGCGTAGATCAGCTACTTGATAAACCTTCACCGGCAGTGAAAAACCTTTCACCTGAATCTCACCTTTGTCGCGGCACATGATGGTGTCTTTCACGAGTGACCAGGTTTCGTGCGAGATTAAAATTTCATCCGGTTCAGCGGCTGACTCAAGTCGGCTGGCGAGGTTCACCTGAGTGCCGAGAACAGTGTAATCAAGGTGGTTGGAGGTACCAAAGGTGCCCACGGTGCAATAGCCAGTGTTGATGCCCATGCGCACTTGCAGCGGCTTTTTGATGCCCTGGTTAAACCATTCTACTTGCATGGCTTTGATGCGTTTTTTCATGGCAATCGCCATAGCGACGCAGCGGGTCGCATCGTCTTTAACGCCTTTGCTGGCGCTATCGCCAAACAACACCATAATGCCGTCACCCATAAATTTATCGATAGTGCCGCCAAAGTGAGCGACGATTTTGGACATCTCGGTGAGGTAGTGGTTGAGCAGTTCGGTCAGCGCTTCTGCCTCGATTTCTTCTGAGAGCTGACTGAAGTCTTTGATGTCTGAAAAAAATACGCTGATGCGTTTACGCTCGGCTTGTAGGTGTTTGTCGTCACCGCGATTAATGGCTTGCCAAACTGTAGGTGGCAGGTAGCGAGATAATTTGTAGGCGCGGATTTTGTGCCATTTCTGTTCATTTTCGAGTTGTTTTTGGCTGATCATCAATTTGTGGAAACGTTGATGCATATAGATGGCGTAGACCAAAAAATAAGTGGCGACACCAATCAAACTTGCGGCACTGATTTCGATACTGCTTGATAAAACCAGTTGGGGTTTATGAATCACCAAGCTCAGGATGACACCAATAGCAAAGGCGGTGTTGTCCTCCATTAGTTTGCGAATGCCGCCGCTGATGAGCGCGTTAAATTGGATCATGGTCAGGAACATGACGCAGGGCAGAATACTAAAGTCGGTCAGGCTCAGAACTACACCAATCAGTGCGGCATCTACGCGGGACAGCCAGCGATTGATGCGAACCATCTGCTCGGGAATTTGCTTGCGTGTAAAATGATAAGTCGCGTAGGCGTAGATTAATAAAAATACAATCACAGCCATGTGTGTAAGGCTGGGATGATCCCAATTAATAAACGATGCCAAGGTGCCTGATGCGGCAAAGCAAATGAGTGCGCGAAAATAATATTGTTGAATCGGGGATTCGGTCTGCAGCGGTTGAGTGTCTGTCTTGCCGTTCATTGGACTAAAACCTTGTTGTTATCAGTCAGTTTGTCGTCCCTATTAAGATCCAGATTGCTTGCCCAAGCCCGTGAATTAAACGGGTTTTTCGAGCAAAAGTCTACTCGTTGATCATCCCGCCATAGGCTTTGTTGGTTGGATATTATTTAAGCTTGAGTTCCAGATATTTTTCTTCCAGTTCCGTATATTGTTTGCGCAACTCGTTCAGTTCTGTTTGAAGTGGGTGCGAGCTTGTCGTATTTGCGGGTTCGGCGCTGCCTTGTTCAAGGTTTTGTTTTAGCCGGTCATTTTCGCGCTCCAGATTTTCCAGATTCCCCACTAGTTCTTTGCTTTCATGGGTGAAGTTTTGCAGGGTTTCTTTGATCAGTTGGTTCTCTTCTTCAAGATCGTGTTCGTGTGCAATAGCCTCTTCTTGTTTGGCTAGTTGTTCATGTGCTTTATTCAGCTCATCTTCAAGCAGTTGTACGCAGGTGTCTGACTCTTGTACAAAGCGCATCTGGCGTTGCAACTGTTGCTCAAGCTCCTTGATGACCAGATCTTTCTGCTCAGCAGATAAGGCTTCCTCCAGTTTTCGTTGCAAATTGCTGATGACACGATACTGATCCGCAGCCACATTGCGCAGCTTCATAATTTCCTCTGCTGCACGCGGATCTTGCCGGATAATGTTAATTGTTTTGTTTTCTACCGGTTGCCCCGTCAGTGCTGCTTTGGTCGATTGCAAATGTTGGGCTATATCGTCGTAGCAGCTTCCATATTGCCCTAGTAGCATTTCGAAGCGGTCGCGCTCCTCCATGTTGCCGGCCATCGCGTAAAGCTCGTTGTAGTAAGCCTGAGCATTGGTTTGTGCTTGATTCCAGCGGCTTTCAAGGTCAAAAAAGAGCTTCTTAAATTTCTCCAGATTCTCAACCCGTTTTTTGTACATCTCCAGTTCTTCATTGTTAGCTGGTTCGGCAGCAATGTCTGCTGACAAATCAAGGGCAATATCCGGCGCGGGTTGAAAGGATGATGTCGCGGGTGCGGTTTGAATGGTGTCGATTAGCGTGCGCAGTTTTTCTTGTTGTCGGCGAATCAGACTTTTTTGTTTGCGGGCGTAGAAAATCAGCGCAATCGTTGCGATGAGCAACACAATGTAGATTTCTATCGCAATGGCGAGTGCTAACGGAGGAATTTGCATATTGTTATCGATTGTGATGATTACGCCCTAAGCTGCATGGTAAACACATTATTGTCGAAATCGACTTTATAATCGCCGGCGACTAAATACATCTGACGATTGGTTTGTGGTGGTTGCCTGAGAGTATGGTACAGATTAGGCCAATGTTCGACATGAGGGCAACTTCTGCACTGATCGCCCAATACCTATCTCATCGTCTATTTAAATAACTAAGTTTAATAGAGAGGAATTTGAATTTATGGATGCAATCACCGCATTACATCAGCGAGTATCAACCCCCCGGTTGACAGCACCTGCGCCAACGCCTGAGCAATTGGAGGTGTTATTTAAGGCTGCATTGCGCGCTGCCGATCATGGAAACATGCAACCTTGGCGATTTTTGGTGATTGAGGGTGAGGGGCTTGCCGAATTGGGGCTCGTTTTCGTTAAAGCGGCGACCGCCAAAAATCCTGCGCTCACCCAAGCTGAAATTGAACGTTGCCACACGATGCCGCAGCGAGCTCCCATGATTGTTGTTGCTATCGCCAAGTGCGTACCTAATCCAAAGGTTCCGCATATCGAACAGATTATTGCTGCAGGTGCAGCGACCCAAAATCTCCTTAATGCTGCCTTTGCAACTGGCGTTGGTGCTGTCTGGCGCACAGGCGATATGGCGTACGATCCCATCGTGAAATCTGCACTGGGATTAGGAGAGGGTGAAGAGCTTATTGGTTACATCTATTTAGGCACGCCAACAATTCCACCTCATGCGCCGCGTGAATCCAAACCTGCGGATTTTTTTAGTGCATGGCCGCAGGAATAAGATTGCGTTTACTGGCTTGCTTGTGTAAATTAGCGCGCCTTCGCAGGGGGTACTGGAAAAGGCCTGTTTGCGAAGCCGCATGTTGTGTTTGTGCGAAAAAACGGTGAGATGTCCGAGTGGCCGAAGGAGCACGCCTGGAAAGTGTGTATACCGCAAGGTATCGAGGGTTCGACTCCCTCTCTCACCGCCATTTTTAAAAACACTAGCTGTACAGTTGCCCGCATAAGTAGTCGTTAGTTTGCTATTTGTACAGGTTGATCGAATTTTGTAGATCATTGATTTTTAAAGCATTAATTTGAAAGTTTTGAGAAAGAAAATCAAATAAATGCTTGACTCACTGAGTATCGATCAATAGAATGCGCGCCATCAACAACGCACTCGTAGCTCAGCTGGATAGAGTACTCGGCTACGAACCGAGCGGTCGGAGGTTCGAATCCTCCCGAGTGCGCCATATTGAAGTAGCTAAACCCCTGATTATCCTAGAGATTTTCAGGGGTTTTTGCATTCTAGGGCTGGCAGTGTCGAAAAAGTGTCGAAAACATTTTTTCAGTCTTCAATCGCTGGCCTGAATTTCACCGCATCCAATAGCTGATCTGGCGACAGGTGCGCATAACGCATCGCCAGGTTAATCGAGCTGTGACCCAGTATTCTTTGCAGGGTCAAAATATCCCCTCCATTCTACTTGCTTGTATTTAGTTCGCTGTGTGTCTATCTATTTGGTGATAGTTATCATAATTTTTAAGAAAAATTGGTTTTTTTAAATTTCACTGTCGTGCTGATGAAAATTCTTATTTTGTCTTACAAAAAATCGATGTAATCGAAATATTTTTGGTGTTACCGGCGCATGTAAACGTAATCATTTATTTATTTGTGTGATATTTACACGTTTAAAAATATGTTTTTTAAGAAAGTCAAACTTGATTTGAAAATTCTGATTGGGCGAAGAATAATAAATTTACGCCAATTCTAAGGATGGTTATCTTTTGTCTTGTGAGGTGATAAAAATATTAATAAATGATGGCGTCTGTTACCCGTATCTATGGGGGCGTCGCTAAAACAACTACCAATAAAGACCTTGAGTTCAAAACAATAAAGTAAGGGGAATCACTATGAGGCACTTCGCTCTTAAGCCACTCGTATTAGCAATGACAGTTACCTCTTTTGCGCCTGTTTCGTTCGCACAAGATACAGATGGAACTGTTGAAGAAGTTATTGTTACTGGTAGCTTCCGTGATAGTTTGAAAAATGCGTTGAATTTGAAGCGCAATAGCACTGGTGCGGTTGATAGCATCGTTGCAGAGGACATTGGCGACTTTCCCGATAACAACCTTGCGGATGCAATGCAGCGTATTCCGGGGGTGAATATTGATCGCGTAGGTGGTGAAGGTAAGCAAATTAGTGTGCGCGGCTTGAGTGCTGATTTCAGTCGTGTGCGTATCAATGGCATGGAAACTATCGCCGCAGGTTATGGCAATAAAGCGCGTGCTTTTGACTTCAATATTTTTGCATCTGAATTGTTTAGTCGTATCGATGTGAAGAAGACCCAGTCTGCCGAGATGGAAGAGGGGTCTTTAGGCGCTACAGTCGATTTGTTTACTGCTCGCCCATTGGACTCTGATGGCAATACCTACGCTGTGGGCTATTCGCAAGGCTATAACGATCGCTCTGGCTCCAGTGATCCGCGTATGACTGCATTGGCGAATTTTGTGAATGATGAAGGTACGTTGGGTGCGGCATTCTCAGTTGCTTATTCAGAGCGCACTGTGGCGCAGGAGGGGCATAACTCTGGCCGTTGGGAAGTGCTTGGTTCAAATGCAACTAACAATTGGGCGAATGCCGGTGCTTTGCCTGCCGAGGTGAATGGCGCCAATATTCCGCGTTTTCCGCGTCAGTTGGATCGTGAAATTGGCCTTGAGCGTTTAGGGATTACCGGTAGCTTGCAATGGCAAATTGCTGATAGCACCTCGTTGACATTTGATGTCATGCACGCTGACCTTGGTTACACTCAGACAGACTTAACCCTAACGCCGATTTCAATGGCGCGTACCGGGGCAAGTGGGCGCATCGAAACAACTGTCGTTGATTCTGCTTATGATGCCGCGACCAACTCGCTTCAGTATGCGCAATTGAGTGGTGTTGATGTGCGTTCGGAAAATGCATTTGTCGATGCGGACACTACCTTCGATCAGTACTCGCTGGCATTTGAACACGACTTTAGTGATAGCTTCCGAATGAAAGCATTGGTGGGAACGTCAGAGTCCAAAATGGATTTGAAGCAAGAGTCCACTGCCATCTTTGAGCGTTTTAACGTTGACTTTGAATATGACTACCGTGGCAGTGCGCATAATCCAGAGCTTTCTTATGGTTTTGATTTGGAAGATCCAAATAGCTGGCAGATTTCCGAGTTGCGCGATCGCCCCGGCTACACCAATAACACTTACGATGTAGGTCAGGTGGATTTTGCGTGGGATGTTACGGATATTTTCACCCTCAAAGCAGGCGCCTCAGTCAAAGAATTTGGTTTTGAAAATAACAAGTTTCAACGTGACCGCGCCATCCTTAACCAAACGGTTCCACAGGGTACTACTGTTAGTGTGCCAGCGGGTTGTGGTTTGACTCTGGCCGATATGGCGGTAACTAGTGATCTTGGTTCGCTCTACACGCCATCCAATGGTGCCAATCGTTTCTTTCTTCCAAATATGGATGCGGTTGCAGAGAAAACGGAGTTCTTTACAAGTACCACCTGTTTCCCGTTGAACAACATAGCGGGCGAAAATCGTTCAGTAGAGGAAAAGGATACTGGCTACTACGTACAAGTTGATTTCAATACTGAGTTGTTTGGTCTGCCATTCCGTGGGGATATTGGTGTGCGCGAGGTGGATACCGAGCAAACTTCAAGTGGTTTAGTGAGCGGTACTGAGGTGACCGTTAATCGTGAGTACAGTGATACCTTGCCTGCAATCAACTTGGCGTTGGAGCCGATTGACTCGGTTATCCTACGTGCATCATGGGCGGAAGTGATGACTCGTCCGAGTCTGGGTAATCTCACCCCCGGCGGTAGTGTGGATGTATTTAACCGCGTATACACGGCGGGCAACCCGAATCTTGATCCGTTCCGTGCGCAGGCGTTTGACTTGTCGGCAGAATGGTATTTTGCGGAAGAGTCGCTGTTGTCTTTTGCGGTCTTTAAGAAAGATATTGAGTCCTTTCCAAATACTATTCGTATAGATGTTCCCTGGTCTTCGCTCGGCTTGCCTGACAGCTTGTTGGCTACCGGCCCTGCAACTCCAGCGGATATGTTCAACTATCGCACTACGGGTAACGGCGAGGGCGGCGAGTTGGATGGTTGGGAGCTTCAATACCAACAACCGTTTAACTTTGGCCCGGATTGGATGCGCAATTTTGGTATCAAAGCTAACGTAACTGGTATCGATTCCGAGGTAAATACGGGTACTGCAAGTGTGCCACGCTGGACGCGCTTGAATGGTCAATCTGATGAAAGTTACAACGCAACACTGTGGTATGAAAACGAATCAGGCTTCTCTGGGCGCGTGTCTTATACCTATCGTAGCGATTATCAAACATCAGCCAATACTGTCGTGAAAGATGCGTCGGGTGCCATCGTAGGTACTGATAATACTGATGAAGTAGGTGTTGTGGATGCTTCTTTTGCCTATCAATTCAATGACAATTTGAAGTTCACCTTCGATGCATTAAACCTGACCGATGAGGCGGAGACCACAATGGTGGGTGACTACGACTTGGTTGATACCACACTCAAGTCGGGTCGTCAGTTCTACTTGGGGGCGCAGTATTCTTTCTAAATTACCCTGAGTCTAAACAAAAAAGGGATGCCAGTTTTCTGGCATCCCTTTTTTGCATTTTATTATTTGCGTTTTAGTGATGTCGGTTGTTTAAGGTAGGGCGCGATAGGTCAAATTGCTAAATTTCACTTTGCCTTTACCTGCTGCATAAATCGCCGGGCGCAGACTCATAAAGCCGTAGGCGACATTGTGGTGATAGCCGGACACATCCATTTGTACGCCATATTTCACCCAGGTTTTGCCTGCATCAGTGCTGGTGTGAATCGTCAGAATATGGCGATTGTTGGTAACACGGATGCGCAACTTGTTGGTCATGCCGGCTGGTTTGGGGGAGGTGCGCTGATCCATGCCATAGCGATGTAACACCATGCCTTTTTGATTGATGCCTACGCCTGCGTAGAGTTTATCGTTGTAGAACAGCAGGGCGCCGCCTTGTGCATCCGGATCAATTTCCATATCCACTTCAAATTGATAGGCCTGTTCGCCCGCTAAAAATGTGAGTGGTGAGGTGTCGCTGGGTGATGTTCCTTTGGCGGTTAACTCTAATGTGCCATCTTTGTAGTTAACGCGCTGGTTTTCGCTTACATCACCACGGAAAAAGCTCCACTGGAGGCCGAATTTGTTGGTGGAAAAATCATCCGACAGCGCCATACCGTGGGGTACGGCTTCGCCGCCTTTGGGTTTTGCGATGGGTTTGCCTGCATCAACGCCTTTGGCTTTAAACCAGCCGTCTTTTGTCCACTCGATGGGTTCCATCATGGCTTGGCGGCCAAGGGTGTGAAAGCCGTTTTCGTAGGCGTGATACATCATATGCCAGTCGGGCTTTTTATCGTTGCTGCTCGGGCCTTCCACTAAGGTAGCGTGACCTTTTGACCACCACTTTTCTGCGGGCGACTCAGTGCGGATGATCGGGTTATAGGGCGAGTTTTCCCAAGGGCCGTGGATCGATTTGGAGCGTGCCGATACCACCATGTGCCCAGTTGGTGGGCCGGCAGTGCCGCCGAGGGCGAGTGTCATGTAGAAGTAATCCCCGTGTCTCAACATTTTGGGGCCTTCTTGAGCGTAACTTTCTACGTCCCACTCCTCGGGATATTGCCAGCCGTCGTAAACATGCTTCATCTCGCCTACAATTTTCAATCCGTCATCGCTCAACTGCACTCGATCGCCGTGAGATAAAAACAGGTAGCGCTTTCCGTCTTCGCCGACAATATGGCCGGGGTCGATGCGGTCATTATTGAGTGCGATAGGTTCCGACCAAGGGCCACGAATGTTGTCTGCCCAAATCACATAGATATTGTTGTTGCCGGGCAGTTTTGCGGGAATGTACAGATAGTAGCGGTTGTTGTGTTTGGTCAGTTCTGGTGCCCAGATACTACCTACATATTTTGTCAGTGCGGGACCGATGGGTTGCCAGTTCACCAGATCCCGCGAGTGCCAGATGGTTAGGGCGGGGTAGGCCTCAAAGGATGAAAAGGTCATGTAATAGTCATCGCCATCCTTGAGTACGCTGGGGTCGGGATGGTCGCCGGCCATGATTGGATTCAGGTATTTGTCATTACCAAGGTCGGCTTTACGTTGCCCCTCAATTCCGGTGGTCCATTCCTGACAATGTTTTAAAAAAGCATTGCCTAAATGCGGTGTGCATTGGTTTTTTGGGGAGCTGGCAAAGCTGATTGAGCTTACTGTAAGGGCAAGGCTGCCGAGCAGAATTGGAACTGCTATGTTCATTCTTGTCTCCCATCATTGTTATAAAAACTCGGCTGCAATCCTTTTTGGATTACGTGAGTCGGGTGTAATGGGTAGGGACCAAAAAATCGAGCCGAAAACTATTTTTTATAGTCGAATCGCACAAAATGGTGATTCATTTTTTTGCAGGAAGGATCGCGTAAATCGCTGTAGATGTCAGCCGTCCCTCTGGTTTATTACATAACATTACGTTGATTGTCGGTTGAAAAATTAACGCATAAAAAAGCCCCAGCGATTTGCATCGCTGGGGCTTTTTTTGCAAGTACTGCTGCTAATTATTTAGCGGCAGCTGCTTTTTTCTCTTTTTCTTTCGCGATTACTGCTTCAGCCACGTTGGATGGGCATGGAGAGTAGTGAGCGAATTCCATGGAGAATTGGCCGCGGCCAGAAGTCATGGTGCGCAGGGTAGAAATGTAACCAAACATTTCTGACAGCGGAACTTCTGCCTTGATGCGAACGCCAGTTACACCAGCTTCTTGGCCGCTAATCATGCCGCGACGACGGTTCAGGTCACCGATAACATCACCTACGTGATCTTCCGGAGTGAATACGTCCACTTTCATGATTGGCTCAAGCAGTTGTGGACCTGCTTTTGGCATAGATTGACGGAAGGCGCCTTTTGCAGCGATTTCAAACGCGATTGCAGAGGAGTCAACGGCGTGGAATCCACCGTCAAACAATTCTACTTCTACGTCCAGCACTGGGAAACCAGCCAATGGGCCGGTGCCCATCATGCCTTCAAAGCCTTTCTCAATTGCTGGGTAGAATTCTTTTGGAACGCTACCACCAACAACAGTAGTGGTGAACTTGAAGCCAGAGTTTGGCTCGCCCGGACGGATGCGGTAGTCGATCTTACCGTATTGACCAGAACCACCAGATTGCTTCTTGTGGGTGTAGCTGTCTTCGATCTCGCGGGTAATGGTTTCGCGGTAGGCTACTTGTGGTTGACCAACATTCAGCTCAACACCGTAGGTGCGCTTCATGATGTCCACTTTAATATCCAGGTGCAATTCACCCATACCTTTCAGAATGGTTTCGCCTGAGTCTTGATCGGTTTCTACACGGAAAGTCGGGTCTTCAGACACCAGCTTGCCGATAGCGATAGCCATCTTCTCGATCATGCTCTTGTCTTTCGGAGTTACAGCAATAGAGATTACTGGCTCAGGGAAGATCATTGGCTCAAGAGTACATTCGTGTTTTGGATCACACAGGGTATGACCGGTTTGAACGTTTTTCAGGCCTACCAGCGCGATAATGTCACCAGCTTGCGCTGTGGTCAGATCGGTACGGTCGTTAGCGTTCATTTCCACCATGCGGCCGATACGCTCGGTTTTGCCGGTGAAAGAGTTGAGCAGGGTGTCACCCTTGTTCAGAACGCCTGAATAGATGCGGATAAAGGTCAGGGCGCCGAAACGGTCGTCCATGATCTTGAACGCCAGAGCGCGGAATGGCTCATCGGCACTAACAACAGCGAATTGGCCGTTTGGATTACCTTCTTCGTCGGTCAAAGGTTGTGGTTCTACTTCGGTTGGAGATGGTAAGTAATCAACTACAGCGTCCAACAGGAGTTGCATACCTTTGTTTTTAAAGGCAGAGCCACAGAAGGTTGGGAAGAATGCCAGGTCGCGAGTACCTTTGCGGATACAGCGCTTCAGGTCTTCGATAGAAGGCTCTTCACCTTCCATGTAAGCCATCATCAGGTCGTCATCTTGTTCTACTGCAGTCTCAACCAATTGGCTGCGGTACAGCTCAACGTCATCTACCATGTCTGCAGGAATGTCGACTACTTCGAAGTTTTCTGGTTTGCCTGAGTCGTCCCATACGTAAGCTTGGCGATTCAGTACGTCGACTACACCACAGAAGGTGTCTTCACGACCGATAGGCAGGGTCATGATCAATGGATTTGCGCCCAGAACGTTTTTCACTTGCTCGGTTACGCGCAAGAAGTCAGCACCGATACGGTCCAACTTGTTTACGAAGATCAGACGAGATACTTCTGAGTCGTTCGCGTAACGCCAGTTGGTTTCTGACTGAGGCTCAACACCGCCAGAACCACAGAATACGCCGATACCGCCGTCCAATACTTTCAGGGAGCGATACACTTCTACGGTGAAGTCAACGTGTCCGGGGGTATCGATTACGTTGAAGCGGTGACCCTTCCAGAAACAGGTAACAGCTGCCGATTGAATGGTGATACCACGCTCAGCTTCTTGCACCATGAAGTCGGTAGTCGATTCACCTTCGTGAACTTCACCGATTTTATGGATTTTACCGGTCAGCTTGAGGATACGCTCAGTGGTAGTAGTTTTACCGGCGTCCACGTGGGCGAAGATACCGATATTTCTGTAAAGGGATAAGTCAGCAGCCATAGGACTCTCTTTATGTTTGCAGGGTTAAATTTAGCCGGGTTTGAAAATAGCGGCGTAATATACAGGAATATCCTGCCATTTGCTCAACGAAAAAGGAGCTTAAACAGCTCCTTTTACACTTTTAGGTCAAAAATCGATGATGATGATAATTTAAGTTGAGAACTTCACCTATTTGTAAATCAATAGCTTATGGCTGTCCTCTGTACAATTCAAGTTGAAAACATCGGATCAAACCATAGGGAAAATGTTGGGAAATGAAAACAATTCAAGTTGAAAACTTGCATTCAAAGTTTATTTTCACTTGTTTTTCCAGCTTTTCAGCGTACATATATATGTACTACGCTGTTCTGAAATAGGTGTTGGATTCAAAATGGGGAGATTTTTTAAGAAAGCAGAATGATTGAACTCCATGCCCTGAGGAATCCGCCACTTATATATGCTCTTGGCTCCTGAAGAAGGTTAGCTAAGACGATGAGTATTAATGATGTCTAGGGCTACTTTAACGGATTTTGGGAACCTGTCTTTATATCTCGTAAGCCAACCGTGAGCTCCAAGTTGTCGATCAATTGCTGACAATGACGTGCCTTTATCGATTTCGGCGGTGATTTTTTTGGCTAGTTCATCATCTTTCTTTACCCAGTCAAAATGTCGTTGATATTTCTTGGGCAACTTGGGCGGTAAGTTCTCATATAACCAATTGTGGTCAAATTTGTAGAGCCATGTGTATTCTGAGCGGCATAACTTTTGGATTTCGTTGCGAGGGGCATTTGGATGCTTCTGCATGCTAGCTAACATTGCCGTTCGGCATTTGCGAAGCTGATTTACATGGCGAATGTGAGCGCGCCATTTCGATAGTAAGTAGTGACTTTGAATGATGTGCTCGACTGCTCCTACCGAACAGTTGTGATTTTCCGCAATTTCTGATCTATGTTTTCCCATGAAGGCTTGTCTCCAGATTGAGCGCTCAATATCCGGAGTAATAAACTTTGATCGTCGTTCTGTTTGGATTGAATTTCTTCTCGCAAGTTGGATCAAATATCCAATACTTCTGTCGACTGATTTAGATATTTCACGCAGTGATTCCCCTTGATTTATAAGTTTGAGAATACTTGCTTCTACTACTGCACTATTTGATATCTGTTCTCTTAACACTCTTTTGTTTTCAATCATCGATTTTGGCGAGGCGTACGATACATTCTGAATGTCACTGAATAAGAAGCAAATCAAAAGGAAATGCTTGAAATAATGAACGCGTTTATTTGTGTGTACTAAGGTCGGTACAAACTGAAAAAACTTTGTCCTATCCTGATCATCTAACGGGAAAATTTCAAACAAGCTATGCCAGAAAGCTTGCATTTCTCGTTGGAGGTCAACCCAGCGTAAGTGGCCTGCGTCAGTGAGGTATCCTCCATTTTGCAGCAATTGAGAATAAGCGGTTGAGGGAAAAATTGGCTTGCCGTGAGCATTCAAATAATTATAAGAGCGCGCTATTTGTGTAGATAATTTTTGCAGAACTCTCGGTGTGGTCTTTGACTGACCTTTTGAATATTCAGGAAGTACATAAGTATGATTTACGCCGCCATCTCCGCAACATCTCTCTATCAATCTCAATCCATGTGTAGGGCATGCCCAAACTCCGTACAATTGATGCTCAGTGTGCCAATACGGTGTTCCGTAATCCGCGCTTAATCATATGACTCAGCTTTTGGCGTTATCCTTGGCACCAGAGATCGACAATTTACAATCAATTCACAAGTTGTAATTGAGACGAATTGGTCATACCTGCGCTTTTGACTAGCGACTCAACTTATATACTTCACTGCCCGCTGCGAGAAAGGCGCCTACGCCATATACTTCGCTCTTGTCTGGCCAAGCTTGACCAGGTGCTGCACCGACTGGTTGTACGTAGCCGAGTAATCCCTCAGGAGTGACATGGCTGACCAAGCTGGCCCATCCGCGCTCAATAGCTTTGCCGTAGGTTTTGCGTTCGAGCAGGCCATTATTTACGCCCCAAGCCAAGCCATAAGTGAAAAAGGCGGTGCCGCTGGTTTCCGGTGTGGGGTACAAATCGCCCGCTTTTAAGCTCATTGGCCAGTGACCCTGGGGGCTTTGCAGTTTGATCAGGCTTTGCGCCATATCCTGAAATAATTTGGTGAAGTAGGCCTTTTGTGGCCCCTCGGGTAGTTCCATCAGGATCAATGCCAGACCGCCAAATACCCAGCCATTGCCTCTTGACCAGAAAATTTTACGGCCTTGGTCGCGCGCGTCGATAAAGTGTTCATCGCGGTAAAATAGATGTTCTTCCGGGTCGTAAAGGTGATTGGCTGTGGCTACATATTCAGCAAACATCCAATTGCGATAGTTTGTATCACCAGTGATATTGGCCAGCTTGGCCCAGATTGGCGGCGCCATGAACAGGGCGTCGCACCACGTCCAGCGCTCGGTAAATTCATAGTTGTTTAGACGCATGGGTTGTTGGCTGGGATGCTCTTTAATCCAGCGGGTGCGCTCCAGAGTTTTGGTGAGCATTTCCGGTTTTTGATATTTGCGATATAGCTCAAGGTACAGCTGGCCGACTGCCTGTTCGTCGGCGTGATATTTATCTATACCTAAATCCCAGTTATTTTCCTCGGCAATGTTCAGTAGGAATTGGTAGTACTTGTCGCTGGGAGCCATGGCAGCCCACTTCTCCATCCCAACATACAATGCGCCGTAGGTCCAGGCATTGAGGCGATTGTCCCATTCGTGTTCGCGACCAATATCATCGCGCAAATGAGCAATTTGCCAATCGGCGACTTTGGTCATTATCGCTATCACTTCTTTCTTTTTAGGTTGTGCTGCCTGTGCGCTCAGGATGCAAAAACAGCTGAATGTGAAACAGAGCAGGCTGCCAAATACGGTGGCCAGTTTGTGATTATTTTTCATGAGTTGAGCTCCGCTTAAAGCAAATTAAAATCTAGGGTTTCCACGTCAGTAACTCAATTGGCTTGGGGGCCAATTGCAAACTTTGGGCATCGTTGCCGTCATTCTGGCCAACTTGCTGCAACAGCAAGCTAGCCTGTTGCTGTTGGTGCCACATGGCTATATCCAAACTCGGCTCCCATGCGCCCATGTTTTTGTGTACCAGTACTTGTGTATTCCATTGTGGCTTGGTGATGTCAGAGAGCGATTGGGCAATCACCTGACCCTTATTAAAATCATCCCGATAAATCAAATGCAGCGCTGTAGAGTTTGGCTGTTGCTGAACCAATAACACTGCGCGCGAAATGGGCGGATTTTTGGTACCCATTCCACCAAGCTCGAAATTGCCCGCAGGCTCGGGTGCGTTAACTTCGCTCCAGGTTGCTCTATTTGTGGAGTAAATGACGTGATACCTGGGAATATCACTGGGGGAGTTTGCCCAATAGCTGGCGATGAATGGATTGCTTTGGTCATCTGCCGCTACAACCGGTGGATTCATTAATTTATGGCGAGTGGGGATGCGTTTGGCCAATTTGGCGTTAGTCGCGTTAATGGGAATTTGATAGCCCTGACCGCTCAAATCTTGCCAGGTTTGACCATTATCCAGCGAGCGGGCGTAAGCAATATCGTGATTGCTGGCCACGTCAGGTGTGTCGCGCCAAATCCAGGCCAAGTGCAATACATTGTTCTTATCTAAGGTCATATCCCAATAAGCACTGCGTTTGCCTTCGCCATCGATTAACGAGTTGTGCAATCGCTGCCAGCGTTTGGTGGCTAAATCATAGCGATTCAACACCAGATTACCCTGACCAGAACCACCATCTCTATACGCAAACAAGAGTGCGCCATCATTCAAACGATAAAACTGTGGATAGGTGACACTCGCTTCCTTTGCATCTCCTTCGTTACCAGATTTAGCCAGCATCGGCATTTGCTTTAGTTGCAAGCTGCCCGGTGCGACAGCTTGTGCATACTTGAGTTGTGAATTGTGATGATCCCAAGCGATATGCAGATAGCCATCGCCATCGACCACCAAACTGATATGGTTGTGAGCATCGTTCACATTACCGGTAAATTCCGTAGTGTGAATTTGCCATTCATGTTGACTTAGCGAACGTTTGGCTAGCACCAAATGTGCATTGCCATTGTAATAGGCCGCATACTGATAATTGCTGCTGGTAAACAACGTCTGCTTCACTCCAGCCAGTACATTCACTGAGCTGCCAGCGAATCCATCGCTGGCGATGGGAAAAATTTGGATGTTTGCCTGCTGCGCAGAGCCAGTCATATTGCAACCGCCAAGTAGTAGGCCGAGCCAGATTACAGTAGTGCTCAGTGCTTTGGGGGTAGACGCGATGTGTTTAAAAAACAAAGATTTCATAGTGGGTTGCTCAATTTTGTAGTTTTATTATTCAGTGCGCGCAAGCACAAACCCGCTGACCAGAAATTAGCTAGAACCAGACACATCTTTATGTTGGCGCTTGGTATCGAGTGACAATTGCGACCATTTATAATATAAAAATATGTTCTTCAATGTTAAGCGCTATTGCCTGCGATTGAGTAAAGCTAGGTAAAACCCGACGTGGGAAAAGCACATCGCTGTAAGTACCCGTGCTAAAAAACAGGAGGCCAATATGATCGACGTACTGGTCGTAAGACTGAAATTGATGTTCGCTGATATCTCATTAACTCCCATTAGAGATTAATATGAAAAAGTACATAAAAAATATTTGCATCATTTTTTTCGGAGTGGTTTTTTCATTTTGTGTTAATGCTGAAGGAAAAAATTCTGAGGCTACAATTGATCAAGATGTAGAAAAAACTGCATCAGATCCATCCTATTTATTTCCTCCTGCTGTGCAGAATTTTCCATTGTATGGCAATGCCGCTATTCCAAATTCAAAACCTGCGACGAATACGGAAGCTGGTGCAGAAACTGGTTGGATAAGGGATGTTTCCCAGCCATCTATTCAGGTGTACTTACCTGCAAAAGTGAAGGCAACTGGAGCCAGTGTTGTGATTTTTCCTGGTGGTGGCTATAGAGGCTTATCTTACGATTATGAAGGTGTTCAGCAGGCCAATTATTTTGTAGATCACGGAGTTGCCGCTTTTGTTGTTAAATATCGCCTGCCTAATGATACTTGGATGAAAGATAAATCTATTGGTCCATTACAGGATGCACAGCAAGCAATGTTGTTTGCCCGCCAGCATGCTGCGCAATGGAATCTGGATACAACACGTATTGGAGCTATAGGATTTTCGGCGGGTGGGCATCTTGCATCTACCTTGGCAACTCACTGGGATAAACCTGAGATTGGAAATCCAGATAAAATTAATTTACGTCCGGATTTTCTTGTTTTGGTCTATCCGGTAATCACTATGGATTTGCCCGTTACTCATGGTGATTCGCGTTTGGCGTTATTGGGTGATAAGCCAACCAAAGCGCGTATCGATTACTTTTCTAATGAATTGCACGTCAATCAAAATACACCGCCAACTTTGCTGTTGCACGCAGTAGACGACAAGTTGGTCGATGTAAAAAACGCTATTTTATTTCTTGAAGCGTTAAAGCAAGCTGGCGTCCCTGCCGCAGCCCAATTTTTTGAAAAAGGCGATCACGGATTTTTTTTGATCCCCCGCAATAAATGGCAAGAGCCAATCATAGAATGGCTTTCCGAAAATAATTGGCTAAATTCGAAAATGCGCTGAGTCGATTGAGTGGAGCATTGCATGCTCCTATGTTGCTTTGATATTGATGTTATCTCGACGTTAGTTCGATCTGGTTGAGAATTTCATGCAGTCTAAGCGCGTCCTGAAAGCTTGGTGCGTTGCGGGTGCCTTCTAATATATCTTTTGCGACTGCGGAATATATCCCGGCAACATTGCTCGCAATCGCCCCTTCTGGCGCCCCGTTTTATATTCGGCGGGAACTTCTAACACTGTTAATGCGTTATCAGTGGCTTTGGCTCCTTTGATTTCCAATTGAGCAAACTGACCGTGACCAATATTGCCATTAATTTGCAGGTCGCCTTGGGTGCCGTTTATTTCCCAAAGCAAGTTGGTTCCTTTAAACATGCCGCCGCGATAATGCGCTGAGAAGGCCGCGCCAGATTTCATTGCGCCATGCACCATAATTTGATCGAAATCCGTTCGCGGAATCTCGTTACCTGTTTCGCTCACCTTGACTGTATTGCGACGACGAATCAGTTTTCCGTACAGATCACCAAAATCACCCAGTACTTCTTTAATGCCTGCCAGAGTGTGTGCAAACGGAATTTCCAGCATGGTTGCGCCGTTGGCGTTATCGTACAGATAGGCGTGCTCTTGAATACACTCGGCACCCCAGTTTCCGCCAGAGCCAATCAGTGACGTTGAAAGCACATCGCCAATGTATCCCTCAGCGATCAAACTTTTAAGATAAGCAACTTCAGGGGCCGCACGCATTTGTGTGCCGCAACTGGCCACAATTCCTTTTTCTTGCGCAAGGGCAGTCAATTTTCTCGCTTCGTCGAGGCCATTACCCAAAGGCCACTCAGAATGCACATGTTTTCCTGCATTTATTGCAGCGCTAATCAGTTCAAAGTGATAAGGAACTTTTACGGTTACCACAACCAGATCAATCTCGTCTGATTGCACAAGCGCTTGTGGTGTTTCAAAAGCATGCTTTAAACCCAAGGTTTGAGCCGTCTTTTGAGCACTTTCTGGTGTTGAGTTAGCGACACCGACAATTTCAAATAGATCGCCTAAGCTTTTTAACGCTGGAATATGGGCAATTGCCGCCCAGTGACTGTCGGGGTTTAAGCCGATAAACCCAATACGAATAGGGTTACTCATTGAATTCTTTACCTTGAATTTGATTGGTAATCTTGATTGCAATTTAAGGTCGAGTTTTTTACGCAGGCTCGCCGGAAACTAGCGACATATCCATCACAAACCGATAGGCAATGTCACCTTTTTCAAGGTGCGTAAACGCTTCGTTTACTTGATCTGGGTGAATGATTTTGCATTCGGGGTGAATGTTATGTTCGGCACAAAATTCAAGTAATTCTTGTGTCTCTTTAATCCCGCCAATCAACGAACCAGCTACGCGACGACGTCCGAAAATTAATGGCGCACTCATGAAGTTGTCCATTAGGCCCACTTGCCCAACAATGACAATGGTTCCGTTGATATCTAACAGCGGGGTATAAATATCCACATTGTGTTTAACGGGAACCGTATCGATAATCAGATCAAAAGAGGAATTGAATTTAGACATTTCCTCTGCGTCGGCTGAGGCCAAAATGCCTTTAGCTCCTATCGCTTTGGCTTGTTCTTCTTTGTCTTTCGAGCGTGAAATCGCAGTAACTTCAGCGCCCATAGCAACGGCGAGTTTGATGGCCATATGACCAAGTCCACCCAGACCAATTACGCCTACGCGACTGCCTTTACCCACATTCCAACTGCGCAGAGGTGAGTAGGTGGTGATTCCAGCGCAGAGAATCGGTGCCGCGCGGGATATATCCAGAGCATCGGGCACGCTGAGAACAAACTCTTCACGCACCACAATATGTTTGGCGTATCCACCTTGGGTTATCTCTCCTGTGATGCGATCCGGCGCCGCATAAGTAGGGGTCATTCCCTTGCGGCAAAATTGCTCTTCGTGGTTGTGGCATTGATCGCATTCTTGGCAGCTATCGACCATGCAGCCAACGGCGACTTTGTCACCAATTTTGTATTTCTTCACTGCTGAGCCAATTGCGATAACACGACCGACAATTTCATGACCTGGCACCAATGGGTAAGGTTGCGGACCCCAATCGCCATTTACTGTGTGCAGATCTGAATGGCATATCCCACTGTAAAGAATCTCAATCGATACATCGTTTGGGCGTAATTCCCTGCGTTCAAACTGGTAGGGAGTTAAGCGGGTATTTGAAGAGTGAGCTGCATATCCAAACGTTTTCATGATTTACCTCTAGCGTTTTTTACTTAAAAAAATGCTAGCACTCATGGCAAAACGACAGATTGCCTAGTCCTATTAGAGATATGCCTATTTATATCTTTATCAAAACGAGTCAGGCTCAAACTTTCAACGGCACTGAGTTTTTTGCCTAATTCTATTGAAGAATTGCCTAATTCTATGATTGTTCTTTGGGGCGCTGGCAGTGCGAGGGTCTTTGAGGTAAAAAATGAAACAGTTCCCACGTAAAAGCACCACAGTGGGATTTTTTATACACAGAATAAATTGTCTTACTATATTAAAAGATGAATTAATAGTTCAAATAAGCCAATGATTTCCTTGGTTTTTTGCTTTTTTAGCACCGGGAAAGTCAATTGCAATAAACGATCACCTCGATGGTTAACGGTAAGCCATCTCCATATAAGGGTGACGAAGTACCTATCGGCACGAACCAGAAAAAAGATGTAGGCGACTCTGGGGTATTGCCCCAATAGCGATGCGTATAAAGAGCTATGAAGTTACTAAAGCTTCAGGGGATTGGTATGGCTATTGGGTTGAGAGCGTGTTTGTTTGCAAGATATTCGCAGTTCCTTATTTTGAACTTGTGTTATCGGAGCAAAACAAGCAGCGCTTTGTCTCCCGTGTCTCGATAGGGCAGAAGCATTCTTGTCATTTTCTCTCTGAGCCTATCCATATTTTTCGTTGATCTTCATTCAGTTCGTGCCTGAAAAAAATTGGCTGATATTCAGCTAAAAATGGACGTTGTATGCCGTTAAAGCATACAGCATCGATAGCCTGCAATTTTTTGCAGACTTTTAGGGCTAATCAATCATTTCTTAAGTCTGATTGATTTGAATAATAAAAATGTTGGAGATCACACGAGATGTTTAAAAAAACCACCTTAGCCAGTGCCATTGTTATGGCAATTGGTAGCCAATCCTTTTACGCGGCAGCACAGGAGAACTCAGTAGAAGAAGTAGAGAACATTATTGTTACGGGTATTCGCAGTAGCTTAAAAAAGGCCATCGATATCAAGCGTGATTCGGTACAAGTAGTTGATGCAATTGTTGCAGAAGATATTGGTAAATTCCCTGATAACAATTTGGTTGAAGCGCTTCAGCGAGTAACCGGTGTACAGGTGACCGACCGTGCCTCAGGTGAGGTAAGGACTGTAACTATTCGCGGTCTTACTGACGTAACTACAACCGTCAATGGTCGCGAAATGTTTACTGCTGCTGGCCGCCAACTTGCCGTCGCAGATATTCCGGCAGCGCTTTTGGAAAGTGTTGAAGTTTATAAGACGCGATCTGCTGCACAACTTGAAAGTGGTATTGCTGGCCAGTTAAATGTGCGTACGCAACGCCCATTTAATTTCGATGGTTCAAAAGTGGTAGTCAATGCGCGCGGTGTTTATCAGGATCTATCTGAAAAAACTGATCCGGTAATTAGTGCATTGGCAAGTAATCGCTGGGAGTCTTCAATTGGTGACTTCGGTGCTTTGCTGAACTTGTCTTATGCGCGTACCCAATATCGCGATGAAACCAGTGCACCCGGTGGTTTTATTCCATTTCGCGCGGACAATATGCGTCGAATCAATCCATGGCCTACAGGTCTTGAGCATGGTATGGATAGAACACCAGGTTCAACGATGTTTGATCCATCAACAGGTACTAATGTTGAGTACTACTTAAGCCGCGATGCGATAAACCAATCAGATGCTACTGGTAAGCGTGAGCGCCCTGCGGTCAACGTATCTTTGCAGTGGGCTCCCAATGATGCTTCAGAATATGTGTTCGAGGCCTTTTATAACGGTTTCCGCAACGAAAGTTATAACCATCTGTTGTTTTCCTATGCCGACTCTTCGCGTGTACAAACACAAGTTCAACCCGAATTATGGGAAGGCACAAACGTAATTAAGTCGCGTGCCTGGGGGGATTCCGGCGCATTTACCAGTGGCGATTATGGTACAGCCGAAACTGATAGTTATATGTATGCACTCGGCGGTAAATGGGAGCTTAGCCCAGATACAACTCTGAATTCAGAATTGGTTTATCAAACCAGTGATTACGAAAGAGAGTTTGTTGCTATGCAGGCAAACACTCGCTTCCCTTATGTGTTTGCTGATTTTAATCATGAAGACGGCATCATGGCGTGGACTGTGTATGACCGCGAATTCGGCACACCCATTGATCTGACCGATCCAAGCCGCTGGACCACTAGCACCATGTTTGATAATGGCGGTAAAGACAGCGGTGATGCAATTACTTATACAGCTGATTTGGATTTCAATCTTGATTGGGGCATTTTCACTACCGCAAAAACCGGTGTGCGTTATGACAAGCGAACTGCGGAAAGTTTCAGTCGCGATTCCAACAAAACTAATCCGATTGCTTTGGCATCACTTGATCCAAGCATGTTGCATGTAAATAGTAATTTCTTCGATGGCAAGAGTGATCTTCCTCGCTCTTGGGTTGCAATGAATGGTCACTCGCTTTGGCAGAGCCGCGATGAATACCGCGATACATTTGGTTTTTTCAATACTCCGGATGACGTGAGAAGAATGACTCTTAACCAAACCTTCGACATTGATCAAACTTCATGGGCTTTATACGCGCAAAGTAATTTTGACACTGAATTGTTTGGCAAGCAGTTGGATGGTGAAATCGGCGTTCGCTATACCGACGTAAGTGCTGATATGGAATTCTATACTTGGGATGCAGCAGCGCAGCAATATCTAACCAGTACCGGTAACAACAGCAGCGATAAATTTTTACCCAACTTGGTATTGCGTTATCACTGGAGCGACGATTTGTTAATGCGCTTCGCTTACACAGAAACTTTGCGTCGTCCTGAGTTTGGTCAGCTGAATAGCTTTATTAGCTTGCGTCCCGACACCACTAATGTGGGTTATGGCAATGCAAGCGGCGGTAACAAAGACCTTAAGCCAGTAGAGTCAACAAACTACGATTTATCGTTAGAGTACTATTTTGGTGAAGGTAGCTCTGTATACGCCACTTATTTCTATCGTGATATTCAAGGTTTTGTTTTTGATTCACTGCGTCAAGCACAATTCCCAAATCCCACCACGGGTGTAATGGAAGATTACATTCTGGCTCAGCCTGGCAATACATCTAACGGTACATTAAAAGGTGTTGAGTTGGGTGCAGTGTATTTTCTCGACAACGTGCCAAGTTGGTTAGATGGTTTTGGCATTCAAGCAAGCGGAACTTTCTTGGATTCAAATCAGGATATTCCAGTGTTCAACACAACTGGTGAATTAACGAGTTATACCAGTCGCGGAATATTTGGTGTTTCCGATACATCCTACAGCGGTGTATTGATTTACGAAAAAGAGAGTTTCAGTACACGATTGTCGTATGTATGGCGCGATGATTTCTTGCATCGTTATGGCTCAGGACGCTTCGCACATCCACGTGCAGTATATCGTCAGCCTGAGCAAAGTTTAGATTTCCAAATTAGCTACAACGTTAGTGATAATTTGGTCTTAACCTTTGATGCAACCAATCTAACGGATGAAGTCTTCCGTCAATATTATGAAGAACCTGATGTATTGAATGATACTGCGTCGATCTATAGCCGCACGATTGGTTTAGGTCTTCGTTACTCTTTGTAATTTATTTTTCTCATAGTCCTCCCGTTGTGGTGTGCTGCTCGTGTATACGAGCAGCCACCTTTTTTATTTTTAGGCTGTCTTATGAGAGCCGGATGGCGTTAACTCTTCGCTTAATTTGACGCTTTAGCAAAGGTCTTACCCCCCCCCAAAAAAAATCATTTTTTAACGAAGTAATGTCAACAAAAGTAAATCTGAATGCATTCGTTATTTTTGTAATACAATATTAGAAAACTAATATATAAAAGGTAGTTAACATGAAGATTTCGATAGCTCGGTCAGGTGGCCGACTTGGGCTGGCGCTAGCCTTAGCCATTAGTCTGGCATCTTGTCAGACAAATAATGCAGATGCGCAAGTTAAATCAAAAACAAGCAGCTCAAACGACTGGGAAAACCCGGCAGTGTTCGATGTGGGCTCATTGCCGGACCGTGCCTTTTTTACGTCTTACCCCTCATTTGCAGATGCGTTGAAGGGTGACGACAAAGCCTCTAGTCATTACCAATCGTTGAATGGTCAATGGCATTTCAATCTTGCCGAACATCCTGACAAGCGACCTTTAACGTTTTTTCAGTCAGACTTTGATGTTTCAAAATGGCCGACAATAACAGTGCCTTCTAATTGGCAATTGCAGGGTTACGACTATCCAATTTTTATTAACCACGGTTATGAATTCAAAAAAAATAAACCGTTTACGCCAACAGACTACAATCCTGTAGGCTCCTACCGCCGCGATTTTACTGTTGAAGAAAGCTGGCAAGACAAGCGCATCATTTTGCATTTTGGTGGCGTGAAGTCGGCGTTTTATGTGTGGGTCAATGGTCACAAACTTGGCTACAGTCAGGACGGAAAATTGCCAGCAGAATTTGATATTACTGCTTACGTCAAACCAGGCAAAAACAATGTAGCCGTGCAAGCTTTTCGCTGGAGCGACGGCAGCTATTTGGAAGATCAAGATATGTGGCGCTTGAGCGGTATTCAGCGCGATGTATTTTTACAAATTGTACCTAAAACCCAATTGTGGGATTTTCATGCAGCTGCATCGCTCACCAATAATTTTCGCGATGGCTTGTTGAATCTGGAAGTGACTCTCGCTAACACTAAAACGACTAGTGCAAACGCCCAGCTGGAGGCAGCGCTGTATGACGGTGAAAAACTGTTGTGGAAACAGGATTCATCAATGAGCGCCGGAGCAGGAAAAAACGCCAGCGTGAAATTGAATCAGGCGTTTCCTGATGTAATTGCTTGGTCAGCTGAAGTACCTAAACTTTACAATCTTGTGTTGACCCTAAAACAATCCGGACAAGAAGATCAGGTGGTGCGTCAAGCGATTGGTTTCCGCAATGTCGCGATTGAAAAAGGTCAGCTGTTGGTAAATGGCCAGCCCATTATTATCAAAGGTGTGAATCGCCATGAGTACGATCCGAATACTGGCCATACAATTGATCGAGCCAGCATGCTCAGAGATATTGAGCTGCTAAAACGCTATAACATCAATACAGTGCGCGCTTCTCACTATCCGAACGATCCTTACTGGTATCAGTTGTGCGATCAGTACGGCTTGTATGTGATTGATGAGGCAAACATCGAAGCGCACGGCTACGAATTTAAAGAAGACGGTTTAGGAAATGACCCGCAATTTAAAGAGGCTATTCTTGACCGCGTGCGTGGCATGATTAAACGCGATAAAAATCATCCATCCATTATCGGTTGGTCATTGGGCAATGAAATTGGCCCTGGTCCAAATATCTCAGCGGCTTACAAAATGGCTAAATCCATGGATAGCAGCCGTTTCGTACAATATGAAACCCGCGAGACTTGGTACAAAGAAAAAATGACCGATATCGTGGGCTGGATGTACGCTGATAGAAAAGAAATCAGTGAGCAGTATTTAAATAAATATCCCGACACGCCGTTTATTTGGATTGAGTACGCGCACGTTATGGGTAATAGCGGCGGCAATCTAAAAGAGCTGTGGGATTTTGTGTATCAGCACCCGCAAGTGCAAGGCGGTAATGTGTGGGATTGGCGTGATCAGGGCATCTATAAAACTAACGCGCAGGGTAAGCAAATTTTGGCGTACGGTGGAGACTTTGAACCTGAAGGCACTCCCAATGCTGCCAATGGTTTGGCCAATGGTTTGCTTAATTCAAATGGTGAGCCCCATCCATCACTGTTTGAAGTGCAAAAGGTGTATCAAAGTATTGCAGTAACTTCATCTGGTGTTGGAAGTTATCAAATCACTAACCGTAATTTCTTCCGTGATTTACGTTATGTGCAGGGCAAATGGATGCTGCTGGAAAATGGCACTCAAGTAGCACAAGGTAATTTGGCTGCATTGAATACTGCACCTCAGACGACTGAGACAATCACCATTGCACCTTTAAAAAATTACGCCTACAAAAGTACAGCGGAATATGCAGTTAATATTCAGTTTGCGATGAAGCAAGCAGAAGGTGTAATCCCACAAGGCCATGTGGTTGCAAGCGAACAATTCTTACTGGAGAAATCGACCCCAGCAACAATAGAATTGCAAGCAGCAAAAAAATTGCAATTCAAAGAAACTGCAAGTGCAGTCAACATAAACACCGGCAATGCTGTTATCGCATTTGATAAAACCACCGGTCGTCTGACCAGCTACAAAGTGGCGGGTACTGAACTGATAAAAGAAGGGTTTGTGCCTAACTTCTGGCGTGCATTAACCGACAAAGACTACGGCAACCGCTTGGCGGAAAAGTCCGGCGCTTACTTCAAGTATGCGGGCGAAAAAGCGGAAGTTACTGAAGCGAATATCAACAACGACAATGGTATCGTCATACTTCGTTTTGATCTGATTTTCCCAACGCTGAACAGCACTGGCAGCATTGAATATCGAATTGGAGCCAATGGCGAAATGGAAATCGACTATCAAGCCAAGCTCGCCAAGGGTTTGCCTGAAATGCCGCGCTTTGGTTTGAAAATGCAAATGCCGGATGGTTTCGATTCGGCTCGTTGGTACGGTCGTGGCCCTTGGGAAAATTATCAGGACCGTAAATACGCAGCGGACTTAGGCATTTACCAATCCAGTGTTGCCGATTTTTACACGCAATATATTCGCCCTCAGGAAAATGGTAATCGCAGTGATACTCGCTGGTTAGAAATTCGCAACGCCAAAGGTGTCGGTTTAAAAGTAGTGGGTGAGCCGCAGTTTGATTTCACTGCGCATCACAACACTATTGAAGATTTTGATTACCCTATGATTGGAGGCAACCGCCATGCGGCGGATATAGTGCCGCGCCCGCTTACCGAATTAATTTTGGATTATCGTCAGCGCGGCGCTGGTGGAGATAATAGTTGGGGGGCAACACCTTACGATGAATATCGTTTGCTGCCAGAAAAACAACAAGACTATCAATTGAAGCTGAAATTAATTCCACTCAGCGGCAATTAATGAAAAAGTAAAATCCAAGCAACAAAAAGCCCGAGATGCGCAAAGTGCCTCGGGCTTTTTGTTGGTGTTGCAATCAATCAATTTTCTCAATGATCACTTTCAGTGAAGTTTTCTTCGCAAGTAGATCAATATTTTCTTTAATTTCACCCAATGAGATTAGCCCGCTGGCGTAACTAAAATCGCGGTAAAAAATCGCCAGGTTTCCCCAAGGAGCATAAAAGGTAATGTCTCCCGCTTTGGGTTTGAATCCAGCGGGAGCGTCTTGGGTTGATAAACGTTTCGGAAGGTCGCTGATTTTCTCGGTTTTGCTGTAGTCCTCAAGCGTCAGTGTCAACGGTAGCAGAGATAAAAAATCCCTGCTTGCCGCCGAGTCATTCAAGACGCCGAAAATTTTTTGACCTTCAGTTGTGATGCAGATCTTTGTCATTTTCCATACTGCTCATCAGTGACTGGCTCAAGCCATTCAACATTTTTTCCATCCAGTGATTCCTGTACAGCAATGTGGCTCATGCCTTCGCTACTGGTGGCGCCATGCCAATGTTTATGGCCCGGTGGGCACCAAATACTATCGCCCGCCTTAATTTCTACACGAGCCTCACCTTCGCATTGGGTCCAGCCAGTTCCAGAGGTTACGATTAACAGTTGTCCCAATGGATGTGTGTGCCAGTTGGTGCGTGCGCCCGGCTCGAAGGTCACCAGTGCGGATGTGATACGTGACGGTTCTTGAACCTGCATATGAATCGGATCAATCATTACATTTCCGGTAAACCAGTCGGCTGGGCCTTTAAACGGTGCTACCGAACCTTTTTTGTTTAGGATCATAAAACTCTCCTTTACGTTGACGTGGTCAGAGGTGGGGAGCACGGATTGAGCTTGTGACTCTGCCAATGCAAAAGCACTGGTAGTAATGCCAAGTGCAATCCCGAATAAAACAGAAAAGTTTTTCATATAATTGTTCTCCTTGTCGCTTGTTAGTCGTTTGGCACACCATTGTTAATGGCGTGCCATGACCGAATTGCGTTTTGTTTCGTTAGCTAGCTGCTTTTTCGCTTGTGCTAGTTTTTAAATGCGTTTGGAAAAAATTGGTCAAGCGATCAAACGGAATCACATCCATTTGATCGTAAAGATCAACATGGTTTGCACCTTTAATAATCACCAATTCTTTCGGTTCTGCGGCAGCGGCGTAAGCAGTTTCACTGAAGTAGCGTGAGTGAGCTTTTTCGCCATGAATCAGTAATACGGGGCGCGGAGATATTTCTTTAATATAGGACAGCAATGGCATGTTCATGAATGACAGCGGATTGGTGACAGTCCATGCCCCATTGGAATTGATGGAGCGAGGATGGAAACCGCGTTCGGTGGACTTGTAGTAGCCAGCATAATCCAATACAAATTGTGGTTCACCGCCTTTTAATTCCAGTGACACGGGGCCAAGCGCAGGTTTGCTAGTTTCAGCGTCTTTCCAGCGCTGCTGTCCCAATTGCTCTAATGCGCCGCTGCGTTGCTCCGGGGTCATGCTGTCGTTGTAGCCTTTGGACATAACACGAGACATGTCGTACATGGTGCTGGCGACTACGGCTTTGATGCGTTTATCGATTGCCGCTGCGTTGAGCGCCATCCCGCCCCAGCCGCAAATTCCGATAATGCCGATACGTTCACGATCAACATTCGGTAGCAAACCAAGGAAATCCACTGCTGCGCTAAAGTCTTCAGTATTGATATCTGGCGATGAAACATGGCGCGGCTCACCACCACTTTCACCGGTATAGGAAGGGTCAAAGGCCAAGGTGATAAAACCGCGCTCAGCCATGGTTTGTGCATACAAGCCAGACGATTGCTCTTTAACTGCGCCGTAAGGGCCGCTTAGTGCTAATGCTGCTAACTTGCCGTTGGCATTTTTAGGTGCGTATAAGTCGGCTGCCAAGGTGATGCCATAGCGATTGGTAAAGGTCACTTTTTTGTGATCAACCTTATCGCTTTTGGCAAAGGTTTTATCCCAGCCTTCGCCTAGTGCCAGAGTGGTTGCCGCCGATGCAGGTGCAGCTATGGCAGAGACAACATAGGCAGCGGCAATACCTGCGCCGGTCTTTTTAAGCAGGTCGCGACGTCCAGCATCTATTGATGCGTCTACTGATACTTTTGATGCTTGCGGGTCTTTCTGAATCGATAATTCGCTCATGGAGTGTCTCCTAGTGACTTGAGAATGGTTTGGGTCGCGTAGAGGCGATGAATCTATTATTCTCATGTGGTCAGGTAATCGTTAGATCAAATCGCTCGATTTATTGCCTAATCCTATTTGTATCAATATTTTTGTGGATAGGTAATTGGCGTCGGAGTAGACTTGTGAAACAAAAGTAATTGACCAGATAGGTCCTTTTTGGGCGAGTAAACTAGCGATGACAACCACCTTGGATTCTTCCATCCAGACCTCACAGGCGGCTATGGCAAGCATAATTGCCAAGCGTGTAAACAAAACCTCCGATTGGGTTACTGAAATTCCTGATCTGTTGTTCTTTCGGCGGGATGCGCTGACCGAGCCAGATTTTTGTTTAATCGAGCCCAGTGTGGTTTTAGTGGTGCAAGGGAAGAAGCGAATAGTGATTGGGGGCGATGCCTATCCCTACGATACGACCAATTTTCTTATCACCTCGCTGGATTTACCTGCAACATCACAAGTTGTAGAAGTCGGTGACAATGAGCCCTGTTTGGGGCTAGTGCTCAAATTGGATATTCGCATGTTGGCAGAGTTAATTGCCCAGGGCGGATTGCCGCATCAGCGTGAGAAATCGGCGAGCATTAGTGTTGGTCTTGGTGCGATGACTAAAAAAATTATCGACCCGCTAAAGCGCCTATTGGAATTGCTGGATGAACCATCCGCTATCAATGTGCTTGCACCAATTATCAAGCGCGAAATTCATTATCGTTTATTGCTAAGTGATCAGGCGGCGCTCTTGCGCCAGATAGCATCGGTGGATAGTCAGAGTTACCGCATCGCTAAAGCGATTGATTGGATGAAGTTGAATTTTGCAACTCAATTGCGCGTGGAAGATTTGGCTGCACAAGTGCAAATGAGTACGCCGACTTTTCATCATCATTTTCGCCAACTCACCACGATGAGCCCTTTGCAATATCAAAAATGGTTGCGATTAAATGAAGCCAAGCGACTGATGTTAAACGAGCACATGGATGCATCCAGCGCGTCTTATCGTGTCGGTTATGAAAGTCCCTCGCAATTCAGCCGCGAATATAGCCGCCTGTTTGGGGCGGCGCCGAAAAGGGATATTGCGAATATGAGAGAGGGTGCAGTGGGAAAATCTAGTTAGTATAAAGGGCGCGAAAAATCTGGTGGGGGTACATATTTCTTTTTGAGGAATATATGGGACTCCCACCAGATATACAGTCGGCTCTATCCAATTTTTTAGCTTGAACGTGATTTCTGCAATAGATTTGAGTTTGATTGCTTTAATGTCTCATTAGTATCAATGACACTTTAACTCGTATAACAAGCCTTTTTGCGTAATAAGATTTACTTTTATATTTTGCATAGTGATTTCACTTATCTTTTCATTGTGGAATCTAAAAGAAATTTGCGCATCCAGTAATATCCTTCCTTCTGATGCCATTAGTCCCATAAATTCTTCATGGTGAATTCCCTGAATTCGAAATTGAATTTGTACATTTGTGTCATCTGCGTAAATTGTATTGATGCTGATTTTCGGCCGCCTAAATACATCTAATAAATAATTTATAAAACCGCTAAATTCCAGCCGATTTTGAGGCGTGAATTCGGGAAATCCATTGCAGATTAGGATTTCGTTCATCGTGTTGGACATTAAGTCTACTTTTTCCTTGCAAGTTATCTGATCCTTAAAAATCGTACCCAAGAGCTGAATAATCAGGACTTCATTGGCGTAACTCCGAATGCTATTTAGTTGGTTTAGCATGATTAAACCCTCAGGTTCTCCAGAAAATTAGTTTTTAAAGTTGCAAGGTGCGTCAAGTGGAGTCACTATAAAACCTCAAGTTAAGTTGAGGTCAATAGCTGGGGCTAATGTTTGTGAATAAATCAAAAGTAAGAGGGGAGCGGGAATTAAGTGTGGGCGAGGTGGCCGCCCGCAGCGGTGTAGCAGTTTCAGCTATACATTTTTATGAGGCAAAAGGTTTGATAGTCAGTGTTCGTAATGCGGGAAATCAGCGACGTTATGCGGCTAGTGTGCTTCGTTATATTGCAATTGTTAAAGTGGCCCAAAGAGTGGGTATACCTCTATCTGAAATAGAAAGTGTTCTGGGTCGATACCAGCCTTGCGTGAAATCCAGTAAAGCTCAATGGACTGTCGCAGCAAAAAAATGGCGAGAGAACCTTGATGATCGCATACAAAAACTACAGCGCTTGCGCGATGATTTGAATACCTGTATCGGATGCGGCTGCTTATCTTTACAGGATTGCCCCTTACGTAACCCTGATGACGTACTTGGTGAACAGGGGCCAGGAGCGAGAATTCTTGAGCGAAATTGATTTTTATTTAGAGGTTAGAAGGAATGACTAATTGGATAAAGAGTTTTGAGGTTTATCAGCCAGGATCTCAGCGTCCGCTATTGGCGTGCGCCGTGATAAGGCGGCGCTTTTCCCCGTGGGTGAAAATCCCACTCGGCTATCGCTCCAGCCGAAAGCAACCGGAGCAATTATAGAGGCAACGAAATAGTTGAAGCCTCCGGTGAAGCG
>NZ_JAYKKN010000008.1:0-120499 GCF_035117775.1 Cellvibrio chitinivorans
TAAATATTTTGGGTGTTCAGAAAATAATGACATTGCTCGTCTGAGGGCGATGTTAAATCAGAAATGCGTGCCGTCTAAAAGCAAAAAATGCCCCGAGGTCATCGGAGCATTTTATCGACCAACAATGGCTGTGGGTTTTGACACAGCCTCTACGAGCCGGGTTTTCAATTGCGCCAAGAACAGTGCGTTGTTGCAGGTATGGACATTATTGCGGATTTAATCCCAGAATCTGCAGCACTTTCACGAAGTTGGCTTTGCGATCTGCCAAGCCATCTACCGCGCCGCTGATTGGGCAAGTAGAGTCTGGGCAGCCGCGGTTAACAATGCCGGATACAGCATTGATAAACGCATCGCCTTTCATACCGCCATCAACATAGGCTTTTAACTGTACGTAGTAATCCCAGTTGTACGCAGGATCGTTATAGCCTTGCACTTCGTTCATCCAGAAGAACAAACCGGCAATCCACTTGATCTCACCGTGATCGGTTGAGGAACAAATCAATTGTGGGTTAGAACACAAGTCCATATCCGCATAGAGTGGCTCAGCCGGTGCTGGTGTTACGGTTGTGCCATCGATAGTTTGACCAGCGTAAGCAGGATCAACATGGCTGCGACCGAGGAAGTGATTCAGTTTACCGAAGTTCAAGCGGCCGGTAGTTTGAATTACACCGCGCCCCCACCAACCACAACCTTCAATGCTCTTACCTGCACTGCCGTTCCATACAAACTTACCGGCTTTTTGACCATCGTACACTTTGCCTTCTTCACGCAGATAAGCTTGTGCTGATTTATCAACAGTAGTCACTGCAGGGAACCATGCACCGTAATCCCAGTAACCAACGCTGCCATTAACCAACAAGCCTTTCTTCGCCAATACGCGATCTGGTGCGGTGAACAATGGGCCTGGAGCACCGTACCATTTTGCGTTCGTCGTCGCAGTCACTTCCATTTTTGGATTGCGTGGGCAAGAGTATGGATTGTCGCGACCAGTCACTGGATCTTGGCCATAAGACGCATAGTCTTGTTGCAGCTGGCCACAAGAGGCAGAGATTGGATAGTTCACTGGATCACCGGTATTGATTGACCAGTTATTCTCATCACATGCATCGTATTGAATCGTTTCTTTCATACTTTGCGAGAGGAATGCAGCAATCGCCACTTTTGCATACTTGATGTTAGTTGCATCGTCTTTGGTTGGATCAATCAACCAGTATTTGGTTGGACCTACACCCACGTTGTGCATTGCGTTCAATGCCATCAGGAAGTCAGCCCATTTGTACACACTGGATGGCTCTTTACCGTTCGATGGTGTGGTGTAAAGGAATGCTTGATTGTTCATCGCGCTTTCAACACTCGCCAAATCGCTGTTCAATTGGGCAATTGTAGTAACAGCGCTCGCCGTCGTTAATTGACCTGAACCATACAATGGCATACCGCCCACTGCTTTGTTCGCGGCAATTTTGTCTTTCAACCAGCCGTTATCAGATGGACTGTTTGCAGTTGCAACCACAGAGGTACCGTTTTTGCTGCCCCACTGAATCGCAAACACGTTGCTGTAAGCAGCATAGCGCAATGCAGAAGTGCCCCAGTCATAGCTTGGAGTTTGTTGCAGCAGTGCATTAACGTTGCTTGCGCCAGCATAAACAGAAGCGCTCAACGGAATGCTTAATACTTCACTGCGAACATTGCTGATGGTTTTGCCAATGCTCTTATCGCCCATGAAATAAGTACCGGCGGTACCAGAATCATTTGCCAAATTGTAGCTACCCGTTGATTCACTCACGCTTGCCAAATGGCCGCCAGGAATTTGCCACAACATTGCAGGGATCGATAATGAATCAGTCACCTGACGCACGTAGTTCATATAGTTTTCCCATTCTTTGGCGCCATAGGCATAAGCAGTGCGCGCAGAAGGAGAGAAACCGTCATCAGCGGATTGATCGAACGCGAGGAAGTCCGGGCGATAACCATTGGTAGTGTATGCACCGATTGAGTTTGCGAAAGTCGATACAGTGAATGCAGCTGCACTCCATACATCTTGCAAGCCATCAAAATCAGTGTGTATCCAAGTGTTATTGCCAGGGCTTGATACGCCAACCACCCAACCGAAAGAGGCATCCGGGCTTAAACGTTTAATCAACAAGTTGTGCGCTTGCACCCAACCGGTGATGTTGTTTTGAAGGGCGCTATCCACCTCAGTTTTCAAATTATTCAGATTGTAAATCGCCCCTAAAGATTGGCTGCCAATCGCATAATTTGCTTCGTTGGTTAACGCATCTTTCACTGCTTGCTTAACATCAATCGCAACCCAAGCGCCTGCACTACCAAATGCCGTTTTGAAGCTGCCATTTTGGTTTGCTTGCCACTGCGCTAATAAACCAGCATTCAGAACCAACGCACCAGGGTTAGCGTGAGTTGAATCTTTGTTGGCTTGTACAGTTGCTGCAACGCGAATTAAATTTTGGAAATGCTTAACCAAATTGGCGCTATCCAAAATATCTTCTGCACCAACTCCTGATGCGTCTGCAGTCGCCAAACCGATAACGGGCAATACTTTTCCACCGCTCAGGTTTTCAATATTGCGCGCTTGGGCAATTGTTTGTGCGGTAACACTTGGAACAATCACTTGACCGCGATCACCAGTGCTATTGCCTTCGTTATTGAAAATAGAATCCACACCGGATGCAGCCAATGCATCATTTGCAGTTGCACTGTTATCGGTGAAAGAACCCATCGCCAAATCGCTTGGCCAGCCTTTTACTTTCAGGCTTACCGGGTTAGCGCGTGTTGGGAAGTAACCGGTAATCGCTACGCTCACACTGCTGCTGGAACCGCTGATACTGGAAGGGGCAGAAGAGGAAACTACTACCGAACTTGAAGAACTTAGTGATGAACTGCTAACGACCACACTGGATGAGCTGCTGCTCAGCGATGAACTGGATGGAGCGATTGAACTGGATGAAACTACAGAGCTAGATGAAACTACAGAACTGCTTGAAACACCGGAACAGTTTTGCACGAAGGTCCAAGAACCATCACTACCAGGAATACTTTGCGTCCACCAGTTAGCGCGATATGCAACACCTTGATATTGCATTTGATCACCACCGGTCGCGTAGGATGGATTACCTGCCCAATCTTTTTGAGTCCAATTTGGATAGACATTAATACCTGCACAAGCACCTGTTTGAGCAGAAGAACTGCTAGATGAAACGCTGGATGGCACACTGCTGCTTGAAGGCAAGCTGGATGACTGCACACTGGAAGAAACCAGACTACTTGAGGAGACGCTGGATGGAGCCTGGCTACTTGATGTAGTAGTAACACCGCAAGCACCCAAATCAGTCCATGCATTATTTGAAGCCCAACCTACTCCCGGCTCATAAGGCCCCCCGACAGAACACCAACCACCAACTGTGCACTGGAAGGCTTTATTCGCATTTTTAACCAACGCGCCTGTAGCATAAGCTGAGCCATTTACGTATTGCGTTAAGGAACTACAGTCATATGCCTGTGCCGCTGCCGGTAACAACAGCCCGGCTGACGAGATAAACATCAGCTTTGATAACACTTTCATTGCTTTTCCCTCGTGATTGATTAATTTTTTTCGGGCAAAACGACGCCCGCCCCTGTAATCGGGGTGATTTTTTTAAATTTCACTACAACATTACACAGCGGAGAATTCCAAAGGATTCCGCACTAATGGAAAGAGGCTTAACGAATACTGCAGCGGACATGAATCATTTTTTCAGGCAATAGAAAGCCATTTCGAGTTTTACTCGATTTCAAAAAAAATGATCAGCGGACTATTCAGTGATTAACCCGTCATTCGTTAGATTTTTATTATTCCCTTGCTGCCACTATCCGTTGTTACTTCCAACAACTCCAACAAAAGCTATTCCAACAAATATCGATAACCAACTTACGGAAAGACAACCAAAATAATTGCCTTAATGTGAAATTACGCGCAATGGACAACGTTGTCAAACTTATTTCAAGCGCGAGTAGAAAAGTTACAAGCAGATTACAGCAATTAAAATAGTGTGTGCATTTTTTTACCCAGCGTTAATTTTATGGCCAATTTAAGCGCATAAAAAAGGCCCGAAAACGGGCCAGATCTCAGAGAGATAACACGCAAAAGGTTCACTTTAGGTCACGCTGATTTTTGCTCCTGGGATTGAGCAATCACAACCGGTAGAAACCATGTTTCTGCAATTTTGAAATGCAAATTGCCAATTTCTAATTGCAGCTCATCGATATATTCATGCAAGCCGGATTTCAACAATTCATCCACATTGGCCTCATCTAATTTGTGTTGAATATTCACAATTGATTTCAACACATTTTCGCTGTTAGGCAATGCCCATAAGCATTGTTCTAACTGTTTAAGACAGTGCGCGACTGCGCGCGGGAAATCTTCGTTTTGCAATAAAAAGGTGACTACTGCACTAGCGTTAACACGATCACGCACATGTTGGCGATACATTTGATAAGCGCTAAGTGAACGCAACACACTCATCCACAAAATATTGTCGTAGGGCTCAAGCACTTCTGCTCCACCCAATGACAAATGCGGCAACAGATTCATCAGCCCTGCATCAACAATCCGCGTACTCATATCGGCACGCTCCAGATTGCGTCCAATACGAATTAAATCGTAAGCATTGTTGTGACTCATACATCCAGCCAACAAACCAGTAAATTGCTGCACACTGCTAATGACGTGTAACAAAATAATGCTGCGGTCACGGCGCGATGTCACCTTGTCGGCGCGGTCACGAATGTAATGATACAAATCGTTAATCAACTCCCAAGCTTCCATCGGCATAATTTCGCGGGTGATGCGCGAATTTTCACGCGCAAAGCTCAACGAATTAATTAACGATGCCGGATTTTTTTTGTCCGCCAAAATAAAATTAACAACGGTTTTTTCATCGGCCAATTGAGTATCGCGCTCAAAGTAACTGCCAGTGCCACTGATATCAATTAACGAGCCCCAGCCCACACGCACACCAGCGGGCAAATCCAGCAGCAAATTTGAGTTCACATTAACAAGGCGCGCAATATTTTCGCTGCGCTCCATGTAACGCCCCAACCAATAAATTCGTTCTGCTACACGTGACAACATGGCTTAGTCCTCCACCACGATCCAGGTATCTTTACTACCGCCACCTTGCGATGAGTTCACCACATAAGAACCTTTGCGCATGGCAACACGCGTTAAGCCGCCGGGAGTCACGCAGTGATCTTTGCCTTGTAAAACAAAGGGGCGCAAATCGATATGGCGCGGCTCAGCATTGCCATTAGTGAGGATTGGAGCAGTAGAGAGAGAAATTAATGGCTGCGCCATGTAATTGCGTGGATCAGCTTTAATGCGCTGCGCAAATTCTTCCAATTCTTTTTTAGTCGCCTGCGGGCCGATAATCATGCCGTAGCCGCCCGATTCATTGGCTGGTTTCACCACCAACTTATCAAGATTGGCGATCACGTAATCGCACTGTTTTTTATCAACACACAAATAGCTTGGCACATTGGGGAGAATAGGTTCTTCACCCAAATAATATTTGATCATCTCCGGAACATAGGTGTAGATAACTTTGTCATCCGCCACGCCCGCACCGGGGGCATTAGCAAGCGCAACATTACCTTTTAACCATGCACGCATTAATCCACGCACACCGAGCACTGAATCTGGATTGAACATCTCCGGATCCAAAAACAAATCATCGATGCGACGATAAATAACATCAACTCGTTTTAATCCATCGATGCTGCGCATATACACGCAGTCATCGCTATCAACGACGAGATCGCTACCCTCTACCAATTCCACACCCATTTGTTGCGCGAGATAGGAATGCTCGAAATAAGCAGAGTTATAAATCCCCGGGGTTAACACCACAATTTCAGGGCGATCCGCTTTGCGCGGCGATAAAGAGGCAAGCGTATCGAATAATTGATTCGGATAATCTGTTACCGGAACAATATTGTGATTTTCAAACAACTCAGGAAAAACACGCTTGGTTACTTTGCGATTTTCCAACATATAGGAAACACCGGAAGGCACACGTAGGTTGTCTTCCAGCACAAAAAATTCGCCTTTGTCATCACGAATTAAATCGCTACCGCAGATATGTGACCAGACGCCGTGAGCTGGCTTCATACCCATACATTCTTTGCGAAAGTTGACCGAATTTTCAAACAAGTAGGATGGCACTACTTTGTCTTTAATAATTTTTTGATCGTTGTAAATATCGTTAATAAATAAATTCAGTGCGGTTAAACGTTGGATCAAACCGCGCTCGGTTTTTTGCCATTCGCGCTGCGGAATAATGCGGGGGATAATATCGAATGGCCATTCGCGATCGATGTTGCCTGCATCGCTGTACACCGTAAAGGAAATACCCATGGTTTTAATGGCGAGTTCAGCGGAGAGTTTTCGGTCTTGTAATTCCTGCCCGGAAAGGGAGGCGAGATATTGGGTGAGGTGTCGGGTTTCAGGTCGGGGTTGGCCGGGCGCGCTAATCAATTCATCGTAGAAGTGGCCAGAATGGTAATTCTGCCAATCTATTTTCATCTCACTCATGGTGACTTCCTTCAGCATCGCGGCCTCACTTTAATATGCATTCTTAGCATTGTTATAGTGCTTGCCGAAAACCTGCTCCTGGTTTTCGTCTCCCCCAGGAACGATCTTTAGCAAACTATATCCAAACTATAATGATGCACCTGCAAATTCGTTGCCAACCGCCGCGATTCTTTTGTTGGCAAACAAACTCGCATGCAAACGACGGTCTTATCCTTAAATTCAAACGCTGGAAGTTATATTCAGTTACCCATTGAGGGCTTTTTTCTCTGTTAACAACTCCAGTGGGGCTTTTTACAACGGCTTTATACGAAACCAGCCAGCAATACTTTTCCGTGGCAGGGTTGCGGGCAAGACCTCATGGGGAAAATCTTCGCTGAGAAAAATAACCAACCTGCCACATTCCGGTGCAAAGCGAATCAATTCAACCTCACCTGCCTCATCATAGAGCACCAATTCACCACCGGCCAGCGGATCCCACTCGGGATTTAAATATAAAACGGTTGATAGCTTTCGACTCGGCGCTCCGCGAAATGCATCCAGGTGTTTTTGGTAAAAAGCGCCGGGCGCATAAACCGCAAAATGGCTTTCGTAATCAAACAAGCCCAAAAATAAGCGCCGGTTTAATCCCGACCTCAGTTTATCCATCCAGCATAAAAATTCTGTGACAGCGGGGACGCCAGCATTCAGCCATTGAATTGCATCGCTACGCACATTTTCATCGCGTTGATAGTCGCCCTGCCGCCCAACGCCTGCAGGCACCAGTGCGTCCTCTTGCTGCTGAAGATGATCAATCAGCGCCTGAACCAAAGCCGCACGCAGGGGATATTCGAGAACGATAAAGCCCGGGTCTGTAAGCGCAGCGGCAATTTGATCAAATAATGATTCAAGATCATCAGTCACAGAGGAATCCATGAGGAAATTACCGGGCAAGAGGGAGAACGTCAGGAAGTTTTTTAATAGTGTAAATATCGTAACGACTGGATTTACCTTCCAATTGATAGGAAGGTGTCTGGTTATTCAGGAAGGGCGCTTTGCGCGGGCGTTTTACCACCACGCGATAGTTCACCTTGCTCAGTGCCAGGGGTAGAAGCGCATCGGCATCTTCATCTTTACCGACGACAGAATGAAACGCCGCCATTTCCTTTTTCACATCAGCGGTTTTGGTTCGCTCGGGAAACATAGGATCAAGATAAATCACATCCGGGAATTGCTCCGGCGCTAGCAATTCAAGATAAGCGCGACTGTCTTGCTGCACCAATGCCATCCGCTCGATAACTTGCAGCAATTCAATATCCTGCTCACGCGCATATGATTGCGCTCGTTTCAAACCATCTTGCAACAGCACTTGAACGATAGGAGAACGCTCAAGCATGGTCATCTGACAGCCCAGTGTGGCCAACACAAAACTATCTTTACCCATGCCTGCGGTTGCATCCAGCACATGGGGGTAGACACCGGCTTTTATGCCGACTGCCTTGGCGATCATTTGCCCCTTGCCACCGCCAAACTTGCGCCTATGATCGACCGCCCCTTCCGTAAACTCGACCAGTATCGGTCCAGGCGCTTTGCGGCCAGTTTGTTGCAGCGCGATACAATCTTCTGACACCTGCACAACAAAATCTGCAGCATCAATATGCTCTGCAAGCTGATCGACAAACAGCGGGATTTGCCATTGATCTGCCAAATGCTGTGCAAACGGTAATGATTCTGAGCTGTTGCAAAGAATAGCGAGGGAGGGCGTCATAAATTAACCGGCGAGGAGCGAACGAATAGGCCGGCATTATCTATCCGCACACTCATCCCTCGCAATCGTTAGCCGCGGAAACAGGCGTTTATTTTTGCTCTACTTTTCCATCGTAAAACGCACACGGTCTTTCACATCAAACGTTTTTACCGGAACACCATCGACAGTATTGGGTTTGTACTTCCATCCTTTGATCGCCTTGATTACGCTCTTATTGAAGATGGTGGATGGAACATAGGCGATGATGCGGATATTGTCTGTTGTACCCAAGGGCGTTACATCAAACATCACATCAACATAACCCTCGATACCTTTTGCTGCGGCATTTTGCGGGTACTGGGGAGCAATTTTAATGAAGGGCACCATTTGCCCGCCCGCACCTACCCCACCATCAATTGGCGGCTTAACAACAACTATAGGATCGAGAATGCTGATGCCCGGCTCAGGGTCAACATCCACCTGCTCGTTGTTGCGAATTACCGGCGGCTGATTCTGTTCAACAGGCTTAACAGGAAGCGGATCTTCAAACGTCGGGATTTTCTCAGGAAAATCGGCAACTACATTGGGTATTGCTGGAACCGGCTTTGGCACTATCACCGGGTAATCTTTGTGCACCAATAAAAACATTATGTACAACAAGCCGACAGTAATGAAAAACGCTGCAGGTATAGCCCCCATCAAACTCAATAACGAATGATGGCGTGCGACATGTGATTGATCGTAAGAACGGGTAAATGCGGCTGAACTACTCATAGTTATATCCTCGTGGGTTTATTTAGGCAAAGCGACGCCCTGCCAAGGTCTAGCAACGCAAAAAACATAGGGAGAGAGATTTAGTTATCGTCGGCGATGATCGATTAATTCATCATCGGAAAGAGAGGTACCAAGTGATTTATCACTACCAGACCTTTTTGCATCAGCGACTAAATTAAAGCGAAACAACTCAGTTACGCCCTGCACCACTACGGGTTGGCCATCCAACAATTGCGGTTGATAGCGGGACTTTTTAAGCGCTTTCAACACACTGCGATCAAAAATTCCAGAAGGTGAATGAGCGTTGATCTGCGGCTCAATAATTTCTCCATTCACATCAATGGAAAATTTTACCTCTACCCAGCCTTCCACACCTCGCTCAAGAGCCAAAGCAGGATATTCAGGCGTCGCCATGACAAGCGGCAAATATCCTTGAATTTGAATTGCAGGAATGGCAAGCGATTGTTTGTGCTCGCCTATCACAC
This sequence comes from Cellvibrio chitinivorans, assembly GCF_035117775.1. Classification (NCBI taxonomy): domain Bacteria; kingdom Pseudomonadati; phylum Pseudomonadota; class Gammaproteobacteria; order Cellvibrionales; family Cellvibrionaceae; genus Cellvibrio; species Cellvibrio chitinivorans. Next base: position 9,569 of record NZ_JAYKKN010000008.1, read on the forward strand.
TATCAAGTGCTTGCATCTCTTGTTTTGTGGGTCGCGCAACATGAATTGCAACTTGTTCAATATTTGTAATTGATGCAGGAGAAGATTCAATTCGCGGTTTCAATTGTTGCAATAAGTCCCAACTGAATTGCTCAACTTTTATTGCATGCGCATCCACAACGGCAGGATTGTGAGATAAAAACTCCAACCGCAAAGCTCGCACAACTCGCTCACTTATTGGTGATTTCACCGGAATAAGTTGCACGCAGGCAAAGAGCGAGACGAATAATCCACCAATAATTAACCAATATTGCGCCGCCTCTACCGGCACCGGCCGGTGCGAACGTTGTTTATCCAATACCGACATAATGCGTGAATAAATAGGAGACGAACCGCGCATATATAAAGCATCATTGTCGGTACGGCTTTGCCCAGCCTCGCTCGCGATTGCCAACAAACTTTGAGCATAAGCGACATGCTTATCATGTAATTTATAGATGTAATCATCACAAGCAATCTCTGCTTGCTGATAAATTAATTGGGCCAAATACCACACAGGAACTAAAAACCAAAAACAGGCACAGGTTATTTTTATCGCGAGCGTTGTTAGCCAATCCCAGCGGGCGATATGCCCTAACTCATGCACAAATACACTTAATTGTTTTTCTTCGCTCCATGCCAAGGCTTCGCGCGGCAACATGATGACCGGGCGCCATAAGCCCCAAGTTTGTGGCGAATTGATTTCAGTTGAGACAACAACGCGTACAGAACGAGAAATATCAAGAAGTTCGCGCAGCTCGTTTACTTGCGCAAGAATAATTTCATCTTCTACTGCCTGTGCACGCAACACCATACGATTAAGCCCGTATACGCCTAGCGTCAAATAAAACAGCAGCCAGGTTGCAGGCAACAAATACAATCCAGCAATAAGGATCAAGCCTGTTACGTCTAGTGAACTGACCAGCACTGGCATTAATGCATTCAACCACTCTTGTGGAATTTGAATCACTCGCACAAGATTCGGAAAATACACAACATCAATTATCGGCAAAATGCCAGCCAATAGCGGCAGCAACAACACACTAACCAGACCAAGGCTTAATACAAAATGTTGCAGTGCCGCTGATTTTTTACGCACACAAAACCACAGCAATAAAATCACTAGGATCAGAATAAACGGTTTGATAAATCCGTTAACAATCACGCTATTAAGAATCATCGAATCCATACTGGTCACTCAGTGCTATGTGATCAAATCATTCGGGACGTTGCTTTTCGTTTTCAGCAGCCGCATCAATTGCCTGTTGCAACTGGGCAATCTCATCACTACTTAATTTTTCTTTATTCATCCCCAAGAGTGCATTAACGGCCGCAGCAGTCGAACCAGCAAAGAATGTTTTCAGTAATTTTTGCAATGCTGATGTACGCGCCTCTTCCTGTGCTACAACCGGAAAATAAATGTAGCGAGGACCGTCCTCCCGATAATTGACTATCTGTTTTTCCACCAATTTCGCCAAGAGTGCACGTACCGCAGAATAACTGGGGGCATCGGGTATAGCCGCTCGAACATCCTGAGCAGACAACTCCCCAGCTTCAAACAGCGCATCCATAATTTGTCGTTCACGTCGACTAAGCTGCGCTGCCGCACTTCTATCTTGTTCATCTAAAGCCATAGCTGTATCCATCAATTTCAAAATCAGTTCTGCTAATTTTTTAGCATCATGCTAATAAATTAGCACCAACGATGATTAAGTCAATCAAAATCCTGCTAAAAAATTAGCAGGACATGCTAGATCACTGATTTTATTGGATTTCAATCAATAAAAAAGCCGCTGCGGTTACCCGAGCGGCTTTTGACGATCAGCTAAAGCTTATTCGTTAGGAACCAGTTCCAGTTCTACACGACGGTTTTGCTCACGACCACTTGCGGTATCGTTACTGGCAACCGGGTAGCGCGAACCGTAACCATAAGCTTGAATACGCGCACTACTCACCTTCTGGCTACGCAGATACATAGCTACGCTATTTGCGCGATTCTCACTCAAGGGTTGGTTAATTTTGTCGCCACCAGTAGAGTCGGTGTGGCCGGTTACACGGATGGAGGTTTTGTTGAATTCAGCTAACACTTTGGCAACTGAATTTAATACAGCGAAAAAGTCCGAGCGAATATCGGCACTGTTTGATGCAAAGGTAATGTTGCCAGGCATGATCAGGGTCAGATTGTTGCCATCGCGTTGAACCTGTACGCCGGTACCTTGCAGTTCAGCGCGCAGTTTTGCTTCCTGGCGATCCATATAGTTACCTACACCACCACCCACTACACCGCCAATCGCAGCACCTTTTAATGCACGCTCACGACGATCTTTTGCGTTATCACCTGTTGCTGCACCCAATACCGCACCAGCAACAGCACCTATACCGGCGCCTTTAGTAGTGTTATTGGTTTTTTGTTCACCAGTGTAGGGATCAGTTGTAGTACAACCAACAATAGCGAAAGACAACACGGCTGCGAGGATATATTTCATATAAAAACTCTCCAATAAAGCGTAAAACAAACAGGGATGTAATACATGACGACTTGTGACGATTGTTAAATACCAGAACTGAATAAATACTGAATTCAATTATTGCTGGCAAACGTATATCTGATTACAGTGGCCAGACAATTCGCATATATTGCGCGACATTTTCCGCTCTACTGCAGGTAAATTCCATATGCACAGCAAATCTTTAGTACTTTTTTGTGGCTTGGTCACAAGTTTACTGACAGCGGGATGTAAAAATTATTCCGTAAGCGTCAACGAAAATGTTGTCTATACACCACCGGCAATATTTAAAGATTTCCAACTCGCAGACAGCTTATTGCACGATTGTGTAGAACAAACGATTTACGATTTACACATCACCAGCGCAGAGGAATTGACACGATTAAATTGCAGCAATGCAGGAATTAAATCGTTGACAGGGTTAGATAAATTTTTCGCATTGAAAGAATTAAATTTAGCCGAGAATCAATTAACTGACATCAGCACAATTGGGCAACTAGGGCGATTAGAAAAACTGATATTGAGCAAGAACCAGATCAAAAATCCGGCGCCTTTATTGAATTTATTACACATCAAACAGCTGTATTTGGATAACAATCCACAAATGACGTGCAATGATTTGATTCAGCTGCAAAAAAATCCATCCAATCAAAAACTGGATTTGCTGCTGCCAGCACAATGCGCCAACTAATTATTGCAGCCTTCTAGCGCGACTTAGGTCGCGCCACGTACAAACATTAAACCGATAGTGTTGCGTAACTGATGCACGACTCGCATACGCACAGGTTCTGCATTAATCGCACCTACGGCTTTTTTGAATTTAACCATCACCTCTGTACCCACTGGCGGGCACACCTGATTTTCAATCAACACCTGAGCGCCGCCATCGGAAATATCACGTGCAAAACCGACAATTGTGCCAAAGCTCGGATGAGTCATTTCTACACGCACCGAGGTTGTAGTGCGTTCAAACACGCGACGTTCGTTCACTGTACATTCTCCATTTTGCAATCAGTAACTAAAGTTCTGCCAAGTAAGTGTACTGCTTGAGTATAGATATTATTCGTTAAACTTCACTTGTAATAAAAAGGGGGCCTAAGCCCCCCTATATATGCAGGACGCCGGATTAGAAAGTTAAACCCAGGCGCTGACCGACCATTTCATAAGACTCGATCACATTACCCAGATTCTGACGGAAGCGGTCTTTATCAAGCTTCTCACGAGTATCTTTATCCCACAAACGGCAACCATCGGGTGAGAATTCATCACCCAGAATCACTTCACCTTTGTGCAAACCAAACTCTACTTTGAAGTCTACCAACAGCATATTGCCGGAAGCGAACAATTCCTTCAGTACACCATTGATTTTGAAGGTCAGCTCTTTCATGCGCGCCATTTGCTCAGGAGTTGCCCAACCAAAGGATTGCACGTGTGATTCGTTGATCATTGGATCTCCCAAGGCATCGTTCTTCAAAAACAATTCAAAGGTTGGTGGATTCAGATCAATACCTTCCTGAACACCTAAACGACGCACCAAAGAGCCTGCAGCCAAATTGCGCACTACACACTCAACCGGAATCATATCCATGGTTTTAACCAATGACTCAGTGTCCGATACCAGTTTCACAAAGTGAGTGGGAATACCCGCTTCTTGCAGCTTGGTCATAATGAAGGCATTGAACTTGTTGTTCACCATACCCTTGCGATCCAGCTGCTCGATACGCTTGCCATCAAACGCGGAAGTATCGTTGCGGAACAACATAATCACATGATCAGGATCATCTGTTTTATAGATAGATTTGGCTTTGCCAGCATAGAGTTGTTCGCGCTTTTCCATTGATAGACCTGCTATTCAAAAAGTAAATATTGGAGACAAATTAAGAAATCGATAACCAGTCAAACCCCTGGTTTTGACACGCAAAGGTCACTTGTTTGACCTCGGCCGTGACAGGTGCCAAAGCAGCTTGCGCCAACTCCAGCGAATTATTCTGTAGGCTAATGTGCGCCACTACCAGATGTTGCAATCTTGCGCAGTTCAAGCGCTGCAAAAAACCAGCAGCCTGCTGGTTGCTTAAATGCCCCCAGAGTCCGCCTACCCGCTGCTTTAGCGAGGGAGGATAAGCTCCGGAAGCCAGCATGATCGGATCGTGATTCGCCTCTAATACCATAGCGTCCAGATCCTGATAATGAGCCTCAACATGCGCCGTAATGCTGCCCAAATCAGTCAAAACCCCCAAACGCAACCCGGAATACTCAAACACAAACTGTGTAGGTTCACGCGCATCGTGCGGTACAGCAACAGGGGTCACCTGCAAATCATTCAGCACAAACGGAGTATAGGCTTCGATCAAGCGTAAATCCGGCAATTCACCAAGGTTGCGGCTGTGATAGGTTCCCGGCGTCATATACACCGGTAAATCATAACGCCGCGCCATGGCGGCGACACCTTTGATGTGATCCGTGTGCTCATGGGTCACCAGTATCGCCTGCAAATCCTCAGCGCGCTTACCCAAACGCTCAAGACGCAGAATTGCCTCTTTAACGCTAAAACCGCAATCGATCAACAGTGTGCCCGCGCTCCACTCCACCAACGTAGAGTTGCCGCGGCTGCCGCTACCTAGAGACGCAAAGCGCAGCGGAGCCTGCATTTAGATCAGATTTCTCCGCAACACTGTCAGCAATTCACGCGCTTCGTGAGGAGTCAAACGCTTGCCGTAAGGATCACGGACACGCACTACAAAATTGCCGTCTGTCCCTGATACTACAATCAAATAACCCGGTGCATCCGGCAGAGTCTTCTCTTCATCACGATCCGAACGAGGCGCCTTTTCAAATGCTTCGCCAGTCAGCATATTGGTTTTAATCTGCTCAAGACTGTAAGGAGTCGTCGGAATTTTAGGCTCCAAGCCAATATGGAATGTACGTCTAAACCAACCCGGCGCAGCGTCTTCAGGATCGACATAGTGAACGTAGTACAAACCAGCATCTACATCAGCTTCAAAAGTTGTGAAGCCATCGCGTTTAGCGGCATAAGTCAGTGTTGCAAAGGAACGCTGGCGATCCAGCTTGATGGTCATAATCGGCTCGCTGCCCGACACACCCAAGTTAGCTTTCACCGAACCGCCAATATTTTGCGCTAAGAGTGAAGTACCGCCCTCGGTCGATTCACTGGCAAGCGTTGCGGCTAATTCATCCAACATCCATTTTTCACGCTCAGGATTAACCGAACGGCGCGGCCACCCCATATCAGCTGCTGGTTTTTCCGCAACGGGAACACTCATGTGAGTGATGTGAATTTCGGTAGTTTCCGGTTGTACACCTTGGTCAATTTGCAGGCGGTATCTATCGTAAGTCGATAAATCTGTCTTGAACTGCAACCAACTGGTTTCAATGATGCCTTTGCCAATATCCGCTTTGCTTACCGCAAGAGTATTTACGTTAAGGAAGTTACGAATACGCGGCCAAACTTCACCCGGTGCAGCATTTAACAGAATCCAGCTCTCGCTGCCTACGCGCTGGATTTTGACGTTTTCTTGCTCCAGATTGGCTGAGATTGGCATAGGGCGCGGCACTTCATAATCGTCCGCAGTAGGGTCGTAACCAAAGTCCGTCGCCGTGATTGGCGGTATGGGATAAAGCTCACCCATGGTTTCCGATTTTTTGCCCGCAGGTAAAACCAGAGGTGGGATATTGTCGGCCTTTACATAATCGCCTTCGCGATTGCGGAACACACCTTCATCGCCAAAAAACATACCGCAGCCAGAAATGGAAACGGTGAGACTGGCAACCACTAACGCCAACAAAGGGCGTTTGATCGACAGCAAAGGAGTTGTTGTTATGCTCATTGCTTTAATTAGACTCATGAATCATCTCATCGACAACCTGCAAGCAGGAGTAGGATTAAATTCCGGCTGCCTGCATGGCTGTTTTAACCTGTTGGTGATACTGCTCTGACAAACGCGTCAGCGGCAGGCGAATACCCGATTGGATCAAACCCATTTGTTCAACAGCCCATTTAACAGGGATCGGGTTGGCCTCAAGGAACATAGCGGTATGCAGCGCAAGCAAACGCTCATTAATCGCACGCGCTTCTTCTGCATTGCCCGCCAGCGCCAATTCACACATACGTGCAATGGCCGCAGGTACGACATTCGCCGTGACAGAAATATCCCCTTTGCCCCCTAAAAGAATTAAATCGACGGCAGTCGCATCGTCGCCAGAGATAATCGCAAAGTCAGCAGGTGCTTGTTCGATCAGTGTTTTTGCACGCGCCAGATCGCCAGTTGCCTCTTTAATACCCACAATGTTGGAGATTTGCGCCAGGCGCAGCGCGGTTTCCGGCTTCATATCCACACCGGTACGACCGGGAACATTGTAGAGATACTGGGGAATAGCAACGGCTTTAGCGATATGCGCGTGATGTAAAAACAAACCTTCTTGCGTCGGTTTGTTGTAGTAAGGCGTCACCAGCAAACAGGCATCAGCACCGAGATCTTTTGCTGCCTGGGTCAGCTCAACTGCCTCAGCTGTCGCATTGGCACCAGTACCAGCAATCACCGGCACACGACCATTAACCTGATCAACCACTTTTTTGATTACCGCCAAGTGCTCTTCAACCGCCAGCGTTGGCGACTCACCCGTGGTGCCCACTGCAACAATGGCGTGAGTGCCCTGCTCCAGATGCCAGTCCACCAGCTTATGCAGGCTCGCCCAGTCGAGGGAATTGTCTGCATTCATTGGGGTTACCAGGGCAACCATACTGCCTTGAATCATCGGGAGCTCCGTTAGCTAGCGAAATAAAGTAGCGATAAAAGTTGGGGAAATTCAGGTGGATTATTTACGAAAGGCGCCATGGTACTGAGTGGGGCCAGACGAAACAAGCAAAACACCACCCATAGCGTGCGAATACTTATTTTTTGAAATCAAGCATGCGCTGCAGAGGAATCATTGCCTGTTTACCCAAAGCAGGATCGACATGAATTTCATTGTCTGACTGTTCAAACACAGTGACGAGATTATCGAGCACATTCATCGCCATCCAGGGACAGTTAGCACAGGAACGACAAGTCGCACCGCTACCAGCAGTCGGAGCGATATGGAATATCTTGTCGGGATTGACCTGCTGCATTTTGTAGAAAATGCCTTGATCAGTAGCAACAATAAACTCTTTATTAGGCAAAGTGCCCGCCGCTTTAATCAGCTGAGAGGTAGAGCCAACCACATCGGCCAAATCAACCACCGCTTTAGGTGACTCAGGGTGAACCAGCACAGCGGCATCCGGGTAGAGCAACTTCAGATCTTCAACGCCTTTTGCCTTGAACTCTTCATGGACGATACAGGCACCATCCCACAAGAGCACATCAGCACCGGTTTTTTGTTGCACATAAGCACCCAAGTGTTTGTCCGGCGCCCAGAGGATTTTTTTGCCTTGACGATCCAGATAGTCCACCACATCCAGCGCAATACTGGAGGTCACCACCCAATCGGCACGAGCCTTAACAGCGGCAGAAGTATTGGCATAGACAACAACAGTACGATCAGGATGCTGATCGCAAAATGCGGAAAACTCATCGATAGGACAACCCAAATCCAGCGAGCAGGTCGCCTCAAGAGTTGGCATAAGTACGCGTTTTTCCGGGGTGAGAATTTTGGCAGTCTCACCCATAAACTTCACACCCGCGACAATCAGGGTATCAGCAGGATGATTTTTGCCGAAACGCGCCATCTCCAAGGAATCAGACACGCAACCGCCAGTTTCCTCAGCCAAAGCCTGAATCAACGGATCAGTGTAATAGTGAGCAACCAACACAGCATTGTGCTGCTTAAGCAGCGCCTTGATGCGCTCTTTATAATCCGCCTCTTGTTCAGGCGTGTACTGAGGCGCGCTCCACACGCGAGCAAGGTGCTGCTTGACCAGATCTTCAGCGTTGGCATTGCGCGCGCCCAGATTCAAGAATTCAGACATATCATCACCTCACTCAAGCTCACCCATCACGGGCAGAAAATTTGCGTGTAATTTTATCACAGAGCCGCCGATGGATTGGCGTATAAAAACTGCCCCCAATGAAGCATGAGCAATATTTTTACCCAATAAAAAAGGGCGCTTAGTTAAGCGCCCTTTTTTATTCGATTTTTACAATCGATTCAGAATATGGTGGGTCGTGCTGGATTCGAACCAGCGACCAATTGGTTAAAAGCCAACTGCTCTACCGACTGAGCTAACGACCCACAGGGTTCGCATTTTCTACTATTTAACACCACCTGAGAGAAAGTGGTGGGTCGTGCTGGATTCGAACCAGCGACCAATTGGTTAAAAGCCAACTGCTCTACCGACTGAGCTAACGACCCTAAATGCGAGGCGCGTATAATAATGTTTCAGGTTAAAAAAACAAGCCTTTTTTATTAATTTGTGCAGATTAATTCATTCCCAAAGAATGATTGGTTATTAAAGATCCTTTTTGTTAACTTTATCAGCACCCTTGCCCAAATTGATATCGACAAACGGAGAGTCGACTAAAAAATCGAGAGGGTGAAATAACTTAGGCAACAACAACATAGAATCTCACCTATCATGTAAAACGATCAGTTTTTAATAATGATAAAGAGAAATCGAACAAAAACCGGATTGGTTGCCTCAGCCGATAACGAGAAAAACACATGCTTTTTGCTGCACCCGGTGAAGGATTTTCGCCGTCCAAGCCATCTTGGCTAGTTCAGTTAATTGTCGTTTTTGCTGCCTACAGCCTCGCTGGCTGGCTGGGCCTTTGTGTCCCGTTTGAAGATGACCGGGTGACGCTCTTTTGGCTGCCCAGTGGCATTGCCCTCGCGGCTTTTTACCGCTGGTCACCGCGTCTTTGGCCAGCTGTCTTTGCGGCCGCACTACTTCTGCAAATATCCAGCGGCGCCAATTTGGCAACCAATCTGATACTGACCAGCGGCAACACCCTCGCTCCGCTTTGTACACTCTGGCTGCTGAGGCGCGCCTGCTGCGACCTCACCCAGCTGCATCGTGCCAATACCGCATCCTTTTTAATGTCCAGCTCACTGGGAATGCTCGTGTCTGCCACTATTGGCGGCTTTACCCTTAACTTCTATGAACAAGGGTCATTTGAAAACGGCGTTTATACAGCCTTGATATGGTGGATGGGAGACAGCCTCGGGGTTTTCCTCGCCACACCTTTACTCGTCAACCTCAATCGCGCCAATCTCGATAAGGCTCTGCGCCACAAAGTTGATTTTTTTATCGTCTGCACCACCAGCTTGGTCGTCGGCCTCTGCTGTTTTCCGCTCAACAATTTCGATAACAACCTCCATGTACCCATTGTCTTTACCAGTTTTGTCTGCGTGGCTTGGGCAGCATTGGCATTTGGCTTGTTCGGTAGCGCCCTAACCACTGTCGGCTTTGCATTTTTGGCAATCTGGTCGACGGTTAATCAATTGGGGCCATTTGCACTGCCGTCACAACAGCTAAGCCATTGGGTTATCTGGATTTACGCTGCCAGCATGACCATTCTCGGGTTGATGATTACCGCTGCTCACACTGAAATCACCACAGCCAACTACCAACTTGATAAGTCCAGCCAGGAACAGGAAAAACACAAAAAGCACCTTGAAGCAGTTTTGCATGCAATTCCAGACTTGTTGTTTGAATTGGATCGCCAGGGGCAAGTGCTTTCATTTAGCGGCAACAACAATCACCACTTACTTACTGCAGCCGATGTTTTGCACAAAAATTTATCAGACGTGGTCGCACCTGACTCCAACTTGCTATGGCAAAACGCCCTGAGTGAAGCCGATACCTGGGGCATATCCCAAGGCAAAAGTATTTGCATCACACAACAAGACACCATCTTTTGGTATGAGCTTTCGATCGCCAAACTGTCTGCCAACATGCATGCAGATGACCGCTTTATTTGCCTTGCGCGCGACATCACCAAACGGGTTCACAGCCACCAAACTGATCTGGCGAGCGAGCAACGCTTTCGCAATATTTTTGAAGCGACCCACAACATCGCGGTACAGGGCTACAACCGCTTTCATGAGGTAATTTTTTGGAACAAGGCCAGCGAGGACCTGTATGGTTTCAGCGCCGCCGAGGCCATGGGTAAAAAGCTGGAAGACTTAATCATCCCCGGATTTATGCGTGAAGGCGTTTATCAGGCGATTGAAAACTGGCACGAAAAGGATGAGGCGATCCCTTCTGGCGAACTCGCCCTGCAAGACAAACACGGCAACGAGGTTTGGGTTTACTCCAACCATGTATTGATTGATACCCCCAATCACAAAGAGATGTACTGTTTGGACATCGACTTGGGACCGCAACGCAAAGCGCTGCTACAGGCAGAGCAGGAATTGGCTGAGCGTAAACAGATTGAAGACGCCCTGCGCCAGAGCGAGCAGCGACTGGAAAATGCGCAGCGTATGGCGCGCGTGGCCTATTGGAGCTGGACGCCCGACTCCGACAGAGTCGTATTTAGCGGTTCGATGCGCGATTTGTTCGCGCTGCCGCAAGAGTCGCTCAACACCAATCTCAATGATTTTATCGAGCAGTTTGTGCATAGCGATGACCGCGAAAAACTGGTCAATGCACTCGCCGAAAGTCTGCGCTATCACCAACCCTTAACGCAGGAAGTGCGCATCGAAATCGCAGGCAAAAAATTCTGGCTGCAACTGCAAGGCGATACTATTGAAGACGTCGAAGGTACGAGCATACAGGGTGCCATTCAGGATATTACCGAGCGCAAAGGATTGGATTTGGCACTGACCGCTGCCGCTGCTGATGCCGCCTCTGCACCGGATTTTTTCATCACCATTCTCACTGCTCTGGCCGATGCCATTGGTGCCCAACACGCACTAATTAGCCTGATCGACAACCATGACCCGAGTATGGCGACCACCCACACCTATCTAGCTCATGGCCAACCACAACCGAACATTAGCTATTCACTCCAAAACACACCCTGCCACGATGTAATGAGCGAAAGCTTTTGTTTTATGACCAGCGGTGTACAAGCATGCTATCCGCACGATGAAATGCTTAAAGAGCTCAATATCGAAAGCTATTTGGGTATCGGGATAAAAAATGCACAAGGCGCCCCAATCGGGATTTTAGTATTGCTGGCCGAGCAGCCATTGCCCATTTCGGCGCAGATCAACTCACTGCTGCTGATATTTGCCGATCGCATCGGCGGCGAATTGCGCCGCGCGCAGGATCAGGAAAAAATCTTCAACCTCGCTTTTTTTGATCCACTTACACGCCTGCCTAATCGCCGCATGTTGCAGGATCGACTCAAATTATTAACCGCTCAAAGCTCACGCACACAGCAGCACGGTGCGCTGCTGTTTATCGATATTGATCACTTCAAACTGCTTAACGACACCCGCGGGCACCACATTGGCGATCAGTTATTGATGCAGGTTGCCGAGCGCATTGGCAGCATTATTCGCGCGACCGACGTAGCTGCGCGCCTCGGCGGCGATGAGTTTGTAGTGGTATTTGACAACCTCGGTGAGGACGCCGAGCTGGCGGCGCTTGAAGCGCAAAAACGCGCGGAGGAACTGCACAATTTAATCAACCTGCCCTATCCGCTCCAGCAGTCGGTGTTCCATTGCACCATCAGCATCGGGGTGAGTCTGTTTAAAGGGCTGACGCGCAGTATTGATGACCTATTGCGCCATGCCGATGTAGCCATGTACCAAGCCAAAGACAGCGGCCGCAATGCGATTCGTTTTTTCGACCCGAATATGCAATCGCATTTGGAGAAACGCGCCGCAATTGAAGCCGATTTGCGCTCGGCCTACGAATCCCGCCAGCAGCTTATTCCCTACTATCAAGTGCAAATCAACAATCAGGGCAAGGCGATAGGCGCGGAACTGCTGTTGCGCTGGCAGCATCCACACAACGGCATGATTCCTCCGTCCGATTTCATTCCCGTCGCAGAGCAAACCGGGTTGATTATCGCCATCGGCCGCTATGTGATTTATCAAGCCTGTGAGCAATTGCGCCAATGGAGCCAACAGCCACAATTTGCGGGGCTGAGCATCGCGGTGAATGTCAGTCCCATCCAATTTAACCAGCCGCATTTTGTGGATGACGTGCTGGGTGTTGTCAAAAACAGCAACATCAATCCGCGCCTGTTAAAACTTGAACTGACCGAAAGTTCGCTGCTGAAAAACGTCGATCAAAGCATCGAAAAAATGCAGCAACTGCAAGACAACGGCATAGGCTTTTCAATGGATGATTTTGGTGTTGGCTATTCATCGCTGTCGTATCTCAAACGCCTGCCGCTCGATCAATTGAAAATCGACCAAAGCTTTGTACGCGATATTGCGATTGACCCTAACGATGCGATTATCGTGCGCACCATTATCGCCATGGCGCAGAACATGAACTTGCAGGTGATTGCGGAAGGAGTTGAGACGGAAGCGCAGAAAAGCTTTCTGGAGCAGAATGGATGCACTATGTTCCAGGGCTATTACTTCGGCAGACCTGTCGCTCTGGAAGAGTTTGAGCGACAGGTGCTAGACAGGATTAGCGCTGATAGCGTGTAGGATCAGCCATTCCCGCTTGTACAAAACCTTGTTTGCGTAAGCGACAACTATCGCACTTGCCGCAAGCTTCACCTTGATCATTCGCCTGATAGCAGGAGACGGTCAGACTGTAATCCACCCCTAGCTTCTCACCCCACTGCACAATTTCCGCTTTGCTGAGATGAATTAAGGGCGTGCGAATATGCAGCTTGTTGCCCTCAGCACCAGCGCGGGTAGCGAGATTAGCCATCGCCTCGTAAGCGGCGATATATTCGGGGCGGCAATCGGGATAGCCAGAGAAATCCACTGCGTTCACACCAATGAAAATATCATCGCTGCCGAGCACTTCAGCCCAGCCCAAGGCAATCGATAAAAACACCGTATTGCGCGCGGGAACGTAAGTCACCGGAATACCGCCAGTTTCTTCTTCGGGTACATCAATCGCATCATCGGTCAGTGCTGAACCACCAATGGCACGCAGATCCAGCTTGATAACCTTGTGCTCCACTGCCCCCAATGCTTTGGCGGTGCGCTCAGCAGCCAGCAACTCCGAGCGATGGCGCTGACCATAATCAAAACTCATTGAATAACAGGCATATCCCTCACTACGCGCTATCGCCAACACGGTGGTGGAATCCAATCCACCCGACACAAGTACAACGGCTTTTTTTTGCGACATAACGGCTACCAATCAATTGGGGAAAAGAAAACAGCGAGGAGCCATCAATGGCCGGGGGCGTCATTCCATAACAGTTTGTGCAGTTGCAGCTGGAAGCGAACCGGCAGGTTATCCTCCAGAATCCACTCCGCCAGCATTAGCGGGGTGATTTGACCAAAGCTGGGCGAAAACAGCACCTCACCCACCTTGCTCTTGAGTTGATGCTCATCCAGCTTGAAGCGCGCCCACTCGTAATCGGCGCGGTCGCAAATCACAAATTTGATTTGATCTTGCCCGGTAAGCAACGGCAGATTTTCCCAGCGATTGCGGCCTACTTCGCCCGACCCGGGGGTTTTCAGATCCATCACCTTGATAACACGCGGATCAACATCATCCACCGGCAAGGCGCCGCTGGTTTCGAGCGACACGCTGTAGCCTGCGTCGCAGAGCATTTTCAGCAGGGTCAGGCACTCGCGCTGCGCCAGCGGCTCACCGCCGGTTACACAGATATAGCGCGGATTGTAGCTGGCTACTTTGGCGAGAATGGCATCGAGCGACATACGCTCGCCGCCATAAAAGGCATACTCGGAATCGCAATATCCGCAACGCAGCGGGCAGCCGGTCAGGCGCACAAATACCGTTGGCAAGCCAACTGTGGTGGATTCGCCCTGTAGCGAATAGAAGATTTCGGTGATTTTTAAACTGGCTTGAGTCATTGCTGGAACACTACGAGAAAGGCGTGCAGTTTACCTAAAGGTGGCGCGCTATGCGAGGCCAATGCCCGCTTGCTATTTGCCCCAGCGGCGGCGGCGCTGGTATGCTGGCAGATCGCACTTGATGCGAAATCCCAATTTTTCGCCACTAGCCACTAATCACCCAGCCGCACAAACCATGATCAAACCCACCAAAACCCGTCGCCAACTGCATCAGGAACTGGAGCAACAAATCCAGGATTTTCTGCATCAGGGTGGGCAGGTAAATGAGGTGCCGCGCGGTTTGAGCGGCCGCCCCGACGCCAATGGGCCATTGATCAGCATCTTTGATGGCACCAGCCAGGAAGATCGCACCCCGCTACCCGATGTCGTCGCGGCTATTGAAGCGCGCAAAAAACCGCCGCTCACGAACAAGCCCAAAAAACTGCGTCCACGCAAAAAAGTGATTTTGGATGATTTTGGCCAGCCGCTGCGCTGGGAGTGGGTCGAGGAGTAGCCTCAATCGAAAGCCAATAAAAAAATGCCGCAACAGCAAAACTGGTGCGGCATTTCTTTCTAACGTGTTAACGATTTGATCTCAGAGCCAATCTTTACGCTTGAAGTACCAGTAAGGCAGCACTGCCGAAAGTAGCATCAGCAACACCGCCACTCCAAAACCGTACTTCCAGTGACTATGCGGGATAAACTCAAAGTTCATCCCGTAGGCGCTGGCCACCACGGTCGGCGGCAGGAATACCATGGCGGCAATCGAGAAAATCTTGATGATCTGGTTTTGTTCGATATTGATGAAACCTTGAGTCGAGTCCATCAAGAAGTTGATCTTGTCGAACAAAAACGCGGTATGCGACATGAGTGTATCCACGTCGCGCTTGATCTCGCGCGCGGTTTCTTGCAACTCAAAGGATTCGCGCAGATGGCGCTGTAAAAATGAAATCGAGCGCTGCGTATCCATCAGACACAGGCGGATTTTTCCGTTGCTGTCTTCCAGTTTGGCGAGCTGATCAATCGCATCTTCCAACTCGGCATCGGCGTCTTCCAATACCAAATGGCTGACATCTTCGAGTTTGCGATGAATATCTTCCAAGGCATCCGCCAGGTTTTCCACCTTCTGCTCAAACATGGTCACCAGCAAATCTTGTGGCGATGACACATGTACCTGACCGGCACGAGCGCGCATCCGCAGCAGACGGAAGTCCGCCAGATCACCATCACGCACGGAAATCAAACGCTTGTCCTGCAAGATAAACGCGACAGTTGCGGTACTGTGGCGGCCAGATTCACCGGGAGCCAAAAACAGGGAGTGAACGTGGATGCCGACGTTATCCTGAAAATAGCGCGCCGAGAATTCAATCTCCTCTACATCATCTGATTCAGGCAGTTCAGCGCGCAAAAACGTATTGAGCATTTCGCGCTCATCATCGCTGGGTTCGCGCGCATCAATCCAAAGTGCCGAATTCAAGGACAAGCGGGTATTTTCGTCCGGCTGTTTGTCTTCGCGCAGGGTGTTACCTTGAACTTTAAACATTCTCAACATCGGTGTTTATCTCCTGAAGCTTCAAGGTTTGCGGGCACAGAGCTAATGGGCGGCTTTATAGCATAGGCTAATAAAACTTAATCTATTTTCTTAAGTCTTGGCGATAAATAACCTTGATACATAACTTCTTATGGTCAGCTATAGGCATCTATTATTACTTGGCTCGAACAAGTCGTACAGCGCAGCAGCGATCAAGCAACCGACTGGTGATTTTGTGATCGCGCCATATCAGGCATTCACCAAACAAAGCGCCGATAGTTTCTGTTAAGGTTAGTCCGCCCTAATAACGAGCCTTTATTATGCAAATTCGACAGGTATCTGCCGCACTTGACCAGAAACTCGCGCAGTTGGATCAACAACTCAAGCAACTCGAACAGCAGCGCGCGCAAGAAAATAATGACCAACATCCACAACTGGATCAGGACATACAGGCGCTACAACAAATCCGAACAAAATTGATCAAATCCAAAGACATCGCATGGCGAGCCCATGAATTGCAGGATCAAAGCGATGAAAAACGGCGCGCGCGTCAGCGTGTTTTTGGTTTATCGCTGTGTGTTTTTAGCTTGATAGGCGCAGTGGTGCTTGTGTATCTGGCGCTACAGCAATAAGAAATGAAAATCGCGAAAAATGAGAACAGCAAAAAGCAGAGTAGAAAGTCAGTAGAGCATAAATCAGAAAGGTGATTGCCATTAAATGGCAATCACCCTGCAAACCTTAGCCAGCAACAGCGGCATCAACCAAAGGCTTCAACTCACCGTTTGCATGCATTTCGGTGATGATATCGCAGCCGCCAACCAACTCACCTTTTACCCACAATTGCGGGAATGTCGGCCAGTTAGCGTATTTTGGCAACTCGGAGCGAATCTCAGGATTGCTAAGAATATCGACATAAGCAAAACGCTGACCGCAGGCCATCAGGGCTTGGGATGCACGCTGGGAAAAGCCGCACTGCGGTGCGCTTGGTGAGCCTTTCATGTACAGAATCACGGCATTTTCGCTGATTTGTTGTTTGATCGTATCTAATACGTCCATCTTATCTACCTCGATATTCAGTATGGGGGTCATTCAATTGGGGCAAAGCGAAACAAAACAATAGGCGACTCAGGAATATCCGAGTATTCCGCTCAAGTATTGCCATTTTACCCCAGCCGGCTTACCCCAGCCAACAGGCTAGCCAAGACCCGCACGATTGCCAAATTCCGGTTTTTGCATATTCTGTCATTAGCGATTTCGCGTTTTATCCATTTCAGAAAGGTTATTCAAAGCTGTGAAGTTTAATCTGCGCATACAAGTTTTTTTGGTTTTTGCCTGTTTTGCAGTGCTACTAACAGGCGGATTATTTTTATATTCGCGTTTGAGTTTTGAGCACGGATTCAATCAGTACATGGAGCAAAAAGAAGCCGCGCGCAATGCCCGCTTAATCTCGGCATTGGAGCGCCACTTTACCTACAACGGCAACTGGAATGCGTTCAAAATCAATCCGAATTATTGGGAAATTTTTGTGTGGCAATACACCGCCAATACCCGCCAGCGCGTTGAGCAACCAATACCATTCCCCTTGCCACCCCAACTAAATACACGGCCTTACGAAGACGATGATACAGATGGACGAAACGAGCGCTTGATCGTTCGCAAGAACACCCAAGAAAGCCGCCGTGATGATCGCCGCGAACCTATCGCGCCCGATGACTTTTTACGCCACCAGCCGTACAAACGTTTCATTTTGCTTAATCAAAATGAAAAACTCATCAGCGGAAAAAAATGGCGCAACGAGGTATATTTTTTTAACGAGCTATACATCAAAGCCGACGGCAAACAAAAACTGGTTGGTTACTTGGGCACACCTATGAACCCGGCGCTGCGCGACCTGCGCGACAATGAATTTGCCAAGCGCCAACAAAACCATTTTTTATTTACCGCACTGGTCGCACTGTCCATCGCCCTGATTTGTGCGATCCCGCTTTCGTATTTATTGACGCAGCGTGTAAAAAAACTCGCCACGCACGTACAACAACTCAGCAGCGGTGACTATCAACAACGGTTATCAACTAAAGGGCAAGACGAAATTTCCACCCTTGCGGAAAACCTCAATCATCTCGCCCACACACTTGATCAAACCGAACAGGCGCGCAAACGTTGGGTAGCAGATATATCCCATGAATTACGCACGCCGCTAGCGGTGCTTAAAGCAGATTTGGAAGCACTGGAAGATGGCGTAAGAAAGTTTGATACCAAAGCCATCAATCGCTTGCAAAAGCACGCAACGCGATTAAACAGTTTGGTTAATGATTTATATCAATTATCGCTAACCGATATAGGCGCAATGAGCTATCGCAAACAAACCTGCAATATCAGCGAAATCGTCGAGGATTTAAGTGTTTCCCTGCAGGACAAGCTCGCACAAACCGGGTTATCGCTAGAGGTAAAATTAGCGCCAGAACCTATATCTCTCTTTGCTGACCCTGAGCGTTTGCATCAATTGTTGTTAAATTTGTTTAACAACAGCATCAATTATACGGAAGCGCCCGGAACCATTCGGGTCAGTTTATCTGCCAGTGCGCAAGATGCTGTATTTACTATTGAAGACTCCGCACCTGGTGTTGACCCAGAACTGCACGAAAAACTATTTGAGCGATTGTATCGCGCCGAATCTTCGCGTAGCCGTGAAACTGGCGGCGCAGGTTTAGGTCTGAGTATTTGTCGCAACATTGTTGAAGCCCATGCCGGGCGCATTGAAATTGATAACAGCGAGCTGGGCGGATTAAAAATATCCGTTTATTTACCATTACAGGAATCCGTATGAATATTTTAATTGTTGAAGATGAAATTGATCTAGGCGAAATCCTGCAAGATTATTTGGCTAACGAAGGCTATTCAGTAACGCTGGTTCACGATGGCGAATCCGGCTTACAAAAAATTCTGACCGAAAAATGGGATTTAGTTTTGCTCGACCTTATGCTTCCCAAACGCGATGGCTTGAGCATTTGTCAGGAAGTGCGCAAAACATCGCAGGTGCCAATTATTATGACCACCGCGAAGGTGGAAGAAATTGATCGACTGATCGGTTTGGAATTAGGCGCTGATGATTATATTTGCAAACCCTTTAGTCCGCGCGAAGTCGTTGCTCGTGTTAAAGCAGTATTGCGCCGCAGCAATAAAACTGAAGATCAACTGGAAGAAGGCTTACGCTTGGATAAAGAACGCCAATATGCCTGCGTCGGTGATCTATGCGTAGAACTGACCAGCATTGAATTTCGCATTCTGGAAACTTTATTGCTCAACAAACAACGGGTTATTTCGCGCGATTTATTATTGAAAAATGCTTACACAGATCACCGCGTAGTCAGCGATAGAACTATGGACTCACACATCACCAAATTGCGCAAAAAAATTCAGCCCATTTGCAACGAAGATATTATTCATTCTGTTTACGGCGTTGGTTATCGCTTGCAAATTTCTTAATAAATTTCAGCTTAAAAAAGCCAAGGATGGCTCGCTCAACACCTCGAATAAAACACCTGCCAACTCCCCCAAAAAAGCGATTTTTTTGTGTTTATCACACTAAAATTTATAGTCAAAACCGACTTTCACAATCTTTCCATAGTTCTTCCAATATCCTTTCACAGTCTTTCTCGCAACTCTTTTCTATGCTGGTGTCATAAGCTCACCAACCACTGTGCCGAGAAAATACTATGTCTAGCGAACCTAATAAAAATTCACCAGCCACCACTCAAACTGATCCAATCGATAATGACCGTCGTCGCACCTTAGGGACGCTGGGGATATTCGGTTTGATGGGCGCCACTGGCCTTATCAGTTGCGGGGGAGGATCATCAAGTAGCAATAGCAGCTCCAGTTCTGTTGCATCCAGCACTACAACATCAAGCACCACATCAACCGGAGTCAGTAGCTCAATTGCGAGCAGCAGTTCATCTGGCACCTGCACAGTAATTCCGACAGAAACTATCGGCCCTTATCCACTTTCTACATTGCTGGATAATTCATTGGTGCTGAGAGAGAACATTGCGGAAGATAAAACTGGCGTGCCATTGCAAGTGAAGTTGAAATTAGTCGATGTAAACAACGGCTGCACGCCCGTTTCCGGTTATGTTTATATTTGGCACTGCGATAAAGATGGCAACTATTCTGGTTATTCAGGCGAATCGGGTAAAACCTATTGCCGCGGTGTGCAGTACACAGACACCAATGGCCTTGCACAATTCACGACTATTTATCCCGGCTGGTACACGGGGCGCATCACTCACATTCATTTTCAAATATTTTTAACCAACTATGGCAGCAGCGCAAAATCCACAGCGATTTCACAAATGGCCTTCCCAACCGAAATCACTACTGCGGTTTACGATTCTGATTTATACAAAGCCCACGGGCAAAACACATCGGTTAGAAGTTTTTCAGCAGATAATGTATTTAGCGATGGTGTCGAATATCAATTAGCGACCGTGACAGGCAATGTAACTGATGGCTACATTGCCGAACTGGAAGTTGGTCTCGCGATATAACTCGCTGCAAAATAAATCAGGATGCATTTATTGTTGCTGCTGCATTGCAAGCTTGCGCTTGGTTAATGCAGTAGCTTCATGCTCCAACGGATTTTCCGGCCAAGGGTGACGTGGGTAACGCCCGCGCATTTCTTTGCGCACCTCTGGGTAGGCTTGCTGCCAAAACGTTTGCAAATTGGTGGTGATCGCCAGCGGACTTCCATTGGGCGATAACAAATGAATTTTCAGCGGTACACGCCCTCCCGCCAGCTGCAACTGCTCACAGCCAAAAAACTCTTGCAATTTTGCCGATATTTGCGCACTACCATCGCTGGTGAAATCAACACTAACACTGCGACCACTGGGCAGATCGATTTTTGCTGGCAATAAGTGCGCGATTTTTTGGCAGTTATCGAAGCCCAAATAAAACTCTAGGGCTTCTTGCAGCGGCAGCTTATCCAGCTGCGTAGATTCATTCAAAAATGGCATTAGCCACTGATGCATATCGCGTATTAAGGCATCGTCATCCAATGCAGGTAATTCGCATAGATTAAGCGATGCAACCAATCTGGCTCGTTCCAATAAAGCACGCGCGCTATTACTCCAGCCTAATGATTCAATACCTTTCTCAGCAACTAATTGTTGAATATGTTCCAACAGTTTTTTTGCAATTCCATTGGCAGGCACTGATTGCCATACTTCATCGATCACCACGCCACCCATCAACCAGCGAGTATGTTCTTGCCAGCGCTGCTGCTTAAATGCCAATGCTGATTGTGCCTGGCTAAGTTGTCGTTGTTGTTCGGCGGTCAGCAGTAAATCAATACCAATCCCCGAATGGCTTTTCGGCTTGGTATTAATTAATGGAAACACTGCCCATTGCGAATTCATCGCCCCTTGAGGCTCAACGCTCATCCCTGAGTTCAAGCGATACCGCCCCGACTCCTGCTTAAACCCGATGCGATCAGTAAATGCGCACGCAAGTAAAACAGCATTCAACGGCGCTGTATTTTTTTGAAGTGATAAAACACTTAGCCAACGTTTTTGTTGCTGTTGCCATTGGCGATTGCGCGCCAACTCGCGCTCGGCATCATTAATTAATGCAGAAAAATCTTGCTCTGCGGACAGTTCAAAATGCAGTGCAAGCGACAATAAAAGTGCAGCTTCACCAATCGATTTATCGTGCAGTAGTAAAAATGCCGCAATGCGCGGATGAGTACCCAAGGCACTAACATTTTTTCCGCGCTCGCTGACCTGCCCCTGCTCATCCAACAATGCCATTTTTTGCAATTGCTGCCGGGCAAAATTCAACGCAAGCCGATTAGGCGTCTCCAACCAAGGCAGCGATTCACTTGGACTGCCCCAGTGCGCAATGCGCAATGCCAGCGGTAAATAATCTGTCGCACGTATCTCTGGCAAATCGGCCGCCGCTAGCGGTTGATCTTGCGACCAAAGGCGAATGCAGCGCCCCTCCTGCACACGCCCCGCGCGCCCGCGCCGCTGCTCTGCACTTGCCATGCTGATGCGCGCGGTGCGCAAGCGGGTTACTCCAGTACGCTGTTCGTAATCAGCGCGCCGAGCCAAACCGGAATCGATCACCAATGTGACATCAGCAATCGTTAACGAAGTTTCCGCTATATTGGTCGAGAGAATTAAACGCGCGCCTTGCGCTACATCCAACGCAGCATTTTGCTCGTTTGCGGGTACACGGCTGTGCAGACGAAATACTTTATGTGCAGGAATTTTTTGTGCAATCAGCGCCGCGCAATTTTCTATTTCACGCCAACCGGGCAAAAACACCAGCACAGTTTCTGATTGCCACTGCGGGTAAGATGAAAGCGCACGCAGCAATTGCTCTTCCAATTTTTCTGCAGGCGCATTGGAATTTTGTTTTGCAGGCTGATACTGAGTTGTCACCGGAAAACATCGCCCTGGTGCGAATAAACGGTTGGCAATTTGTTGCTGCAAAGCGGGGTCAGGCGTTGCGCTCATCAGCACCAACTGTAAATCATCGCGCAGGATTTGCACCTCCTGCAAAAACGCCCAAGCTAAATCCTGATTCACACTGCGCTCATGAATTTCATCGAGCATTACACAGGCAACACCATCGAGCGTCGGATTTTGTAGTAAGTGTTGCAATAAAACCCCGGGCGTCATTAACACCAAGCGGGTGCCTGCTCCCATGCGCGAATCATAAGGCACTTGATAACCCACCTGCTGCCCCGGCGCTTCACCTAATAAAGATGCAAGCCGCTGTGCCAATGCCTGTGCAGCCAACACTCGCGGCTGCACTAACCACACCTGTTGGTCTGCGGGCGCTTGCGCAAGAACCCACAAGGGTGCGAGTGTAGATTTACCCGCGCCTGGCTCTGCCTCCAACAACAGCGGCGTATGCGCCAGCGCATCAACAAACTCTTGATGAAGTTTACTGAGAGGTAAATCCGGTAGCGGTAAATCAAATAACGACATAATAAATCCAGTTCAACAGGAGCAGAGAAAAAGCAAAATAATTGCAAAGAAAAATAGTTGAAAAGAAAACTAAAAACTCAGCTTAATACCAGCCGAAAAATTGCGTCCCAGCGCTGGCTCAAATGCACGCCCATTTGATTGATTGACAATCACAGAGCCGACATAATTTTCATCGGTCAGATTAGCCAGTTTCAACCACCAGTCAATGCGTGATGTTTTTACTGCAAAATCACCCTGCGCACCCGCATCCCAGGTTTGATAACCCGGAGCGAACACCTGATTATTATCAGCCGTATAAATTCGCGAGCGCTGTTGTGCGCCCAAGGATAACTGCAAAATATCCGTCGCAAACGGTAGCCAGCTCAACTCCAACTGATACTGCTCACGCGCCACACCCGGCAATTGATTTTGATTCCACTCTCCGGCTGAATAAATTGCATCCAGAGATTGTGCACTGAATTGCACACTCACATTTTCACTCACGCGGTAACGCCCCAAAAATTCAATGCCATTGCGTTCGGTTTCTGCCGCATTGCGATAGCTAGTGCGCCCACCACTGGATTGATCAACTACCAATTCATTTTCAGTGTCGATAAAAAACTGGGTCAATGAAAAATCTATTTTCTCGTCTGGATGATAATTAATTCCCCACTCCCGCTGGCGATTGATCGCTGCCTCCAATTCAGTGTTCAAACCTGTCGCATCAGTTTTATAAGCCATTTCGGTGAGCGTTGGTGTTTCATATCCTCGCCCACTACTAGCAAATATTTCCCACGCCGGTGTGAGCGCATAATGTGCACCAAAGGCAAACGAATCTTCACGATAATCGCGCCCACCTGAATCATCGGGATTTCCCTGTGAATTTTCATCAGCAGGAATGATAAAAAAATCATCAACTGTAAAATCGACTTTGCTCTGGCGTGCGCCCGCGTACAACATCAGTGGAGATATTGGATAAAGTTGAATGAGCGAATAAACATCCTGACTTTTTACTTCGCCAATTTCATTGCGGCGCAAATCGCCAGCGATACCAAAATCATTTACGTAACCACGGCGCCTGTCGTCCATTTGAGAAAATTCAGCGCCGATACTGATATCAGTTGGCACACCGATGAATTGCACAGATTGCGTCAGTGTTGCGCTTGCACCGGAAAATTCACGGTTCAAATCCACCACACCACCACTGCTACTAATCGCCTCGCCAGTGAACGCCAAATATTGGGTAATCGCGCGCTCACCTTGCCAGAGCGCCGCCTGCCACCGCGTCGCGCCTTTGCTGTCGCGCAAACTTATCGATGCTTGTTGATGCTCAACACTTTTGCGGGTATCAAACAATTCTGCCGCAGAACTTGTCTGGTGCGGATCATCAAGCCATTGATCGCGCGTTAAACCAAGTGGATCTTGTAGTAGTGGATCATCACTGTGATCGTATTTGATCAACACATCTATATCCGATGCAGTGGCATAAAAAAATTGCAGGCCTGCTTGTTGTCGCTTCGCACTAGAATGCGGGCGTTCGCCATCCACATCTGCATTGGCAAATTGCGCGCGCATAGCCAGCTGATCTTTACGCAACTCTCCCGTTAATGTTTGGCGCGCGAGATCAGGATCACCACCCGAAACGCCAACACTAAATCTACTCGCATCAGGCGCAGCAGATTGCAACGCAATCACACCGCCAGCACCATTGCCATAGAGCGCAGCAATTGACCCACGCAATACTTGCGCACTGGCAATGTTGTCGAGCATCGCGCTCGCCAATTGCCCTTGTCCATCGGGGGTAGACATGGGAACCCCATCGATTTGCAAATCGATGCCGCGCACACCAAACGCTGAACGGGCACCAAATCCACGCATACTAATACGCGTATCCTGCGCATAGTTTGTCCGCGAATCCACTTGCACACCGGGCATTAGTTGTAACAATTCAGCGGGATCAAGACGCGCGCCCATCGCGAAATTCTCCTCCTTATTTACGACTACTTGACGCGTCAATAATGATTCAGCTGATTGATTTCCCGTCACTATCACGGTTTCCAATATGTTTGGCGCTGATTGTGCAAGCAATACATTGGACTTAAATGCCACAAAAACACCAATTAAAAATGAACATTTAATGGAGCAGCGATGCAGAGATGAAAAAGTCATAGCGATTAATAAATAATCCTGTTAATTAATAATCCAATTAGAAACAGCGCACAGATTGATGCACAAAAACTGAACTCATTCGTTTGAAATTGAGACAAAGATCTATCAAGCAATACGATTTACCGCGTTGCCATGTACTTTGTCTGTGATTTGGCAAACAGCCTCTATAATGAAGAGGTCAATATCTGGATTAATTTATGCAACAAGAATTTCAAACCCAACTTGAACGACTGCGACAACAATTTGCTGCAGCACTGCCAGAGCGCGCACGTCGTCTGGACGAAATCTGGAGCCACTTGCGCCATCTGAATTGGAGCGCACAGGGCATCACCACACTGCAACAATTTGCACACAAACTAACCGAGACTGCGACCAGCTTTGGCTTTCCTGAATTACACCAAGCGGCGCAGCAGCTGGACAATTTTATTACTGAACTTAACGATCTTGGCCGCAGTTTCGGCGGCCAGGAATACGCACAGTTGGAAGACCATATTCAGCACTTGGGCAAGGTAATGGAAAATACGGCCAAGGGAACATCGGCTCAGAGCCCATTATTGGCCACATCCAACCAAGTGCATTATCCGGAAGCTCAGGGCAAAACCCTGTTTTTGATCGACCCGGACCGTATTCTGGCCGCACTTTGCGGCACCTATCTACGCAAAGCCGGATTCGCTGTGGAGTATTTCGATAATCCGCAATCCTGCATGCAGCAGCTTTACCTTGATACACCCGCCGCTATTTTGATGGATCCGGATTTTGAGCGTGCCGGCCTACAAGCGCTGGGCAACCTGCATCAGATCAAAGCATTGATGCCGCAAGATACGCCCATCATCCTCATGTCCGGGCGCACCGATGTAAACGCCAAGCTGCGCGCGTTGCGTGCAGGCAGTAGCGACTACCTCGTCAAACCGCTGGACTTTAATTTTTTGGTCGAGAAGTTGGTTAACATCATCAGTCAGAGCACTAAAACCCAGCGCGTAATGATTGTGGATGACGACCCCGCAATGACCGGACTGGAATCCGAAATTTTGCGCCACATCGGCATGGAGGTTCTGTGTGTCAACCAGCCTTTGCATGCTCTGCAACATGCAGCCAAATTCAAACCCGATTTGGTGATTCTGGATATGCACATGCCGGATATGAACGGCATGGAGCTAGCCATTCTGCTGCGCCAAGATCCCGAGCTACTGCTGCTGCCGATCATTTTTATTACCTCGGATACAGACGCAAATTTACACCGCAACATTAAGGCGCTGGGCGTAAGTGCCCTGCTTACCAAACCTTTTGTGCCGGAAGATCTCATCCGCGTGTGCGAACAGGCGCTGGCCGATACCGCCACCCTCAAAAACCGGATTGCACACGTAACCCGCCACCCCCAGCAGCCACAACAAATCAATCGCAGCTACTTTTTTAGCGCATTGGAAGAAGAGTTACAAAACAACTTTCAAAGCGATCAAACCAGTGCGCTCTACTATTTCAGCATCGCAAAACTGGAGGAGCTGACCAAGCAACTGGGGCCAGCTGATCTGGTGGCGGTGCATGATCAATTTTTTCATCGTTTAAATGACATAGTTGGAAGCGATGAACAGTGGGTCGATTTATCGCCACTGGTCGCTTGTGTGCTGGCAGGAAAACGCAGCATTGAGCTGCATCGCCAACGTAGTGAGCAACTCGCAAAGCACCTGAGCTATCCAGCTTATGCAATCAAAGGCAGCCCGCTCAACCTGCACATCCAACAAGGCGTTACGCCACTTAGCCCGGATTTGGGCACAGCTAACAATGCGCTTTTGCGCGCCGAACAGGCATTTGAAGTTGCTATAAATGGAGCTGCTATAAAAGAAGGAAGTACAACTGGCCCCACATCCAGCGATAGCAGCAAACTGGGGGGGGCAGTCTCAGCGGCAGGGGCTGTAACTGGTGCAATAACCACTCAAGCCAATACACCCAACTTTTCCCAAATCGTATTCAGCCGCGATCTGACTCTCGCATTCCAACCCATCATCAGCCTTGAAGATGCGCAGATCGAACACTTTTCCGTTTTGACCCGCTTACGCGGTGAAGATGGGGAGCCAATCGCGGCCGGGCAGTTTTTAAGCCGCATCACTCAACCGGGCAGGCGTCTGGAATTGGATCGCTGGGTACTGCAACAAGCGGTTAGCGCTATCGCCGAAAACAGCAAAACCCGCGAGCAGGCCACCCTCTTTATCCATTTGGCGGAAGAGACCTTGCAGCAAAGCGCTTTTTTCTCGTTTACCGCCAATGTGCTGCGTTCCTCACGTCTGCGCGGTGATGAACGACTCATCTTCATGCTGGAAGAAAGCTGGATCATCAATCACTTTCATCAAGCACGCGAAATCGCCAAGGCATTGCGCGATATTCGCTGCAGCATCTGCATCACCCGTGCCGGTGAGAATGAACAAATGCTGACGCTGTTAGAAAATTTAGAGGCAAGTTACATACGCCTATCGCCCCAGCTCACCAGCACTAATAGCAACCCGAAATTATTGGAGCGATTAATTGCTACCGCGACAGGGCGCAAAATGAAAGTGATCGCCACCCAGATCGAAAACTCACACAATCTATCCAGCCTTTGGATGCAAGGTGTGCGTTTATTCGAAGGCTTTTTTATCCAACCACCCGACAGCGGATTTCATCTGCAAAATGACATCATTTTTGCCAAGGAATTTGTGCAAGGGCATGGATTTAATAGCGACCAATAACCCGTAAAAACTGGCCAAATTTGCCAATAATCGCAAGAACTTATATATTTGCTGCCTGTTTTTGCCGCGCACAGGCCGACTTCCAGGCATGCTCCATCGGCAGCAAGTGCTGATATAGCGAAAAAGTTCTGATAAGCGCCCCCCTGAATAATTACTCGCCGGCCTGTCACTGACAGGTCTTGGCGAATTGTTTTTTTCACGCAGTGCAAAATTTTTTGTTGACGCCCCGGCGTTGTTATTTGGAGAAAACCATGTCCACACTCATGAATACTTACGGCGCAAGAACCCTGACCCTTACCAAGGGCGAGGGCAGCCGAGTATGGGATGACAGTGGCAAGTCCTATCTGGATGCCATCAGCGGCATTGCTGTATGTGGCCTTGGTTACTCACACCCGGCAGTTACCAAAGCATTGTCCGAACAAGCGGCGACGCTGCTGCACGTATCGAACCTGTACAACATTCCGCAACAGCAACGCTTGGCCGATCTGCTGATTCAAGCATCAGGCATGGACAAGGTTTTCTTCTCCAACTCTGGCGCTGAAGCAAACGAAGCAGCTATCAAGATTGCGCGCAAATACGGCAATGATAAGGGCGTAAAAAACCCAAGCATTATCGTCATGGCCAATAGCTTCCACGGCAGAACCCTCGCAACTCTGAGCGCTACAGGCAATGCTAAGGTGCAGATAGGCTTTGAACCATTGGTAGAAGGCTTTATCCGCGTGCCATACAACGATGTGGCCGCAGTGAAATCTGCACTGGTCGAACACAAAAATATCGTCGCCATTTTGGTTGAACCCGTACAGGGCGAAGGCGGCGTGCGTGTTCCTGCTGCAGACTATTTGAATCAACTGCGCGGCATTGCCGACCAGCACGACCTGTTGTTGATGCTGGATGAAATCCAAACTGGCAATGGCCGTACTGGCACCTTTTTCGCCTATCAACACAATAATTTGCTGCCGGACGTAGTAACTACAGCCAAAGGCTTGGGCAATGGCGTACCAATTGGTGCCTGCCTTGCGCG
Source organism: Cellvibrio chitinivorans (assembly GCF_035117775.1). Classification (NCBI taxonomy): domain Bacteria; kingdom Pseudomonadati; phylum Pseudomonadota; class Gammaproteobacteria; order Cellvibrionales; family Cellvibrionaceae; genus Cellvibrio; species Cellvibrio chitinivorans. The sequence goes on from NZ_JAYKKN010000008.1 coordinate 38,392, forward strand.
CGGCAAAGCGGCAGAAGTGCTGCAGCCGGGCAACCACGGCACCACGTTTGGCGGCAACCCACTGGCCTGTAGTGCCGGTATTGCAGTGATTGAAACCCTGCAGTCCGCTAATCTGATCGCTCAGGTAAAAACACTGGGTGACAAACTATTGGCCGATTTCAAAACCGCGCTTGCTGGTAACCCCAAGGTGGTCGATATTCGCGGCAAAGGCTTAATGATCGGTATCGAACTCAATGCCCCCTGCCCCGAGCTGGTTCAAAAAGCACGCGATCTGGGCGTATTGATCAATGTTACTGCAGTCAACACTATTCGCTTGCTGCCAACCTTCATCCTTACTCAAGCTGAGGCTGATGAGCTGGTCACCAAAGTAGTCCAATTGGTTAACGAGTTTTAATCCTTAGCGACAACGCTAAAAAGAGTTACAAACAAGCGCGCGCATAACGCGCGCGCTGCAATAAAAGAGCAATGATTATGGTACCCCCAAAGGCACCGAGACATTTTCTAACCCTCGCCGATATCAATAGCGCCGAATTACAGCAGATTATTGCGCGCGCCATCGAACTCAAAGCCATGCTACGTGCGGGCAAAGCGCCCGAACTGCTCAACAACAAAGTGCTGGCAATGATTTTTGAGAAAAACTCCACCCGCACCCGCGTTTCTTTTGAATCCGGTGTTGCCAAGCTGGGCGGTCACGCGATCTTCTTATCGACCAAAGACTCGCAACTGGGTCGCGGCGAGCCAATCGAAGATTCTGCACGCTGCATTGCCAGCATGGTCGATATGGTGATGATCCGTACCTACGCCCACGACACAGTAGAGCGCTTTGCTGAATACTCGCGAGTTCCGGTGATCAACGGCCTGACCGATGAATATCATCCATGCCAGTTGCTGGCCGACATCCAAACCTATGTAGAACAACGCGGCTCACTCGCCGGTAAAACCGTTGCATGGGTCGGCGATGGCAACAACATGTGTAACTCCTATATTCAGGCCGCCGAGCTGTGTGATTTTGAATTGCGCATTGCCACACCCAAAGGTTTTGAGCCGGAAGACGAGTTTGTCGCACCCTATGCAAACCGAGTCACTCTGACTAATGACCCGCGCGCCGCAGTTGCTGGTGCCGATCTGGTCGTTACTGACACTTGGGCGTCTATGGGTCAGGAGGATGAAAAGAAGCAGCGCGAGAAAATCTTTGCTGGATATCAGGTAAATAAAGAGCTGATGAACCTTGCCAAGCCAGATGCACTCTTTATGCACTGCTTGCCCGCCTATCGCGGCAAAGAAGTAACAGCAGACATTCTCGATGCGCCCGATTCAGTTGTTTGGGAAGAAGCAGAAAACCGCATGCACGCACAAAATGCACTCATGGAGTTCCTGTTTAACCAATAAAGCTCAGACTTGATGTATTAGGTAAGAGACAAAAAATCAAAACCCGCTAATTCCACAGAATTAGCGGGTTTTTTATTGCGCATCAAAAATGCACACAATAGGGACAACGTTGTCGGTTGCGCACCAGAGCAAAACACACAAAATCACCAAAATATTACACAAAGTAACATCGATTCTGAAAAATGCCCCAAAACCATGCTTTTAATAACATTAAGAAATCTAACTTTGTTTTTATATTCATTATATGAATAAAAACGATCAATTTTTCCGTTTTTGCGCAAAAACAATCTTAAAAATCGTAACTTAAAGTAACAAAAAGGTAACGTAACATGCCTATAATTCGTCCGTGGGTGCAGTTAAACATTGTTAGTAAATTTTTCCTTCTGAGGTTTTTATCATGACTAAATCATTTGTTTCTAAAGTTGTTGCTGTTGTATCTCTGGCTAGCCTGTCAACCTTGTCAGTAATGGCAAACGCAGAAGCCTTCGCTTCTTACAAAGAAGTTCCAGGCGTAGTATCAAAAGTAGACTCTGTTGAAAACACCATCACTATCACTACCAAAGATGGCGCAACAAAAACCTTCAACGTAGTAAAAGGTGCAAAAGTAGCTACCTCTAAAGGTCGTGTAATGACTCTGGATTCTTTGGCTAAAGGCGATACCGTTGTGCTGAAAAACCGTGTTTCTACTCCTGTTGCGAGTGAAGCAAAAGCTCAAGTATTGTCAGCTAAGTAATTCGTTTGTGCTGGTTTCTAAATACATAAAAAAGCTTTGACCACTCAATGAGCCCCGCATGGGGCTTATTGAAATTTTTCTCCAATCCCAGCTATTCGGCATCTAATGCCTCTTCTGAATTACAGCCGCAAATAATTCTTACTTCTGCATACGTATTCAAACTTTTTCTTTTTCTAATTTCACTTATTCTGATTTCGGAAGTTGTTGTTGCATGCCTGACATGCATACAAACCTAATAAACATAATCACTAAAACTTCGGTAAATCACCATGAAAACACTCCCCAAACTTTTGTTTGCTTGTTTGCTATCCCCGTTAGTTTCTATTCCTGTACATGCACAAACGGCATTTGTGCATTTATTTGAATGGCAATGGAATGACATCGCATCCGAATGCGAAAATGTTCTAGCTCCGAAAGGTTACGCCGCGGTACAAGTATCGCCACCGCAAAAATCCGTGAGCGGAAATGCTTGGTGGACACGCTATCAACCTGTGAGTTATTCCATTGAAGGTCGCTCTGGTACACGCGCAGAATTTGCAAGTATGGTTGCGCGCTGTAAGGCCGTAGGTGTTGATATTTATGTCGATGCTGTTATCAATCACATGTCCGCAGGTAATCGTAACTTCCCTGAAGTGCCTTACGGCACAAATGATTTTCATAGCTGTACCAGCAATATTGATTACACCAATGCATGGCAAGTTCAAAATTGTGATTTGGTTGGATTAAATGATTTAAAAACCGAATCTGATTATGTACGCGGAAAAATCGCTGCTTATCTAAATGATTTATCCAGCATGGGCGTTGCGGGTTTTCGCTTCGATGCAGCCAAACATATTCCCCACGGCGATATCGCCAACATTGTCAGTCGGTTAAATGGATCACCTTATATTTTTCAGGAAGTAATTGGCGCAGCTAATGAACCAATTACGCCGGCGCAATATACTTATATCGGCGACGTAACCGAATTTAATTTCACCAATACAATCGGGCATTACTTTAAAGGTCGCGCGCAATTAAAAGATTTGCGCAACATAGGCACCTGGAGTGGCTGGGTTCCGAGCAGCGATGCAGTTGTATTTGTCGCAAACCACGATAACCAACGTCAAAACACCGCCAATACAATCACGCATAAAGATGGCATGAACGTTAATAACATTGCGCATGTATTTACACTGGCATTTCCCTACGGTTATCCAAAAGTAATGTCCAGTTATGACTGGAGCGATCACGACCAAGGCCCACCAAGCAGCGGCGCAAGCGCCTGTAATAACGGCTGGCTGTGTGAACATCGCAACCGTGAAATTGCCAATATGGTTGGCTTTCGCAACGCCACTAAAGACGCATTTTATTTATCCAATTGGTGGGACAACGGCGCAAACCAAATTGCATTTGGGCGCGGCAGCCTCGGCTTTGTTGTCATCAACGGTGAAAACAACAGCATGAGCGTGACACTGCAAACCGGTTTGGCCGCAGGTAGCTATTGCAATGTGATTGCCGGTGATTTTGTTAACGGTAGTTGCACAGGCAGCAGTATTACTGTTGCTGCTGATGGCACAGCAACATTTAATGTTGCAGCAAAAAGTGCAGCCGCTATTCACGTGCAAGCAAAAAACGGCACTGTAACAGGCAACAACTGTGTTTACTCTTCCATGAAAATGCGCGGCACTTTTAATAACTGGAGCAGTACTGATATGAATTGCGCCAGCGGTATTTGGGTTGGCAGCGCAACCTTTAGCGGGAGCAGCACGGATCGTTTTAAGTTCGATGCCTACGGCAACTGGGTTAATAACTGGGGCAACAACAACAGCGATTTAATTGCAGATGCGGGTGGTAATGATATTGCTGTAACAACCGCAGGCACCTACAACATCACTTTTAATGATGCGAGCTTGCAATATTCAATTACACCAACCACTGCCAGTAGCTCTGCTCCATCGAGCACAGCAAGTAGCGCCTCATCATTCACAGCAAGCAGTGCAAATAACTCAAGCGCAGCATCCAGCTCTGTATCGGCGAACGTTAGTGTTAACTTCACCTGCCAAAACGGTATAACCTATAACGGACAAAGTGTTTATGTCACAGGCAATCACGCAACACTCGGCAACTGGGCTCCAGCTTCTGCGATAAAACTTTCACCCACGAGCTATCCGACCTGGACAGGCACAATTCAGTTACCCGCGAACACTGCAATTGAATGGAAATGTGTGAAGCGCGAAGAAAATAATGCAGCGGCAGGTGTGGTATGGGAAAGTGGCAGCAATAATTCTCTGAACACCGCAACTGCAACCACCACGCTGGGCGCATTCTAAAATTTAAATTTATTAGCATTAAAAAGATCGGCAAAAAAATCGGCAAAAAAAAATGGCGACCGAGTGTTACTCCGTCGCCATTTTTTTATAAAAGATCAAATCACACCGTTAAATTAATTTCCTGCACCACTCCAACCTTGCCATCTTCAGTTAAATAAACGCCGGAATTGACCACTTCACCGAGCGAATTATTTTGTTCATCCTTTAATTGAAATGATGATGTCACATGCCCCAGAAAAATTGCGCCGATATTTTTATCGCCCAAAGCCATTAGTTGGGTCGAACCATCTTCATTCATCGACCAAATACGCAACTGGTGATAAATGCTATCGCCCTCGTCGATAAAATTGTTGCCATCTTCATCATAAGCAGCAAGCTCGGCAAAACCGCGGCCACTGCTAGGGCCGAATAGCTCACTGCCGTTATTAATACTGCCGTCGCCATTGCGGTCCAACGCCAAATAGCCGCTGCCCGGACGCAAACTGGCGATCTGTTCAGCGGTACCATCTGAATCCAAGTCAAACTCAAAACGCGTTTGGCTTAGTGCAGCGCCCAAGCCATCGAAATTAATAACCAGCGGATCAACTTTTTTACTGCCTGCTTCAATCTGTAAATTGGACTCCTGTACAAACTCGCGGCTCATTTTCATCGCCACCGAAAAATCTATCTCTCGCCCGTCCGCCGTATGCACAACGCCGACAGCCTGAAAGCGCATAGATTCCTGCTCCTGATAGCGCTCATGGCGTTGATAAATCAACCCGGGGCCAGCACTGCGAACGACCGTCAGTTGTGCGGCAGCCTGCGCCACGGCCGACGATGGAGGCGCAGTATCCACTGACAAGCTTTCCACCTTGGAGCCCTGTTTTGCACGCAAATCGCCAACACTGGTCACTCTCAACTCCGCTCCGGTGATGGCCTTATACATAGATTCGATAATGATTTTGTTCAGTCGGGTGCGCGAATCCATAGAGCCCGTCAAATCGAGCGTCTCGCTAATCCTGTACATCGCCAAGAGCGAGCCCGCTTGCGAGAGATCAACCTCAGGCTCAGGTGGCAATATCACCTCCGCCCTCGTGGGTTCAAGCATCACGGGTTGGTCGCGCCAAAACTCCAACTGTTCGGTCACATGTAGCTCTTCGCGATAATCCCGCTGTGCAGCCATACCAATTTGGGCATTGGAAATAATCATAAAGCCATCCGCTATTGTGAAGATCCATAGAAACCGCACGCGCAATAACAGCGAAAAATGCGGGTTAGCCTCTATAGCGGCAAAAATGCTGTTTTTTTGAGCTTTATTTGGCGCCAAAATTAGAATTAATAGCTATGAGCAGTCCATCAAACTGGTGGTTTTGAGTGGCGAGATAGGGAATGGAAACAATATAAGGAAGGTATGGGAAAGCAAAAGAAGTAAAAGCGAGGGACGTAAAAGCGGAGAAATGCCTTAATTGCGCGCCAGCACCATTTGGTTTTTATAGCGCTGATGCAGGATGTTCACACGGAAAACGTAGGTCTTGGTTTCTTCAAACGGAGGGACGCCGCGATACTTTTCTACCGCTCCCGGCCCGGCGTTGTAAGCGGCTGTTGCCATAGTGATGCTGCCATCAAATCGCTTAAGTAAATACGCAAGGTATTTAACCCCACCCTCAATGTTCTGCGCCGCATTGCTGGTATCACTCACCCCCATATCGCTGGCGGTTCCCGGCATCAGCTGCATCAACCCCATCGCCCCTTTGCGTGAACGCGCCAGCGGGTTGAAGTTGGATTCAGCATGAATCACCGCGCGTACCAGTGCTGGGTCAACACCATGCCGCTGCGCCGCTTGAGTGATTAGATAGGTGAACTCGGTCATATAGAGCTTTACGCCACGCCAATCTACTCGCGACAAGGGATTACAAGCGAAACAAGAGGTGTAGACGATAACTTCGTAAGCCGCCTTTTTCGGTTGGCGATCAGAAAAGGTCACTGCGCCATCTTTCTGATACTTAAAGAACTTGAAGGGTTGTTTACTGGCCGCCGCTTCAGCCGCTAATCGCTCCTGCTCACGGCGCGCCTTTTCTTCGGCAGCGGTTTTTTCAGCCACACGGCGCACATGCGCCTCAAAATCCTCAAGGCTGGATTCCTGCGCCGAAGTTTCAGTCGCGGGTTGCATATTTCCTTCAGCCCATAGCGGAACGCTGGCAAAAGCCAGTAACGAAAGCGCTAGAAATGGGATGATTTTATGCACAGCAACCACGATTTATTTGTTCAAAAATGGAAACAGGGAGATTTAGTGTAGCCCAGCTTTGTGAAAAGCTCTGTCACCAAAATCCATTTTCGTGACCTTATACAACTTATCGAAATAGCGGCCGCAAAGATTCGCTATAAGGCTCAGGACTCAAGCCAGACATCCCGCACCCATTGCCAGACGGACGCCCAGGTTTCATCGGCCAGATCACCATCGCGCCAATAAACCACCTCTCCGTCCGGCTCTACGCAGTAGTAACTGCCGTTCACTTCGCAGATAGGCAACAAATGGCGCGGCACGCCCATCGCCCAAGCGGTGGCGGTAACTTCGGGTAAATAGGTGTGAGAGTTAGGATCGGCAGCGGTTACCGGCTCGATAGTGCCGTAGACCACATCGCTGGCTTCCAGCAGAAAGGTGCGTACATCGCGCGGGATGGGCAGAAGAATCTCTTCTTCAATCTCGACCAGTGTGTCTTCATCGGGCAAATCCAGCGGCACTGGCACTGGTTCGTTGTGATCGCGCAGGAGTTCGAGTATTTCTTCCATCGTAATGCCTGTTAGTGATGACGGGAGGCGGAATATAGCCCGAAGCCCTTATCCATAACAAGCGATGCACACATCAGCCAAACAGGGATAACTGGTTCTCCACCAATTGCTCCAGCGACTCATCCATAAAATGCAAAATACTGTCGGCCACTGGCGATAGCTGCTTATTAATATAGTGCTGATAATCAATCGGGCTCTGCAGCCAATTCATATGCACCTCGTAAGAACCAACAGGCTCGGGGCCATTGGTAGTGATGAGATAACTAATCCAGTCGCCGCGCCTTAGGGTTTCGCCAGTCAGCTGCACATATTTGCGCGCAGCCTGCACATGGGGCGGCACATTTTTTTGATATTCATGTAGATGGCGACGCAACCGCTTGCGATAAATTAATTCCAAGTCCCGCTTACCGGCGAGCACTTCATCATTAGTGGTGCGCACAAAATCCAGATAGTCTTCGCCATCAAAAATTTTGCGATAGAGCGCGAGCTGAAAATCCTTGGCCAGTTGCGTCCAATCGGTGCGCACATTCTCCAAACCTTTAAACACCATTTCGCGCTGGCCATTTTGTTCGATCAATCCGGCGTAGCGTTTCTTCGTACCTAATTCAGAGCCGCGCATGGTCGGCATTAAAAAGCGCAGGTAGTGAGTTTCGTACTGAATCTCCAATGCGCTTTTGATATTAAATTCGTCGCGCAAGCTTGTTTGCCACCAGCTATTTAATTCTTTTGCCAAACGCGCGCCGATTTTATTGCACAGTGCCGCATCTTTTGGCGGCTTGCCCACGCAATTATTTTCCAGCCAGACAAAGAGCGAATCTGTATCGCCATAAATAACCGCATAACCCTGCTGCTCAATCCACTCGCGGCTGCGCTGGATAATTTCATGGCCGCGCAGGGTGATGGAACTGCATACACGTGGATCAAAAAAGCGGCATCCAGTTGAACCGAGCACACCGTAAAACGAATTCATAATGATTTTGATGGCGTGGGAGAGCGGTGCATTTTTATGTTGCTTGGCGCGGTCGCGCGCAGCCGATAACTGCTCAATCACCTGCGGTAATATATGTCCATCGCGCGCAAAATAAGCATCATTAAAGCCTTCTACGCGCAGGGCTTCATCCATGTGATTATGTTGCGCCAACCAATAGGCGCAGGGGTCGATTAAAAAAGTGCGGATGATACTCGGGTACAGACTTTTAAAATCAAGCACTAACACATTGTCGTAAATTCCCGGGCGCGAGTTCATTACATAACCGCCAGGGCTGATCACATCCGATTCCAACTCACCCAAATTCGGTGCGACATAACCACGCCTGTGCAAGCGCGGCAAATACAAATATTCAAACGCAGCAACCGAGCCGCCGATGCGATCCAACAGCAAACCGGTTAATTGGCTGCGCTCCATCGCAAACGCGAGCAACTCCTGCTGCACAAAAATATTCCACACCAGTTCGCAGTCGCGCAGATTGTATTCGGCCAGCGCTTGCTTATCGGTTTTGAACAATTGGGTAATATCATCGCCGCGATCTTTCCCTGCAATAAGTTTTCCTTCGCCCAATAATTCCTGTGCGATATTTTGTAGCGAATAACTTTCATAGCGATAATTCGCCGCTTTTAATAATTCGATACCATCCAGTGCAACCCGTCCGGGAATTACGACAAAACTGCGCCCGCCATCGCCTTCTTCATGGCGCCAGTGAATGGATTGATTAGCGCGCCCCAATTGCAATTCTATTTTTAAGCGCTGGCAGATATTTTCCAGCACCAGCAAATCAAATTGCACCAGATTCCAACCGATCAAAATATCCGGGTCAATAGACTGCACAAAATCAAAAAAAGCCAGAAGGCACGTTTTTTCATCGGCGCAATACACTAACCAATCAGACTGATTGCTACCGCCCTCGCCCACCATAAATACTTTTTTATCGGCATCCCCCCAAACACCAATCGAATAAAGTTGTTTGGCATCCATCGAGGTTTCAATATCGAGCGAAAGCATGCGCAGCTCAGGTCGCCAATGGCTTTGTGTTTCAGCTAAAGGCGCAAGGCGCGGATTTATTAACGGCTGGGCGGGATGAGAAATATTGTCTGCAGGAATATCAAATTGCGCGGCAGCAGTAATAAACCGCTCCATTAAATAACGTTCAGGCGGGCGAATATCGCTCTCCCAACAATCAATGCCATGTTGCCGGAAAATATCCTGCGCATCGCGTGCACTGCGTTGGCTGTGAAAATAGAGCGCGTTTACGGATTTATTCAGAAAGGTTTTTAATTCAACTTCGGCCATGCGCCAGCGACGCAAGTGTTTGATAAGCGTTTGAATCTGCGCTGCATCCTCGCGCAGCACAAAAAACACCATTTCCTGCTGCGTGATTTGCGTCCAACAACTGCCCTGCTCCGTCGCCCACCATAAATCAAGCACAATCCCCTCGCGGGTATCGCGCCACTGGCGGGTTAATAAAAAGGCATTGGTCATGGCGAGGCGACAACATCTGGTTAAGTAACCAGTATTATCCCGCGTAAAACACGCTGGATGCAATCACTCTAAAGGCCAGGTATATAATCTATACCTCTTAAGAATCTGACTATTAACTTTTGATCACTCACGAATGAACAAGACTCAAACAAACCCCCGCAATCACAATCACACCCCATCGGATTTTGAACTTAGCGAAAAAGATCAGCGCAATAATATTTGGCGGCTCACACTCGCCCAAGCTTTGGCTGGGGCAAATGCCGTGGTGGTTTATGCAACCGGCGCGATTGTCGGGAGCATGTTGGCGCCATCGGCAGTCTTGGCCACCTTGCCGATTTCCATTTTTGTTGTGGGTATGGCGCTATGTATTTTGCCTGCGGGTGTTATCTCTGAACGCTTTGGTCGTCGCACTACATTTTTAGTGGGAACTAGCGCTGGTGTTTTGGTTGGGTTGCTCTCTATGCTCGCCATGATTAACGCATCATTTTGGTTATTTTGTTTTGCGATGCTATTTGGCGGCACCTACGCGGCAGTGGTTTTATCGTTTCGTTTTGCCGCGACCGATGGCGTGCCCGCTGCGCGTAAACCGCAAGCGCTGTCGCTGGTGATGGCTGGCGGTGTCGCCGCTGGCATTGTGGGGCCGCAATTAGTCACTCACACAATGGAGCTGTGGCCAGCGCATTTATACGCAGCAACTTTTTTAATTCAAGCATTGGTTGCTGCGATTTCCGCTGTAATTTTATTTGGTGTGCGCCTGCCAAAACCCTCCCGTACAGATGTTTCTGGCGGGCGCCCGCTCGCCACTATTATCAAACAACCTGCATTTATTGCAGCGGCGGCCTGCGGCGCTATCTCTTACATGCTGATGAATTTTTTAATGACCGCCGCACCTCTGGCGATGCATATGCACGGCCACTCCCACGCCAGTGCCAATTTAGGTTTGCAGTGGCATGTGATCGCAATGTACGCCCCAAGCTTTTTCACCGGAAAACTCATCAGCCGTTTTGGTGCGATAAAAATAGCTGTATCGGGTTTGCTGTTAACCGCCATATCTACCGTCATTGGGCTTGGCGGTGTAGACGTAGCCCACTTTTGGTGGATGCTTATTTTATTAGGTGTAGGTTGGAACTTTGGTTTTCTCGGCGCTTCGGCCTGGGTGCTGGAATGCCACACACCAGAAGAAAAAAATCGCGTGCAATCATTAAATGATTTTATTGTGTTCGGCCTAATGGCCATCGGCTCATTTTCCTCAGGCGCGATTCTTGGTGTATACGGCTGGAGTGTTGTGCTGTGGGTTTCCTTTGTACCACTGGCGCTAACCGCTGTGGCATTTGGACTATTGCGAGGGAGAAAATAAATCAGAAATGTTTAACTGCGCAGAATTTTTTCCATCGCCTTGCCTTTAGCAAGCTCATCAATCAGTTTGTCTAAATAACGGATTTTCTGCATAAGCGGGTCGTCAACCTCCTCCACCCGCACACCGCAGACAACACCTTTTATCAGTGCAGCATTGGCGTTAAATGTCGGTGCTTGCGCAAAAAACTCTTCAAATGTTTTCTCCTGCACAATCTGCTCTTGCAAACCCGCATGATCGTAACCCGTCAACCAACAAATAATTTGATCAACCTCATCCTGAGTGCGATTTTTCCGCTCAGCCTTATTCACATAAAGCGGATAGACTTTGCTAAAAGCAGTGGTGAAGATTTTGTGATTGGTCATAAATTTTTAAGGTTTTTGAAATGTCAGATATCGGTCAAGGCGAATATTTATAAAAAACAATGTAGGTTCGATTAGCGCAGCGTAATCGTACGAATGCAATTCCCCGCCCGAATTTCCACACAGTTAACCCCGAACCAGTTTGCAGAAAAATTCCAGCTTTATTTGTTCGCTATTATCTATTTAATCTTGTTTATAGAATTTTCATACGTACGATTACGCTGCGCTAATCGTACCTACGGGCTACAAATCTATACTCAGGCTTTCTAGTGAAACAACACGACTCATTAAAACTTTTTGCTCAACAACAGAAATATTACCAAGTGCAGCGTGAATGAAATTTATTATATTTGGAATATCGGCATCTGACTTTACAAAAATATAACGTATGTCACCTGGCCCAAATTTAATCGTACAATTTTCTTTAGTTAAAGAGTTCTCAATATCCAAATTGTCTTTATTTTCAAACTTTGACTTTCTTATATATGGCTTAATTTCCTCATGTTGTGGAACATAGCGCCATTCAGATTCTTGATAAAATTCTTTTTCTACAGGAACCCCATCGATAACCATTTTCCCACTAGTTGGTTTTGTGTATGCAAGCAAATACCTCATGGTTGTCTTGCATAACTCGATATCTTCACCCTCTAATTTGTTGGAGTGATCATTTAGGCCTCTAAACGAATTTGTTAGATTGTTATTTCCTGCGCTATAGAGAATTGGATTCAAACCATTCAGATGACCCCACTGCCTAGTAAGACCTAATCCAAACTCACCGTAAAACCCTATATGCTCAGAAATTCTTGATAGCGGAATGTCACAAAAGCAAACCATTGGGTACGCAATATAGTCGAACTTATCGTATCCGAGCCAGCTTATGTCTTCTAAACAATAACGAGGCCAAAAGCCATGTTCCAAGATTAATTTCAGAGTTTCTATGTTCTTGGTAAAATGAAAAAGCGTATTTGATTTCGGTCGCATAATTTCCTCAAATGTCCTAACTCCGAAGCAGTTTTTCTGCATCCATATTATTTATTTGTTATGAGCTTTTGTAAGCACGGAATTTTTTAAGTGTTAACCTTGATATTTCCAATGTTCTCCCTCCAATAGCCCTTCAGCTTGTTGATGTTCGCAAGCTCAGCCTGCAAGGCCCGCCGCAACCTACGGGTACATTAGCTACGAAAATTCAATTAAAGACTATGAATGAATTTACCGCCAGCCGGAATTACAGGTTATTACCTTGCGATATTTGAGTGGAGCAAAAAAGAAAAGGCGGCACTGTGGCCGCCTTGGTATTGAGGGATGGGTTTTACACTAGGTTTATAAGTGTTTTAACTGATTGCTGTACATCGGCGGTGAGTTTTTCTATGTCGATTGTGTGTACTTGATTGTTGCTGACAACTGGTTTGCCGTTGATAAAACTGTGCTTGATGGTTACGGGTTCGCCGCAGATTAGCGGTGCTTCCAGTGGGCTGTGCACTCCGGCGAAACGAGGTTGTTGTAAATCGTAAATAACTAAATCGGCGGCGTAGCCGACCGCTAATTTTCCGAGGTTTTGCAAACCTAAAATTTGTGCGCCGCTATGACTGCCCCAGTTAATTACCATTTCAACATTGGTTGCCGCAGGGCCATGCTGGCTGCGGTGTAATAGCCACGCGAGATTTAATTCCTGCAGCATTGATGCTGATTCTGAAGATGCAGAACCATCGACGCCGATACTAATCGGTACGCCCGCTTGTTGCATGGCAATCACAGGGGCTATGCCGCTGCCCAAACGGCAATTGGATGTGGGGCAATGGGCGATGCCGGTTTTGGTTTGCGCGAGTAGATCGATTGCATGTGCATCGCTTTTTACCAAGTGCGCAAACCAAACATCGCTGCCGAGCCAATGACAACTCGCGGCATAATCGATTGCACTCATGCCGTATTTGGTTTGCGCTTGTTGCTCATCAAATTCCACTTCCAATAAATGCGAGTGCATTTTCAAACCCTGTGCGCGCGCATATTCAGCGAGCGCGATTAAATCATTGCGGCTTGCTGAGTGAATCAAACTGGTGGGCGCAACAACCAATTGGCGCATGGGTACAACGCCATATTGGAGTGAATAATTTGTTTGGTGATACTTACTGCGGCTCTGCTCCAAGCGCGCAATGACCTGCTCCACTGTTTCAGGTTCGATGCCGCTATCGCGCAAGCCGCGATGGGTGCCGCGCTCGGTGGCGCTGCCCCGACACAATACCAAACGAATTCCCAATTCATCTGCCGCTTGCCAAAGCGCCGCTTCCACTTCGGGCGATGAGGTCGCGTGATATAAATAATGATGATCTGCGCAAGTAGTTGCGCCCGAGCGCAAGAGTTCATACAAACCGAGGCGCGCGGCGTGATACATCAGTTCCGGTGTGATTTTTGGCCAAAACTTATAAGGCACAGAGGCAAGCCAATCGCCCAAGCCCTGATTTAATCCGGCAGGCACACCTTTTAAAATTGATTGCGCTAAATGGTGATGAGTATTCACCAACCCCGGATAAATGCTACAACCACTGGCATCAATCAGCGTTTCATTTTGCTGCGGGATAAGCTGCTGGCCGAGCTCAGTAATTACACCATTGCTGATGCGAATGTCGCTGGCTGCCGGATGAGATTGGCTAAAAATTGCGCGGGCATTTTTAATTAAATAATTCATCTTCACTCCTGAGTTAAAGGGCGGGAATGTTTCCCGCCGATTTCAAGAGCAATGTCCCGAGTTAACTCTGACCGCTTCTACTCTTACTACCTTTATTAATAACATTGAATTTTGCTTACGCCAAGACAATAACAGCATGAGAAAAATAAAATACAATTTGGTGCAAAGCAGAATTTTAAGCGTATTTTTTTGGTGCAAGAGCAATAAAAAATCTGGCTTTAGGGAAGCAGATATAAATAGAAAATTTATTAAAAACTTCTTATCGCATCTATAGTTAGCCTTAGCTACGCCATCAGTTTCCGCGGCTGGCATAAGGTTTGCTAAAACTTAAACGAACCCGATATTTTTTGATTTTTGAATATCGGGTATTGAGTAGAAGCTGTTAGGTAACTCTCTTTTACGAGAAACCGGGACATTGCTCATTGTTCATACGTCGCAGCCTTGTGGGCTTATAGCAACGTGTGGCGATGAGATAAGCTTCTCCCCCGCCACTACCCCTCTGCTATAAAACTCCACTTCAAGCTTCGACCTTACAACATTGATTTTGCGCAGGCATTGCTCTGCGCATCTGTGTAATGGAGAAAGCGATGAAATTTTCCACCCGGTTTTTCACTCTACTCAGCTTATTTAGCTGTTGTTTTTATGCACACACCAGTTACGCACTCGATAAAGTGGCCTTTCAATTGGACTGGCTACCCGGTGGCGATAAAGCCCCTGTGTATGTCGGTGTAGAGCGCGGATTTTTTGCAGCAGAAGGATTGGAAGTCAACATCGCCCAAGGGCGCGGTTCCAATGATGCCATCAGTAAATTAGCCACCGGCAATGGCGATGTCGGCCTGAGCGATTTGGTTGCGCTCTTGCTCGCCAAAGCGGGGCAAACCGTTCCGGTCAGTGCCATCTACTCACAATTTAGCAAAGCACCTTACGCATTTTATGTGCTGGATTCATCGCCCGTAAAAACCGTTGCCGATGTAGCCGGTAAAAAAATTGCAACCTCCGCATTTACCTCCGCCAATATATTTTTGCCACTGCTGTTATCGACAAATGGAGTTGATCAAAACTCGATTCAATTAATTAAAGCCGACCCTGGTGCGCTCAACCCTATGTTGATTATGGGTAGAACTGATGTAGAGATTTCATGGATCACCGACAGCGTGCGCAATATTCAGCAAGCCAAAAAAGCGGGGAAAAATTTGCGCATCATTCCCTGGCACGATGCAGGTCTGGAGTTTTATTCAACCTCAGTCATCGCCAGTGATAAATTTTTAAACGAACGCCCCGATGTTGCACGCCGCTTTTTACGCGCATACGCCAAAGCTGTTGCCTACACATGGGAACATCCGCTGGAATCTGCACAAGCCGTACACAAGATGGTGCCAGAAGTAGATGCTACTGAAGCAGAAGCAACCATAAATTCCATTCGCGATTTGGTGGTGAATGAGGTTAGCGCACGCGATGGTTTGGGAGTATTTGAGCCAACACGCCTGGCAACCACTTGGGAATGGACAGCCAAAGGGCAGCAATTAGCAGTGGATAGTTTTAACCCGGAAACAGCAATTAAGCGTGATTTTCTAGCGGCGCCTCGCAGCGAGATTGCCACTGCGGAGGCATCTGCACAATGAAACCTTTTGTCAGTTTTAATCAGGTAGGCCACCGCTATCCACTCGCACAGGGCGGTCACATGCAAGCCTTAACCGAGGTCAGTTTCGATATTCATCGGCATGAATTTGTCGCCGTCGTCGGTCCATCCGGTTGTGGTAAATCTACATTGCTGCGTTTACTCAGCGGACTATTAAGCCCGAGCGAAGGCAAGGTTGAGGTTTTTAATCAGCAAGTGACGCAACCGCGCGACGATGTAGGCATAGTGTTTCAAAAACCAACACTGCTGCCGTGGAAATCGGTACTCGATAATGTTCTTTTTCCGCTGCACCACAAATACGGAAAAGTTACCGACAAAGATCGCGCCTACGCCAAACAATTAATCAATACTGTTGGCCTGAACGATTTTATTGATCGCCTGCCCGATCAACTTTCTGGCGGTATGCAACAGCGAGTGGGAATTGCGCGCGCACTGTTATTAGACCCGGACATTTTAATTATGGATGAACCTTTTTCAGCGCTGGATGCATTAACCCGCGAAGAAATGGGTTTTGAATTACTGCGCATTTGGGAAGAAAAACCCAAAACCGTTTTATTTATCACTCACTCCATTTCGGAAGCGGTTTTGCTCGCCGATAAGGTATTGGTAATGAGCGCTCGCCCCGGACGCCTGCTGGAACAGATTGCTATTGAGCTGCCGCGCCCGCGCAGTTTGGACACAATGCAGATACCCGCTTTTAGCAACTACACCCGCCGTATACGCGCACATATTTACGGGAATAATTCCCAGTCACAAACTCAATCACAGCCTCAAGCGGACAAAAGATCGCAAACTCTCGCCGTCTAACGCTCGCATAATTACCGATTAAATATGAGAAGCCCAATGAAAATACTCTGCTCCCAGTATTTAACGCAACTACAGAAGTTATTGCCCTTGATGGCATTGCTCGCACTGATTCCCTTATGGCAATTGTGTTGTTGGTTATTTTCGATTCCCGAATTTATTTTGCCATCGCCCAGCACTATCGCTCACGCATTTTTTGAGGTGGACGCAGTGCGTTGGTTGGAACATGCATGGGCCACCTTAAAAATTGCTCTCATTGGTTTTGCGCTATCGATAATGTTAAGTATTCCCTTGGCGATAATGATGGTGCGCTCTGCTTTTTTGACGAAGACCTTGTTTCCGCTATTAATTATTGTGCAGTCCACACCGGTGGTTGCGATTGCACCATTGTTAATTGTAATTCTGGGTGCAGGCGATGCCCCGCGTTTGGCAATTACGTGTTTAATTACCTTCTTTCCACTTGTGGTTTCTGCCACCACGGGTATGTTGGCTACACCACCAGAATTAATTGAACTTTCCAAATCCCTGCGCGCATCACCGGTAAAAGAAATTTGGCAGATTCGCCTGCCCTATGCCATCCCACATATTTTTAGCGGACTAAAAGTTGCCATTACCTTAGCGGTAATCGGTGCAGTGATAGCGGAGTTTGTCGCGGCCGAACAGGGGCTTGGATATTTTGTGCAATTCTCCACGTCGTTTTTTAAAGTGCCGCAAGCCTTTGCCGCTTTGCTTTTATTATCGGCGATCAGTCTTTCGCTTTTTGCGCTTGTGCAATGGACCCAAAAAATCTGGTTTGCCTGGAGCTTACCGCGCGACAAAATGTAACTTTACATAGCAACCCCAAAAAACCGCGGAGTAGAAGCGGCGATTGGAAAATACCGGCATTCGCTATTTTCCGATTGGCATTGCTCCATTTCCAGCAGCAGCGCTGCTTTATTTATGGAGTTTTACAATGAGCAATATCAATACAAACACCAACACTACAAGTCCGTACGATTTACAAGAGTTGCAATTTGAAAGCACACTTGGTGGCATGGGCATTGAAAATGATGCATTACAAATTCCACTGATTGACCTCAGCAACTTCAGTGAGCGACGAGCCGAAATCACCGAACAGTTATGGGCAGCAGCAACCCAAGTGGGATTTTTTCAGTTGCAACATCATGGGTTGGATTTGACTTTGATTGAATCCACCTTTGCTCAAGCAAAAGCATTTTTTGAATTGCCCAATGCGGATAAAAAAGCCTATCCCCTTAAAGAGGGTTTGAATGCAGGCTGGGAATTTATGGAGCAGGTTCGTCCATCAACTGGCACTGCCGATCAAAAAGAATCCTATCAAGTCACCTTGCCGCACATGGACAACTTATGGCCGCAAGAATTGCCCATGTTTCACTCCATCATTCTCGAATTTGAAAAACGTGCGTGGCAATTGGGCATGGATGTGCTCTCCTGCTTTGCCGATAAGCTTGGATTTGAGCGCGACTTTTTTAGCCGTGTACACAAACGAGAATCAGCACAGTACCAAAGCACACTACGCTTACTGCATTATTTGCCAATGAAAGATTCGCTGCATCAGGAAGGAATTTGGCGTGCTGGCGCCCATACCGATTTTGATTGCCTGACAATGGTATTTCAAAAAGACGGTCAAGGTGGCTTACAAGTCTGCGGCGGAAAAACGGCCACAGAACAACAGGCATGGAGCAATGTCATTCCGCGCACAGATATCATCACCTGCAATATTGGCGACATGCTCATGCGCTGGAGTGACGATCAATTAAAATCCACTCTGCATCGCGTGCGTATGCCTCAAGCTCATGAATATCAAGGCCCGCGCTACAGCCTCGCATTTTTTTGTCAGGCCAATAAAGATGTAATTATTCAAGGCCCGCAAAAAAAATACGAACCCATCTCTGCTGCCGACTTTTTACGCAAGCGTATTAACGCGAATTTTGCCGAAATACAGGAAAAAAAATAAACTCTCCTTAAATATTGCGATCCAAAAAAAACAAGGCGACACAAATGTCGCCTTGTTCTTTCAAGTTAGTTTAAATTTTATTTCAACACCCGGCTTGAACTCGCAGGATGCCAAGGTTCAGGCACATAGTGTGTACGCGCTTTCGCTTTGTAGTATTCCAAATCGTGCTCGGGTTTTTCGTAACCGGCAGGAATTGCTTTGCCGGAAAAAGTTTGGAAGTAAAGCACACAGGAATCGCGCCATTGCACTGCATCGCGCTCTTGTACTTGCAGCAGCGCTTTGACTTGTTCAAAACGTTCGGCATCGATAAAAGGTTTGGCGCTTTCCCACTCACGCTGCATACTGCGCACCTGATCTACACCTTCATAATATTTATGAACTAACTCTTCCCACAAGCTGCGACCAGATTTCATTTTGTGATCCCAGCTTACATGATGAAACCACAGCATTAACTCTTCTGGTACGGCATTGATATCGCCATATTGCTTCATTAATGGTGTTGGATACTGGGCGATAGCATTAGAGCCAGTTTTAGTGCGATCAAAACCAATACCGTCTTTACTTGCGCGGTGATAATAGATGGCCGTCCAATCCGGACGCTCAGAATTTTCGAGCCAAGGTGAAGGGCCGTAGTGATCACCTTGCGAATACAAATGGGTTAAACCTAAAGGCGAGCGGTAATTCACTCCCGCTTCACGCGAATACATCATTAATTTTTTAACCGGTGCGATAAATTTTTCGTCGTTAGAGAATGTCATACGCAACCACTCTTCAGCAGCCGCTTCGGCTGAAACATTGTGATCCCACGCCATGCGCCCAAATGCGTACCAGCTCGACTGTACGAAAGGGTGCCCAGTCCAGTTGCGATCAGTGCCTGGGTTAATCACCGCCGCCATGCCTGTATGCTTGCTGCTATTTTCTTTATCTACACCAAATACTTTGCCTTCGAGAATATTGCCAATCGTTGAACCCTCGCCTTTTGCATAGGTTTCTGTGCGCAGCGATTCTTCAAATAGTGACCCTTGATAAGCAAGGTGCGTAGCGAAGCCAAAATATTCTTGCGTGACTTGAAACTCCATCATCATGTGAGTTTTTTCCATCGCGGAAAAAAGTGATGAATAGGGTTCGCGCGGTTGAAAATCGATGGGGCCGTTTTTCACTTGCAGAATTACGTTATCGGCAAATTTTCCATCGAGCGGTTTGAATTCATCGTAAGAGCCGCGAAAGCGATCACCAATATCCGGGTGATATACAAATGCGCGCCAGAACACTACGCCACCAAAGGGTTTTAATGCAGCGGCAAGCATGTTGGCGCCATCAGCATGATTGCGACCATAATCTTGCGGCCCGGGCTGACCTTCAGAATTTGCCTTTACTAAATAGCCACCAAAATCGGGAATATATTCGTACACTTTTTTGGTGCGCTCTTGCCACCATTTTGCAACGCGAGGATCGAGTGGGTCGGCAATATCCAAATCGCCAAAAGCGCGCGGCGAATTGTAGTTAATCGACAAATACACTTTGATGCCGTAAGGGCGAAATACATCAGCCAGCGCAGCAATTTTTTGCAGAAATTGATCGCTCAACAAACGCGGATCGGCATTTACATTGTTAATCACTGTGCCGTTAATACCGAGTGAGGCATTGATGCGCGCATAGTCGGTATAGCGTGGAGATTTATAATCCGGCAGCGTGCCCCAATCCCACAGCGATAAGCCTGCATAGCCGCGTTCTACCACGCGATTAACATTATCCCAATGATTCACTACGCGGTGCTGCAATTTAGGTGCACTACTAATAGCAATGTTAGCGATGGATTGCTGTGTTTGAATTAAACGTAAAAGATGAAAACTGCCGTAGAGCACACCCACATCGGAATTAGCGGCAATCACCGTCACATCGCGTTTATTAATACGCGTCTGTTCAATTAAATAACCTTCATTACCTACTGACGCCAAGCGTTGCGACAAATTCAATGAGGCAATTAAGGGCGAGTTGGCGGGCGTTCCAATCACTAATGACTGAGCTTGCAGTTTCCCTGTTGCACTTGCAATCGGCTTGGCTAACAAGCCACTCAAGCCGCGCTGCAGCTCATCTGTGGCTGCCACTATCGTAGATGAGCGCCCTTCAGCTACCAGATAGCGAATTTGCTTTTGATATACCTTGCGTGTAGCGGAGTCACTCACCGGTTGGTAGCGCAGCCACATTTCGTAGCCATCTTCAGCCAGCACACTTGCTGTACCTGTACACAACCAGATTGTTGCAAAAATGAATAATTTGGAGAAAAAAGATCTATGCACACTCAACCCCACGTGGATTATTATTAATTTGCTCTCGCCTTATAGTCATTGCAAATATATCACTGGTATACAAGAATACACATTCAATAAATGTAAAGGCTGGCAGACGCAGATTATTCCCATAACAAACAATAACACTCATTTCGGTCAGGTGAATAATGATAAGAATCCTCAAACTATGCCTGCTTATGGCATTCAGTAGCTACGCCTTTGGCGCAGACAAAGCCATACGTGTAAACGATTTCAGCGATCCTAATGCAGCCTATGCCATCAAGATGCTGAAATTGGCCATCGCCCATAGCGACACGCCAGATTACACATTGGAAATTAAACACGAAGATCTCACTCAAGCGCGCGTTAACGAAGAAGTGCGCACTGGTGGTTTGCTGGATTTGTGCTGGGCCTCGTCCGATGCGCAAATTGAATCCCAACTGCGCCCTATTCGCATACCGCTGTTCAAGGGGCTGCTGGGGTATCGCATTTTTATCATCAACAAAAATAATCAACATAAGTTCGACAAGATCAAATCACTCACCGAATTAAAACAATTAACTCTCGGCCAAGGGCGCACTTGGGCTGATGGCCGCATTTTAGAGGCCAATAGTTTTAACGTAATCAAAACCAATAAATATCCCGGTTTGTTTTACATGGTAGAAGGAGAGCGTTTTGATGCCTTTCCGCGCGGCGTACACGAACCATTTTCAGAATTGGAAGCGCGCCCAACATTAAATTTAGCGGTCGAGAAAAACTTAATGGTTTATTACCGCATGCCGTTTTATCTATTTGTATCACCGGGCAATGAAGCACTCGCACAAACCTTGGAAAGTGGATTTGAACGCGCCATCGCCACCGGTGAATTTGACAGAGTGTTTTATGGCGATAAAGCGATTCAGGATGTAATGCAAAAAGCCAACATGAAAAATCGACTTTTATTCAAGTTGGATAACCCATTGCTTTCAAAAGAAACACCAGTGGATCGCTCCGAGCTTTGGTTTGACCCTCAATCCATTCCCGATACAGATGCCACTACAGAAACAATTAATAACAACGCCGATCAACAATAATCAAGTATCCAACCATCAACAGCGAGACTATCAATATGAACAAATTAAACTCGTTAACGCTTTCGCGCCGACAATTATTAGCCGCGACTGGCGCTGGTGCAGCACTTATTGCCAGCGCCAAAATGCAGGCAGCCGAAAAAGCAATGGCAGCTACAGGCTTAAAAGAAGCCTATAAAAATGATTTTCTGATCGGTGCAGCACTTAATGTCAATATCATCGCGCAGCAAGAGCCCAAGTTAACAACGCTTATTGCCAGGGAATTTAATTCCATCACCGCAGAAAACTGTCAAAAATGGGGCGAAATTCGCAATGAAGATGGCAGCTGGAAATGGAGTGATAGCGATGCGTTTGTTAATTACGGTATAAAAAACAAGATGCACATTGTCGGTCATACACTTGGCTGGCACAGCCAAATTCCCGATAGCGTATTTAAAAATAAAGATGGTAGTTACATTTCCAAAGAAGCGCTGGCAAAAAAACAGCAAGAGCACATCACTACCTTAGTTGAGCGCTACAAAGGAAAAATTGCCGCATGGGATGTTGTCAATGAAGCAATGGGCGATGATTACAAAATGCGCCCAAGTCACTGGTACAACATTATGGGCGATGACTTTTTAGTGAACGCCTTTAATCTCGCTCACGAAGTCGATCCCAAAGCACATTTGATGTACAACGACTACAACAACGAGCGCCCGGAAAAACGTGCTGCCACTATTGACATGCTCAAACGTTTACAAAAACTCGGCGCGCCTATTCACGGACTGGGAATGCAAGCGCATGTTGGTTTGGATTCTGACATGCAAAACTTTGAAGACAGCATTCTCGCCTACTCTAAATTAGGCTTACGCATTCATCTCACCGAATTGGATATAGATGTGTTGCCATCGGTATGGAATTTACCCGTAGCAGAAATCTCTACCCGCTTTGAATATAAGCCGGAGCGCGATCCCTACATCAATGGATTACCAAAAGAAATTGAAGAAAAACTCGCCAAAGCCTATGAAACTCTGTTTAAAATTTTAATTAAACACAAAGATAAAGTAGATCGTGTTACCTTCTGGGGAGTTAGTGATGACGCAAGCTGGCTAAATGGTTTCCCGATTCCAGGGCGCACCAATTACCCACTGCTGTTTGATCGCCAACAACAACCGAAATCTGCATACTTCCGGCTGTTAGACCTTAAAAAATAGCTCATCTCCACTTTGGATTGTTGTAACCCTGTTTGTGCGGTAGGCTTGCACCCAAAATACAATCAGGGTTACCAAAGTCCAAATGCAAAAAACACCACCATCAAAACATCTCCCTCCCGTATTTCGCTGGTCATTTTTAGGGCCAAAATTTTGGCCAACATGGCTTCTATTAGTCGCGTTACGTGTGGTTGCGTATCTTCCGATGAGCGTAAATTTCTTTTTGGGGCGCTGTTTGGGTTGGCTCTTTTGGCACTTGGCTCCCAGCCGCGCCCGTATTGCCGATACCAATATTCGCCTCTGCTACCCAGAACTAAATGACGCGGAGCGCAATAAATTAGTCCGCAGTATTATTCAATCCTGTGGCATAAGCTTTTTAGAGAGTGCAGTGGGCTTATGGGGGCCAGAAAAATATCTGCGTCGCGCACATCGCATTAATGGATTGGAGCATCTGCGCGCAGCACAACAAGCAGGGCAAGGTGTATTACTGGTTGTTTGCCATATGACCACGATTGATATCTGCGCTCGTATGATGGCCATACATCAAAAAATTGACATTCTTTATCGCCAGGATCCGAACCCTTTACTCGCTTATATGCTGGTAAAAGCACGCGAAAGTTTTAATGGTGAATCGATAATCACCGTCGAAACTCGCAAGCTGGTGCGTAATCTGCGTGCCGGTCATATAGTGTGGTACGCACCAGATCAGGATTACGGGATTAGGCACAGTATATTTGCGCCTTTTTTTGGCGTTCCCGCCGCAACTGTACCCGGCACCGCACGCTTTGCGGCTCTAGGTAATGCCCAGGTGATTTTCTTTTCGCATTATCGCGAAGCTGACGGTAGTTACTCACTCGAACTTAGCCCACCGTTGGATAATTTCCCTACTGGTGATGACATTGCGGATAGCACACGAGTGAATCAGAAACTTGAGGAAATGATCCGTAGACAACCGGATCAGTATTTGTGGGTGCATAGGCGCTTTAAAACTCGCCCGGAAGGTGAGCCAAACCTATATAAAAAGAAATAACTGCACGCACATGAAGTGCATGCAGTTATTTTTGTTATTACCAATTCATTTTCTGTTTGATAAACGCCGTCAATTTTTCTGCATTAGCTTTATGCTGCGCAATACGCGGGTGGCCGCCATAACCGGTAAACTCAAAGAAAATGGTATCCAGTTTTTGGTCTCCATTTTCTTTGCGCATGCGTTCTACCGCAGCAGTGATATAGCCAGGCCATTTCGGATTCGCTGTTGCATCCATACTGCCTAATGCACAGATAATCTGTGCTTTTGGATATTTAGCGCGAATACTGCGCACAAAATCGATATAGGCTTGCACACGCACAGCATCATCGGGAATGGGTTGCAAACGCTTTTCGCGGTCGATCAACCAGCTATCGTTTTGGAATAAATTGATTACAACAACATCGGGCGTCCACTGAGTAAAATCCCATTTGGAATCGTTGTCGCCTACCGCACTTAACTGATCATAAAATTGCGGCATGATAAATGGGAACCAGCTAATCATAATGCCGATGCCGCTTTGCGAAATCGTATGTAACTCAGCATTTAGATTGCGCGCTGTTATTGCGCCATAGGCCCAGTAATTATTTTTTTCACTGAGCAGATGATC
Organism: Cellvibrio chitinivorans; assembly: GCF_035117775.1. NCBI lineage: Bacteria > Pseudomonadati > Pseudomonadota > Gammaproteobacteria > Cellvibrionales > Cellvibrionaceae > Cellvibrio > Cellvibrio chitinivorans. Next base: position 63,073 of record NZ_JAYKKN010000008.1, read on the forward strand.
CGCACCGTTATCCGCACCTTCATTGCCCATCCCGGTAGAAATTGAATCGCCATAAATCTCCATGCGGCGTTTTGGGCGCACAGGTGGTGCAAGCAATTTGGCATTTGCATCCAATACCAAGCCTTTAAATGCGGTAGCACCCTCTTCACCTTCAGTGCGCTTGTAAATTTCCAGACTGTGATCACCAGCCTTAAGTGCTGTACTGATCACATAGGTCTGCTCGCCTTGTTTTGCTTCCAGTACATAAGGGTGCTGGGTTTCGCCATCAATAATGATGTTAAAGAAATTTTTCCCTAACTGATCATCGAGTTTAACTGCAAGTGATGTGCCGGTGAAATTAGCCTTGATACTCGAGCCAGTCCAGGACAGCTGCGGGGATTTTTTATCGCTAAAATCGATACGACCAGTGTAGAGATAGGCAGGATTGTCTGCCGCAATAGTTTGTACAGGCTCTGCCAGAACCATGTTTGAAAAACATAAACTGCCGATAAGTAGTGAGTGAATAATTTTCATTGTTGTTCTCTTATAAAATAAATATGGCCGATATTAACGACGGCCACCCAATAACGAACCAAGAATGCCGCGCACAATTTGCCGCCCCAGATTACTGCCAATCGCACGCGCCGCGCTCTTGGCGAATGCATCAACCGCAGAATCCCGTTTGGCACTAGATCGGGACGCTTGTTGTTGCGCACGCGCTTGTTCTTTCTGTTGTTGCTCTTGCACTTTTTGCTGTTGTTTAAAAATACGCTCCTGCTCTATACGCAATAGTTCCTGTACTTTTTGCTGTTCTTCATTCTGTGCTTGCTGTGCAACTCGCGCTTTTAAAATCTCATAGGCGGATTCACGATCAATCGCTTGGTTATAAACGGTGTTGTAAGGCGAGCGAGACATTACCTCGATTCGCTCCTCATCGGTCAACGGGCCAATACGCGATGCAGGCGGAGCAACCATCACACGCTCTACCGGTGTGGGAGAGCCTTTTTCATCAAGCACTGACACTAATGCTTCGCCAATTCCCAGCTCAGTAATTGCAGCCTCGGTTGAAAACGCAGGATTGGGCCGAAAGGTCTGAGCCGCAATTTTTACTGCCTGTTGATCCTTAGGTGTGAACGCACGCAACGCATGTTGTACACGATTGCCTAGCTGCCCAAGAACAGAATCGGGAATATCGGCAGGGCTTTGGGATACAAAATAAATACCGACACCTTTAGAGCGAATCAAGCGTACAACCTGCTCAATTTTATCGATCAATAATTTGGGCGCATCGTTAAATAACAGATGCGCTTCATCAAAAAAGAAAACCATTTTTGGCTTGTCCGCATCGCCCTGTTCAGGCAGGTTTTCAAACAGTTCCGATATCAACCAGAGCAAAAAAATGCCATAGAGTTTGGGCTGATTCACTAGCGTAGTAGCATCAAGAATATTAATAACACCCGTACCTTCAAGGGTTGATTGCATCAGGTGATTCAAATCCAGTGCTGGCTCCCCAAAAAACTCATCCGCACCTTCTTGTTCCAACATCATCAACCGACGCTGAATTGCTGCGATACTCGCCTCACTAATACCGCCGTATTCATCAGCCAATGTTTTACGCTCGTCTTTCATCCAATTGAGCATGGCTTGCAGATCTTTTAAATCCAGAATTAACATGCCTTGGTCATCGGCAATTTTAAAAGCAGCATAGAGCACGCCGGTTTGGGTTTCATTCAGATCAAAAAAATTGGCGAGCAGCAAAGGGCCAAAATCCGAAATTGTTGCGCGAACAGGATGGCCTTTTTTTGCGTACAGATCCCAAAATACACAAGGAAACAGGCGCTGCTGATAATCGGCAATTTTCATCAGCTGTACACGCTCATCGATTTTGGCATGAGGCTTACCCGCTTTAGCCAAACCAGATAAATCGCCTTTTATATCGGCCATAAATACCGGCACACCCGCTTTGGCAAAACCTTCGGCCAGTACTTGCAAGCTCACCGTTTTGCCCGTACCGGTTGCACCGGCGATCAATCCATGACGATTCGCCATGCGCAAATTCAAATGCACCGACTGGGTGCCGTTACTGCCGATAAGAAATTGGTTGGTCATAAAAACTCCTGAAAGATTTTTTGTTATTGTTGTTGGAATTCAGCGAAGACTTCCAACTCAACCTGATCGCCAATAGCAGGCACCAGATAATCAACACCAAAAGCTGAACGACTAATCACGCTAGTCGCTGAAAAACCTAAAGTATAGAAGCCGGTGAGCATATTGTTAGCTGCACCATTGAAGACTACTTTTAAATCAATTGGCGCAGTAACGCCATGCAGCGTTAACTCACCCGTAAATACTGCAGAATCTTTATCGATTTGATTAACGCTAATCGTTTTGAAAAACGCTTGTGGATACTTTTCTGAATCCAACCAACTACTGCCGCGCAATGTTTCTTCCAAATCGGCGTTGTTAGCGTCAATACTTGCAACATCGACTACAGCAGATAATTTTGCTGCCGCGATATTTTCCGGATCAAACTCCAATCTTGCATCGACTTTATTAAAACGACCGACAAAGGTCGACAACCCCATATGGTTAATCTTAAACAAAACACTAACGTGAGATTGATCCAGCTTATACGACCCTTTTTCCAACTCCACTATGCCAGTCTTCACCTTCGGCTTAATTAAACTGCCACAACTCATCAATAACAGGCAGGCAAAAAATACGGCGGTAACTTTAGCAATAGACTTTTGCATGCAGGTTCACTCCTTTATCCCTCTCTAGATTAAAGGGTAGGTTATTTCACTTTATGCTTCGCATAAAATTGACGTAATTGATGCTTTGGGGTTTTTGTGAGTGTATGCATAAATCCAAATGACAAATCATCCAGTTGATGTTGCTCGCGCAACTCGTCAAGCAAGCTTAACCACAAATATGCGGTGACTTCAGCATCCGCCAATGCACGGTGATAAATTCCATCACTAGGTAAATTTTTATATTGCGCCAAAGTTGCAAGCTGATGATTGGGAGCCGCTTGGAAAATTCGACGCGCAGCAAGCAGGCTACAGGCGATACCAGTTGAAAAATGCTTTTTAATGCGGCGAAATTCTGCACGCAAAAATCGTTCATCGAAACTAGCGTTGTGCGCAACCAAATTACGCCCTGCGATAAAATCGTAAAAGTCATTCATTACTTCAGCATTCGCGCGCGACTCTTTTACCATCGCATTGGTTATACCGGTAAGATTTTCAATAAATAGCGGAATGCGAATACCGGGGTTCATCAACTGCTGAAAGCGATCAGTAATCTTTCCATTTTCGATTAGCACTGCACCAATCTCTATCGACCTATCACCCATATCAGGTGAAAGCCCGGTGGTTTCAAAATCGAATACAACCAATTGATCTGCCGGTAACAGATGAAAATCAGAACTCATAATACACAAGACCAAAATCGCGAATCATAAAATGAAAAACAAAAAAGGGATGCACTGCAAAGAGCGCATCCCTTTTTTGAGCTGCAAAAAATCAGCAGCGACATCCATTAATCTGGAAGCGTAATATTCAACTCCAACACCGAGCAGTTGTCGGAGTTATCGAGATTTACCGTCACTTGATCAGATTCAATATGAATATATTTGCGAATGACAGCAATAATTTCCTGTTGCATTTGCGGCAGAAAATCCGGCTGATTCAAATTGCGTTTGGTACGCTCGTGCGCAACGATAATTTGCAAACGCTCCTTGGCAACCGATGCCGACGAGGGCGCGCGCTTCTTGCGCAGGTAGTCAAAAATACTCACGGCTTACACCCCCAGCAAACGCTTAAGGAAACTTTTCTTTTCCGCTTCAAGGAAACGGTGTGGAATTTCTTTGCCGAGCAAACGATCAACGGCATCGTTATAGGCTTGGCCAGCTTGCGTTGCCTCATCCAGAATAACCGGAGTACCCTGGTTAGACGCTTTTAATACTGCTTCTGATTCAGGAATGACACCCAATAATGGAATGGCCAGAATTTCTTCTACGTCATTTACGCTAAGCATTTCACCCGATTCAACACGCACAGGGTTGTAGCGAGTCAATAACAAATGCTCTTTGATTGGCTCCAGATTTTGTTCTGCACGGCGTGATTTGCTTTGCAAGATACCCAAAATACGATCCGAGTCGCGCACCGAAGAAACTTCCGGGTTGGTAACGACTACAGCGATATCGGCAAAATACAATGCCATCAATGCGCCCTGCTCAATACCTGCAGGAGAGTCGCAAACAATGAATTCGAAATCTTTTGACAGCTCATTGATAACCGCTTCAACACCTTCGCGGGTTAAGGCATCTTTATCGCGCGTTTGCGATGCGGGCAACACGTACAACCCCTCAGTGCGTTTGTCTTTAATCAACGCCTGATTCAAGGTGGACTCACCTTTCACCACGTTTACAAAATCGTAAACCACGCGGCGCTCACAGCCCATAATCAAATCGAGATTACGCAGACCTACGTCAAAATCGATTACCACTGTTTTATGGCCGCGCATCGCCAAACCAGTACTGATTGCTGCGCTGGAAGTGGTTTTACCCACTCCGCCCTTACCTGATGTCACTACGATAATCTTAGCCAAGGTAGGCTCCTGTAAATATTCAATGTCTAAAAATCAATGAGTAAAAAATTCAAACTTTATTGCGATGAATTTTTCACAGTGTTAATTGCTAACCAATGCTTCAACGATAACTTTTTCACCGCTAAGAGATACTTGCACCGGCTTTTTAAATAATTCTTTGGAGAGCGAGTCCTGCAAAACAAAATTGCCTGCAATTGAGACCAGCTCTGCTTCCATTTGTTGGCAAAAAATACGCGCACTTTCGTCACCTTTTACACCGGCCAAGGCTCTACCGCGCAGGGTGCCATAAATATGCACATGACCATCAGCGAGTACTTCTGCTCCCTCGCTCACTTGCGCCAGTACAATTAAATCTGCACCTTCGGCGTAAATCTGCTGACCGGAACGCACCGGGCGAGTGATCACTTTGCTCTGCCGCTGAACCAGTCGCTCTTCGATTACGGTTTCGACCACCGTCTCGACTACCCGTTCGATAACCGTCTCCACCTCTTTGGGTGCAGCCTCTTGCTTGGGGATTTTAAGTGCGCGTTCACTGGGCTTGGGCAGTACCGCCAAACCGGTCTTATTAACCGCCGCTAACAATACCTCAGGTACGCCGCTAAAACCTAGTGGTTGTAAATCCAGTTCGCGGCAAATAGCCAACAGATCGGCAGGTTTTTTCAGAGATTCAGGATTTTCCAGACGATCCAGATTGATCAAAACTGGTGAGTTATTGAAGAATTGCGGAGCCTGAATAATCTTCTCTTTCAGTTCAGCTAACAAACTCGTCGGTTCGTAGCGCACAATCGCCAGTACCACCACGGTTACGGCACTGCCTTTTAGCTGGAAATTTACATCGATCATGCGCGGCTCTCTGCTTGCTTGGATCATTACAAAGTGCGCCATTATCGGGGCGCTGCCTTATTAGTCAAGCGAGACGCAGTGCGCAGTTCAGCTCGGGTTAAGCGCTGGGCTCCTATAAAGGAATCATCAGTATCAAACCGCCCTCATCTCTTCATGGAGTCAAGGGCAACCATCGGGTAAACCACGGCCACCCAAGCGAGAACTATCATGACCAGCCAGCTTCTGCATCACTCCGGCAAGTTCGCGTTAATGATCAGCTTATTAGTGCCACTAACCTTGGCGGCAACAGCCCCTATCGCCGTTGCCCAGACCAGCTATAGCACCTCGGCTACCCAAGCCAGTTTTACTGAGGCTCAGCTGGACTCACTGCTTGCGCCCATCGCGCTCTACCCGGATACAGTCTTATCCCACGTACTAATTGCCTCTACTTATCCACTGGAAGTGGTCGAAGCTGACCGCTGGGCGCGCAATAACAGTCGCCTGAAAGGTGATGATGCGGTTAATGCGGCAGACAATCAGGATTGGGATCCCAGCGTCAAAGCATTGGTGGCCTTTCCCGACATTCTGCAGCGCATGAGTGATGATCTGGATTGGACCCAGCAACTGGGCGATGCGTTTCTCGCCAGCGAAGAGCGGGTGATGGATAGTGTGCAAAAGCTGCGCAACCGCGCCTATGACTCAGGCAATCTCGATAATGTCGAGCATGTGCGGGTCGTGCGCGAAGAAAAAACCATTGTGATTGAGCCGTCCGTCGAGCGCGTTGTCTACGTACCTGCCTACGATACCCGCGTGGTCTACGGCAATTGGTGGTGGGCTGACTATCCTCCCGTTTACTGGGCTTACCCAAGCAGCTATGTCTTTATCTCCGGTTTTTACTGGGGGCCACGTGTGTATATCGGCCCGCGCTTTTACTTCAGCGGATGCCACTGGGCGCAACGCCGCGTGGTGGTAGTTGATCGCTACCATAATCACGGCCATCGTTTTTATGACAGCCGCAGCGTAGTACGCCATAACGATGCCAAACACTGGCACCATAACCCTGTGCACAGACGCGGTGTGGCCTATTACGACAATCGCACCCGCGAGCGCTTCAACAGCCCGCGCGAAAGTTATCGAGACGCCCATCAATATCGCGCCAGCCTGCGGGACAACAATGCTCGCCCTGATCAGTACGCGGGTAATAGACCGAACACTAGCCGCATCGCCCCCAACAATGCCCGCGATCAACGCCAAGGGCGCGATGACCCAGCTCTGCAACGCCTGGAGCGCCGTCAAGCTGGGCAAATCACTAACAATAGCGCTAATGTCAGTAATGACAGAGCGCGCCCGCAGCCGCGCGCGGACGAATTGCGCGAGCGGATGAATAGCCGCTATGGCCGTGAACAGGGCAATCTGCAAAGCCGTGCGCAGACCAACAATCCGAATCGCCCCAATAACGATATGCGCCAGACCGAGCGCAGCAATCGTGTTGAGCGCACCGAAACACAGCGCCCGCAAAATTCGAATCGCACTGAAACTCGCGCCACAGAGACTCGGTCCATCGAGCGTTCCAATATGCCACGTACTGAGCAAGTACAGAGAGCTCGCCCAGAATCTAACAACTATCAGAGCGGTTCGCGCATCCAGCAAGCGCAGCAGCAAAGTCGCACTGAACGCCCGACCATACAACGACTTGAGCGTCAGGCGCCTGTGGCGCGCGCGCAACCTACGGATCGCCCGCAAACCATGCAGCGTCCTCAAACCATGCAAAGACCACAAACGACAGAGCGATATAGCAGGGCGGACTCCGGTCGCCAGAGCGATAACCGCACCGAAATCCGTGGTGGCCGCGAGCGCTAATCCTGACTTATAAAATCGATTGTTCTACTTGCCTGCCTCAAATCCATAACGGAACGGAGGCAGGCACTGCCCCCAAGCAAGCAATACCCCCTCCGCCAGCCTGTCCATTAAAGACTCAAACTTTTATACTACTGCAACATTTTTAGACCAGACTCCTCCACTCACGATCATCAAATCCAGAGTTAACCCTTGTTTATTCAGATGTTGTTTATGCAGAAATTCGCACCACTCACCCGATTAACCGCCTCTTTACTGCTTGTTATGAGCCTTTTTGCCTGTACCAGCACCAGTAATAAAGTTGCGCAGCAAAAGCAGGCTTGGCCCAGCAACATGCCATCACGCGCATACTTCCTCAAAATCTATGAGGCGGATAAGGTAAACAAAGAAATTCAAACCCAAGAGGAATACCTCACCTGGATTGTGCGCTTCTATAACGGCTGGGAACTGTATCGTCGCGGCTGGACGAAAATGACTGATGAGCTGATCGCACAGGTGGAAGACCCAAGTCAGGTCAAAGAGATTCGCTACAAAATTGATCGCATCGGCCGCTTGGTATCGGGTGAGTGGGCAAAAAAATCGGATACCCGCACGATTTATTTACGCCATGTGTCTGTCTGGGGTAATGCGCTACTGGAATCGCTCGATCGCCACGAAGCCTTGCCGCTGATCAACCGTGTTAATCAGGATGTGGATGATTTACTCGCACACAAAATTAGTGCTGATGTAATCACTGCCGAGCGTTATTTCCCTGCTGATGAAAATGATCCGTTTTTGTAATTGAATTCTAACGGCCAATAAAAATCCCGGTGTTCTATTCACAAAACACCGGGATTTTTTTATGACGCCAACACCTTAAGGGCGATCTCAGAACCGGGCAGCCCATCCATTGCGATTAAAAAAATCATTCCTAAAAACATTGCCACCACGACTAAATACCAAAGCACTGAAAACCAGATGCCGTAAGGTTTGAGCGGGGTTATATCCTCTGCCAACCCCACACGCCAACCAGCAACAATATCAATCACGCCCAACACAATAAAAAAAGTGATGAAATACAAACCCAGCTTCCAGGCACCGACAAAACACAGCGCCGAAATCAGTAACAACGCCACTAACGCCAAATAGTTGCGACCGGAAAACACCAGCGATTTCACTACCCGCCCACCGTCCAGTGGATATACCGGAATCAAATTAAATAGATTCAACAGCGCACTGGTAGATGCAACCAAACCCGCAAAATGACTATCGGTAATGAGATACACAATATAAAAGGCAACCGTCATGATCAGACCATAGACTGGCCCCATCATGGAGATATACACATCCTGCCAGCGGGTTTTTGGCATATCACCCACCGCCAGACCACCAACAAAAGGAATTAGATACATGCCTTTGGTGGGCAATCCGCATTTTTTCATTGCACGCAAATGGCCATATTCATGGAACACCAGAACACCGATTAACGCGAGTGCGAATTCCAGCGTGAACATCACGCTATAAACCGCGACCGATGCCGCCAAGAGCGCTACTTTTACTACCTGCACTGCTTTTAATAATTTGAATGCAACCAACGCAAGCGAAATCCATGAATTGGATTTTGGCGCGGCAGGCGCTGCTGCAATCGTGCTTGCTTGTGCATTTTCCTGATCCGCAGCCAGAGTCAAAGGTGCTGCACCTTGCAAGACTTGAGCATCATTCAACCAGAATTGGTATTGCACCTGTGCACCCGCCACATCCAATTGATAGGCGATTTTTGCTTCACCCGCTCCTTCCAGCGAAAACACCTGCTCATTGAGCGAACCGGGATTCGCGCCCTGCGCAACCACTATTCCATCGACCACCAAAATTTCTTCGCCTGTTGATGGATTTAATTCAACACTCAATTGCCGATCGGCATAAGCAAACGAAAACAACACCATAGTTTTGTGCATAACAACAACTCTAAAAAATCAAAATACGGGATTTACTGGCCTGCAACTACGCTTGCGCATAAACTATGCAACATTCACCTCTAACAGCATTCGCGCAGCACAAATCACAGGTTTCCCCATGTTACAAATCGGCAAACAAAATCGCTTAACGATTGTTAAACACACCGACTTCGGCATTTTTCTCGATGGTGGCAAGTTTGGCAACATCTTATTACCCAAACGTTATGTCACCGACGAGATGAAAATCGGCGGAATTCTCGATGTATTTATTTATCTGGATTCCGACGACTGCATTATCGCCACCACACTCACCCCCAAAGCCATGGTCGGTGAATGTGCATTTCTCGAAGTAAAAGAAGTCAACAACGTAGGTGCATTTCTCGATTGGGGCCTACCAAAAGATTTATTGGTTCCCTACGGCGAACAACTCAAACCTATGGAAGCCGGCCGCTCTTACGTCGTCTGCATTTATTTGGATGAATACACCGGCCGCATTACTGCCTCATCGCGTTTAAGTCGCCACTTGGAAGAACGCGCCAGCGGTTTACGCGCGCAGCAAGCGGTGGATTTATTGATTTGCGGCCGCAGTGATATGGGCTATAAAGCGGTGATTAATCACACGCATTTAGGCTTGGTGTTTCGCGATGAAGCTTTCCGTACCCTACTTTACGGCGAGAAAGTAAAAGGCTATATCAAAAGCATCCGCCCCGATCGCAAAATCGATTTAAGTTTGCAAGCACAATCGCGCGATCGCAAAGATGATTTAGCGGAAAAAATTCTCGCCGATTTAGAGCGCCGCGGCGGAGCATCTTATCTCACCGATAAAAGCGAGCCAGAAGAAATTTACAAAGCATTTAACGTCAGCAAAGGCAATTACAAGAATGCGCTTAGCCTGCTTTACAAGCAACGTAAAATTTTAATCACTGCAGAAAAAATTACGCTGGTGAAATAAGCAATGGCGACAGAAAAAATAATTCGCTGGGGCATTATCGGCGTTGGCGATGTATGCGAAGTAAAAAGTGGCCCCGGATTTTATAAAGCACCCAACTCGCAGCTAGTTGCGGTAATGCGCCGCAATGGCGAAAAAGCTAAAGACTACGCAGCGCGCCACAATGTCAACCTATGGTATGACAATGCTGATGCACTGCTCGCCAACCCGGATATAGATGCGATTTATATCGCAACACCGCCAGCACAGCACAAAGATTATGCGATTGCAGCACTGAATGCAGGCAAGCATGTTTACATTGAAAAACCGGTCACGCTCAACGCTGCCGAATGCGATGCGATTATCGCCGCTGAAAAAGCCAGCAGCAAAAAAGTCAGCGTCGCACATTATCGCCGTTACGTGCCCTGTTTTATGAAAATGGCAGAGTTGATTCGCGCTGGCGCCATTGGTGATCTACTCATGGTGCAAATAGATATGCTGCGCCCCGTTAAAGATGAAATCATCGCAAAAACTGAAGAAAACTGGCGGGTAAACCCGGCGCTATCGGGCGGTGGTTTATTTCACGATTTGTCACCACACCAACTCGACTTAATGATCCATTGGTTTGGCAAAGTTGTTCACGCCAATGGCTTTGGCTACAACCAACGCCAATTTAATGCTGCGGATGACTGCGTTCATGGCTGGGCAAAATTTGATAGTGGCGTTGTGCTGCAAGGCCGCTGGCACTACGCAGTTGCGCCTGCGCAGGTACGTGACTTATGCGAAGTTATCGGAACTGCTGGCAAGCTGAGCATTAACTTTTTTGGCCAGCAGGTTATTCGCCTGACCAATGCAGAGGGGGAACAGGAGATGATTATTCCCAACCCGCAGCATATTCAGCAGCCGATGATCGAGCAGGTGAATAGTTATTTTCGCGGCGAACGGGACAATCCCTGCAGCGTGAGCGAAGCTAAAAAGGTTATGGAGCTAATCGACTGTTTTAGCAGGCCACTCGATTGAGTGGCCTGCTAAAACGCTTATCTAAATAAATAGGGAAATAATTTTTGTTTTTCTTCCGCAGTTAAACTTTCCACTCGCGCCTTATTAATCTCTGGGATTTCATCCACATCCGCAAAATAGTCCAGCGCTTTTTCCAAACTGGCTTCGCGGATGATATGCAGTATGGGATAAGGCGCGCGATTGGTAAGATTTTCCGCATCATCCGGTTCAGCATCAGCAAAACAATAATCCGGATGAAAAGTAGCGAGTTGATACACGCCCACCCAGCGATTGCGTTTAAGCAATTGATCCGCCCAGTTTAGAAATTGGTTGTAATCGAAGAAATCCCGCAGGTGATGCGGAACAACAACCAAAGTAGTTTCTATTTCACTTGCGGGCTTTTGATCGAGCAATTCCATTTCTTGCTGTAAATCTTGTAGCAATGCCTCATCGTCCTGCGCGCTGCTCACAAAAAACCTAACTCGATTTTCGCGCGTAGGCTTGGAAGAAAACGGGCAGAGATTTAAACCTATCACTACCTCATTTAACCAGCGAGCCACATTGGCAATTACAGCTGCATCCGCGTTCATCTTAAGCCCCAGCAGCCCGCTCTTGTAGCAGCAACCCTAATCCCTCAATAAAATCCAAAACCAAGCTGTCATCGCAGCCTTTGAATTGTGCATGGCCGGGTTTTCTAAACAGCGCCGATAAATCCGATTTAGTTAATTCAATTGTCGCTAACTTGAGTGCATCGCGCACATCTTGCTCGTGCAAGTTAAAGGCGATGCGCAATTTTTTTAGTACATCGTTATTGGAAATTTTGTGGTGTTTCTCGATGACTTCCACTTGAGCATCAGCTTTTTTACCGCGCTGTTCATCGATTAAATTATTCAGAAAAATCGTCAAAATATAATCCGGCATAGCTTCAAAACCGGGCTGGTAATCCGTCTTGAGCAAATTAGCGACATCTTTATCGCTCAAATCAATTTCAGTAACAGCAAACAATGCTTGTATTTTTGGAGTATCTAAAAGTAAAGATTGGGTTAATTTGCGAAAAATATCGTTAGTTCTCATAGCGCTGCTCTTTGATGATGCTATCCAATTGAGGCATTCTACCGTAAATCTGCGACTCTCACGGAAATAGCCCCATGAACCCGTTTATCGAAGTTGATCCATTTGAACCTGAATTAGCCAAAAAACGTAAGCAGGCTAAGCTGCTCTGCCAACAGCTCAATGCGCTACGCGCCGATCAAACCAAAGCGCGCAAACCGATTTATCAGCAGTTATTTGGTCAGGTTTCCAGCGCTTACATCGAACCACATTTTTTTTGCGATTACGGCAGCAACATTTTTTTAGGCGAGCGTTTTTATGCCAATCACAACTGTGTGATTCTGGATTGCGCGGAAGTGCGCATTGGCGACCGGGTCATGTTTGGGCCGAACGTACAAATTTATGCAACCACTCACCCACTCGATCCAGTTGAGCGTGCGACCGGCAAAGAGTTTTGTGCAGCAGTGATTATTGGCGATGATGTCTGGATTGGCGGCGGCGCGATTATTTTGGCAGGTGTCACTATTGGCAATGGCGCAGTGATAGGTGCAGGCAGTCTCGTCACCAAAGATATACCCGCAGGCGTGGTAGCCGTAGGAAACCCCTGCAAAATAATCAAATCCGCTCTTGCCGATACCGATATTCGTACCGATAAATCGAGCGAATAAACCGCTTTTCCCCTGCTCATCAGCCTCGCCAGCGATCTTTTTGCTTGCCCTTAAGGGCTATTTTTTTTAATGTATCGCTCTTTTTTATGCATTTTTATGCACTTTCAAGTGATATACAGCACCATTTATCTATAACAAATCGCTGCATTTACACAGAGGTTAACCAGTTATGCAATCAACGTTATTTGAGCAGGCGCTCGATTTGTTGGTGTTCGGCATGGGCACTGTATTTATATTTTTGGCAATTCTGGTCGTTGCGATCAATTTAATGTCGCGCTTTGTAAGCACTTTTTTTCCCGAAGCGATTGCGGTCGAACCTATGCATCAGCCTAAATCGACTAACGATAAGGCAGATATAGATAGCACCACCCTCGCCGCAATTCAGGCTGCAATTCATCAACATCGCGAAAAACATCCGCGCGCTTAATTCAGGAGTTTAACAATGGCTAATAATAATCCGCTCGGAATTACCGATGTCGTGTTGCGCGATGCGCACCAATCCCTCTTTGCTACGCGCATGCGCCTTGATGACATGCTACCGATTGCAGAAAAGCTCGATAGCGTTGGCTTTTGGTCGCTTGAATCCTGGGGCGGCGCCACCTTTGATGCCTGCATCCGTTATTTGGGGGAAGACCCTTGGGATCGCATTCGTGAACTGAAAAAAGCCATGCCCAAAACGCCACAGCAAATGCTGTTGCGCGGCCAAAATTTGTTGGGCTATCGCCATTATGCAGATGATGTAGTTGAAGCCTTTGTTGAGCGCGCGGCCAATAGCGGCGTGGATGTATTCCGCGTGTTTGATGCCATGAACGATATGCGCAATATCGAAATCGCGATGACCGCAGTAAAACGCAACGGCAAGCACGCGCAGGGCACCCTCTCTTATACCACCAGCCCTGTGCACACACTGGATGGCTGGATTTCACTTGCCAAACAAATTGAAGATATGGGCGCGGACTCCATTTGTATTAAAGATATGGCCGGCCTGCTCAAACCCTACGACGGCTTCAAACTCGTTAAACGCTTAAAAGAAGAATGTGAAATCCCGATTCACATGCAATGTCATGCCACTACCGGCTTGGCACACGCGACCATTTTAAAATGCGTGGAAGCAGGCATTGATAATGTGGACACTGCGATTTCTTCCATGTCTATGACCTACGGCCACAGCCCAACCGAAACGCTGGTCGCCACACTGGAAGGCACTAATCGCGATACTGGATTGAATCTGATTTTGCTCGAAGAAATCGCCGCTTACTTCCGCGCTGTGCGCAAAAAATATGCGAAATTTGAAGGCTCATTGTTGGGAGTTGATGGTCGCATTTTGATTGCGCAGGTTCCCGGCGGCATGCTGACTAATATGGAAAGCCAATTGCGCGAGCAAGGCGCGAGCGATCGCTTTGATGAAGTGCTACAGGAAATTCCGCGCGTGCGCGAAGACTTAGGCTTTATTCCGTTGGTAACGCCAACATCGCAAATTGTCGGCACCCAATCCGTACTTAACGTATTAAGCGGTGAGCGCTACAAAAATATCTCCAAAGAAACTGCGGGCGTGTTGCGCGGCGAATATGGCGCAACTCCAGCACCGATCAACGCTGAGCTGCAAGCAAAAGTTTTGCAAAACGGTGAGCAGGCGATCACCTGCCGCCCTGCCGATAATATCGCTCCGGAATTGGAACAATTGCGCGCGGATTTGGAAAAAGAAGCCGCACTGCGCAATATCACTCTGCGCATTAACGAACAAGAATTGGATGACGTACTCACCTACGCACTCTTCCCGCAAATTGGCTTGCGCTTTTTGGAGAACCGCAACAATCCAACCGCGTTTGAACCAGCACCTACAGGTAAAGAAAGCACAGTAGTTACCAGCGCTGCCGGCGAAGAAATTTATAGCGTTGAAGTCGATGGTAAAAAATTCACCGTCACCGTCAGTAATGGCGGCGATATTACCGGCATCAAACCCTTACAAGCGGCGACCAGCACTGCGGCCGCAACCAAACCCGTTTCTACTGCACAAGCGCGCAATTTGCCTGCGCCACTTGCGGGCAACATCATCAAAGTATTTGTGAATGTGGGCGATGAAGTAAAAGAAGGCGATGTGATTATGCTGCTTGAAGCCATGAAAATGGAAACGCAAATCAGCGCGCCCTGCACCGGCACCATCAGCAGCATCGACGTTAAAACTGGCGATGCAGTTGCGGTTGGTAAAACGCTGCTTGCAATCGCGCCTGCAGGAGAATAACTGATGGATACATTGCTCAACCTCTGGCATTCCACCGGTATTTATCACATTCAATCCGGTCAGATGATTATGCTCGGCATCTGCCTGGGCTTACTTTTTCTTGCTATTCGCAAAGGCTTTGAGCCACTGCTGCTGGTTCCCATCGGTTTTGGTGGATTGCTTGCCAACTTGCCTGCCGCTGGCTTGGCTTTTTCCGCCATAGAACAAGCGCTGCAAAATGGCACACCGGAAATCGGGGCAATGCTGGCGCAATTAGCCGGATTAAATGCAACCGATCCTGATGCATTAATTTACAAAACCCTTGCCGAAGGCAATCCGCAAACTTATCAAGCGGCGATTCATATGGCGCAGGTAGCCGGTTATAACGACGGCATGCTCTACACTTTTTATAAAGTGGCCATCGCCAGCGGGATTGCTCCCTTGCTTATTTTTATCGGCGTGGGCGCCATGACTGACTTTGGCCCACTGCTCGCAAATCCCAAAACATTGCTACTCGGTGCGGCAGCGCAATTCGGTATTTTCGCAACTGTGTTAGGTGCAATCGGATTGAGTTATTTCGGGATGGATTTTTCCATCGCAGATGCTGCCGCAATCGGAATTATCGGCGGCGCCGATGGCCCAACGGCAATTTATGTTGCGAGCAAATTAGCACCCGATTTACTCGGCGCAATTGCCGTTGCCGCCTACAGCTATATGGCGCTGGTGCCACTCATCCAACCACCAATTATGCGTTTACTCACCACGCAAGCGGAACGCGGAATTGTGATGCAGCAATTGCGCACAGTTAGCAAGCGCGAAAAAATTATTTTCCCGATTGTGATGCTCGCGCTGGTAGGCTTAATTCTGCCTGATGCGACACCTTTGCTCGGTGCATTTTGCCTAGGCAATTTAATGCGCGAATGCGGCGTGGTGGATCGTTTATCCGATACGGCACAAAATGCGTTGATCAATATCACCACTATTTTCCTAGGTTTATCTGTCGGCTCCAAACTTGCGGCGGACAAATTTCTCGATCCAAAAACCCTCGGCATTCTCGCACTGGGCATAGTCGCCTTTGGTATTGGTACTGCAGCGGGCGTACTTATGGCCAAACTGATGAATGTATTCAGCAAACACAAAGTGAATCCATTAATCGGTTCTGCCGGTGTATCCGCTGTACCTATGGCTGCACGCGTGTCCAACAAACTGGGCTTGCAAGCCAATCCGCAAAACTATTTGTTGATGCATGCAATGGGTCCCAACGTTGCCGGTGTGATCGGCTCAGCCATTGCAGCAGGTGTGATGATTACGATTGTGTCCAACCTTCCAGCGAGCTAAATGCTCGCTGGTTAATTCATCTGAACGAAGAAGGAGTTGTCGATCATGAATATTCAGCCCGAATTTAAGCTCACAGATTTCCTTGTTCCCGCCAAAGCAAAACTTGATTTACACCAACACCCAACCAGCATAGCCCCACTCTACCAGTCAAAACGCGATTACAAAAAACAGCTGGATACCAGCATCAAAAGCCTGCAAAAACTGCAGGAAACACTCTACGCCCATAACCGCTATTCACTACTTATTATTTTTCAGGCGATGGATGCAGCGGGAAAAGACGGTGCAATTCGCCACGTGATGTCAGGCATTAATCCGCAGGGGTGTCAGGTTCATAGTTTTAAACATCCCAGCGCGACCGAACTGGAACACGACTTTCTCTGGCGCAGCTACTGTGCACTACCCGAGCGCGGCCAAATCGGCATTTTTAATCGCTCTTACTACGAAGAAGTATTAATTGTAAAAGTGCAGCCAGAGTTATTAACTGCACAAAATCTCCCCTACAAACGCCTCCACTCCAATAGTTTCTGGCGCGAACGCTACCGTTCAATTGTTGATTCAGAAGCGCACTTAACGCGCAACGGCACCCGCATCATTAAATTCTTTTTGCATATATCCAAAGAAGAGCAGTGCCAACGCTTTATTGATCGCATCAACGAGCCGGATAAACACTGGAAGTTTTCCAATGCCGAAATAGCACAGCGCCAACATTGGAGTGCCTATATGGACGCCTATAGCCAATGTTTGAATAACACCAGCACTACCGATGCGCCTTGGTATGTGATTCCCGCAGACGACAAGAAAAATGCACGCCTGATTATTTCTACCATCATTAATCAAACCCTGAATGATCTGGATTTAACCTATCCGGAAGTCACTGACGTGCGCAGAAGAGAATTGGAAGGAATTCGCGAACAACTGGAGCGGGGCGATATTTAATTCGCCCACAACTCCAAATTTGTTAGCAATTTTAATGAGAAATCGCGGCGAAAACTTTTGATCGCAGTAAAGCTTTCCGCCTCAACATAGATTGCAAACGCAGCAACAGGTTTAGCATTCTGGTTTTTGACATAACCGACATACCAACCCTCAAACGCGCCATCGAAATTGCTTGAATCGATTGGACCTGCCCCAGTTTTGGCATAAAGCGATAAATTATCTTTTGTTTCCTGCAGTGCAATTTGCTCAAATGCAGCAAAATTAACCGCACTCACCCCGCAACGATCTTTCAATAAACAAACAACAAAATTCACCTGCTCTTTCGGTGAAACTTTCAGCTGACCATCCAACCAAAAAGTATCACTAGGTGGCGCAAAATTTTGGTTGCCATAGTTAAATTGAGACAACCACTTTTTATATTGCTCTGGCGATATACGCGGCACCAGTTCTTGGTAATACCAAGCCGCTGAATGCTTAAATGCAGATGCCAGCGTTTGATCTTGCTTCCAGGTTGCAGGCCAAAAATCTTTTGCAGGGCGTTTTTGCGAATCCCACACAATTTTTTCATCAACAGATTTTGCCGCACCGGTTTCCAGTGCAATCAACGTATGGGGGATTTTAAAACTGGAGAAAGGCGTATGCCGCTCATCCAATCCTGTTTTATTAATCACATGGCATGCGTGAGTTTTTAAATTCACCGCCAAAAACGTGACTTTATTAGTGCCCATTTCAGCAGTATAGGGAACAGTATCGATTTCACTGCTGGTTTTACATATATCAGCAAATGCCAACATTGGCAAAAACACAAGAAACCCAATAAGTAATTGCGCATTCATTCAAAACCCCCTAGCCATTTATTTTTAAATTCAAATGATAAAACCCATTAGAAATTTTTATAGCGCATCATTCGTATAATTTTTTTTGCAAATTTCATCGCCCCATTTAATTGGAAGCCCTAAACGCTCCTCAGGCAAGTACACATCAAATTTTTGATCACCCACAAGATAGGAGTTTTTCCTTTCTTTAAGATGCATAGGGAATACAGCAACGAAGGAACCGACTTCCTTTATGTTTCCTCCAATCCTACGTGAGCCAGTAAAGTTGGATAAGTCCAGATTAATACCTGATGGATACATAAAGCACACGCGCCGATCCCAAGAAGATGGGCCACACTCAGTCAGCATCACGATCTCTCCCCCCTTAAATCGGCAAGCTTTCGATGAAGTTTCAACCACCTCAAGTAACTTATTTTTTCTAGCTTCACTTGGAGCACTCACATATGAAGACAAATAATTGTGAATACGGCTACTCCTACAATAGGTTTCTCCGTTGTAATAGGTTCTGCCTTTCAGGTCACAGAGCATTCCGTAGTTAAACCATGCATTGGCAACCATTTTTTTGTCAGTTCCGTTATCGATAAGCTTTTTCATGGCCTCCAATGCAATTTCATTTTTATCCATTTTCATTGCAATTAGCCCTAAATTTGAAAGAGCTCGTTCATTATTTGGTTGCAACTGCAAAGCCTTCTGAGTCAGCGAATACGCCTCATCCAGATTTTTTTTGCTATAGGATTTTTCAGCGCCAGCGTTGTAGTTCAACACCAATTTTTTCATCTCTTCCGCAGAAGGCAGGGATAAAAGTTTTTCTAATGCGAGAATCTCACCAATGGGAATATTTTTATTAGGCTCTTCTGCGTCGGTAGCTGTGTATTTACGCATCCAGTCAATTGGGTAGCCGCCAGTCTTTTCAGATGTAGCTACGATTGGATCAGCGCCTTTTTCAATCAACAACTTAATCACTTCTGGAGAGGCATAACGCGCAGCATAGTGAAGAGCGCGCATACCGGATTTTGAAAGTGTGTAATTACAATTATCATTCGGAATGTTCGTGGAAAGGTTAGGATCAGCTTTTTTACTTAGTAAAATAGAAACACTTTCTAATTGATTTTCCTGCACAGCATACATCAAAGGTGTTTTTCCAAATTCGTTTTGCTGATTAGGGTCAAGTCCTTGATCCAACAGATACTGCAATGCTTCGGGATAGGTTACCGCTGCAGCCAAAAGTGAATCACTAGCGACTCCATAACTTTCAACCCTATCAATCAGCCTTACATCGGTTGAGATAGATTTAATGATTGAAATATCCCCTTTCTCTAACAAGACCTTCAGAATCTTTTCCCTTTCTTCGTGGCGGGGAGAAAATGCAGGAGAAATAACACGCGCAACAATACCTTTTACAACCGAATTAGCCATTTGCTCTGCACGCTCATCACTCAAACCATATAACTTTTCATAAAGACTTTTAATATTTGGAATTGCACTTTCCATATAGCTATTGAAATTTGTGTAGCTATTAAATTGATGTACCCCCTGTAAAGACCATTTATCTAAATAAGTAAATGAGTTTTTAATAGCACTTCCATTTTGGTCAATTACCCAGGGACGATAGCTAGCCGAACCAACTAATTGCTTTAATAAGCCTATTCTCCTACTGCCTGATCTCAAAGAGCCACAATTACCATACGACCCTATAATTGGCATTAATGAAAGCTCCAACTCTTTGAGGATATCTCTCAACTGAGCCGCGTTCATCACTGCAGAATATTGAGCCTCTGTCGGTGCCAAACTTATTTCGCATGACTTTTTCCAAGTTGCATCTGACTGCAATTGATTGACTTCAATTGAATCGCGAATGCTAATTAAATAGTAGCTCCCCTCTTTCGCCTTGATAAACAATGTATTGCCCGCAGCGGTTTCAGCAGGCATCTGCTCGAGCAGACTGCTATCAAATTCATGAACATATCTCTTGCTCTGATCTATGGGGGCTTCCGAAACTATTACTTGCTCTCCTTCGCACCCACCACCACATCCATTTTGGAGCGCCATTTTGATATACACAGGTTTATTATCAATCAATACATGATCAGGGTTGCTTGAGCTATAAGCACCGGCGATTAACACCTCATCATCTTTTGCGTGATAGTTCGAACTAACGTTATTTTCAAAAAATGCCAACTTGGCATTCTCAAGAACCTCCTGACAAACAGGAGAGTTATTTTCAATCAATTCCGGTTTAAACCAAGCTTTCTCTGGAAATACAAGCTGCAACTCTTCTGCAGTAGCGTTAACGCATACAATAAAAGCAATTAACGTTGCCCTAACCATTGCGCGCATAAAAGTTATTCCATATGACGTCATGTCTATTTCCTTCTGGAAGATTTATCGGCGCCAGACAACTTTATTTGGCGCAAACTCTTAAAAAGTTAAACATAAAAAAACGCCAATCGTTTTAGATTGGCGCCGCTATGAATCTCAACAACTCCACATCAATCCAAAATAATATGCGGCAAGAAACGCGATGTATCTTTGGTGATTAGTGATTCGTCTTCACGGATACAAATTCCCGCAGCACTATCGCCTACTACCCAGCTGCCGAGCATGGCGTAGGTGCCGGCGTTGCGATATTCGTCGCGAAATTTTGGCAATGCGTGGAAAGCTTGGCGGATGTAGCGACCATCACTGTAGGGGCCTGCGGCGGAGATTTTTTCACCGCTTGCGGTTACCAAATCCACATTAGCGCCTTCGCGGGAAAATAAAGGTTTGCGCACCCAACCGGCACTCATTGGCTCACTTGATGGTGTTTCAAAAAAGGCGGGCAATAGATTGGGGTGATTGGGGTAACGTTGCCATAGCAAAGGAAGGATGCCTTTGTTTGATAGCAGCATTTTCCAAGCAGGTTCGACCATTTGCGTGTTGGCGGCAGTGATGGCGCGAGCGAAATCTTCCTGCACCATAAATTCCCACGGATAGAGTTTGAATAGCCCCTTGATGGGCTGATCATCCAAATCTACAAACTGTTCGTTATCGCCGTTCGAGTCAGCAATCACGCCTATATCTTCCAGCGCGATATAGCGCACATCCATTTCTGCTTGCGCGGCCATGTCCATTAAATAATTTACCGTGCCGCGATCTTCGGCATTGTCGCGCACGCTGGTGAAATAAAACGGCTGCGGCAAATTTAAGTGCGCAAAAGCTTGTTCGATTTTGTCGTGTAGCGAATTAAATTGATCGGCATGTTCCGACAATACGCCGTTTTTGATTTGATCTTCCAACCAGACCCATTGGAAGAATCCGGTTTCAAAGAGCGATGTGGGTGTGTCGTAATTTAATTCGAGTAATTTTGCGGGACCGGTGCCGTTGTAGACTAAATCCATACGGCCATATAAATGTGGCTCGCCTTTGTTCCAGGAGTTCCACACGTAACTCCAGTAATCGCGCGGAATATTCAGCAGCGTGAGCATTTCTTCGCTGCGGGTGATGTCGCCTACCATGTCCATCACCATCTGGTGCAGCTCTTCCGTGGGCGCTTCCAGATCATTTTCAATTTGTTGCAAACTGAATTGGTAATAGGCGGTTTCATCCCAGTAGGGTTCGCCGTCAAAGGTGTGAAAATTAAATCCAACTTCCTCGGCGTAAGCGCGCCAATTGGCGCGCTCGGCAACACTGATGCGTTTCATGCATTAACCACCAAAACTATTGCGTGTAGCGGCTTGTTGGCCAAACCCACCGCGACGAACAACCTGCCCCATTTGCGGCTGCACTTGCGAAGGTTTCAAAGTAATAGGACCTATTCCGCCAGCGACAGGTTTATTAGTTGCCGTGCGGAAAGTGGCGCGATCATCGCGCGATTTATACAGCGGTTGCGTCGGCACTTTGGTTCCACCAGCAGCGCCTGCTGCAGCTGGCTGCTGTAAATTAGCGCCGCCGCGATTCATCATTTGCCCAGCGAGAAAGCCCATCATCATCGGCATAAATACACTGCCGCCCGATGTGGTTTGCTGCGGTGCAGTTTCACATTGGCCAGCGCCGAAATCGGCTTCACATTCTTGCTTGTTTAAATATTTTGGCGCGACCTGCGGATGCATCGCCTGAGCAGCGGCAAAATCAGCTTCACACTGCGCGGCGGTATTTAATGCAGCAGCGCTACATTCGCTTGGGTCGCTAAATACCATTGCCTGCTCACGGTTTTCACCACAGCCGGCGAGAATCAGCGTCGCCACAGGAACCATTAATACCAATGCGGCTTTTTTACTGCGTTTCATAATTTATTCCTGCAAAAAAATTAATAACTTATAAAAATTAATAACTCATAGATGCGGCGTTAATCAGGCCTACCGCAATCGCACAAGCACCCGCAAATGCACCTGTTGCCACTTCACCCTTGGTGATGCGCTCGGGCAGCTGCTTGATAGAAATGCGCAGCACGACAAATGTCAGCACCTGAACAATTAACGCTACCGCGCCCCATACTGCGCAATCCAACAGCGATTGCGAATGCGTAATCGCGCTGGACAGCGGCAGCGCAAAACCAATCAGCGCACCGCCAAATGCCAAAGACGCAGCCGAATTGTTCGCGCGAATAAGCGCAAGCTCATCTTGCGGAGTTATCCAGGTATAGATACGCACAAAAATCAGCACCAGCACAATTGCGACTGCAAAATAAGCGAGAAAAGAAGGAATTCCGTTGAGCGACGAAAGAGTTGTTGCGAGCATTTTTATTTCCTATCAAAAAAATTAACGAGGCATTGATTCAAGTAAAAACTGGCGCGATTCTGACATAAATCCACTAGCGCCTCTATCGCGATTACAAAGCTTGGCATTGCAGAAAAATTTTTATAGTTGCTGCGACTTTTGATCAGTTATCAGGCATATAAATAAAGGTATTCAAGGTCAGACGACCTGTGCGGGGACTGGGATCAAAATTGAAATCCGGCGCTATATTGCCCGAATGCAAACTGGTGCTGCGATAGATTACCAGCCGATTAAAACGCGCCTCATAACTCGCGATCTGCTCAAAAAAAGCGTTGGAGCCATTCATATAGCTGCGCGAAAAATCCGGCTCCTGCACCGTGACCGATTCGCGATACTGCGCCTTGCGCCCGGCATCGACATATTCAAAACCGGTTTCCCTATGCCGATAGAGTGAGGTGCCGCCATGATGTGGCTGACACAGGTAGTGAACCGAAGCCAAGTCGCCCATATTGGCCGAATCGCAATGCGGTGCACATTGAAGCGGGCTTAGCTGATCTGGCGCTGTGGTCACCATCGAATAAACCGAACGCATTTTGCGCAGCGGCTGGGGAGTTAACTGAAAGGTCTTATATATCAGCGCGCCCAAATGCTTACTGAGCGTATCCATATACAACGCCGGCCCAGCGCCGCGCATACCCGGATAAAACCCCCGCTCCTCATTTAGCTGTGCGGCCTGACAGCAGTAATCCACCAGCGACTCTGCGTTGGCGATGAAATTATCGACCACCAGTACCGGCTGGCGCTCATTTCCAACCAGATCGACGCGATAGGTAAACTCTGGGTGCAAAGGGGGGATTGAAGGGTGAGACATATGCGGTTTCCGATAGATTTTATTAGTAGTAGCGGAATTGGGGGGAGCTAAACAGCATCAGGCCGCATCATAGCCCATCCAATCGCGGGTGCCACATCAAATAGCCTCTCCAAACAGCTATCTCAAACAGCCACCTCAAACAGGAACATCAAACCGCATCGCCCCAGACGATAAAGTCCAATTGCTTATAAGAAAAAGCAAACAATAGAGCGAAATCCCCATCTATATATTCCCCATTCGTCTATATGAAAATATTTTTATTTCGTTACCTTGAGATTGCACATATTTCAACCTAGACTGCACACATACCAATTTTGTGAACCGGTTAACATTTATGTTGAGACATGCCTCCGCTGTTTTTGCCCTGATTGCCTCTGCGCAAGCGGGTGCTATCAGTATCGATTTAGGCCCCGCCAGTGATTACAACCTCTTTATTAAGGGGAATTTCACTCAGCCGGGCGCCGACTCGCAAGGCAAGATCGCGATTGGCGGCAACGCCAATATCGGCCAGTACGATGTAGGTGTGAACTACGAGCCGGGCACCCATCGCGATGGCATCCAGTTTTGGACGCAACCCGGTCAATACGAGGATGTACTCGTAGTCGGCGGCGACCTCACCACAACCCAATGGGCATGGGGCAACATCAAAGGCAACTTGATACTAGGCGGTGAGTTGACTGCCGGTTCGAGCGCCAACGCCGTAAAAGGCACCACAACTAAAGGCACCCCCATTGATTTTGAAAGTGCTTTCGAACAATTCACCGCGCTTTCACAGGAACTGGCCACCCACGAAAATACCGGTGGATTGGAATTCAAATACAACAACTGGTTGATTCTGGATGGTACTGCCGACAGCAATGTTTACTTCGCCAATATTACCGGTGAGATGCTTGCCAGCGCGACCGATATGACCGCGGCAGGATTGGATCAGGACGACACCCTGATCATTAATGTCAGTGGCAAAAACATCAATTTTGATTCGCTCAATTACGGGCAACGTGAAAATTTCAGTGCACTGGATATGTCGCCCAGCAATATTCTGTACAACTTCTTTGAGGCAGAAACCATCACCTTTAGCGGCGGTATAAAGGGCAACTTTCTCGCTCCCAATGCTGACTTTACCTTCCTGCAAGGTGATTTGAGCGGTCAGGTAATTGCCGAGTCCTGGACTGGCGGCTGGGGCGCACAAGCAAATATGTGGGATGGCTTTTTTGTTCCCCCGGTTGATGACACACCGCCAAGCCCACCTGTTGTCAGCGTGCTTGAACCCTCTCCGCTGCTATTACTTTTGGGCGGGCTCTTGGCACTGATGTTAATTCGCATCAAACGCACCTGATTCTGCAGAATCTCTTCAAGACTGG
Organism: Cellvibrio chitinivorans; assembly: GCF_035117775.1. Taxonomy (NCBI): domain Bacteria; kingdom Pseudomonadati; phylum Pseudomonadota; class Gammaproteobacteria; order Cellvibrionales; family Cellvibrionaceae; genus Cellvibrio; species Cellvibrio chitinivorans. Next base: position 88,179 of record NZ_JAYKKN010000008.1, read on the forward strand.
CCGCGCCAGACTACTCCCTCCTATCTTTACCACTCAGTTATCTGGCTCCCGGCTCGCCCGGGAGTGCTGACCTAAACGCAGTTACCAACCATTAATCTGACAGCAGGTTTTTATCTACTGTTTGGCGTTATCATAGCCCTCCCCAGACTTGGACTAGCGTGAAGTTCAGGCGCATTATTTTAATCGCCGTGCTACTGCGCAACCTGATTGCGTGCAGATAATTATGTTTAAGGAATCAGCATTGTGAGCTTTAAAGACCTAACCCAATCGGTAATTGACACCTACACACACGGGACAACTGTGTTGCAGGAACCAAGCACCTATTATCAATTCCTGTTGATTTTGGGAATGTTTTTGTTCTCTTATTTCATTAGCGCCCGTATTCGAAAATACGTTCCACTATTTGCCAAACAAGCTGATGAAAAAGCCACGCCGCTACGCAAATTCGCCAACAAACTAGGCAGTCTGATTTTCCCTGTACTGAGCATAGTGGCAATCAGTATTGCCATACCTATTAGCCAGGAACTGTTTGGCAAATCCTGGCTGGTTCGCACCGCACTGGTTATCTCCCTGCTGTTGTTTTACAACACAGTTATTCGCGATTACATCAAAAGTGAGTTTGTTGCGTTCAGTTTTCGCTGGGTATGTTTGCCGCTATTAATTTTGCATTGGCTGGATTTACTTGACCCCATCATCGCCATTCTTGGGTCCATGCAGGTGACTCTGGGCAATATCAACATCTCTGCCTATGGCGTTATCCGTGTGATTTTGTTTGGCTCGCTTTTATTTTGGCTGGGGCGCATATCCACCAACACCGGTCGGGAATTAATTCGCCGTCAGGAAAAACTGGATTTCCGCACCAAAGAAATCTCAGCAAAACTCTTGGAAGTGGCAATTTTTATTTTATTTTTTCTGCTTCTGCTACAGGTGATGGGAATCAACCTAACCGCACTGGCAGTATTTGGCGGCGCCTTGGGCGTTGGGCTTGGTTTGGGCTTGCAAGCCATCGCATCCAACTTTATTTCCGGCATTATCATTTTGCTCGACCGCTCTATTTCAGTTGATGATTACATCGAACTTGAAGATGGCAGAACCGGCGTGGTACGCGAGCTTTCACTCAGATCGACCACCCTGGAAACCTTTGATGGCAAAGACATCATGGTGCCCAATGAAAAATTCATCACCGAAAGTTTTACCAACTGGACCCACAAAGATAAAAAACAGCGCTATCGCGTGGATTTTTCGGTTGCCTATGACACTGATATTCGCAAGCTGGTTGAAATCATCAAGCAAACCGTTGCATCGCACGAACAAGTGATTAGCGGTGATAATGTCCCCGTTGAAGAGCTGCCCGATTGCGAGATCGGCAGCTTTGGCGACTCAGGTGTAAACATGTTTGTTGAGTTCTGGATGTATGGAATTGACGATGGCAAAAATCGCGTTGGCGGCGACTTGATGCTGATGATCTATGAAGCCATGCGCGAACACGGCTTCACAATTCCATTTCCGCAGCGCGAAGTACGAATTCTTAATGAAAAGACGCAGGTTAATTAACGCATTGCCGCAAGATAACAGAGAATGTTTTTACCCGGTTTTTCGCTACACTGCATATCACTATCCACCGCTTGCATAAGCAAGCCCACAAGAGAGGGATTCATATGAAAGTCGATAATATTTTGCAAACCATTGGCAACACCCCACATGTTCGCATTAACCATTTATTCCGCAGCGACATAGAAGTCTGGATGAAAGTCGAGCGTTTTAACCCCGGCTCCAGCATTAAAGACCGTATCGCACTGGCAATGATTGAAGATGCCGAAGCCAAAGGCATTATCAACAAAGATACCGTTATTATCGAACCGACTTCCGGCAATACCGGCATCGGCCTCGCACTTGTCTGTGCGGTAAAGGGCTACCGTTTGATTTTGACTATGCCCGAATCCATGTCGGTCGAGCGTCGCAAAAACATGAAAGCCTTGGGTGCTGAATTAGTGCTCACACCAAAAGAGTTGGGTATGGGCGGTTGCATCGCCAAAGCCAACGAATTACTTGCTGAAAACCCTAACAGTTGGATGCCGCAACAATTCAACAACCCCGCCAACGTAGAAGTGCATCGCAACACCACTGCGCGCGAAATTCTCGCCGACTTCCCCGATGGCCTTGATTACCTCATCACCGGCGTAGGCACTGGTGGTCACATCAGCGGCTGCAGTGAAGTGCTGAAGCAAGCCTTTCCTAACTTTAAAACCTTTGCAGTAGAACCGGAAAAATCTCCGGTCATCAGCGGTGGCGAAAAAGGTCTGCATCGCTTACAGGGAATTGGTGCCGGTTTTATTCCGCAGGTCTTAAATAAAGAAACGCTCGACGGCACCATTCTGGTCAGCGAAGCCGATGCATTTGAAATGGCTCGTCAATGCGCACTTAAAGAAGGGATTTTTATCGGCATATCATCCGGTGCCACCCTCGCCGCTCTCGCGCAAAAACAAAATGAAATGGCTGCCGGCAGCCGCGTGATTATTTTTAGCTACGATACCGGCGAGCGTTATTTATCGATTGAAGATTTGTTTTAATCTACACACTGCAATCGCATAAAAAAGGGCGCAAATATTTGCGCCCTTTTCGTAAAACACATCAATAAAACTACTTCTACTATAGCGTCAAGACTGCAATTTCTTTCAGAGCCATTTCAATATTACTTTTAATGGCGCCTTCGGTTGCCATGCGCAAACGTGTTACACCCGCAAAGGCTTCACCCGCGCTGGTAGTATGCTCAGAGCTGATGACTTTTCGCCATACGGCATCGGCTGCACCTGCTTTGCTCAACTTCCAAGCAAGATCCGTTTTTACCGTAAAGCTAAAGCCCATTGAAGGCTGATTAACTGTCATGATTGAAGCAGACAATTCATAATCTGCATCGCCGACTTTGATCAGCTGTTTAAAGGCTTTGGTCTTTAAAATAGTTTCTTCGATTGCTGTTTTTAAATCCGCATCTGCAACATTGGATTTACCCATCGCAGAAGTTTCCTGCCCGCCCGCAACGTTTACGCTAACCGTGTAGGGCTGAGTTTTTTCCGGTACATAATTGACGGGCGCCATAGCAGCCGGCTTCGTTGGCGAGGCACAACCAGTAACCAATACCGCAGCACACAATAAAGTAATTAAACGATACATGGATTTTTCTCTCACTTATCAGTCTGTTTTTTATAAATGTTGGTGATGACCTCATCCACCATTTCTTCAGGGGACAAACGCGTCAGAGAGGTGTGCATTGAGTAACCTTTGGCGATGGGAAACTTATCCTTGGGGTCTTGAATTACAACAGTAAGTTCAATCATGTACATAGTGATATCCCACATCCATTTATCCGTGTAAGTCACTACCGCATCCACTTGAGCAGGTGTATCAGAAACCGCACCTGTGGTCGCCTGCTTGCCAACAGCTGTCAATTTTTTAGCAATCAGATCATTTACACCACGATCATCTGCATCAAGCTTTACAACATAAAAGCTGTTGATTTTACTGAGGTCTTGATCGGGGTATATCTGTGCGTCCATCTTATTTACCGCACAGCCAGACAGGAAAGAAACAAAGAGAAACGCAAACACTATACGTAAAGACATTTAAAGCTCCGTGCAATTATGTTATTAGATGAATGCCTAAAAGAAATTTCGGCGCCAAAATGCTAACATACGCGCCATAACAGAGCTACACCCCCTCACCAACAACCTCTTTGATTCCTCCTGAGCAGTTCTCCCCTACCCTCAATAAAATGGCACCTGGATGTGTAGCCGTGATAGCTAAGCCTTAGCACCATTATTGTCATGCCACATGTGCTAGAGTCCTGCTGCCCTCCTCTACAGAGATCAACAAGGAATCAACCATGAGCAATATCCATTTTATTGGTGGTGAAAAAGGCGGGGTCGGAAAATCCATGACCTCGCGACTACTGGCGCAATATTTAATCGATAAGGGCACTGCTTTTATTGGATTGGACTCCGACCAATCCCACGGGACTTTTTCGCGCTTTTACAGTGAGTTCGCATCGCCACTGATCATCGACGACTATGACAGCCTCGATCAGCTCATTTTGCTGGCACAAGAAAATCCCGATAGCGATTTAATTATCGATTTAGCCGCACAAACCTCAACGCGCTTGGGCAAATGGATTGATGAAAGTGATGCGCTTGCACTGCTGCAAGAGATTGGCTGCAAAGTCTATTTATGGCATGTGATGGATGATGGTGCTGACTCAGTACAGCTATTGAATAAATTATTGAATCGCTACCCGCAGGATTTTATTCAATTTGTGGTGGTCAGCAATTTGGGTAGAGGTGAATGTTTTGATCACTTTGAACAATCCAGCACCTACCAAAAAGCCAAAGACCGCGATGCAATTTTCCTGCGCCTCGAAAAACTGCAACCGCAATTAGCCGCGCGCATCGACTTTAGCAACACCAGTTTTTGGGCAGCTGCTAACAATGTTGAGGTGATGAATATTGTGGAGCGATCACGCGTGCGAGTGTGGTTAAAAAACAATTACTTGCAGTTCGATAAGTTAAAGCAGCAATAATAAAAAATGGGGCAAAAAAGCCCCATTTTTTATGCAGAAGTAAAACTAAAATTACTCTACCGCTACAACTACCACCGATTTTGCTGGCAAGCTCAAGGCTAATTTTCCGTTGCTCGCTTTCGCAGAATAGGCCGCAGGCTTAATCGCTTCTGGTTGCGCGAAAGTGTTGTGCGCATCCATTGCTGCTGCGGTTAATACTTGCCCGCTAACACCATTTACTTTTACACCGGCAAGATTCACATCCACAGTTTCCGCTTTATTCGGATTAGCATTCACTAAAGCCAAATAAATTTTTCCGTCTTTAGCGCGCGCCGCAGTTGCACTTACCGCAGGCACCGACAGATCACCCAGTTTGTATTCAGGTACATCTTTCAGCTCCAGCGGGAGCGAGGTTGCATCCTGAAATGGCACATACATTTTGTAGGCGTGATAGGTCGGTGTGAGCACCATTTTTTCTTTGTCGGTCAAAATCATCGCCTGCAACACGTTAACCATTTGCGCGATGTTGGTCATGTGAACGCGGTCGGCGTGCTTGTGGAAAATATTGAAGTTAAGCGCCGCAACGATTGCATCGCGCAGGCTGTTTTGCTGATACAAAAAGCCGGGGTTCTCGCCTTTTTCTACGTCGTACCATGTGCCCCACTCATCCACATAGAAACCGAGTTTTTTCTCTGGGTCATTTTTATCCATCACCTTTTTGTTAGCGGCAATAAAGCCATCGATACGCAAAGTTTGGTTGATAGTAGAAATCCATTCGGATTCAGGGAAGCCAGTCGCAGCACCTTTTACTTTCCACTCGCCAGTTGGCAGTGTGTAGTAATGGAAGCTGATGCCATCCAAACGCAGGCTCCAGTTTTGTTTTACATTGGCACTGATATGATCGGCCCATTTGGTGTCGGTATCATTGCCGCCACTTGCAATCATTTTCGGGCGATTGTTCTCCGGCGCCTTAATAAAGGTTGCATATTGGTTGTAGAGGTTGGTGTAGAACTCCGGCGTCATATTGCCACCGCAGCCCCATGCCTCATTGCCAATCGCAAAATAATCAACACGGAAAGGTTTATCGCGGCCATTTTTGCGGCGCAATTCAGCCAGAGTCGACTTGCCCTCGGCCGTCATATATTCCACCCACTCCGCCATTTCCTGCGCTGAGCCTGTGCCTAAATTGCCATTCACATAAGTCTCGGCCCCGAGCATTTCTGCCAAGTCAAAAAATTCGTGGGTACCTACAGCATTATCTTCTTCTACACCGCCCCAGTTGGTATTTACTTTTACTGGGCGCTTATTGCGCGGGCCAATGCCATCGCGCCAGTGATATTCATCAGCAAAACAACCGCCCGGCCAACGCACCAGCGGCACCTGTAACTCTTTCAGGGCGCCAACAACATCGTTGCGCCAACCTTTGGTGTTAGGAATTTTGGATTTGGGGCCAACCCAAATACCTTCATAAATGCCGCGACCTAAATGTTCGGCAAATTGGCCGTACACATTTTTGTTGATGATCGGGCCGGTTTTGGTAGCGTCCAGACTGATTTGAGTATCGGCCAATGCCGTAAAGCTGATACCCAAGCCGAGCGCGGCGATGAGCGGTTTGATGGCTCGCATAAAAATCTCCTAGTTGTTGTTATGGAGTTGTTATCAATGATTTATGGGTGTTCTTTTTGCTATAGCGGCCAGAGGATAGCCTTGGCTAGATATTATTGTCATACAAGTTAACCTAATTTTACCCGTGGTAGTCCTCGCAATGTCAGTTGTTGGCAACAGATGCTTTGGCGGGAATATCAACCAGCTGCGTCAGCTCAAATACTGTGTTTTAATACAGTATCGTTTGAGAGCCACGCCCATGCGCAAAATTATTCACTGTGATGCCGATTGCTTTTTTGCCGCGATTGAAATGCGCGACGATCCATCATTGGTCAATCGCCCGATTGCCGTGGGCGGCAGTAGTGATAGGCGCGGCGTTATATCAACTTGCAATTATGATGCGCGCCGCTTTGGTGTGCGTTCGGCCATGCCATCCAGCACCGCAAAACGCCTCTGCCCGGATTTACTGATCTTGCCTCACCGCATGGAAGCTTATCGCGAAGCATCGCAGCAAATGCGCAGTATTTTTTATGAATACACAGAGCTAGTTGAACCCTTATCGCTGGACGAAGCTTTTTTGGATGTCAGCGACTCCGGGTTTCACCAAGGCAGCGCTACACGCATCGCACAGGAAATCCGCGCACGTATTTATAAAGAGATAGGCATTACTGTCTCCGCCGGTATCGCGCCCAATAAATTTCTCGCCAAAATCGCCAGCGATTGGAATAAACCCAATGGGCAATTTGTTATCGCACCAACTCAAGTTCAAGATTTTGTTGCGCAGCTACCGGTTAAAAAAATCTACGGCGTAGGCAAGGCGATGGCAACCAAATTGGCTGAGCTGAACATTTTTACCTGCAGTGATTTGCACAAATTTTCAGTATTTGAACTCACCCAACGTTTCGGGCAAATGGGCACGCGACTGTATCACTTAAGCCGCGGCATTGATGAACGCCAAGTTACCGTTGACCGCCGCCGCAAATCATTAAGCGTGGAAAATACCTTCTCGCAAGACTTGCCCGACCTATCCCACTGTTTGCATGAATTGCCATCGCTCAGCCAACAACTGGCGATTCGTTTACGGCGAGTGGACGACGATTACAAAGTGGTAAAACTGTTTGTCAAAATCAAATTTTCCGATTTCAGTATCACCACCATTGAACGCAGCGCGAACGCGGTATCAATCGCAGAATTGCAGAGTTTGTGTGCAGAAGCTTACGAGCGAAAACACTTGCCTGCGCGTTTGCTGGGCGTAGGTGTCAGATTTATTGATTTGCGTGAAGGCAATAATTTTTTACAGCTGGAGTTATTCAATCAGGGGCGGGAATTAGCAACTCATGTACAGAACCCTTTTAGAGGTTATGTACATGAGCACAACTAAACACTACGCGTTTATTTCACGCGAGTTTCAATAGAGTAGACACCGGAAATGTCGCGATTAAATGCGGTGAAATCATCTTTATAGAACTCGCGCAAATCTTCCAAAGTTCCATTGTTGATATTTTCTTCGCGATTGGCTGGCACCCAATAATGCGGAACATTTTTACCATCCGGCCCTGGCACACCTTCAGGTGCATTGCGCCACGTGAGCAAGAAGGAAATCAAGCGCGCATCGGAATCTGCTTTTAAGCCTGCAATCAATTTTCGATACCACTGGTTATCATACTTACCTGCTTCAATATCCGGCGCGCGAATACCAATCTCAGAGATCACGGGAATTTTGTTGCGCTCATCTGCCATACGCGCAACCAAGGCGGCATTGGCAACCACATTTTTGAACCAGGCTTCGTTGTTTTCGGCTGCACCATAGGTGTCAAAACCTAATACATCTACGTAGGCATCGCCAGGGTAGCGCTCCAAATAATTCGCTTCGGCTGCATCTTCAAAATTATTGGGCGAATAGGCATATAAAAAATTGTGCACGCCTTTGGTATCGCGCAAATATTGCACAGTGTATTGATACAACTGTTGATATTGCTCTGGGGTCGATTGCTCGGCGCCCCACCAAAACCAGCTGCCCGTATTTTCGTGAAGAATACGGAAAATAACCGGAATTAATTTGCCATTATCATCTTTGAGATTGTTCGCCCAATCAGCAAGCTCATCGAGGTAGCCGTTATAAACTGCATTGCCTTCACCACCGGGTAAAGCTGCAACTACCGCCGGGGTTTTATCCCAGGAAGTACCTGTTGGCCACTCCCCTTTTTGTTTATCAGTGAGGGGATTATCAAAATGCGAACTTACAGTAATGATGCCACCGCGCGCATAGGCTTTTTTGATTTGCTCAACTACATCGCCTTCCGATTTTGGGGCGATAATTGACAGTGTGTCCCAACCGTATACCGCAGCAAAATCGCCAACGGCATTAAAGGTGTCAGACTGGGTGCCATCGGTAGTAGTAATAGTTAACCCTTGAGTCGTTTCATGTTGATGACCAAACATAATCGACTCTTTGCGCTGTTGCTGCATAAATGCAAACAGTGAGCGGGTTTCAAAGGTTGCTTGTTTATCAACGATGGTAATGTCTTCCACCGTGCTTTTTTGTTCACTAGCGGCTTCTTGTGCAACCGATTCTGTAGCCGCTGTGGATGACGCGGGAGTATTAGGTTTTGAACAGGCGGTTGTCGTCAATAAAAACGCGCAGAGCATGGATAGTAGTAACTGACTGCGTTTAGGCACAGGTAAAACTGTCATAGAAGTGATCATTATTCCCCTCTTCAAACAAATCATTATTTATTGTGGTATCGCACCCGAATTCCCAAGTCGAACGACAAACGTAATTCATCTGCCGCTATTTCCCGCGGAAAAAAACAGCCGGATATATGAGCTTGGCAAAAACTGGCGCCCTCTAACTGGGTGGTACGGAAATCAATCCCGCGCAAATCTGCGCCGCGAAAATAAGCGTCGCGCAAATCCAGACCTGTTGCGTCCAACTCGCGTAAATCCAATCCGCGAAAATCACCGCCGCGCAACCCATCCGGTTTTACCTCGCCACGCGCTTTGCGCTGATTAAATTCAGCAATTTTTTCTGCGCGTAACAACTCGTAATAAGGATTGTTATGGACGATAGGCTTGGTCATGTCAGGCTCCGCTTGGTAATGGCTAAAAATACAACAACTGCTTTGACTATAGCCTACCAATAAGGATCTGCTTAACCGATTCCCCCCAGAGAAACAGTATAATGTAAACGGTTACACAAGAGTTTAAGAAATGTAATTATCGCGTCAAAAGCCCTACATCGGCAGTTGGTATTTTGTGCCACAGCAGTTACACTTACCGACAAGCTGCAACATAGCAGCGCGCCCATTTTTACGGTTATTGTTGGTTATCAATCTAGCCCTTGGGCAGGCAATCCTCGGTCAAACTTATCCCCGCAGGTCTAACCCTGTTGGAATAATAATCTTCAACCAGTCTCCTTATTAACAGGATTTGGCTGCTCATTTTTTGAGCTAAGCTGTAGACATGCGTTGAGCGTAAATTTTTTCTTGCCATCGCACAGCCTCACGCGGATTTGCTGTTGCCTCGGCATTATTGAGGAATTGTGAGAATGAGCTTTATCCACGACGACTTTTTGCTCGATACCGAGCAGGCCAAAGTACTCTTCCACGAGTACGCCAAACACATGCCCATCATTGATTACCACTGCCACCTTCCCCCCGAGCAAGTAGGCCAGAATAAGCAATTCAAAAACCTCTACGAAGTTTGGCTTGCGGGCGATCACTACAAATGGCGTGCGATGCGCTCCAACGGTGTGGATGAGCGTTACTGTACTGGCGATGCCAGCGACTGGGAAAAATTTGAAAAGTGGTGTGAGACTGTTCCCTACACCCTGCGCAATCCTCTTTATCACTGGACTCACCTTGAACTGCGCAAGCCTTTCGGCATTACTGACCGCCTGCTCGATAGCAGCAATGCCAAGCGCACTTGGGATCAATGTAACGAGCTGCTCGCCACTCCTGAATTCAGCGCACGCGGTTTAATGACTCAAGCTAATGTGAAGATGGTATGTACTACTGATGACCCAATTCACGACCTCGCACATCACAAAACGGTTGCTGCTGATTCATCATTCAAGTCGGCGATGCTGCCAACCTGGCGCCCTGACCGCGCGATGATGGTGGAAAACACCGAAGCCTATAACAAGTATTTGGATCGCTTGGCGATCGCTGCCGACGTCAACATCAATACCTTTGAAGATTTGATGAAAGCGCTGGATATTCGCCACGATTATTTCCACGCAAATGGCTGCCGCCTGTCTGACCACGGCTTGGAAACTGTTTACGCTGCTGATTACACCGATGAAGAAATCCGCGCGATCTTCCTGAAAATCCGCGGCCATAAAGATCTGGATGCAGTGGAAATCGAAAAATTCCAATCAGCAATGATGGTCGAATTTGCTCTGCAAGATCACGCTAAAGGCTGGGTACAACAATTCCACATTGGCGCCATCCGCAATAACAACCCACGTTTGTATCGCACCCTTGGCCCTGACACTGGTTTTGACTCTATCGGCGACCACAACTACGCCAAACCTTTGGCCAAGTTCCTCGGCCGCTTGGACGATCAAAACAAACTCGCTAAAACCATTATTTACAACCTGAACCCACGCGACAACGAAGTGATCGGCACCATGATCGGTAACTTCCAGGACGGTTCATCTGCCGGCAAAATCCAATTCGGTAGCGGTTGGTGGTTCCTCGATCAAATGGAAGGCATGACTCGCCAAATCGAAGCACTGAGCCAGTTGGGCTTGCTGAGCCGCTTTGTGGGTATGCTGACTGATAGCCGCAGCTTCCTGAGCTATTCTCGTCACGAATATTTCCGTCGCATTCTGTGCGGAATTTTCGGCCGCGACATGGCCAAAGGTTTAGTGCCTAATGACACTAAAATGGTCGGCAAGATGATTCAGGATATTTGCTACAACAACGCGAAAAACTATTTTCCGTTTGTAGTTCCAGAATAAGAGCTCCCGAGTAAAAGTTCTGAAACTAGCAACTGAATAAGCACCCAAATAGGTCTCCAGCCTATTTAGCGTTACAATAAAGCCCGGTTCGCCGGGCTTTATTGTTTCCGGCATTCAGGTTTTTCACGCACGAGTTTTACACTCGAGGTCAACCTTGCTCGCCAACGCACTCCATACCTTTCTGTTTGCCTTTCAAATCACCGCACCGATTTTTGTGATGCTGTTTCTCGGCCTATGGCTCAAAAGCCGCAATATGATCAACGATGGTTTTATTAAAACCTCATCGCAATTGGTCTACAGCCTCGGCTTGCCGGTGATGTTATTTATCACCTGTGCGACGGCAGATACAGCTCACGCAACAGATTGGAATTTATTGATCGCTTTTGCCGTCATGACAGGGCTGGTATTTCTCGGCAGCTTGCTAACAGCACATTGGCACTGCCGCGAAAAACGCGATGAAGGTGTTTTAATTCAGGGCGCTTTTCGCGGCAATCTGGTTATTCTGGGCTTGGCATTTTGCGCAAATGCTTATGGTGAAAAAGGCTTGGCACTTGCATCGCTACCTGTGGCGATGACCGTGATTGTCTATAACGTATTATCGGTTTATGTATTGAATCGCAGCTTGAATGATGGCGATACATCGTTAAAGCCAACCTTGATAGGTATCGCCAAAAACCCGCTGATTATTGCTATCGCGCTCGGGTTTTTGGTCAACTTCTGCAAACTCAGTTTGCCTCAGGTAGTGCTGGATAGCGGTAAATACCTGAGCCAAATGGTGTTGCCATTAGCGCTGATTTGCATAGGCGGTTCACTTGGAGCAACCAAGCTAACCCAGTTGGATTCAATTACTTTTAGCGCATGCGTTTGGAAATTAATTCTCTCGCCAGTGATTGCCTGCGTGCTTGCGATTGCACTGGGAGTACAGGGAGAAGCACTGGCGATTTTATTTTTATTGGCCTCATCGCCCAGCGCAACAATTAGTTTTGTGATGGTGCAAGCGATGAATGGCAATGCGCCCCTAGCCGCGCGAATTGTTGCGCACACTACTATCTGGTCGTTATTTACGGTAACAATCGGATTGTGGTTGCTGGAGTTGCTGCAACTAACTTAATTAACCAAACTTCGCTTCTTCCAGACCCATCACATCAGTTTGAAAAATAAATAAATTGCCCGCTTGTGGTTGCTGTTGCAAGGTTTCATCACTTAAACCAACACGCGCACTGGTCACCGCAAGCAAATTGAGATTTTCTCCACCAAACGCAACGCAGGTTGGCTGTAACACAGGCATTGGCAGAATGAAATCAACACTGCCATCGGGCGCATAGCGCACTACACGGCTGCCGCCCCACTGGGCATTCCACACATAGCCTTGCGCATCCACGCAAGCACCGTCCGGCTCAATGCCCTGCTCTAGCTGTGCAAATACTTGGCGATTGGAAAGTACTCCGCTTGCTGCATCAAAATCGTAAACATTAATAGCAAATGCGGGTGAGTCGGCGTGATACAACTTGCGCGAATCCGGGCTCCAGCAAAGTGCATTGGAGATGTGCAAACTCGTTAAATGTTTAGTGAGTTCGCCATCGGCCTGCAATGAATAAAGCGATGCGCATTGCCACGGAGAATTTTTTTGCTCGCAAATGGTGCCCATCCAAAAACGCCCTTGGCGATCACAGCGGCCATCGTTAGAGCGATTGCCAATAAAATGCGCTTCCGGCTTTGCGATCCATTCAAGCGCACCAGTTTCAACATCAAACCAAGCGAAACCGGATGCAAATGCCGCAAGCAAACGCGAATCATTTTTTGCAAACGCAAAACAGCCGAGCTTTTCCGGCAGATCCCAGTGCGATAATTTTTTGCTCGCCAACTGATAGCGATAAAGTTTAGCGGAGTGAATATCCGTCCACCAAAAACAACCATCCTGCTGATTCCACTGCACACCTTCGCCGAGTAAATTCGCGCAGGGAACAATATCAATTAGGCTAAACGCAACCATAGCAACAACATCTTTAGTTAATAATTTTCATAAGCAGCAGATACAAAAACGCCCCTAAAAAGGGGCGCTTTTACCACTCTTGGTGCGAGGAGCTTACCACCAGGTGGCGTAGATTGCGATCAGGATGAGCACCACACCAACAGAGGCAATATTAAAACCTGATGTGGTTTTGAAACTGACATCGTTCAGATCAATTGCATTTTCCTGCACTTTTGCGCCGGCCAGATAAGTAACAATGGCAGCCAGCACGCAACACAGAATAAATACCAGGCCTACACGATCCATAAATGGCATTTCTGGCAAGTACACTTTAAATGTCCAGGACAAAATAACCGATGCAATGGCTGCGGTTAATGCAGACGCGGCAGTCGCTTTTTTCCAGAAGAAGCCAAACAGGAAAATCACCACAATGCCCGGCGTAAAGAAGCCGGTGAACTCTTGAATAAATTGGAATGCCTGTTCAGATTTACCCACCAAAGGTTTGGCAAGCAATACTGCAACCACCATCGCTACAAATGCAGTAGCGCGACCAATAAATACCAACTTTTGCTCAGAGGCAGCCGGATTAACTGAGCGCTTATAAATATCCATGGTGAAAATAGTTGAAATACTATTGCTCATGGAGCTGAGTGACGATGCAATCGCCGCAACCAATGCAGCAAAGGCGATACCCAATAAACCGTGCGGCAATAATTTCATCATTTCAGGATAAGCTTGGTCAGGCTTACTCAGATCCGGTGCGAGCACGACAGCGCAAATACCAGGTAATACCACAATGATCGGTACAAACAATTTTACGTAAGCGGCGAAGGCCATACCTTTTTGCGCTTCCTGAATACTTTTTGCTGCCAGCGCGCGTTGAATAATGTATTGGTTAAAGCCCCAATAACTGATGTTCATAATCCACAGGCCACCAATCAATACCGAAATGCCCGGCAGATTCATATAGCTTGGATTATCAGGCGATAAAATCATGTCGAATTTTTCCGGTGCTTTTTCTAACAAAGTTGAGAAGCCCGCAACGACACCGGTATCGCCAGAGATTTGGTTGAGCGCCAAGTAGCTAACAAACAAACCACCCAGAACCAAAAAGACCACTTGGATAATATCGGTCATGGCCACCGCTTTCAGACCGCCATATACCGAATACGCCATAGAGAAAAGCGCGAGGAAGATCATGCCATAGAGCATATCGACGCCGAGGAATTGTGAAATCGCCAGCGAGCCCAAATAGAGCACCGAGGTCAGGTTCACAAAGGTGTAGAGTGCCAGCCAGAAAATCGCCATTACCGTGCGCACACGGCCGTCGTAACGGTTTTCCAAAAATTGCGGCATGGTGTAGATGCCTTTGGCGAGGAAAATCGGCAGGAAATATTTGGCGATGATAATCAGCGTAATCGCCGCCATTAATTCGTAAGCCGCGATGCCCATGCCGATCACATAACCGGAGCCGGACATACCAATAATTTGCTCAGCAGAAATATTGGCGGCGATTAAGGATGCACCAATCGCCCACCAAGGCAGGGATTTACTGGCGAGGAAATAATCGTTGGCGTTTTTGTCGTGACCTTTTTCATCACGCGACACCCAGTAAGCGACAAATAGCAAAATCAGGGCGTAAGCAATCAATACCCCTATATCGAGTCCGTTTAAAATCATGTTTGACCTCTGTGTAGTAGTGCGTTCGGTGAGCGCACTTTGTTATTAAAAAATTTTCTTTTTATCGAAAAATAAGACCGTTGTATTTTCGGCTCGCTCTTTAAACAAGAAGCATTCATCGGGCCGACCAATGAATGCTTCCGGGTTGATATTTGTAAAACCGGGCGGGTTAAGTGCTGCTTAAATTCTCCCGCCGTCGATCACAAATTCTTGCGAGGTGATCATCGCTGAATCATCCGCCGCTAAAAACAATGCAAGATTGGCAACATCGTGTGCGCCCAAACGTTTTTTGAGGCACACACGCTTCATCAACTCCTGTTCTTCCTCTTCGCTCAGCCACTTTTCCAATTGCTTGGGCGTCGCTACCCAACCGGGCAAGATGGAATTCACGCGGATGTTATCGAGACCGTAATCCGTCGCCAATGCTTTTGAAATCCCCAAAATACCTGCTTTGGCAGTGATATAGCTGGCCAGCTTTGGCGGCCCGAACTGAACGTTGATCGAGCTGATATTAATGATCGAACCACCACCTAACGCGGCCATCATCGGCTGCACGGCTTGGGCAGCAAAAAATGCCGGATGGAGATTAATCGCCAAACTTCGGTGCCAATCAGCCTCGGTGATGCTCCGGGTATCCACGCGCTGGTCGTTCGCTGCATTGTTAATCAGCACGCTGATATCACCTTGCGCCTGTTGTGCATCGGCAATGCTGCGCTGCAATGCGCGGATATCGCTGACATCACAGACTTCAAACCAGGGACGCGCATAGCCTTTGGCCACTAATTCATCGCAAAGCGCCACTGCACCTGGCTCATCGATATCGACAAATGCCACCTTTGCGCCCTGTGCGGCAAAGGCTTCAACCAAGGCTGCGCCTATGCCAGTAGAACCGCCAGTGATAAACACACTGCGATCCTGCAAGCTCGGGTAGCGGGTGTAGCCTTGGTGGGCTGAGTAGTTATACATGTTGATCTTCTCTCTCGGTTCAGGCGCACTTTTCAAGAAAGTCGCACATAAGCATAGGCGGTTGTGTAAGACCTGCTTCTGCTATGTAGGTTTAACCAGAGATACATTAATCAACTGCATCACTTCTTGCAGCAATGTTTTAACTGCTTTACTTGCCGCTTCCTGATCGCCAGCACAAATCGCATCGTAAATGCGCTTGTGATCATCGTAATCTGCCGTCAACACCCCTTTTAATTGGTTAGTGCTGGCGATACTGACGCGCAGGGCGACCTGAATAAATTCGCGCAACTGGAAAAAGAAGCGGTTATTACCCGCCGCCAAAATTGCGCAGTGAAATTCGATATCGGCCGAGAGCGGATCATCGTGCCCTTCATCGGCGCGCTTCATGCGGGCGAGCGCATCGCCAATGGCTTTCATTTTTATGCTGTCTTGATGGTTTTCCGCCGCCAGTACCGCCGCTTCTGGCTCAATCGCCATACGCAGCTGGGTAAATTCGCGCAGCAGCTCCAGTGAGGGGCGTGCATTGAGCGTCCAACTGAGCACATCGGCATCGAACATATTCCAGTGGGTACTCGGCATTACCCGAATTCCCTGCCGCGGACGCGAGGCAATCAGCCCTTTCGCCGTGAGCATTTTGACCGCTTCACGGGTCACACTGCGGCTGATATTGAACTGTTGCGATAACTCCGCTTCAGTAGGGAAGGATTTATCAATCGCGTACTGACCTTGAACAATTGCCGCACCCAACTGATGGGTTAACTGGTGAGTAAGGTTGCGCCCTGTATCCAGCATATTAATTTAGCCTATTTATATTATATATTATTGGGGTGCCCGACAAGGCTTAATTGTCGTCGCTGTCATCTGCCCTTATCGAAAGAGCAACGGACACCCCATGTGATCTGAAAATAAAAAAACCCGCGCCTGCACGCAGACGCGGGTTATTTAACAAGAGGACGCCAGTTTAGTCACGCAAAAAATATGCTGTAAGCCAAGCTGGCTCAACCTTTGCCGACAATTGCTCTCGCTGTTTATTCCTTGCTGTTGAGATTCTCGGTGATCTCTTCCACATTGGAGTGACGCACGTCTTCACCCTTCACCAGATAAATCACGTACTGCGCCAGATTGCGCGCATGGTCGCCAATGCGCTCCAGTGCGCGCAGCGACCACATGATGCTCAACACGCGCGTAATGCTGCGCGGATCTTCGATCATAAACGTCACCAGCTCGCGCATGGCTGAGCCGTATTCCATATCGACTTGTTTATCGGTTTGCACCACGTTCAGTGCCAAATCCATGTCCAGGCGCGCGAACGCATCCAGCGCATCTTGCAACATACGCGAAACGTGCCCACCAATATGACGCACTTCAATGTAACCGCGTGGCGATTGACCATCTTTATTCATTGAAATGGCCTGACGCGCGATTTTTGTTGCCTCGTCGCCGATACGCTCCAAGTCGGTAATCGCTTTGGTAACGGCGATCACCAAACGCAAATCACTCGCGGCCGGTTGACGGCGAGCGAGAATGCGCGTGCACTCTTCATCTATCGCCATTTCCATTGAGTTAACTTTAAAATCCGCGCGCACAACTTGCTCGGCGCGCTCAACATCGGCATCAATCAACGCTTGAATTGCATCGTTAACCTGACGCTGTGCCATGCCGCCCATTTCGGACAAATGGGTGCGAATGGCTTCCAGCTCGATATTAAATTGTTGTGAGATGTGATGAGTGTGACTCGTAATATCCATAACCATGATGCGCCTCCGCATTAACCGTAACGGCCGGTGATGTAATCTTCTGTTTGTTTGTGAGTGGGATTGGTAAAGAGCGTGTCAGTCAACCCATGCTCAATCAGATCACCCATGTACATAAACGCGGTGTAATCAGAAACGCGCGCTGCCTGTTGCATGCTGTGCGTTACAATCACAATCG
This sequence comes from Cellvibrio chitinivorans, assembly GCF_035117775.1. Taxonomy (NCBI): domain Bacteria; kingdom Pseudomonadati; phylum Pseudomonadota; class Gammaproteobacteria; order Cellvibrionales; family Cellvibrionaceae; genus Cellvibrio; species Cellvibrio chitinivorans. The sequence goes on from NZ_JAYKKN010000008.1 coordinate 105,846, forward strand.
TGTATTGGTGCTTTAACTCGTTGATCAACTCTTCAATTTTCAATGTTGAGATTGGATCGAGCGCCGATGCTGGCTCATCCAACAAAATTACTTCCGGCTCAATCGCAATTGCGCGCGCGATGACCAAACGCTGTTGCTGACCACCAGATAAACCAAATGCATTTTCATGCAGACGATCTTTTACTTCATCCCAGAGTGCAGCGCCTTTTAAGGATTTTTCTACCACTTCATCCAGAATGCGCTTGGACTTAACACCCTGTAAGCGTAGACCATAGGCCACGTTTTCATAAATCGATTTAGGAAACGGATTAGGCTTTTGAAACACCATTCCCACTTGGCGGCGCAGCTCTGCCACATCGACACTTTTGTCATAAATGTTTTGACCATCGAGCAGGATTTGCCCTTCTACGCGGCAGGAATCCACCAAATCATTCATACGATTAAAGCAGCGCAGCAAAGTCGATTTACCGCAGCCAGACGGGCCGATAAATGCCGTTACTTTTTTCTCCGGTATTTTCAAACTCACACCGTTTAACGCACGCTTTTGATCGTAGTACAAATTGAGATTGTTTACTTCAAGCTTGATCGGTTCCACCAATGCTGTCGGACTCATATGTTGTGCCTGTTTTTAAAAACCAAAAATAAAATTCACTAAATTATTTCAATTTCATGACAAATTTATTGCAGCAGATTAATCCGATGCACTGCGATATTTCTCGCGCAAATTATTACGAATTTGGATCGCTGCAATGTTCAACACAATGATCAGCAATACCAGCGTCAACGAAGTTGCATAGACCAATGGACGCGCCGCTTCTACGTTGGGACTTTGGAAGCCCACATCGTAAACGTGGAAGCCCAAGTGCATGATTTTTTGATCCAAGTGCAGGTAAGGATAATTACCATCAACCGGTAATGCCGGCGCCAGTTTTACTACGCCTACCAGCATCAGCGGTGCCACTTCACCGGCAGCGCGGGCAATCGCCAGAATCAAACCGGTCATCATTGCTGGGGTTGCGAGCGGCACTACCACTTTCCACAGGGTTTCTGCTTTAGTCGCACCCAGTGCAAGACTGCCTTGGCGAATGGTGCTTGGAATACGCGACAAACCTTCTTCGGTCGACACAATCACAATCGGCAGCGTCAGCAGCGCCAAGGTGAGCGATGCCCAGAACAACCCCGGCGTACCAAAGGTTGGTGACGGTAGGGATTCAGGGTAAAACAACTGGTCGATATTGCCGCCGAGGATGTACACAAAAAAGCCCAGACCAAATACGCCGTACACAATCGAAGGAACACCGGCAAGGTTGTAAACCGAGATGCGGATCAACTTGAGCACAGTGCCTTGCTTGGCGTATTCACGCAGGTAAATCGCTGCCAGCACACCCAATGGTGTCACCATGATCGACATCACAATCACCATAGTGATGGTTCCGAAAATCGCGGGGAAGATACCGCCTTCAGTGTTTGCTTCACGCGGTTCGTCGGCCAGAAACTCCCACAAACGATCTGCATACTGCGCCAGCTTGCCCATTACGCCCAGTTCGTTCGGGCGCGTCACGCGCACTATATGGTCGAAACCAATCACGGTTTGCTTGCCATCGGCCGTGCGCACCTGCAACTTGTCGCGTGTAGCCTGGGCGAGAATTTCATCGCGTTTGGTTTTGATCAGTGAATACTCGGCTTCCAGCGCAGCGCGGCGCTCGGCCATATCGGCATCAGCCAAGGCCATAGCCTCACCTTTCACGCCATCCAACTCCATACGGCGACGCTCAAGGCGCAGTTCATCCATACCGTTGTTGATGCGACCAATATCGACTTTCTCAATACGCGAAACCTGTTCGTGCAACTCCAGCGCGCGCTCCAAACGCTTATCCAGCTCCTGCCAGAAGTTTTGGTCGCCCAGCTTGCTTACTTGTGCGCCATTATCCTGAATCGCAACGGGATAACCGTAGAAGTTGCCCCACTCACGACGCTCGATCGACACAGCATCAGCTGGGTACTCCCATTTGCCCATTCCCATATCGAGAAACCAGACAAAATCGCGTCCGCTGATATCGCGGTTGCCCAGTTTGATCAGGTGACGGGTAATCACTTCCAGATCGTCAGGTACTTCATAACCACCGTCGCGTGCAACCGCAGCAGTGATGACTTCATCGCGCACGAACTCACCCATGATGATGTGTTGCTGCCCGCTGCGATCAGTTACCGAGGTTTGCAAAATATCTGCTGGCCAGAAGTGGCCGAAGCCTCGGATGGCAATCAACCCCAGCAGTCCAACTACCATGATCATGCTCAGCGCAACCGCGCCACCATTGAGCCAGACCCAAGGTGAGCCGCTTTGAAACCAGGAGGTCTGTCTAGATGTCAGTTTTTTCATCGAATCTCACCCAATTACAGATTGCTGTAACGCTTGCGAAGACGTTGGCGAATTACTTCAGCCAAAGTATTCACTACAAACGTCAGCGCCAGAAGCACAAGGGCTGCAAGGAACAGGACACGGAAGTGGGTACTCGCCACCGCCGTTTCCGGCAGTTCCACCGCAATGTTGGCGGAGAAAGTGCGCATCCCTTCAAAGATATTGAAGTTAACAATCGGGCTGTTACCGGTCGCCATCAGCACAATCATGGTTTCGCCCACGGCGCGGCCGAAGCCCATCATCATCGCGGAGAAAATACCGGGGCTGGCGGTCGGCAATACCACGCCCACTACGGTTTGCCAGCGAGTGGCGCCCAGCGCCAGCGAGCCTTGAGTCAAGTGGCGCGGCACACTGAATACGGCATCTTCAGCGATGGAAAAGATAGTCGGGATCACCGCAAAGCCCATCACAATTCCCACAACTAAAGCATTGCGCTGGCTGTAGTCGATGCCATTTTCGGTAAACCACTGGCGCATGCTGCCGCCAAATACCAGAACTTCGGTCATTGGGCTAAGCGCCACACACAGCCATACGGTAAGGATGATCGGCACAATCAAAATCGCCGCTTCCCAACCTTCGGGCACACTGGTGCGCAGGGATTCGGGGCAGCGGCTCCAGATATAACCGGTGACAATCATGATCACCGGTAAGGCAATCAAAATCGCAAAGATAGCCGGCAGATGGTTTTCCACAAACGGCGCCAACCAGAGACCAGCAAGGAAACCGAGGATTACCGTCGGCAAGGCCTCCATAATTTCGATGGTGGGTTTTACCAAGCCGCGCAGTTTGGGCGTCATAAAGTAAGCGGTGTAGATAGCACCGGCCACGCCCAGCGGGATAGCAAACAGCATGGCGAAAAATGCGGCTTTCAGGGTGCCGACCGAGAGCGGCACAAAGCTCATCTTGGCTTCAAAATTATCGCTACCTGAAGACGCCTGCCAGATGTACTCGGGCGACTCACGCCCTTCGTACCAAACCTTTTGCCAGAGTGAACTGAACGACACTTCTGGGTGCTTGTTCCACACATCGGCTACCGCCAGATTGTTGCTGTCATCGAGCAAAAGCGCGCGGTTATGGATGGGCGAAACGGCCATCTGCACTATGGATTTATCACTTAACTCGTCGAGGAACAGGGTGCGCTCGGAGGTGCCGTAATAGATGCCGACATTGCCTTTGTCGTCGCTGACCCAAAAGCCGCGGCGAGCGTGCTCGGGAGTTACACGGACAACTGCGCCCTCAAGCGAATCAAATGCGCGCACAAATTTCACTTCATACACGTTGTCGCTGTTGCGCACCAAAAACCATTGGCTGACCTCACCCTGATCCGTGCCTATCACCAATGAAGCTGTACCTACCAAAAACTCCATCGCAGTAATTTTACCGCCCGGCACAGCAACCGGTGCCTGACGCACTGGCGCGCTAGGGTTGATGATGTTGTACAGCCACAGCTGGGCTTTGTCGTCGGCAACGATGAAATGCTGCGCACTTTCATCGACTTGAATAGCAATCGGCGTTACACCTTCGGGCAACGCAGGCAGAGTGAAAATCTCTTGGCTGAGCGTTTCTTCGCCGGTGATCATATTGGTATTGCTGCTAAACACGCCCAATAACAGGCGCTTATCGGCAGTCAGTGCCCCCAACAAAATACCGCTGGACGAATCCTGCACCGCCAACTGGGTAATGGCCGCACCCTGCTCGTCCAACTGCAAAGTGTTTTCGCCCAGCGGGAAAACCAGACTTGGAGTGATTTTGCGTTTGTCGTTGGGATAGCTAAGTGCGTAATTCACCTTGGCCAAAGCTACCTGACCATTGCTGTAACCGTAGGCAATCAGACCTTGGTCGGGCGTACTGGTCGCCAAACGGGTAAAGGTCGCACCTTCGCTCACCGGAATTTGGGCATTCAGAATTTGACTGCCATCGTTCACTGAAAAGAAATTCACTGCACCGCTACGCTTGAAACTGGCTCCGATTTCTTCGTAGCGCTCCAAGGTTAGGTATTCTGTGGCATCGGCTTCAGTCTGCTGCAACTGCGTCGGCGTGTATTGATGGGTAATCTCAACCGATGCCCCGCGAAACAGAGGCGCGATCTCGGAAAACAGGTAGAAAAAAATCAATCCCAAAGAAAAAACTACCGCCAAACCGGCAGTCATTACCCCGTAGCGCGATAGCTTATCTTTAAATTGACGAATGCGACGCAGGCGGCTGCGCTGCTCGGTTGTTGGCATCAAGCTCTGAGTTGGCTTGGCCACTGCGGCTGATTCGGACATGGTCTACTCACCTGAGTTATCTGGCGTGGAAATGCTAACAACCAAAAATGACACTTTTGTTACAAACACCAGATCTTTGTCATATTTCTGTCATCTTTTTTAGTGATGACTTGCATAAAAAAACGCCGAACTAAGTCGGCGTTTTTTCGATCACACATGGTGCTTATTGAAACTCAGCCAGAGCCTTGGTCACCATGGTTGCTGGCAGCGGGATGTAACCATCGCGCACTACAGTTTCTTGACCTTGCTTGGACAGAACCAGCTTGATGAATTCCAATTGGATTGCATCCAGCGGGCGGTTCGGGTGCTTGTTGATGTACATATAAAGCACACGTGACAGCGGATAAGAACCGTCAAGCGCGTGAGACGCTTCAGCAGTTACAAAAGGTTGGCCTTCTTTCTTGGCCAAAGGTACCGCTTTAACACCTGAAGTGATGTAACCAATACCTGAATAACCAATACCGTTGATAGACTCGGAAACACCTTGCACTACAGATGCAGAACCTGGTTGCTCAAGTACGCTGGCTTTGTAATCGCCTTTACACAGAGCTTCATCTTTAAAGTAACCGTAGGTACCCGATACGGCGTTACGGCTGTAAATGGTGAAATCGCGGTTTTCCCAAGCGCCAGTCAAACCTACTTCACCCCAGCGAACGATGTCTTTAGCACCGCCACATTTGCGGGTAGCAGAGAAAATGGCATCGACTTGAGGAATGGTTAAACCTTTGATCGGGTTATCTTTATTCACGTAAACAGCCAATACGTCGATAGCCACTGGCACTGCGGTTGGTTTGTAGCCGTGCTTGGCTTCAAACGCCTGAATCTCTTCAGTTTTCATCATGCGGCTCATTGGGCCGAAGTTCGCAGTACCTTCAGTCAACGCTGGTGGTGCAGTAGAAGAACCGGCACCCTGGATTTGGATGTTCACGTTTGGATAGACTTTTTTGAAGTCTTCCGCCCAGAGGGTCATCAGGTTGTTGAGGGTATCGGAACCGATAGAGTTCACGTTACCTGATACACCAGTTACCGCCTTGTACTCTGGCAATTTTGGGTCAACCGCTGCTTGCAGCGCGGCTGCACACACCATAGAGCCGGCCAATACCAACCCTTTGATAATCTTCATAGCGTTCATAGAGCGCTCCGTTTAGTCATTCGTGAATAATCAATTTTGCGTGTTGATGAAGAGACTTTCCCTCTCCATTGGCGGCCACTTTATCCAGCAAATATGACAGTAATATGACCAAACAGAGTTTTTTGTCACAAAAATGTCTTTGAATCGTCACAATATTTTCCGCAGCCTTTTCTCATGCACAAATGAAAACACCAGCCGAAGCTGGTGTTTTTTAACTGGCTCGTTGAGCTCTCAGGCTTACCGTTATTTGACGACTCTAAGCCCAGGGCGCTTGGCCTTTGGTGCTGCTCCCGAGGGGGATACAGGCTCAGGACGGGTAGGTGCAGGAGATGGCGGCACTGGTGGCTGTGGATTTGTCTCTGGTTCGAACATCATGCCTTGGCCGTTTTCACGCGCATAAATCCCTAAAATCGCCCCGCAAGGCACATATAAATTATTAACGACACCACTAAAACGCGCGTTAAACGATACCGCGGTGTTATCCATAAAAAAGTCTTTAATGGCAGATGGGGAAATATTCAGGATGATCTGGCCATCTTTATTCACATGCTGTTGCGGCACTTGCGTGCCCTGCACATGGGCATCAACCAAAATATGAGGAGTGCAATTGTTGTCCAATATCCATTCGTAGATGGCACGCAAAAAATAAGGGCGACTGGAGGTCATGGACATAGAGAGTTCCTTAGCTGTTCAAATGAATACCGGCGACAACTTACAGGTATTTTGTGTGAGGCTCAATTTAATCGAGCCAAAAGCAAAACGGGCGACCTAAGTCGCCCGTTTTTGTTATCAGTGAATATCTCGCCAGAATTCGCGATTCAGGAAGTAGACAAAGATAAATAGGATCACCAGGAATCCGAGTACATACAAACCAATCGACTGACGCTTAACCGCGATAGGCTCAGCAACATACTCAAGGAAGTTCACTAGATCATATACCGCCTCATCAAACTCAGCCTGAGACATAGAACCTTTGATTTTGCCTTCTTTCAAAGCACCGCAATGCTCATCCACTACCACTTCACCCACATCGTTGCGCAAAGCGCCGCCGTGATGATTCAGTTTTGGACCAGCACCGCACTCCAGCAAACCTTGCGGGCCAATCAACACGTGCGGCATACCCACGTTCGGGAACACACGGTTGTTAACACCCCAAGGACGCGTTTCATCTTTATAGAAGTTGCGCAGGTAGGTGTACAGCCACTCAGGTGAACGAGCACGTGCAACCAAGGTCAGATCCGGTGGAGCAACACCAAACCAGACTTTGCCTTGCTGCGGCTTCATGGCGATTTCCATCAATTGACCAATACGCTGATCACCGAAAATCAGGTTTTGCTCCATCACGCTGTGGGGAATATCCAAGTCATCGGCAACACGCTCAAAGCGTGAGTATTTTGCCGAGTGACAACCCATACAGTAGTTTGCAAAGTACTTGGCACCGCGCTGCAGAGACTCTTTGTTCTCCAGATCGGGTTCCATCACATCACAAGGAATAGTCCCGCAGTGGAAGGCACCTTCAGCTGCTACCACTTTGATTGGAACAACTGCCAGAATCAGGAACAGCACAAAACCAGCGGCAACCACCAAACCCGGCAGACCTTTAGCTTGAGTGCGAGTTGGCTCAACCAAATCTTTATCGCGCGCAGCCAACATCGGCAATACCGCGAAGATAACAGCCAGAACAAAACACAAGAACATCAACAGAGCTGGAATATGGCCAGCCTTGAAGTCACCGATGTAGGAGATACCCATCCAAGCAAAGATCACCGCAAATACACCGCACGCAACCCAAGACAGTTTGGATTTGGTCTTATCTGAACTGGTAGTAGTCCAAACCGGCATAGTCAGGAAGTAAGCGAAGTAGAAAGCAGTAGCGATTTGCGACAACAGAGTTCTACCTTCAGTTGGCGATTTAACTCCCAAGTAACCCAACACTACGAACATAGCTGCGAACGCAATCAACATGATGCGTGGGATATGACCGCGATAACGCATGGATTTTACTTTGCTGCGATCCAACCAAGGCAGAACAAACAACAAGGCAATAGCAGCGCCCATAGCCACAAAACCAAGCAGTTTCGCCGTCAATACCATCGGGCCTACTTCGATTTGCAGAGTTACTGCACGCAATACTGCGTAGAAAGGAGTGAAATACCAAACTGGCGCAATATGGGTCGGGGTTTTCAGGTTGTTCGCTTCTTCAAAGTTGGCGTATTCAAGGAAGAAACCGCCCATCTCTGGCATAAAGAACATGATGAAGCAGAAAGCAAACAGGAATACGGTAATACCAACCAAGTCATGAACTGTGTAGAACGGATGGAAAGGAACGCCATCGCGTGGAATACCGTTTTCATCTTTGTTCTTTTTGATCTCAACGCCGTCAGGGTTGTTAGAACCCACTTCGTGCAGTGCCAGAATGTGCATCACCACCAGCGCTAACAATACGATTGGCAGTGCAACTACGTGCAGCGCAAAGAAACGGTTCAGGGTAATACCAGAGATCAGGTAGTCACCGCGAATCCATTGCACCAAGTCTTCACCGATACCGGGAATAGCGCCGAACAGGGATACAATTACCTGCGCGCCCCAGTAAGACATCTGACCCCAAGGCAGTACGTACCCCATAAAGGCTTCTGCCATCAGCACCAGATAGATAGTCATACCGAAGATCCACACCAACTCGCGTGGCGCCTTGTACGAACCGTACATCATGCCGCGGAACATATGCAGATAAACCACAACGAAGAATGCTGATGCGCCGGTGGAGTGCATATAACGCAGCAGCCAACCAAAATCCACATCGCGCATGATGTATTCAACAGACGCGAACGCGCCTTCAGCAGAAGGGTTGAAACTCATAGTCAACCAAATACCAGTCACCAATTGGTTAACTAATACCAGCAGAGAGAGAACCCCAAAGAAATACCAGAAGTTGAAGTTTTTGGGCGCGTAATACTTGCCCATATGGGTATCCCAAGCACGCTGTACTGGGAGGCGCTTATCGACCCACTGCCACAAACCTGTTAACCAATTCATCTTATGCCCCCTGATCTTCGCCAATCACAACAACAGCATCGCTTTCATAACGATGAGGAGGAACCTCCAGATTCAGCGGAGCAGGAACCGCTTTATATACACGTCCCGCTAAATCGTATTTGGAACCGTGACAAGGGCAAAAGAAACCACCCTGCCATTTTTCGCCGCCCAAATCAGCAGCACCTACATCAGGGCGATACATGGGAGCACATCCCAAATGCGTACAAACCCCCAACATAATCGCAAATTCTTTATTGATAGCACGCTCAGGGTTTTTAGCGTATTCAGGTTGTTGCGGCTCATTAGAATCTGCATCGAGCAGAATACCTTCGGCTTCAACTTTCTTCAGGCTATCCAAGGCAGCCTGAGTACGACGCACGATAAACACCGGCTTACCACGCCACTCAACAGTGACCATAGCGCCCGGTTCAATTTTGCTAATATTGTACTTTACCGGTGCACCAGCAGCTTTCGCCTTGGCACTTGGGTTCCAGGAACCCACAAACGGAACTGCGGCACCCACAACACCAACCGCACCCACAGCACACGTGGCTCCGATTAATACGCGACGGCGCGTTTGATTTACTGCGTCATTACTCATGACGATTTTCTCCCCTAAACACGGCTAGCAATTTGCCTAAAATCGTCCTGCGACTTGAACTAAATACCGCTCAAAGCCTGCGAACGAAGGAATATTGGGTGACTCAAGAAAAGGCGGGCAATGTTAATGAATTAACGCTCTGCTTACAAGAATAACCACACACATTCAGTGGGTTATAGAAGGTTAATTTTAGACGTAAAAAAACGCCCAAGCCAGTAAAGACTTGGGCGCTTTTATTGATTGCCTCCAGCCAGCCATAAACCGACTGAAGAAAACCATTAACGCTTGGAGAATTGTGGCTTCTTACGTGCTTTACGCAGACCAACCTTCTTACGCTCAACTTCGCGAGAGTCGCGAGTAACGTAACCAGCTTTGCGCAATTCGCTACGCAGAGACTCATCGTACTCCATCAGAGCGCGAGTCAAACCGTGACGAATCGCACCAGCTTGACCAAAGCTACCGCCACCAGAGACAGTAACATTCACGTCAAATTTTTCTACCAGACCAACCAGTTCCAATGGCTGACGAACAACCATGCGCGCAACTGGACGACCAAAGTATTCATCCAAAGGACGATCATTAACAGTAATTGCACCAGTACCTGCAGTGATGAACACACGAGCAGTAGAGGTTTTGCGACGGCCGGTGCCGTAAAATTGTGCAGACATGTCAGCTCCCCTTAGATGTTCAGTTCTTTAGGTTGCTGAGCAGCATGTGGATGCTCATTACCTGCATAAACTTTCAGTTTTTTGAACATAGCACGACCCAGTGGACCTTTCGGCAACATACCTTTAACGGCAGTTTCGATGGTGCGCTCTGGCGCTTTTTCAATCAACTTTTGGAAGCTGATTGACTTGATGCCACCCACAAAACCAGTGTGAGAGTAATACATCTTGTCAGTCGCTTTACGGCCAGTCACGCGCACTTGAGCAGCGTTGATTACAACGATGTAATCACCGGTATCAACGTGTGGAGTGAATTCTGGCTTGTGCTTGCCACGCAAGCGTGAAGCAATTTCCGCAGATAAACGGCCGAGGGTTTTTCCCGCCGCATCCACGATGAACCAGTCCTGAGAGACAGATTCTGCTTTGGCAATATAGGTCTTCATGTTATTCCTGCCTAATTGGATGTGGAACTAATTTAGATAGATAAACGCCCCTAAAATAGGGAGGCAGCATACTACACAGCCAATGCCTGTTTTTCAACCACTATTTGACCTGATTATTCAGGGCGATGCGGCCGCGCCAGATACTCGTGACTTTGCATCTCCAGCAAACGACTAACAGTTCGCTGAAACTCAAAATCCAACTTGCCAGTGGAGTAAAGCTCCGCAAGCGGCCGTTCGGCAGAAATCACCAGCTTGACCTGCCGGTCGTAAAACTCATCAACCAGATTAACAAAGCGGCGCGCCTGATCATCGTTAGCCCGCCCCAAACCCGGCACATTACTCAAAATGACCGAATGATATTCGCGCGCCAGCTCGATATAGTCGTTTTGCGAACGCGGGCCATCACACAATTCAACAAAATCGAACCAGACAATACCTTCACTAAGGTAGCGCGAACGAATCAACCGCCCCTCTACCTCAAGCTCAATATTCTCACTCACCTCAGCATTGGCCGATAACAAGCTCTTGAAGCTAGCCATCAGACTCTGATCTGCCTCTTTATCTAAAGGAGAATGGTAAAGCTCGGCCTGCTCCAAAGCGCGCAGACGATAATCCACACCGCCATCGACATTCACCACCAGCGTATGTTGATTGAGTAGAGCGATAGCGGGCAAGAAGCGCGCACGCTGCAAGCCATCCTTATATAGGCCATCAGGAACTATATTGGAGGTTGCAACCAATGTGACACCACGCGCAAACAACTCTTCCATCAAGGTGCCGAGAATCATCGCATCAGTGATATCAGACACAAAAAACTCATCGAAACAAATCACCCGCGCCTCTGCAGCGATAATATCAGCCACTTGTTTAAGCGGATTTTTCTGGCCATCAAGCTTTTTAAGTTCAGCGTGCACACGGCGCATAAAGCGATGGAAATGCGCGCGCAGTTTTTGCTCGAAGGGCAGGCTCTCGTAAAAATTATCCATGAGATAGGTTTTGCCGCGCCCCACCCCACCCCAAAAATACAGGCCGCGCACCAATTGCCGCTGCTTTGCACCACCAGTCAGTCGCTTGAAGAAGCCGCCCAAACCGGACTCTTCCCGTTCAGACTGCCATGCCGCCACCAACTGCTCATAAAGATGCTGAAGATGATCAACGGCCGCTGCTTGCGCAGAGTCACGACGGAATTCCGGGCGCTGCAGATCACGCTGGTAACGCGCCAAAGGGGATAAATTCTGGGGAGATAAAGAAGATACAGTCATATATAAAGAAGGCTTATCAATACTGGGCGCCACTTTAGCGATAAGCCGCTAGTGGCGCATTAGTTTTTGTGCAGTTTGCGTTTTTGCCAGAAGGAATCTACTAGGCGATTTGCCGTTGCAGCACCTGAGTCAAATCGGTTTTTAGCTGTGTAAGATATCCGTGAAAAAAGTGCCCTGCCTCAGGGTAGCGCAATAACTCCGCCGGACTTTGCAGAGCCGCAACCCACTGATAAACCCCTTCCGCGATTACTCGCTCATCCTTATCCCCCTGAATTACCGCCAGTGCGCAGGGAAAGCGACCATCGCGATCATAGGGATAACGCTCCACTGGCGGCGCCACCAAGGTTAGATGCTGTAGTACCCCCACCTTGTAGCTTATCTGGGCAGCAATTGAGGAACCGAATGAAAATCCCGCCAACAGTAACGCCGAATCCGGCAACTCTTGCTCCACCCAGCTGGTCACTGCCAAAAGATCATCCAGCTCGCCAATTGCGTTATCAAAAACACCCTCACTTTTGCCCACGCCGCGAAAGTTAAAACGCAGCACATGGATTCCCAAATCGCGATAGGTGCGCATCAAAGTGGTCACTACTTTATTGTCCATAGTGCCGCCATGCACCGGATGCGGATGACAAATAACGACCAGCAGGTTGCGTGCCGCAAATTGCCCGGATTCATCCCCATGATGAATCACCGCTTGCAACTGACCCGCAGGCCCGGGGATAAACACATCCTGCTCTCTGGCAAAAGGAAACATCATCAATAACCTCGACAATTAAACACAAACATACGCACTCAATAATTTTTGCCCATTTTAATGAGAAAATGGACTTATAATAGAAATATCAACGACCTCGGCCATATATCGCCCGAGCCATCGCAATACCCAGCAGGAGATTTTTGTGTATTCATCCAGTGCATTAGTTATTACCGGTTTGGTTTGTTTAATCGCAGGCGCCGGCCTTGGCGTTTTGATCACCTATGTATTCCGCGAAAAATTCCTCGGACAAGGTATAGAGCAGCGTTTGCACGAAGCCGAAAACTCACTGCAAGGCTATCAACGCGACGTTGCCGAGCACTTTGCACAAACATCGCAACTGGTTAACAACCTGACTCACGCCTATCGCGAAGTTCACGAGCATTTGGCCAATGGTGCGTTGAAGCTGGCTACTCCAGCAATCAGCCGTCAGATTCTCGATTCTGCCAACACCGGACTGAGCCCAGATAGCAAAGCCTATGTCACCGAACAACGCATTGAGCCACCGCGCGATTGGGCACCTAAAGCTCCGGGCGCCAAAGGCATGCTGAGCGAAGATTACGACCTGCGTGATGACAACACTCATGCGCGCATGCCAACTGAATCGGCCGATGATTTTGACTTTGACGGCAAAGCTAATCGCTATTAATTGATGCGCTACTAGCATTCACGGATTTGACCGCGAACAGGACGTCGAAATAGATGTACAAACCCCGCGCAGTGCGGGGTTTTTGTTGGCAATAACAATATCGACGGAGACGTTTTACATGTTCCTACAACGCTTGCTGCAGTTTATTAGCTGGCCCATTGCTGCAGGCGTCATCATCGCATTGCTCGCGCTACTACTCTTCCCTCAGCTGCGCGGCAGCCAACCTCCTGCACCTACCCCCAACCTCAACCTGCCAGTCGGCGTTGTATCCTATGCCGATGCAGTTAATCGCGCTGCTCCCGCAGTAGTGAATGTGTATACCGAAAAACGGGTGGTGCAACGCAATCAAAACCTGTCTAACAATCCCTTTTTTCGCCACCTGTACAACAACTCCAATACGCCGCAGCAAGAGCGCATGCAAAAAACGCTCGGCTCAGGGGTGATTGTTGATGGCAGCGGCCTAATCCTTACCAACAACCACGTGATTAATGGCGCCGACCGTATTGCTGTACTGCTTTACGATGGCCGAGTGACATCAGCAGAGCTGATTGGCGTCGACAAGATTAACGACTTGGCAGTACTTAAAATTCAACTGGAGAATATTTCCGCCATCACCCTCGGCAACGCCGACAACATCCGCGTAGGCGATGTAGTTTTGGCAATCGGCAACCCTTTCGGGGTTGGCCAAAGTGTGAGTCAGGGCATTGTGAGCGCAACCGGCCGCTGGAACCTCGGCATCAATAGCGCCGAGAGCTTTATTCAAACAGATGCTGCCATCAACCCCGGTAACTCGGGCGGAGCCTTAATAGACGCCAATGGCAATTTGATTGGCATCAACACCGCCATGCTCGATGAAACCGGTGCATCATTCGGGATCAGCTTTGCACTGCCGGTTGATAAGGCTATGAACTCACTTAAACAAATTGTAGAGTTTGGCGGAGTCAGACGCGGTTGGTTAGGCATAGGAATCAGTTACCTATCCCCCGAACAACTGCGCACACTGGGCACCAATGGTCTATTGGTTATCGAAATCGAACCAGGCAGCCCTGCTGAAAAAGCCGGATTTAAATTGAATGATGTGATTACCCATATCGACAATATCGCACTGGTCACTGAGCAATCGCTCAGAAACTCTCTCGGCAACATTCAACCTAATGCTGAAATTGCTTTCCGGATTATTCGTGACGGAAAAGTGATGGAACTTAAAGCGATTGCAGACTTTCCACCTGACAGCCGCACAAAAACCTGATCTCCCCTGATCGAGATAAATACTCACACATAAAAATGGGCGCCAAAGAGACTGTGTCAAAACCCTAGAGCCCAGGGTTTTGATTTGAGAAAATGCCCGCATCGTTTTGATGCGGGCTTTTTTTATGTACTACAAGAAAGGGGAAGCCGTTACTCAAGGCAATTTATTTCCCGT
>NZ_JAYKKN010000009.1:0-110329 GCF_035117775.1 Cellvibrio chitinivorans
CTGCGCGTTTAACGGCTTCGCGACGAAACTCTTCGGTATAAGCCTGTGTTTTTTTACGTGCCATAGTGAGCACCTCCATATAGGATTTTCAACTATACAGGGTGTCTACAATTGGTGGGTAACTCGGACAACTAACGCCGAGCTAAGCGGCAGTTTTTAAGTTGCAGTTTTGTGGAATACTTTTGCGCAGCAAAACCACAAAACTGCGACTTAAAAACTGTCCAGCACACAAAGTGTGCGATGCTTGAGCGATTTGTTATAGGCCTTTTGATTACTCTAAAATATACCCTGATTTAATTGTAATAGGTATGTCAGTTCTATTTTTAAAGGTTTTATAAGACGCTCTCGGATTGCTTATAGTAATGTGATTTATGACCCCATTCTTTGCCACCAGCGTACAATTGAGTACTTCGCGATCTACTTCGATTTGAAAGTGAACGAGTTTTTCTCTTTCTCTTTCGTGATTGAAGTATAACTCCCCTTGAAATTCAAACCTTTTGGAAAAAGGCGTCCATTGTAAGAAGTATATTTCAATATCATGCTGGTCAAAACGCCTTACTATATTGAAGCAAGAGAATTGAGCTTCATATGTGCCCAAATATTTAGGCGAAATGGCATTCCTTATTTTATTTAAAACATGGTGCTCAAATTTCGAATATGGATCAAAAAATCGATTTACGGTAGAAGCTGCTAGCCAGCAAAGCCAATCAAGAGATTCAATAAACAACATAAAGATGCTCTCTTGACGATCTTGAATCTTATTCATATATTTTTTCATGGCACCCTATAACGCCGCGTACAACGGCAGTTTGTAAGTTGTAGTTTTGTGGGTTACTTTTGCGCAGCAAAACCACAAAACTGCGAATTACAAGCTGTCCAGCGCACGAAGTGCGCGTGTTGATACGCCTTGTTATGCAATACAACATTAATTCGATGCCGCACAACAAACCATTATTATTTCTGTGCACTGTATAAACAGCAAAAACTCTCCGCAGGCACTTCCTAAAACTTTACTTTCACAGAGCGAGACTTGCCAGTAAAGATTAAGTTTCAGTTCTGCTGCAAACCAATTTTAAAACACGTTTTCACAAAACCAAAAAGCGGCACCGACAACCAATAACTAAGCAAGCCACGGCGCTAATTTTCACCAACATTGAAACACTGCTTGAAAGCTTTCAATTTGCATAACGCCGCGTACAGCGGCAGTTTGTAAGTTGTGGCTTTGTGGATAATCTTTTGCGCAGCAAAACCACAAAGCCGCGACTTACAAACTGTCCAGCACACGAAGTGTGCGAGCTGCTACGCTTTGTTATGCAATACAACATTAATTCGGTGCTGCACAATAAACCATTCTAATTTTTGTGCGATGTATAAATAGCACAAACTTTCCTCACGCACTTCCTAAAACCTACCTTTCACAGAGCGAGACTTGCCAGTAAAGATTACGTTTCAGGTCTGCGGAAAAACCAATTTAAAAACGCGTTTTCACAAAACCAACAAGCAGCACCGACAACCAAGAACTAAACAAGCACAGGAGAAAATTTTACCCGTTTTAAAACACCGCTTGTAATGCCCTAAATTTGCATAACGCCGCGTACAACGGCAGTTTGTAAGTTGTGGTTTTGTGGAATGCTTTTGCGCAGCAAAACCACAAAACTGCGACTTACAAACTGTCCAGCCGCGCAGCGGCGTGTTGCTACGCTTTGTTATAGAGCGATTCAAAAAACCAAAACGCTCATTATTTTCAGAACCCGAAAACCTAAACAAAATTATTGAAGCCGATTTTCACCGAGATTTGGCTTAGTGGCAACGGAAAAAAAGCTACAAGACTAGAATTCCAATTTCACCAACCGAGTAAACCATTACTTCAGCAAACCCTGCCCTTTTAAGCCTGCCTATTTTCTTATTAGCACAAGGAACAACGCTACGAACCTGAATTTACTGCGAAGCTAAAAAGTAACTGCTTGCGAAAACCTTTCTACTTGCTCGATTAAAACAAACGAGCACCTATAACACCGCGTACAACGGCAGTTTGTAAGTTGTGGCTTTGTGGATAATCTTTTGCGCAGCAAAACCACAAAGCCGCGACTTACAAACTGTCCAGCGCACGAAGTGCGCGTGTTGATACGCCTTGTTATGCAATACAACACTAATTCGATGCTGCACAACAAACCATTATTATTTCTGTGCACTGTATAAACAGCAAAAACTCTCCGCAGGCACTTCCTAAAACTTTACTTTCACAGAGCGAGACTTGCCAATAAAGATTAAGTTTCAGTTCTGCTGCAAACCAATTTTAAAACACGTTTTCACAAAACCAACAAGCGGCACCGACAACAAAGAGCAAAACAAGCAACGGCGAATATTTTTACCAACATTGGAACACTGCTTGTAATGCCCTCAATTTGCATAACGTTAAGCACAACGGCAGTTTGTAAGTTGCGCGTTGTGGAATACTTTTGCGAAGCAAAACCACATAAGCGCGACTTACAAACTGTCCAGCCGCGCAGCGGCGTGTTGCTGCGCCTTGTTATGCAATGCAACATGAATTCGATGCTGCATTGCAAACCGTTCTATTATTTTTGCACCAAACAAAAACAGCACGTTCTTTCCGGCTAAATCCTATC
Organism: Cellvibrio chitinivorans; assembly: GCF_035117775.1. Lineage (NCBI taxonomy): Bacteria > Pseudomonadati > Pseudomonadota > Gammaproteobacteria > Cellvibrionales > Cellvibrionaceae > Cellvibrio > Cellvibrio chitinivorans. Next base: position 2,628 of record NZ_JAYKKN010000009.1, read on the forward strand.
CCCTACTTTCACAGAGCGAGACTTGCCAGTAAAGATTAGGTTTCAGGTCTGCTGCAAACCAATTTAAAAACACGTTTTCACAAAACCAACAAGCGGCACCGACAACCAAGAACCAAACAAGCACTGGCGACTATTTTTACTAGCTTTCGAACACTGCTTGTAAAGCTCTATATTTGCATAACGCCGCGTACAACGGCAGTTTGTAAGTTGTAGTTTTGTGGATTACTTTTGCGCAGCAAAACCACAAAACTGCGACTTACAAACTGTCCAGCGCACGAAGTGCGCGGGTTGCTACGCTTTGTTATGAATGCTTTTAAATTTAAAGGTCAAAATATTCGACTATTTTGTACAGAATAATGCCAACAAATAGCGCAACAATACCCCAATACATATATGGATCATCAATTCTTGATGCGCCACCACTGCGACCAATAGTTTTACCGCTATAAAGAAACCAACCCACAATAAGTAATAAGGGAATTACTACCTCTGATGGAAACTTTCTATTTTTGTTGCCTTGACTCATCCTGATTCCATTATTTAATTTCAAAGCGATTAAATTGCTCGCACTTCATAACGCCGAGTTCAGCGGCAGTTTTTAAGTTGTGGTTTTATGGAATACTTTTGCGCAGCAAAACCATAAAACCGCGACTTAAAAACTGTCCAACGTAGGCACGGAGTGCCGGAGTTATGCTGCAACGACTTGTTAGCATTTATTTTTGCTTGCGAGGTAATGATTCAATATATTTAACCACTTCACTCACTTTATCCTCGCTTCCTAGACAACCGTACGTAGTGTTAACAATAGATGAGCTAGACTCAAATTTACGTTTATATTTTGCGTACTCTTTGTCAGAAGTAACATATAGCCCCATAAGCCCATAAAGTTGGGCTGGCAAATTTCTTGAATTAACCAATTCTTTAAGAATATGAATAGAATTGCTCGCTTCCAATACACATTCGTAAACTACAAAATGCTCAGGCTTTGTGCCAGCGAACCCCACAGCAGAGTCAGTAAACTCATTTACCTTTCTTATAGTCTCATAGTTTTCTTTTCTATATTTAGCGCAGTCGACTGTTTCCGCGTAGGAAACCAACGAAAATATAGACAAAAGAATACATGATAATAAATATTTCATGGTGGTGCTCCATGCTAACGCCGCGGTAAACGGCAGAATTTAAGTTGTGGTTTTGTGGAATACTTTTGCGCAGCAAAACCACAAAGCCACGACTTAAATTCTGTCCAGTGGAGCGAAGCGGAACGATGTTTAACCGCTTTGTTAAGTGCCTTTGTATGGGCCAACAACACAATTTTCAGGGCGGGTTGAATTCCATTTTTGTATAAGCACATTTTTAGAATGGTTATGCCAATACTTTACCTTTTTATATTCTTGCGAGCTAATTTCACCCGCAATTAGCTCACATGACTCAATACTAAAACTAGCATTTATATTTGGTGATTTCACATGAAAATGCGGCGGAGCATGTTCGTCAGAATAGATTTCAATTTTTAACCCATTTAGGCGTTCGACAAGCTGACGTATTTCAAGAAGCTGAAGGCTGCCATCTTCGTTTTCCCAAACGGAGCAAGGTTCATGAAGAATGGCTTCTAGCCATTCTGTAAACTCTTCAATTCCAGCTAGATCATTGGGATTGGCCAAATGAAAACGATGAATCTTTCTAGCCAGCTCTTTAGTTATTTCCATGTAACCGGACCCACTTAACGCTAAGTTCAACGGCAGTTTGTAAGTTGTGAATTTGTGGATTACTTTTGCGAAGCAAAACCACAAAGGCGCAACTTGCAAACTGTCCAGCGCCGAAGGCGCGAGTTGCAACGCCTTGTTAGACTACGGCTTTACTAGCGGAAAAGGTTAAATTGGAGTATGTGAAATGTCATACATCATTGCCAATACCTCGGCATCCACCATGACCTTTATGTAATCAGGATGAATTCGAAAAGTTGCCTCGCTATATGAAACTTTTCTTCCCTTGCCAGATTGCTTCAGGGCGATTGCACAAACTTCTGTACCATTATTCTTAACAATATCCGTTGAATTTACTCGACTTCCATTATTAAGTATTTGTTCATTGGCTGGCTCATCACCACTTTTATAAGCTCCTTTTGCCCATTCCGGTTTTGTATACATATTGCTCTTAGATGCGCCCGTACATTTTGCATCAACTTTTTTTGGGCTCCCGCCGCTACTGCCTTTTGTGGCACTGTTACCAACTCCTCGCACCTCCGATACATTCGAGTAAGCTTCTGTTCGAGCATTTTTCACAAAATCTCGAATCTCTGTATATTTTCTAGCAATCTTCGCAGCTTTTTCATCGTCGGAATAACTTGTATTACTTAATACAATTACTCGAAAATTTTTATACTCAGCAGCTCTCTCTGGAACTAACTCTCGCCAATCAGATATACCATATGTAACATGGTATGTAGGTTCTACAGGTGGCGACTCAGCGGACACATTAAATGAAGCTCCCGTCAGTGCTGCAATAGAAAACACTAAATTTTTGATGATCGATTTCATAACTTCCTCTCCTATGGTTGTTACACATTTGAATATTACTGGTGGTAAATCATGTTTTTAGTCTAACGCCGCAATAAGCGGTGGTTTTTAAGTTGCACTTTTGCCATAAAATGAAGCGAAGCGGAATGGCAAAAGTGCAACTTAAAATCCATCCGTTTGATTGCTTTGTTAGGCCTTTTTTTTACAGAAGTATTTATAGTACATCTTAAATGCCTCTTCGTTTAACCGGTAGCTAAACACCTCTAAAAATGTAATTCTCTTAGTTGAAGCATAATAGAAAGAACCAAATAGGAGCAGCACCATTATTAGGATATTTTGCCAAGCATTTAACTCCCACTGATGTGCCCATGTAATGCTGTAAGAAGGATTTAACGGATACAGATAATATATTGGCCATTGGTACCCATCTGGCCCTTTAGAGCATGCAATGTCGCATAGTAAATGTAGGTGAACTACGAAAAACGCTGCACACCATACTGTTAGTTTTTGGGCTCTTGCGAATACAGCTGCAATGGAGGCAATTATTATTGCCGAAAAAACTGAATGACCTAAATAGTGATGGTACTGAAAAAAATAACTTGTGGTGCCTGATACTTTATCAGCAATGAGGCCAAGGCCGTCTAAGTCTGGAGCCACTCCTGCGATTGCAATTAAAGCACGCTCGCGGCGCGCTTTAAATATATTCACTCCAACTAACCAGCTAAAAAGTAAATGAGTTCCTGGTGCCATAGAAGTGCCTAACATTTGTATACCAAGCACGCTCAATATCTCTCCTTCAGAACCGTTTAAAACTTTTATTTAAGCCATTGAAAAAGCTAGGGCTATGAGAGTTTTTCGTCGGTTGTGTGGAAAGGAGAAGCACGCGTGCGCATTAATCCAACCAGCGCTGTTGAATTTATCGTATAGAGCTGGGTTTAAGGTATTGAATATAGGAGCCTTTTGGGAAAATGGGAAGAGATTATTGCGCAGTGTAAAGGCGATATTCATGCATTGTCATTCGCTAACAGCTGATATACTGTATATAAAACCAATCCATCACAAAAGGAGTATTGAGGATGACCGCTAAGCAGAGTCCGTTTTTGGAAATGGTGCGCGGCGAAATTCGCTTGCGTGGTTATAGTATTCGGACCGAAAAAAGCTATCTGTTTTGGATTCGACAATTCATTTTATTTCATCAAAAGCAGCATCCGGCTGAAATGGGAGCTAAAGAGGTTAAAGCCTTCCTGACATGGCTCGCAGTTACCCGCAACGTGGCTGCCAATACACAAAAGGTTGCACTTAATGCGGTGGTGTTTTTGTATGCAAAAGTATTGCAGCAGGAATTGGGCGAGTTGGGCTTTACACTCGAAACCAAACAGCGCCACTTACCGGTTGTGCTCACCCCCGACGAAATTATCCGCATACTCTCACAGCTGACGGGGCGCAATCGGTTAATTTTTGAATTGCTCTACGCCAGTGGTTTGCGTATTTCTGAATGTTTACGTTTACGCGTGCAGGATATAGATTTTGCGAATAGCTCAATTTGCGTGCGCGATGCGAAAGGCAATAAGGATCGACAGACATTGCTGGGTAAAACACTCGTCCCTGCCCTGCACACCGCTATTGAGCAATCACTCATAGTACAGCGCGAAGACAATAAGCGTGGTATCGGCCCTTCATTTCCCTTCATGCTTGGTAAAAAGCTTTCCAATGCATTTCGCTCACCGGCATGGATGTTTATATTTCCGTCTGCCGGGCTTTCAACTCATCCGGTCACTGGTGAAGTTTGTCGCCATCACTTGCACGATTCGGTTGCTCGCAAAATATTGCAGCGAGCAGTTGCCGAATCGGGTATCGACAAAAAACGAGTGACTTGCCATAGCTTTCGTCATTCGTTTGCGACGCATCTACTGCAAGCTGGCTGTGATATTCGCAACGTGCAAGAGCTGCTTGGCCATAACGATGTAAAAACTACCCAGATTTATACTCATGTGCTCGGGCAGCATTTTGCAGGTGTTAGCAGTCCATTGGATCGTTTGACAATGCAAGGATTCAGCAACTAAGCCGAACTTTTCTAGCGGAAAAAGTTTAAGCATGACGATAAAGCAGGCATCAAAACTGATGCCTGCTTTACGATTAAAAAATTAAACCATCAACAAGACGCTTCAGCCCAAAAGGATTATTCGCTTGCAACTCTGGTGGCAATAATTCATCGGGGATATCCTGATAGCAGACTGGTCGCAAGAAGCGCTCTATTGCAGCTGTGCCGACAGAGGTACTGCGCGAATCGGTTGTTGCTGGCCATGGGCCGCCGTGAACCATCGCATGGCAAACTTCTACACCGGTTGGCCAGCCATTCGCCAGAATACGACCGGCTTTTCGCTCCAGTACAGGTAAAAGTGTACGAGCAAAATTCATATCGGAATTGGCAAAATGAATGGTCGCCGTGAGCTGACCTTCCATCTTTTGCAGTACACGCAGAATGTCATTTTCATCGCAGCAACGAACTAACAAAGACGCTGCACCAAACATTTCTTCCTGCAGATTTACATCCGCCAAAAATGCATCGGCAGTGGTTGCATAGAGCGCAGCCTGACAAGTATTGGGCGCAGCAGAAGTTAATCCTCGAGCCAACAATTCAACGCGATTATTTTTGGCAATACAGCCAGTGCTATGTTGATAGGCATTGTGGATGCCCGGGCTCAACATAGTTTGCGCAGCAGATTCTTGCAGCGCCGATTTAGCGGCATCGATAAATGCACCCAGCGCTGGAGAATCCAGAGCCAACAACAAACCAGGATTAGTACAAAATTGCCCCGCGCCCATGGTTAGGGACGCAACAAATTGTCGGCCAAGTTCTGCGCCTTTTTCGGCAATAATTCCCGGCAAAAGCACCACGGGATTTAATGCACTTAATTCGCCATAAAATGGAATCGGCTGTGGCCGCGCCTGTGCAATGCGCATCAGTGCGATACCGCCAGCGCGCGATCCGGTGAAACCTACTGCTTGAATAGACGGATGTTCAACCAGAGCCGTTCCGACTTCACTACCTGCGCCAAACAGCAGCGAAAAAACACCTTCCGGTAATCTGCATTGACCGACTGCCAGTTGAATCGCTTGACCCACTAATTCCGATGTACCCGGATGTGCAGAGTGGCCTTTCACAATTACCGGACAACCTGCCGCCAACGCAGAGGCGGTATCGCCACCAGCAACCGAAAAGGCAAGTGGGAAATTACTCGCACCAAAAACAGCAACAGGGCCGAGTGGAATTTTGCGCTGGCGTAAATCAGCGCGCGGCAATGGTTTGCGATCAACAATACGCGGATCTATGCGCGGACAATGTTGCTCGCCGGATTTTAAGGTCGCGGCAAACAAACGCAATTGCCCACAGGTGCGCCCACGCTCGCCTTCAAGACGTGCGCGTGGCAATCCAGTTTCGGCCATCGCCCGCTCAATTAATTCATCGCCGATGGCTTCGATATTGCGCGCGATAGTTTCAAGAAAACTCGCGCGCTCCGCGGGTGATGTTGCGCGATAGGCATTAAACGCCTGCTCAGCTAATTCGCAGGCACGCGCGACATCTTCTTTATCACCAAGATGATACGCAGGTTCGATCTGCTCACCTGTAGCAGGATTAGTCGCATACAAAGTGCCTTTTTTTCCTGCAACCTGACTGGCACCAATCAGCAAATTTCCAGTTAACATAATGTCTTAAACCTTAGTAACTTGAATCTTATCTTAGTAACTTAAACCTTTAAAAATTTATTTAATTCGTGCAATCAATGCAGCCAAATCAGCCATTTCAGCTTCGGTGAGATCCGTCAGTGGTGTGCGCACTGGACCAGCATCGCGGCCAACCAATTTCATACCCGCTTTGACGATAGACACAGCATAACCCTGTTTACGATTGCGAATCGCAATATAGGGCAGAACAAATTTATTTAAATCTTCATACACTTTTGTGTAATTGCGCGCACGCACGGCTTTATAAAAACTCACCGCAAATTCAGGCACAAAATTAAAGATCGCAGAAGAATATGTTGTTACACCCATCTCCAAATACGGAAGAGCAAAGGTTTCTGCGGTAGGCAAGCCGCCAATATAGGTAAAGCGATCACCCAAGCGTGCATAAATGCGGGTCATTAATTCGATATCACCCAAGCCATCTTTATAGCCGACCAGATTAGGGCAGCGCTCAGCCAGCTTTTCCAGCTCGACTTCATCGAGGCGCTGATTTGCGCGGTTGTACACAATCACACCCAACTTAGTCGATTTACAAATGGCTTCTACGTGCGCAGCCACGCCGTCTTTGGCAGCTTCTGTTAAATAAGGTGGCAACAACAAAATACCATCTGCACCTGCCGCTTCTGCAGCCTGGCAATATTCAATCGATATCGCAGTACCACCGCCGGCAGGAGCAATTACCGGCATTTTGCTTCCGGTTTCTTCTACCGCTGCGCGCACTACACGATCAACTTCTTTTTGTGTGAGCGAGAAAAATTCACCGGTGCCGCCAGCCGCAAACATAGCAGCAGCCTCATGGCTGAATAACCAATTCAGGTTATCGCGATACGCGCCTTCATTGAATGAATGATCACTGGCTTTAAAGTGAGTGACAGGAAAAGAAAGTAAACCACTGCCGACTATTTTTGCGAATTCTTTGGGAGTATAACGAGACACGGATCATCGCTCCTGTAATGGATGTGTTGCTGAAATTTTTGCACCGCAACCTATACACGTAAAGCTTAATTAATGACTAAGTTAATACTGATTTTGTATTGATAAAAAGAAAAAATAAGCCCTAAAGCAATGCGGCGATAAATCACCATTTATCGCCGCATTAGAGGAAAAAATATACGAATCAGTTAATCAAGTTACTGGTGCTGGATTAAATAACACCAGTGCATTGTGCAACTTCCAGTGTTCAGCCCAGGTTTTTTTACCGCTCGCCACATCCAGCATTAATTGAAAAACTTCCCAGCCCATTTCTTCAATGGTTTTTTCGCCATCGGCAATACGGCCAGCGTTCACATCCATCAGATCATGCCAGCGGCGCGCAAGGTCAGAACGGGTTGCGACTTTAATGACTGGACATTCTGCCAAACCATAGGGTGTGCCGCGGCCAGTAGTGAAAATATGCAAGTTCATTCCCGCGGCTAATTGCAGTGTGCCGCAAATAAAATCGCTGGCGGGCGTGGAGTTATACACAAGGCCATGTGGAATTTTTTTATCGCGCAAACGCTCACCCGGCGATAACACACCCACAATCGGCGATGAACCGGATTTCACAATCGAGCCCATTGCCTTTTCGACAATATTGGACAGCCCGCCTTTTTTATTACCCGGCGTTGTATTCGCACTGCGATCAACCATACCGGCGGCGAGATAATTGTCGTACCACTCCATCTCTTTAATAATGGCGTCGGCGACTTCCGGTGTAGCTGCACGCGAGGTTAATTGATCAACGCCATCGCGCACTTCGGTGTTTTCAGAGAACATCACCGTTGCACCTGCGCGCACTAATAGATCCGCAGCAAAACCCAATGCCGGGTTTGCGGTAATTCCAGAAAACGCATCGCTGCCGCCGCATTGCATACCCACCACTAATTCGGATGCAGGGCAAGTCTCGCGCGTGCGTTTATTCAAGCGCGTTAAATGCACTTCGGCTTGGCGCATAATCGAATCGATCATACTCATAAAACCGACATTTTCTTCATCTTGCAAACATAACACTTGCGGGCCATCGACCACGGTTGCGGGAATAGAACCGGGCGGCATCAAACGTGTAGGCTGCAATTTTTCACAGCCCAAACTGATGACCATAATCTCGCCGCCAAAGTTGGGATTGAGTGCAATATTTCTCACGGTGCGAATTGGAATCGGCGCAGTAGGTGCATCGATTGCCACACCACAGCCGTAAGTGTGCGCCAAACCAATAACACCATCCACATTAGGATACTTGGGCAATAATTCTTCGCGAATTCGCTTCACGGCGAAATCAACCACGCCGGCAACACACTGCACAGTTTGACTGATCGCTAAGATATTGCGTGTGCCGACACTGCCATCGGCGTTGCGATAACCTTGAAACGTAAAATTAGTGAGCGGCTCACCCAGTGAGCCAGGTTGGGTTGCTATAGGTAAATTTTCCAAACCCAACGCATCGGGCATGATCAAACTGTTTTCACTCACCCAACTGCCTGCAGCTATATCATCTTTTGCATAGCCTATAGCAACGTTGTAGCGAATAACGGCTTCGCCTTTGCGAAGGTTTTGCAACGCCACCTTGTGAGCCTGTGGAATATTTTCAATGAGCTTAATGCCGGTTGAAATTTCAGTTCCCGCTGGCAAACCGCCATCAGTGACCACAACTGCCACATTATCGGCAGCATGCATTTTAATAACCGGTTGCGACATGCTAAAACCTCAATAATTTATTGCGCGAGCGGAGTGCGAATCGACTTGGTTAAGGTGATTCGTTTTATTTCGCCCACTACACAGAGATAACTAATAATTGCTACAGCAGCGTGAGCGCCCACATAGGCAAGCGCGCCTGAGAAAGAACCGGTTGATTGCACAATGTAGCCAATCACTATAGGGGTTACGATTCCCGCTGTATTGCCAAAAGTATTAAATAATCCACCAGACAAACCACCTGCCTCTTTCGGCGAAGTGTCTGCAACCACTGCCCACCCAAGTGCACCGACACCTTTACCAAAATAGGCAAGCGACATAATCGCCACCACTAGCATATCGGTTTCAACATAATTGCACGCGATCATAGTGGTGGACATCAACATGCCAATCACAATCGGCAGCTTGCGTGAAAAAGTTAATGAGTAACCTTTTTTGGTTAATTGATCCGAGAGCCAACCACCGGAAATGCCACCAAGAAAACCAGCGATTGCCGGTAGCGATGCAACAAATCCGGCTTGCAAGATACTCATGCCCCGTTCTTGCACTAAATAAATTGGAAACCAGGTCAGAAAAAAATACGTGAGCGAGTTAATGCAGTACTGACCGATATACACACCCAACAACATACGCGATGAAAGCATCTCTTTAATGCACGCAAAAGTATTTACGCAGCAGGCTGCCCCTTTGCCCTGATTGCGATCGAGATCAACCAGGGCGCCGCCTTGCTCGATATATTCCAATTCACTTTTATTTGCATGCGGATGTTCTTTGGGTGAATAAATTGTCTTCGACCAAATAATTGCCAACACAACTCCAAGCGCGCCCATCAAAAAGAAAATGCTTTGCCAGCCGTAATCATGTACCAGCCAGCCCATTAACGGGGCAAAGGCAACAGTAGAAAAATATTGCGCAGAATTAAAAATTGAGGCGGCCAATCCGCGCTCATGTGTAGGAAACCAGGCAGAGGTAATACGGCTATTTCCGGGAAAAGCTGGCGCTTCCGCAGCGCCAACCAACAAACGCAGAGCAATCAATAAAATAAATGCGGCACCACCAGTGACAAAGCCCACAAACCCTTGCAATAAAGTGAATACCGACCACAAAAAAATGCTGCAGCCATAGGTCACCTTGGAGCCAAACTTATCCAATAGCCAGCCGCCGGGAATTTGCGCCAGTACGTAACTCCAGGCAAAGGCTGAAAAGATATAACCCATCTCTACTGGCGAAAGCCCTAGATCTTTGGCGATATCTGGCCCTGCAATTGAAATAGTCGCGCGGTCGGCATAGTTGATCGTGGTGGCGAGAAAAAGCATCGCAAGAATGCCCCAGCGCGCGCGCGATGCAACCCGGGTGTTGGCGATGGCACTGGTTACAGATGCATTGGCCATAGGATTCTACTCCCACACTTATTGTTTGTTATTGTGTAGCTACTATTGATAAGGGTCTGGTCTGTTATTGATAGTAGTCAATCTGTTGTTTTGATTGTGCGAGCTTATTCTTATCAAATCAAACCAATGGATAAATGGATTAATCCAATTTGAGCATGAATAAAATACCCGGCCACATGGCCGGGTTTATTGGAGGATTTTTACTGTACACGCAATTCACTATTAATCGAATTGCACTGCCACTTTCTGGTCATTGATTGTTACATCGGTAAAAATCACGTTTTTAAGACTGGTAAACTCCATAAATTGTTTAGCTGACTTCACTTGGATATTTTTAAACAACACATTTTCCAACGGCTGCTCTTCTGGTGCATGACTGATAAAGAAAGTATCTATTTTTTCTGCGACGATATTTTCAAATACTATATCGTGATATTTGGAGGGGAAATTGCCGCCGAGATAACCCGCGACATAACTTAGATCAAACCAGAAAAGATATTTGGCTTCGCCAATTTTAGTATTGCGAATACGCACATGCTCTACGCTACCGCCACGATCCAGATTGGCTTTTAAGCGAAACACTGAGGTGCCTTTGATGTAGGTATTATCAGTAAAAAAGACATTCTTGATGCCGCCAGACATTTCACTGCCCAGACCAATACCATCTTCGCCATCGAGAATATTATTTCTAACTACAACATTTTCACTGGGGCGGCCAATTTTTCGGCCATCCAAATCTCGGCCAGATTTAATGACTATGGAATCATCGCCGGTTCTGAAATGGTTATCTTCAATCACCACCCAGCGGCCGGAATCCACATCGATGCCATCATTATTGGGCAACATGCTATCGACATTGACATTGCGCATTTGAGCGTGATCGACATAGACCAGATGGTTTACCCAAAATGGCGAGTTTGTCGCAGTATAGCCTTGTAGCAACACACGCTCGGCATTCACGATTTGAATGAGCGGCGGACGCAAAAAATGCCCTTCGCCAAATTGTCTTTTTTCCAGCGGTACACCATCAAAACCCATTTTGCGCAGACTAGCGATATCGCCCGCCTGTTGTTTGTGCCACGCATGGAATTCACTTTGTGCATTGCCATCAATCGTGCCGGTACCAGTTATCGCAACATCGGTTACTTTATTGGCATAAATCAGCGGTGAATAGCCATAAATTTCCGTACCTTCCCAGCGGGTAAAAACTGCCGGAAGATAATCTTTTGCTGCTGCCCCAAATAATAAGGTCGCACCTTCAGAGACATGCAAGTCAATAAAACTCTGCAAATGAATCGGACCATTGGAGATCCATTTCCCGGCCGGTATCACCACCCTACCACCACCCGCTTTTACGGCCGCATTAATTGCGCTCATAATTGCAGGGCGAGAATCATCAGTAGAATTTGCTTTTGCACCAAAGTCGGTGATCACAAAGCTTTTATCGGGAATTTTAGGGGATTCTACTTTTTTGAGAATCACATCCATTTGTTTCCAATCGGATTGTTTATAGAACTTGCTGTTCACCTGTGCAAAAGACAGAACTGATAGCTGCATTAAAAAAACGAGCAGAATGGACTTTTTGACATAATTTATCAGTTTATTTTTCATCTAATTATCTCTCACCTTATATTCTCTCATCACTAGTTCTCTAGTGATTTTTGTAGTTTTTACGTATTTATTTGAACGCTGAAATCTCTACACCTGCGAGGATAAATGGCCCTACACCGTGCGGATCGTCAGTGCGGATAGCTTCACTCACATAGTACTCAAAGGTGCCGGTGCGATAGGGTTCGTTGCCCAATCCCGCACTGCCGCAGGTGTTAAGTAAATGTAGACGACCCAGCTCATCAGTTTCCGTGTGTCTTGCTACCAAACTATTGAAAATATCTTTGGCGATAGTTTTATATTTTTCCGGCAAATACTGGTTGTTGTAGCCTTTGGCAAAGGCGTAGGCAAACATGGCGCTACCCGATGACTCCAGATAATTGCCGTAGCGGTTGCCGTGATCGGTAACTTGATACCACAGCTTACTTTCATCCTGCACTTTCAACAGGGCCTCAGCCAGTTGATTTAACAATCTAATTAATTCTTTACGTTTGGGGTGGTTTTGCGGGAAGTAATCGAGCGTATCCACTAATGCCATCGCATACCAACCCATTGAACGTGACCAGAAGTGTGGCGACAAACCTGTTTCCTTATTTGCCCAGCGCTGCAAATGACTTTCATCCCAAGCGTGATAAAGCAAACCGGTTTTTTTATCGAGAGTTTTGCTTTCAATTAACAGAAACTGTTGCGCGATATCATCAAATGAGGCTTTTGCTTCTTTGTGCTGCTGAGCAAACTGCGCGTAATAAGGCGCGCCCATATACAGGCCATCCAACCACATCTGCCAAGGGTAAATATTTTTATGCCAGAAGCCACCCGCAGTAGTGCGCGGTTGCCACTGCAATTGCTCGCGCAGGGATTTCATTGCAATCAAATAACGCTCGTCTTTATATTTTTGATGCAATAAAAATAATAATTTTCCGGGGTTAATCGCATCGATATTAAAATCGGCAGGATTGTAACCGTGTATTTTCCCATTCTTGTCAATCAATTGGTCAACAAAGGTTTTGCCATAGGCAAGGTATTTTTCATCGCCGGTTTTTAAATAGAGTTTTTGAAAACCGTAGAGTACTAATGAATAAGGGTAGCCCCATTCAGGCCCGGTTAGCTGTTTGAACTCGCGCATAGTCCAAGCTTGTGGATGCTGCTGCATAATGGAATCAGCCATTGCTGTAGTCCATTCGAGTGAAGTTTTTTCAGTTTGTTGTGCTTGCAAGGTGGGAATAAAAAGTAATGCGGATAAAAAACCAAACGATAACAATATTTTTTTCATGATGAACTTGCTTCCAGGTGTTAAAAAAAGCCATCGACTTGCGTCGATGGCCTGAGCAATAACTCTCATCAAGCCTTTAGAAGGTGGCTCTAATACCAAGGCTAACTTCGCGCCCGGTATTATTGATTTCACGCACTAGATCCAAATCACCGCCCGCATCCATTGTGCCCGTTGTATAAAGGCGCTCGTCTTCTTCAGTCAAGTTAATGACTTCAAGGCTTACTCTGATATTGTCATTGATGTTGTAAAACGCTGACATATCAACGCGAGTTGGACCTGTGGTATTTTCAGAGAAGTTTCTGTCACTACCCGGAATTGCGGTGACATAATCATCGCGACTATTAACCACTACACGAGCACCAAAGGTTTCTCTTTCGAAATACACACCATAGTTGTAGCTGTTTTCTGACAAGCCAAGCAATGGACCTTTAATATCACCAGGGTAAGTGATTTCAGAATCCACATAGGTGTAGTTAGCAAGTAGACCAAAACCTTCAAAGGCTGCAGGTAAAAAGCTAAAAGGTTGCTGATAGGAAATTTCATAACCTTCTACCGTTGCGCCCTCACCGTTTACGGGCGTGCTGATATTCCACTCGTCATTAATATTCAATCCGGCATTAGGATCATAAGCTGGCGAATTTGGATCGGTTTGCGGATAAGCAGTTGCAATAATTGCCTTCAAATCGGCAGGTAGCAAACCTGAATAGGTATCATTGAGAATGAAGCTGTCGATATCTTTGTAGAACAAAGTAAGAGCCAACACGGATTCTTCTGCAAAATACCACTCAAAGCCCAAATCAAATGAATTGGCAATAGTAGGGTCAAGACCAGGGTTACCAACAGTGACGTTGCCGTTAATTGGTGTAGCGTTAACGGTCGCCGTCATGCTGGATAAGTTAGGGCGCGAAAAGTTTTTGTTTGCACTGAAGCGAATCAGAAAATCATCAACCACTTCCAATGTCGCATTAAAGGAAGGCAACCACTCTGCATAATCACTGGAACGTTTAGAGGTGACATCACCTGCAACACCAACTGACTCAACCTCGGTTTCAACATAACGCAAACCTGCGTTGATCATTAACGGCATGCCTGCAATTTCTACATTGCGGCTATATTCACCATAAAGACCGGCAGTGTTTTCCGTTACATCAAAGGTTGTTGGATCATTTTTATTTAAGGTAAATGATCCGGCGTTGTAAGCCGCTTTGGTCGCTTCAAAATCAGCGATAACAAAATCGGTAGGGAAGCCCGCCGGTGGATTTATTGCGCTGCCATAACCTTTTGTTACAGCAGATAAGGTCGTAGTCAGATTTGTAGAAGCAGCAGTAATCGGCAGTATTGTGGAAGTTCCTGAACCAGTTGCAACTCGGGCAACGGGATCAGTTAAGGTCCCGGCGGTTGGATCGTGGCGCTCCGAAGTAATATTGCGTTCATTCCAGATAACACCGGTTTTAATCGTGGTTTCATCAAGATCCCAGGTTAAATCCGCACGGAAAGTATCGTTTTCACGCTCGACAATATCTTTACGAATGGTCGGTGTACTAAAAAAATAATTGAGCGGATTGGTGATATCAAAACCATAATTCATTTCGGCAATGTCGCCGTCTTTACGGAAATCATATGAGAAATAAGTTGGATCCATTCCATTGATCGCTTGGCGAGTCGGTGCAGCCGCGTTTGCATAACTTGGAGCCAATGCATCCATGTTAAAGCGGTATTGTTCTTCATCGTATTCAACTGCAGCGTTACCGAACATGACATCTAACTGCAAAGTGTCGGTCAATTCAAACTTGCTCGATAACACCACTTGTTCAAATGAAGTAGTACTGAATTGGCCACGGCTTTCGACGCGCGGAGTGACGCCGGTAAACTCACCTGCAACGGCAACACGACCCGCATCATCCAGTACAATACTAGTTGGTGTAATTGAGTTAAACGTGTTGCGGAACTGCGCAAAATAATTATACGAAGATACGTCGGTTTCCAGATCAGACTTTAAATAGTCCAAAGTGAATTCCATACGATCTGTTGGACGAAATTGAAATGACCCAGTAATACCAGTACGTTCCTGATCAGTATTAAAAGAGTCCATACGCGGTAAGCGAGGGAACATTACAAAATCCAGTTTTTCGTTACCGAGTTTTGGATTATTTGGATCAAGATCAGGATAGTTTCCGAACGGATCAGGTGTGCCGCTAATATTAACGGTTGAATCATTCCCTACAAAACTGCGATTAGCATTATCGTATGCTGATGTCCAGCGTACAGTACCAAAACCTTCTTGACGGATATTGCGCTCTGATTGCGCAAAGCTCACCAATACACCAAATTTATCATCAGCAAAGGTATTGCTGATCATCGCAAAAACGCGAGGATCATTTTCATCGGTAAGATTCTCAACCGCCATGTTGCCACTGGCGATCGCATGAAAGCCCGGATTATCAAATGGCTTCGCAGAATAAAGCTCTACGGTTGATGCAAGGCCACCTTCTTCAAGCGACCCTTTGGTGGATTTATTCAATACAATTTTATTGAACAATTCAGATGCAAATACGTTGAAGTCAAAATTGCGCCCGCGGTTTACACCGCCTGATGAATCAAGACCACCGGTACTGGAAGGAACCTCCATTCCATTCAAGGTTGTTGCCGAAAAACCAGGCCCGAGACCACGCACAGTAATATTGCGCCCCTCTCCACCTTCACGCGTAATAGCGACGCCGGAAATACGCTGCAAAGACTCAGCAAGATTGAGGTCCGGCATCTTGCCCATATCTTCTGCAACAATCGCATCAACATTGTTTGCAGAATTTCGCTTGGTGTTCAGTGCATTTGCCAAACTGGCGCGAAAGCTACCTGTAACAATGACCTCCTCTACGGAACCATCACTTTCAGTTGTTTGAGCAACCGGCGTTTCTTGCGCGTAGCTGGTGGCAGGAAAAACACTGGCAGCAATGGCTAATACCAACGGATTAACAGTGAATTTTTTCATGTGACTCTCCTCATTATTTATTATTACGTAAAGCATTTATTGGCAGAAAAGTAGAAGTCGCGGCAACAAGTAAAACATTTAACCGTTTTTATTTTTCCTTAACGGGATGCACCATTAACTTTTACTGAAATTTAGTATTGATTATTTTTTAATAATTTGTGCCGAAAATTTTTTACTTAAAATTTTTATTTTTATTAAGTTGAGTATTACTAATGATGATCCATAAAGATGTGGATCTGGTGCAAAAAAGGCCTGCGTTTCTTTTCAGAAACGCAGGAAATTGCTATGAGATAAAAACAATTTAAAACAACAACACTTGGATCAAAAACTAGCTGGATTACATATGTCAGTGAATCCATACAATCAACAGACTCACGCGAACAGCCGATCAACCTCATACGTGGGGTTGATATATTCCAATCAACGCGCATCTCTGTTGACTTGATTCTGCAAGCTAATCATTTACAGATCAAACCAATTGATATCTAAATCCATCTAATTTGTGTATAGAACAAACATATGAGATTTAACTGTCACTTTCATTTTTAAACTCCGGCAACACCTCATTCAGCAGGGTTTCAAGCGCAGGATTGTGGTTATCTTTGCGATAGCTGTAGACCATTTCCACTGGCCGAACCGGTGTGGTGTGCAACTTCCGCAGCAACAAACCTTCAAAATGCAGACTGGTTGCCGACTTGGGGATAAGCGCAACACCAATTCCCGATTGCACCAAGGCCAGCATGGTGTGGATCTGCGCCACATACTCCACTATCTGTGGTAACACTTCTTCTTGCTGAAAACACGCGGAGAGTAGATTGTGAAAGTAACGCGCTTCATAAGGGGAATACATCAGAAAAGGTTTTTCATGCAAGCTGGCGAGTGTCGGCTCCTCCGGCCATAACTCTGCGTCATGCTTGGGAATGGCGAGATACAACTCCTCGCTGCCTAAGACTCTGGTCTCCAACTCACCATCGTGGTTATGGGGACGAACCAAGCCTATATCCAACACATTGGAGTGCAGCGCTTCAAGCTGCGCTCCCGTCACCAACTCTTTGAGCGTGAGTGATACTTCCGGCGCCCGCTCGCGCAGGCGGCGAACAATTTCAGGCAGTAATTTATAGCCAAATGAGGCGGTAAATCCGATCGACAGCGAGCCCTTCTCACCTTTGGCATTGCGCCGTGCAGTTGCAGCCGCCTCCTCTGCCATGCGCAAAATCCGCGCAGCATCAGGGAAAAATGCCTTGCCTGCTGCAGTCAGGCGCACAGTGCGACTGGTTCGCTCCAACAACTGCGCGCCTATTTGATGCTCCAATAAGCGAATCTGCCGACTCAGTGGCGGCTGGGTCATATTCAAGCGCTCGGCAGCGCGACTGAAGTGTAATTCCTCTGCAACTGCGACAAAGCAACGCAATTGGCTTAGCTCGAACATTAATTCACCATCAATATCAATTATTAAAGATTAATTCCCTATTGATATTAGATGTTTTCCAGAAACGCGCAAGAAGGCAATCCTGCGCAAATCTATTCAAACTAATGTGACCACTTACAAAAATTAGACTTCAGCCAGATTTCCTTTTTCTTCCAACCAATTTTTGCGGTCGGCTGCACGTTTTTTTGCGAGCATCATATCCATTACCTGCATGGTGCCATCCTCTTCATCCATCGTGAGTTGTACCAAGCGGCGAGTGTCGCGTGCCATGGTAGTTTCACGCAGCTGTAACGGATTCATTTCACCCAAACCTTTGAAGCGTTGCACATTCGGTTTGCCTTTTTTGTTTTCCGCCGCGATGCGGTTTAGCACACCATTTTTCTCGCCTTCATCGAGTGCGTAATAGACCTCTTTGCCGATATCGATGCGATACAAGGGCGGCATAGCTACATACACAAATCCATTACGGACTAAAACAGGGAAATGTTTTACAAATAATGCGCACAATAGTGTGGCGATATGCAAACCATCCGAGTCAGCATCCGCGAGGATACAAATTTTGTGGTAGCGCAACTCACTTAAATCTTCACTGCCGGGATCCATGCCAATCGCGACAGAAATATCATGAACCTCTTGGCTACCTAAAATTTCACCTGAATCCACTTCCCATGTATTCAGAATTTTTCCGCGCAGCGGCATGATCGCCTGAAACTCGCGGTCGCGCGCTTGTTTTGCAGAGCCGCCCGCCGAATCACCTTCCACTAAAAACAATTCACTGCGTGCAGGGTCACCGCTCGAACAATCAGCCAACTTACCGGGTAAAGCTGGCCCTTGGGTAACGCGTTTACGCTCAATTTTTTTACTGGCACGCACACGTTTTTGCGCGTTGCTAATACAAAACTCTGCAAGCTTATCGCCATCTTCAGTGTGCTGGTTTAACCAAAGTGCAAATGCATCTTTTGCAATGCCTGATACAAACGCAGCCGCTTCACGCGAGGTTAAACGCTCTTTGGTTTGACCAGAAAATTGTGGGTCAGCGTGTTTATAAGAGAGAACATAACAGCAGGCATTCCACAAATCTTCCGGCGCGAGTTTAATTCCGCGCGGAATTAAATTGCGGAATTCACAGTAGTCGCGCAACGCATCCAACAAGCCTGTGCGCAATCCATTTACATGAGTTCCACCCTGCGCTGTTGGGATCAAGTTGACGTAGCTTTCCTGAATCAGCTCACCGCCATCTACCAGCCATTGCACCGCCCAGGTTGCCGCTTCGGTTTGGCCACTGAAATCACCGACAAAAGGTTGCTCAGGTAACGTGAGCCACTCTTGCGTTGCACCGGCGAGATAATCTTTCAAACCGTCTTCGTAATACCACTCATCTTTTTCGCCGGTCTGCTCATCTAAAAAGGTGACCATCAAACCCGGACACAAAACTGCTTTTGCGCGAAGTACATGGCGCATGCGAGTGACAGAAAATTTATTGCTGTCGAAATAAGTTGGATTAGGTAAAAAGTGAACGCTGGTTCCAGTTTGGCGCTTGGGGCAGGTATCGATAATTTCCAACTCACTGGCTTTATCGCCGTTGGAAAAACCCATCTGATAAACATTGCCATCGCGCTTGACAGTAACAATTAATTTTTCTGACAGCGCGTTTACAACCGACACACCCACGCCGTGCAAACCACCGGAAAATTGGTAGTTTTTATTGGAAAATTTGCCGCCTGCATGGAGCGTACACAGAATAACTTCTACACCGGGTTTACCCTGCTCAGGGTGAATATCCACCGGCATACCGCGACCATCATCAATTACGGTAATCGATTGATCTTTGTGCAAAATAACGTTGATGGTTTTTGCATGGCCTGCAAGCGCTTCGTCAACCGAGTTGTCGATAATTTCCTGCGCGAGATGGTTGGGGCGCGTGGTTTCGGTATACATACCGGGGCGCTTTTTAACGGGATCTAACCCCGTGAGTACTTCAATATCTTCTGCGGAATAATTAGCCATCTTATGTTCTATTTACCGAGTGATTAAAAAATGTCATGCAATCGGGAAGGTAACGTTCAAAGCCTTGAAAAGCGTGATCGCCGCCCTCTTCTATTGTTTGTTTGCACGCGTGATATTTTTGTACAGCGTGTCGGTAATCGAGGGTTTCATCACCCGTTTGTACCAACAGCCAATAATTCTCTGGATGTGCAACGGGCACATCGGCGGCAATGATTTCGTCGATATGCCCTGCATTTAAGCGGTAGCTATCATCGGTGTGATAACTTTTCAGGTCAACCTCTAAATAGGCAGGCATAAAATTTTGTGGGCGCACCGCAGGGTTTATCAGCACCGCAGGCAAATTGTATTTTTCTGCCAACCAGGTTGCCCAAAAACCACCCAGCGAGCTACCCATCAAATACACAGGTTCCGGCAGTAGGCACGCAATTAATTCATCAAGTTGCTGCTGTGTTTGGGCAGGATAAGGCGTTAATTGCGGGCAGAAAAATTTCACTTCTGGATGATTCACCGCCAACCAGTGCGCGGTTTGTTGTGCTTTAAAT
Organism: Cellvibrio chitinivorans; assembly: GCF_035117775.1. Taxonomy (NCBI): domain Bacteria; kingdom Pseudomonadati; phylum Pseudomonadota; class Gammaproteobacteria; order Cellvibrionales; family Cellvibrionaceae; genus Cellvibrio; species Cellvibrio chitinivorans. The sequence goes on from NZ_JAYKKN010000009.1 coordinate 22,800, forward strand.
GAGAGAGGGGAACTCAGAAAACCATGAACATACAGCAGTGCAGCCATGAGCGATCAATAACCTGCTGATTTGTAATCAATCACGTACTGTTTGTTGGTCACGCGAGCGACGCCTGTCGCAAAAGAACCATCATCGTTCAAATCAAACCAACGATAACCGGGCATTTGAGTATCTACCGTAAAGTCGTCGCATTGCGGTTTAAATTGCACACAGGTTGATGGCGTAGCCAGCAGTGTTACGCCATTGCGCTGTGTTTGAAATTCCTGATGCACGTGCCCCCAGGAAATAATTTTTACTTGTGGATAAGCATCAACCAGCTGGAAAAATGCATCGGCATTACGCACAACGTACTGATCGATCCAGGCACTGCCGACCGGCACGATCTGATGATGCAATGAAATAAATATCGATTTATCAGGATGCTTTTTCAGCACAAACTCAAGAAAGTCCAACTCACTCGCGGCAAGCTGACCATACACCTGACCAGGAACGCTGGAGTCGAGCAATACCAAAAGCCACTCGCCAAAAGGAATCAGGCGGTTTTGCACATCAAGCGAAGCCTGTACCGACTCCATAATATCGGCAGAATCATGGTTACCGGCGAGCCAACTGACGGGTTGATTGAAATGATTGCGGATAATCTGAGCGAAGCGACGATAACAATCGACATGTGCGTCGCTAGCGACATCACCAGTGCAGAGAATGTGATCAAAACCAGATTCAGCCTGCTGGATAAGCTGTAGCACATCCTCAAGGCTCTGGTCGGTATTTAACCCCAAAAGAGTTTCGCTCTGCTGCGAGCCCAAATGGCAATCGGTTATTTGTATCAGGCGCACTGGCGGCTCTCGTCCCTCGATAGTCGGGTTCTGTAAGTCACAGACTGAATTCCACTCTCACTGACGCGTAGACTTAAGTGTCAAAATGGATAAGTTTCACTCGCAACGATATACGCTAATTTTGCTTTGCGCCACCCTGAAATGAAGGAAAAAAATACCTTTTCGTACAAAAAGTATGATTTTTGTGAGGGAGTTTAGAGTTGACAGGATAGTTTTTGACCGCTCTTTTCGGTCAAACCAAAAGAAAACTAAAGCGACAGACTCAGACGAGAAAGCAACTAGAAGAACAGCTATTCGAGACAAAAACCCGCATCAACCCCGTGGCCATGTTCAAGACACAGAGCCAACCACTCACCCAAAAAGCGATTGAGTTGATACTTTTCATCGCTTTGATACATGGCTTGGTTGGGATACTCGTAACGCGGACGCAAGCGCTTATGCCCTTCCCATGCCAGAACCTCGGCAAGTTTTGCATCGTGATACATGCGCAGGGTCAGTTTTGGCAAGGCTAACCAAGCTGAGCTTTCGCCAATCGCTGTACGACTTAATTCTAGGGTTGTGGTGTAAGGAGAGCGCTCAATAACTCGCAGCAAATGCAACCAATGTTGCTGACCGCGCGCAATCATAAATCGCTGCTCATTTGATGAGCTATCTGGGTTCTGTTGCTGATTAGCTAGTAGCTTTACCAAGCGCACATAATTCGCTTCACACTCCGCCATCTGTAACGGCAAATCCACCTTATAACGTTCTTTATAGGTAACGTAGGCTGGTTGTGCTGTGGCAGCGCGCAATGTGAACATAGAGGCCTTAAGTTTTGCCAATAAAAGAAATAAAACAGAGAAGTCGGTTAAGCAGTAGCAGGTCATTTTGATAAAGAAAAACGCCTGCTGTTGAAGTGTTAGCCAGAGTCGATGCTAAGTCAATGGCTGCAAAAAATTATTCATTGCTCGCGGCTTGGGACTGTAACCGTACGCGATTGATTTGCAACCATTGCAAACAGATAAGTGCCGCGGCGTTATTGAATGCCCCGTTATACAGCTCTGCAAAAACATCATTTGCGGCAAATAGGTGAACGCGAATATCTTCGCCTTCTTCCGGTAAACCGTAAATTCCGCCTGCCTCACTTAAATCGCACAGACCACAAAACAAGTGTAATTTTTCATCGCAACCACCAGGGCTGGATAAATAATTACAAATATATTCCATTGCATAAGGCGCTACATTTGCTTCTTCAATTAATTCGCGACGCGCAACTTCTTCAGGGGATTCCCCCTCTTCCAACATGCCCGCAACAACCTCAAAACACCAAGGGCCGTTAGGTTCATCCAGCGCGCCAATACGAAATTGCTCTACCATGCCAATCAAATCATTGACCGGATCATAAAGCACAACCGCAACCGCTTCACCGCGCACAAATAATTCGCGGCCGATTTCCTTACCCCAGCCGCCTTCAAACAACTTGTGCCGTAGGAATACTTTTTCTACGCGAAAAAAACGCTTATACATTTCTTCGCGGCGAATAATTTCTACATCAGCTCGGGTGAACCTTGGTTTTTCAATCATCAAACAATCCTGTTCGCAAAAGAACTAATCCCTTCAACTGAAGGGATTAGTATCATCGCTTTATTACACTTTATGGTACAACTCAGAACCTTGTTCCAAAAACTCTTTGGATTTTTGCTGCATTTCGGCTTCGACATCAATCATTTTAATAATATCTTGATCACCGATAACTGAAATATCCGTACCATTTTTAGCAGCGTAATCACGTACTTCTTGCGTGATTTTCATTGAGCAAAATTTCGGCCCGCACATAGAACAGAAATGTGCCACTTTTGCGGAATCTTTTGGCAAGGTCTCATCGTGGTAAGAGCGCGCAGTATCTGGATCCAAGCCAAGGTTAAACTGATCTTCCCAGCGGAATTCAAAACGCGCCTTGGACAAAGCGTTATCACGCAATTGAGCACCCGGATGCCCTTTGGCCAAATCAGCCGCGTGAGCAGCAATCTTGTAGGTGATGATGCCTTCTTTTACATCATCTTTATTCGGCAAACCCAAGTGCTCTTTAGGCGTTACATAGCACAGCATAGCGCAGCCGTACCAGCCGATCATAGCCGCACCAATACCGGAAGTGATGTGATCATAACCCGGCGCAATATCGGTGGTTAATGGGCCAAGGGTATAGAAAGGCGCCTCATCGCAAACTTCCAACTGTTTTTCCATGTTTTCTTTAATCATGTGCATTGGCACGTGACCCGGGCCTTCGATCATGCACTGCACGTCGTGCTTCCAGGCGATTTTGGTCAGCTCGCCCAAGGTTTCCAGTTCACCAAATTGCGCTTCATCGTTAGCGTCGGCAATCGAACCGGGGCGCAAGCCGTCGCCCAATGAAAAACTTACATCGTAAGCTTTCATAATTTCGCAAATTTCTTCGAAGTGGGTGTAAAGGAAGTTTTCTTTGTGATGCGCCAAACACCACTTGGCCATGATTGAACCGCCGCGCGATACAATCCCCGTTACCCGCTTGGCGGTAAGCGGAACGTAGCGCAGCAATACACCGGCGTGAATAGTGAAATAATCCACGCCCTGCTCTGCCTGTTCGATCAAGGTGTCGCGGAAGATTTCCCACGTCAGGTTTTCCGCAATGCCGTTTACTTTTTCCAGCGCTTGATAAATCGGCACGGTGCCAATAGGCACGTGCGAGTTGCGGATAATCCACTCGCGGGTTTCATGAATGTTTTTACCGGTAGACAAATCCATTACGGTATCCGCACCCCAGCGCGCGCCCCACGTCAGTTTTTCTACTTCTTCTTCGATGGATGAACCCAACGCTGAGTTGCCGATATTGCCGTTAATTTTCACCAAAAAATTACGGCCGATAATCATCGGCTCTACTTCCGGGTGGTTGATATTGGCAGGAATAATTGCACGGCCACGCGCGACTTCACTGCGCACAAATTCCGGCGTAATTTCATCGGGAATACTCGCCCCAAAACTCATGCCGGCATGCTGATCTTTCAGCACACCCAATTCACGCGCTTGAGCAAGCGCCATGTTTTCGCGAATCGCGATGTATTCCATCTCGGGCGTGATAATGCCTTTTTTGGCGTAGTACATTTGCGATACGTTCATACCCGGTTTTGCGCGACGCGGTTGGCGTGTCAGATTAAAACGCAGGTGATCCAGACTCGCATCGCTCAAGCGCTCTTTGGTAAATTCAGAATGGCTGTCTTGCAAAATTTCAGTGTCATTGCGCTCTTCAATCCATACAGAACGCACATCGCCCAAGCCAGCGCGCAGGTCGATAGTGACATTTGGATCGGTGTAAGGACCTGAGGTGTCGTACACACGCACAGGGGGATTTTTTTCGCCGCCAAAGTCGGTTGGCGTATCAGCAAGCATAATTTCACGCATAGGAACTTGAATATCCGCACGCGAGCCCTGCACATAAATTTTTTGCGAACCGGTGAAAGGTTGTACTGATGCTTTATCAACTTCAGCAGTTTGACTGAGGTTTTTTTCGACACTGGAATTCATAGTAATAGCCCTGCCTATAAAATGAGTCTGTAGATCGTTTTAATAAAAGGAATGGAAGTGATGCACCGGACCTGAGCCCTGCCCTATGTGCAAGCTTTCAGATTGCACTAGCGCTTGTTGTAAATAATTTTTTGCCTGTTTGACCGATTCGCTCAGCGATATTTTTTTTGCCAAACCGGCGGCAATTGCCGATGCCAAGGTACAACCCGTTCCGTGAGTATTTTTTGTTTGTAGGCGCGGAGTAGAAAAGGCTTCTGTTCCCGCTGCGGTGATTAATAAATCCGTCGCATTTTCGCCATGAGTGTGACCGCCTTTCATCAGCACAGCACGCGCCCCCAAGGCGAGAATTTTTTCACCTTGCGTTTGCATTTGCTCAAGATCAGTCGCGACCGAGGTGTTCAGTAAAACGGCAGCTTCATGCAAGTTAGGCGTAATCACAGTAGCAAGCGGCAATAGCTTTTCAATCAGCGTTTGGATCGCATCTTCAGCCAATAAACGATCACCACTGGTTGCGACCATTACCGGGTCGAGCACAAAAGGAATATGTGGGCAGTGACGCAAAGACTCAGCAACCGCCGCGATAATATCGGCAGTCGCTAGCATTCCAGTTTTAATTGCACCTACGTCAATATCGCTCAGCACCGAATGAATTTGCTGTTGCACAAACGCAGGCGGAATAGGAAAAACACCTTGCACACCGAGAGTGTTTTGCGCGGTCAATGAGCTGATAGCGCTGCAACCAAATACGCCCAGTGCGGAAAAAGTTTTTAAATCGGCTTGAATACCCGCGCCACCACCACTGTCACTTCCAGCGATGGTCATTGCGATAGGAGTTTGAGGTTTTGCTGAGCTCATTGCACATCCGCATATTATGAATTGCTAGCAATGGCGCGGTGTAAACGAGAAAAGATCCAGCATGGACTAGATGCTAAAAACGGAAGGCTCTCGTTCCCTACGCCGGTACTAACCGGATCAGGTCGACGGGTATATCTCAGCCAATGCAACGCATCAGCACCCCGACAAGAAAGTGGGCAGTCTAGTGAACTTGGATGATCGAGTAAAGGAACCTTTTGGATTAAGGCAAGCATGAAGACTGCACATAAAAAAACGCCCGGAGCTTAGCTGCGGGCGTTTTGACTTGCAGGAATGAATCTTATTCGGTCTTTTCTTGTGACTTCAACAATCCCAACTTGCCCGCAAGCAACGCGGTTGTCGGCGCTTGCAACAGAATGGTTCCCAAAATAAAGATAAAGGTAATCGCCCCTACCACATCGATACCCGGTACTTTCATACCCGCCAGAATACCGACCAAGGCCGCCGGAATCACACCGGTTTCGCGCGTCCAGCTCATAAATACCAATTCCTGCCAGGTCCACTTAGCGCGACGATCTGGCGCAGCACAGATAAACACTGTCAGCGGGCGTGCGATAAACACAAAGATCAATAGCAGCAGGATACCAACCCCCAGATATTCCTTGAGCAGATGGAAATCTACTTGCGAGCCCAACAAGATAAAAATAAACATGCGCATCAAGAGCGCGGTATTACCCACATAATCTTCCAGATATTCATGCTCGTGATGATCGAGCGGCAGGTTAAATGACTCTTTATTGCCAATCATCACCCCGCAGGTAAATACCGCCATAAAACCCGATGCACCAATTTCATCAGCCAGTAAAAATACTGTGATCACCGCCAGAATAATCACAAACGGTGTCACCTCGCGGAAAATACCAAAGCTGTTATGCGCCATCAGGAAGGCAGCGCTGTAACCCACAATCGCGCCCAACACCAAGCCCATGCCCGCCTCATAAACCAGCTCGCCCAATGAGTGGGTCAGACTAAAACCTTCGCCTGTGCCCATTACGTAAGCGACTACCGCGAAAGTGGCGATAGCGCCCATCGCATCGTTAAGTGCAGACTCACTCATCACCGTTTGCGATACGCGATCTTTAATCGGCACTTGTTTGAAGATAGGCACCAAGGTTGCCGGGTCAGTAGATGCCGTCAGCGCGCCCAACACCAGCGCAATCCCCAGAGGAATACCTAGCCAAACACCTGCAAAGGTAGTGATAGCACCAGTGATGAGCACGCCGATTGTCGCCATCACTAGCAGTGAAATCCAAATCTCTTTTAACACCGCAAAGCGCAGTGTCGCCCCACCTTCAAATAACAGGTAGCAGGCACCAATGGTGAGAATGAGCTGATTCATGGTGGAATCGGCACCCACATGCAAAATGCCACCGACAGTCGGCCCCAAACAAATACCAATTAGCAGGAATAAGACTATGTCGGGGACTTTGATTTTTTTGGCGATAACCCCGCCCAACAACCCCGTAAAAATAATGATCCCGACATACATTAGGTCGAGCTTGGCAATATCCAGCGATGACATGACAACTCCGGTTTAATAATGAAAAAGGGGAAGAGGAGGAATTGCGCGCATGCTGGCAGTAACCAGATAGAAACATTATAAATTGCGTGTAAATTTTATCCGCCAGAAACGCAAAAGCCGGGAAAATCCCGGCTTTTGTATCGCTTGAACACAATCGATTAGTTAAATCATATCGCTTGTAATTACGGAAAAATCGCTGTCGCGAGCAGCAGAGCCACCGTATAACCACTGGTGTAGGCAATCAACACCAAGGGGCTGTAACGCAGGAAAGCACCAAAGGTCAGACCTTGCACTTTGCTCATAGCGATAATACCTGCAGCCGAACCAATCGCCAGCAGCGAACCACCCACACCTACACCGTAGGTCAACGCTAGCCATTCAGAGGTTGGCAGCACCGGATCGGATTTCAGCAATGCAGCGGTCAAAGGCACGTTATCGATCAGTGCCGAGAACAGACCCATCAAATAGTTCGCATATTGCGGTGCGATTTGCGCGTAGAAACCAGTGAGCAAATCAAGGGTGCCGATTTCTTTGAGCATGCCTACCAGCAACAAAATCCCGAGGAAGAACAACAGGGTTTCGTATTCGATCTGGCGTACATATTCCAGGATGCGGGTTTCTTCCGGATCCATATCCATAAAGTGGCCGATGAAGAACATAATCGACAAACCAACCAAAAAGGTCAGTACCGGCGGAACACCAAAGAAGAAGTTAAACAACATGGTGCACAGGATGGTGCTGAAGAAAGTACCTACGATGGCCCAATCCATACCAGTAAAAGTGCGCGGATCTTTTTCGGTAGTCACCTGACCCGATACGCCAGGGAACATCAAACCCGCCAACACCATCACACCTACGATCGCCGGAACCCACAGCAGCAGCAGTTGCGGCATAGTCACGTGACCGGACAAGAAAATCATCAAGGTAGTAACGTCACCGGTAATCAAGGCAACACCACCAGAGTTCACCGCAAACACGACCAACACGGCCAGCTTGATACGGGTTTTCTGCTCCACATCAAATGCGTGCACCAAGCCTAGAGTTACCAAGGTCGCGGTCACGTTATCGCAGATCATCGATAACATCATGGCGAAGATCGCTACCATGATCATCAAGCTGCGTGTACTCATTTGCGCCGGACACAAACGTTGCACCACCGACTGCACAATCCCTTTGGCGTTGAGATAGGCTACGAAGGTCATAGTCGCCATCAGGAATAACCAGAGTGTGGCAATCTCCAGCAGGTTCTCGTTGAGCTTTTCCAGCATGACATCCTGTTGCGATTCACCACCGGAGAACATGAACATCACCAGCCATGAAAGGCTGCCGAAAAACAAGGTCGTTTTGGCTTTGTTGATATGAATGACTTCTTCGAAGACCACCCCGAGCAGTGCAAGCACGGCAAAGATGATCAGAATTACCTCAAGGGACATTGGCATATAAGACCTATAGAGAAAGTTAACGAAACCTTGCGGGAAAGATGGCGCAGCCACTGCGCTCACTGGCGCGAAAACCCGTCTTGAATTGGGCGCGCATGATAAAAGTTGCACCTCAATGAAGCAATCAAACACCGCGATAATCCGCGAGAAAATCGATAATTTGCGGCGATCCGTCGATATAAACCGAAAAAACACCCAGTTTCAGCGGATAAATTCACTTTGACAAAAACCCATTTGCGAGATATCACAAAACATCACACTGACAATTTTGTGCGCAGTGAATCTATATGCTGCGAGCCTGCATCTAAAGCTTTGCTGTCAGATAGATGTATTCATCTGCTGATGAACAATTTCTTAGGGTATATATCCTTATATATAGGATAGAGATAGAAGGTATAGAAAGGTAAACGCATCAGCTCCGCTTACATTTGTAACTTCACGTTAAGTGCGCTACGTTTTACCCTTTTTAACTACTGAACCCTCGTTCATTTCTCGACCCCAAGGCAGCAAGCGGCTAAACTCCACGCAACCTGTCGCTTAGTACTTACGCCCGCAAGATCAAGGTAGCTAGCATCATTGCTGCGGGTGTTGAACTGGAATTCCCAACTCTGGACTTTGGAAACCTTTATGAAAAAGACCAAGCTTTACCTGCTCGTCAGCCTCTTCTCCCTTACTCCATTTACTGCCAACGCCAACAGTTTGCTAGATGTATATGAGTTGGCGCTGCAAAATGATGCGCAATTAAAAGCCGATCAGGCCAAATACGAAGCTGGTCTGGCGAACAAAGCCATTGGTCGCTCCAACTTACTGCCGCAAGTAAATGCCGTTGCCCAGTACACCAACAACAACGAAGACACGGTTAACAACCTGAACAACGATAATGTGTTGGTTACCGACCGCGACAGAACTGGCTGGGAAATATCGTTAACCCAACCTCTGTTCAACATGAACGCTTGGTACACCTACAAACAAGGCGCAACACTGAGCGATCAAGCTGAAGCACAATTTGGCGCCGACCAACAAAGCCTGATTGTTCGCACTGCTGAAGCCTACTTCAATGTATTGCGCGCGATTGAAACGCTGGAAGCAACCAATGCCGAAGAAAAAGCACTGGAGAAACAGCTTGAGCAAACGAAGCAACGCTTTGATGTAGGTCTGACCGCTATTACTGAAGTACATGAAGCGCAGGCTGCATTTGATAGCGCCAGAGCAGCAACTTTAGAGGCACGCGGCAATTTGGGCATCAGCTATGAAGCGCTTGAAGTATTGACTGGCAAACCAGAGGATCAAGTTGCTCCTTTATCGCCAAAATTTCCGGTGGTTGCACCATCACCCGCAAACCGCGCTGACTGGGTTGAGTTTTCACTCAAAAACAACTACGGCCTGAAAGCATCCAAATTACAAGCTGATGCATCACTGCAAAACGCCAAAGCTAACAAATCCAACCACCTGCCAACGTTAGGCGCATCACTTGGCTATTCAGATTATGAATTGGAAGGCCTTACCAGTGGCGAAGATCAGGATCTTTCTACCGATGGTACATCGGTAAATATTCGCCTCGACATTCCTATTTATAGCGGCGGAGCTACTTCAGGCCGCAGCCGTCAAGCTTACGCGCAATACAATCAGGCACAAGAGCTATACAACAGCACTCAACGCAACGTAATTCAAAATACGCGCGCTCTGCATTTGTTAGTTGAAACAGATGTCGCCAGCGTACAAGCACGCAAACAAGCGATTGTGTCTGGCCAGTCAGCACTGGAAGCAACCCAATCAGGATACGAAGTGGGTACTCGCAACCTGGTAGAAGTATTGTTGGCGCAGCGCAATTTGTATCAAGCGCGCCGCGATTATTCTGATGCTCTCTATAACTACGTTATCGACACAATCAAATTGCGCGAAGTAGCCGGTATGCTGACCCCTGCTGACGTACAGGACATCGATAAATGGTTGTTAGACGATGCATTAGTTAGCCGCAGCCAATACGAAAATTAATTGCGATAAAAATATTTTTATTTATTTCAAAAATGCCGGGCCAAAACCCGGCATTTTTTATTGATAAAAAAATTCAATTTATTTCATGTCATGCAGCGGAAACGGTTACAAACCACGTCTCAAAAAAATAAATTGGCACATAAAAATATTCAACTGTCTAATTAATAGGCATATAGTCATTTTCGCTTTTCGCCGTATCAAGAGCACACATAACAATAAAATGTCTGCCCTTATCTTCATTGGAAAAAGCTGTACCTTCTGAATTTAGCAGGCACCCTATTCGGTCAATCCGTTCATTTATCCCAATAACTGACGAGATTGAAATCATGCTAAAGAAACTTTTTATCACTACTGCACTACTCGGCTGCGCTACCAGCGCATTTTCTGCATCCAATCGCCCGGATGGTTACGTCACGATTTGTAAAATCGGCGAGACCTGTTCGGTAAGCGGCTCCACCAATGTCGCTTTCGGTGCTGCCGATAAATTTGTTTATAAAATTTTAAGCGGCAGCTTCTCTTGTTCAGTCGCTACTTTTGGTTCGGACCCAAATCCAGCCAAGTCAGTAAAAGAGTGTTCCATTCCCTCTTCAGGATCGGGTAATTCCGGCGGCGGTAGCAGCAGCTCTTCAGGCTCCAACAATGGCAGCGTCAATGTCAGTGCATCAGCCGGCAATGGCAGCGCCTCATTGAGTTGGTCGAGCATCAGTAATGCAAATTCAATCGAAATATATATAGATACCGACTCAAATCCCACTGGCCGCGTGCGCATCGCAAGCTTGAGTGGCAGCGCCACCAGCTATTCCGCAACCAACCTTACCAATGGAACCACTTATTATTTCTGGGTGAAATATCGCCTCGCCGATGGCAACTGGTACAACTCCAATGTGGGCTCAGCTACACCTTCAGGTAGCAGCAGTGGCGGAGGTGGTAATAGCGGCAGTATTACTGGAGCTACTTGTGGTTCAGGCGGCAGCACAGTCAATGTAAGTTCAACCATTGTTGTTTCCAGCGGAACCTATGACGGCGGCTGTAAAGTATTTAATGCCACCAGTGCGCTAGGTGATGGAAGCCAAAGCGAAAGCCAAAAGCCAGTATTCCGCGTGGAGAATGGCGCAACGCTGAAAAACGTTGTGCTCGGCAATAATGCAGCCGACGGAATTCATTTTTACAACGGCGGCACCATCGATAATATTCGCTGGACCAATGTAGGTGAAGACGCGATGACGATTAAATCATCCGGCACCGTCAATGTAAGAAATATCTCGGGCTATGCAGGCTCGGATAAATTTATTCAGGTTAATGCCGCATCCACCCTGAATGTTTCAAATTGCATTGTGGATGACATGGGTAAATTCCTGCGGCAGAACGGCGGAACAACTTTCAAAATCACAGTGAATGTTGATCGCTGCCAAATCTCCAATATGGGCGAAGGTATTTTCCGCACTGACAGTTCTACCAGCGTGGCAAAAATTACCAACAGCCGCTTACATGATGCAGGCAGTATTTGTATAGGCAAGTGGGCTAGTTGCACCAGCTCCGGCATCACTAACTATTGATTGCTGCATAATTTCCACGCATAAAAACGCCGGAGAAATCCGGCGTTTTTTGTCACACTATTTGTAATAGCTGAGATTCAAATACAGTTTTTTATCAACGTCAGGGTTTTATCCAAAGCACCGCGATTATCCAGCGCAACCTGCAATGCTTTTTTCCCTTGCTCATTCCGCAGCGTTTCATCTGCGATCAATGTCATTAGTGTTTTTGCCAATGCAGACGCATCGCTCGCCAGCGTCAATGCAGCTGCATCCTGCAACAATTGGGAAACTTCTGCGAAATTAAACAGATGCGGGCCACTTAATAACGGCAAGCCCCAAGCTGCTGGCTCGATAAAATTATGGCCGCCGTTAGGCACGAGACTACCACCCACAAATGCTATATCGCTCGCACCAAACATCAACATTAATTCGCCCATGGTATCGCCCAGCAAAATATCCATATCACTTGATAACTGCCCACGGCTGCGGCGCTGAGTATTAAATCCACGCGCCGCACACAACTGCCCTACTCGCTCAAATCGCTCAGGATGGCGCGGAACCAGAATCAAAATAAATTGCTTTGCGCGCGCACCCAACTGCTGACGCACCTGCGCAAATGCATCCAGAATAATTTCATCTTCACCCTGGTGAGTGCTGGCAGCAATCCAGATTAATTTTTCGCCAGCTGCTGAGATTTGCTGTTTTAGCTCAACAGCCTTCTCGCGCAGTTCATCACTCAACGACAAATCAAATTTAATATTCCCGGTGATGTGTACGTTTGCTTCAGGTAAGCCTAACCCCACAAAACGCGCAGCATCGACTGAATTTTGAATTAACGCCAAATGCAAATCTTGCAGCATGGATGAGCTCAAGCTGGAAAAGCGCGCATAACCCCGCGCTGATTTTTCAGACAGTCGGGCATTAATTAATATTGCTGGGATATTGCGTTTGGCACAGGCTGCCAGCGCATTTGGCCAAAGCTCTGTCTCCATAATTAAATACATGCTTGGTTTGATGCGCCGTAAAAATCTGGCAACTACATCAGGCAAGTCATAGGGTGCATATACGTGAACAACGGCATCCCCCAACGTGGCCTGCACCCGCTCCGACCCTGTTGGCGTAGTCGTGGTAATCACTAATTGAATTTGTTCATCAGCAAGCAAACGGCGAATCAACGGCAATGCCGCGAGAAACTCCCCAACAGAAACTGTATGTAACCAGATCACTTTTTTGGAGGTATTTAACGCAGGAAAAAAACCAAACCGTTCCGCCCAACGCTTGGCATAAGCTGGCGCAGCGATTGAACGCCACAACAAGCGCAACAAGATGAAAGGCAAAAAGAGATAAAAAATGCAGGTATAAATGAGGCGCATAGGGTGATCATTGTTGTTGGTGATTAACCGTCAGAATAACAAATCACCCGCCCTGAGCACAGCTGCAAAGTTTTTTGCCTACAACCGGCTATCAAATGAGCTACACAGTACACATAACCCGTCTAGCAACAATACTTGTTTAAAACTTATCCGGATGCGCGGCAAACTCAGGGCTACCTTGAATATGCGCAACCCAAGCACATCGCTCCTCACAAAAAATTCTATCGTCCGGATTAAGGTGTAAGTCTTCATTGAGGCTTCCGGCTGGAACCACTAAAAATGTTCCTGACCGATTTATATAGGGCACACCAGAACCACAAACTTTGCAAAATTGCTTAGCCCAGCTTTTAGCGGACGCAAGCTCAAACCGTTGAATAAACTCTTCACCGGATTTCCACGCAATATTCTCAGGCTTTGTAAAAATATTCGAAGCATGTGCAGAACCTGTAGAGTGCCTGCACCGTGAGCAATAACAAATATGAAACGAAGAAATTTCCCCATTTACTTCATAAGTGATAGCACCACATAAACACTGACCTGAAGCTCGCTTAAATTCTTGACTCATATTCTGGCCTCGAAATTTTTAATGCCGTTGGGTTGCGATTTTGTCGATTGCCTTTTCGCAGAAAACTTGCAGAAACGCATTGCTAAAACTTAGGTTTACCACCAACCGATATTGAATTTTTATTCTCCATGTAGGTTGGGCTATGAGCCTTTACAGAATATCACTTCAAGATCAGCCTTGGATTCTTTCTTAACTTTACATGCCGAGGTTCGCAAGTTGATTAACAACTCACGGAAAATACTCAATTAACTCGAAGATCAATTTTAGCCATTAACCCGCCAATAACAAAAAAGCCGTGCAGACTTAAACCTGCACGGCTTTTTATTTACTTGATTTTCAGCCCTTTATTCAAGAGCTGGTATCAATTATTGCGGTAAGGCGATGATCGATACGGAACCGATTGGGTCGTAGGAGTAGTCGTCTTTTGCTTCGCCTTCGTCGGCGGTCAAAATAAATTTGCCGTCTGGGGTGAAGGTGAGCATGTCGGGCAATGCGCCTACTTTGGCAATACCAATCAGCTTGTCGGTTGCGGTATCGAATACTACAACTGTGCCTTGCTGGGTTTTGTCGGTTGCTTGCAGTGCACCGGCGAGCATTCCGTTTTTAACGGAAACACTGTTAATGCCGCCACCGTATGGACTCAGGTCGATTGATTTTACAAACGCGAGATTTGCAGGCACGGCAAGGTTAAATACATCGATGCGCGAGTTAGGTAACAGTTCACCGTTGTTCAGCACAAACAATTGTTTGGTAGCAGGATCATAAGCACTGATTTCTGCTGCCGCTGCGCCGCCTTCCAACAGACTGCGCGCAACAAAACTGAATACACCTTCAGCATCGCTTTGGTACACAGTGATGTTGCCGCTGTCTTCGTTTGATACGACCAACAATGGGTTGCTGTTCGGGCTATCCTCAGCGCTGATAAATAAAATGCCTTCTGGTGCATCATCACCTGCGGTTTTCAGGAATTGTTTGAAAGTGACGTTGCTGATGTCAGTGATGTCGTACACCGCTACTGCATCCGCACGTTCCAAACCGATAAATGCATAACGCTTGGTACCGATCATACCGACTGCGATATTTTCCGGCTCTACACCTTTGGCATCGCTGCGATCATCTGGATAAGCGCTCGCCAGATTGGATTGCACTTCCAAATCATTGCCGCTGTCGTAAACTTGTTCACCGGTTGTTGCATTCCAGATACTGAATGAGCGCGCACCAAAGCTCAGCAATTCACTATAAACCGTTTCGGCGGTAGATGATTTACCAAATTGTGTCACCACTAAACGGCCTAATTTTTCATCGGTTTTCAACTCGGTAGCGTTCGGGAAATCTGACTCATCCAAAGTGAGGCTAGATACTTTTACACCCTCAACAAAGTTATCGTAATAGTCGCGCACATCACCTTCGTTAGCGGTGATTACATAATCCATTCCGCCTTCATTAAAGGTAGCAATGCCATCTGGTTGATACATACCATAGACTTTTGGATAAGCAGCGAATTCAACTTTATCGTCTTTATCGCTCGCATCAATTTCATTTCCAGCTACGCCATAATCTTTGAAACCCAATGGGAAAATATTGGTGATAGCAGGAGTGCCATCCAGATTAATACGTGCGATGCCGTTGTTTTCTTGCAGAGTTACCCATGCAGTTTTTGAATCAGCAGAGACGGCGATGTATTCCGGTTCAACGTCGCGCGCCAAATCAGCATTCAAACCAAACACGCGGAAACCGCCTGCTTCCAAATCGGTTTCATCGTTATTGAACGATGTGAAATTCAAGGTGGTAACAGTCAGATTCAGTTCTGGCGTCATATAGTTTTTCATGCCGGGCGATGCGTAGAGCTGGGTAGCAGTACCATCGCCCAAATCGATCCATTCACCACCATCAGGTAGACGACCGTTGGCGTTCACGTGGAAATCGCCGTGGCTCACTTGATCTTTAATCGCTTCAAAAAGAGTGAGTCTGATGGTTTCGTTTTTGCCGATACCAAAAGTTTCAGCTGTATTCAAAATTACATTTGCTGGTGCGTTAGCTGGTAGAGTTGAACCAGCCGCTAAATCTGGCAGCAATACCAAAAAACCTTTACCGGGAATAGTAGTGCCGCCGGGAATTGGCATGCCGGGGTTTTCGCTATCGCTCAGCGCCCACTCACCTTCAGCAAAGGTGTAAGGCTCGGAAGATTTGTTGTACAGCTCAACATAGTCGAAATCGATATCGGTACGGCCTTTTGATACCACTTCGTTAATGACGATATCACCTGCAGATGCTGGTGGGTTTACCACCGGCAATGCGTTGAGCGCACCGGGTGATGCAACCAAGGCTTCATCTTGCGTGTGCCACTCGCCACCATCGGGCAAACGACCAAAAGTATTTACGTGGGTGCCAGCTGCCCAACCTTTTTCATCAACAATTTCGCCTTTGTAGGTCAGCAATGCGGTATCGCCCTTGCCCAAACCAAACTCGCCTGCGCCACCAATGATGGTGCCTGCAGGTGCATCAAACGGCACTGTGGTTTGATCTACTGCGATCAACAGAAAACCATGCGCTTCAATCACAGTACCCGCAGGAATCACAATGCCGGGAACCTTGTCTTCAGTCAGACCTTTCAAATCATTTACTGCCCACTCGTCAGCAGCAAAAGTGTAAGCCGTGTTATCTGCATTGTAGATTTCGATGTAGTCGTAACCGCCGCCGTCTGAACGCATTTCATTTAATACCAGTTGCGGCATTGCAACTGAAGAAGATGATGACGACATATTTGATGATGATTCACTGGACGAAGACAGGCTTGATGCTGAATCAACCGATGAAGAAGCCACAATCGATGAAATAACAGAAGAAGCAACAGAAGACGATGCTGATGACTGAACTGACGATGAAACACTGGAGCTCACCAGTGATGATGACACAGAGCTGGATGATGAATTGTTTGAGTTGTCGTCGCTACCGCCACAGGCGGCCAGCGTTAAGGATACAGCGGCAAGCGTCGCCAGCTGTGGAAGCTGTTGCATGATTTTCATAGTTATTCCTATCGCTTAAAAATAAAAAACACCTGCACTTGGCTCAATACAGAGTCAGGAAACAGGTGATGTGTACTTTTCGGCGACAAGGCTAACCAGCGATTGTGACAATCGCGCAACAGATAGATGACAGAGCAATGACAAGGTAATTGCGCATCCCCCCATAAGATTCCAGCAACACGAACGCACCAATATCGACCACAAACCTTAGCTACACCCCAAAATGGTCATTCAGACTTATAGATTGAAATGCCACTTGCCTAATGCCCCTAATAACCTCAAGATCGCGCGCCCATTTTGAGACATGGCTCACATCCTGCATGGCGTCAAATACAACAACTAAAAGTATTACCACACTAAAACACTACAAACTCTAGAAACAGGTGAAGAAGACCTATGCAACATCTAGTAAGCGACACTATGCAATTGTCGCCCACGGAACGCGGCTGGCTGAATTGGTACGGAAAGACAGGAAAAATCGCGATGGGTTGGTCCTGCTGGTTAAATCGCAACCGCTACCCGGTGATGGAACAGGCGTTTGAAAGCATCGCCAACACTCGCATCAAACTCTTACAACAATGGGTCAAACGCCAATGGGCGCAGCTGGAATCTTGCCGCAGCCAATTGCATCTGCTCGATGACAACTACGAAAACATTCTGCGCAAAGCTTGGCAATCAATGAGTGATTGCACCGAATTATTTGTGATCGACCAACAGGGTAAGGTCATCAATTCAACCTACACCCGTCGCGCAGGCGCGACGGATTTAAACCCGCGCGCAGTACAAACCGGATTGGAAAAACCGTTTTTGCATGGGCCTTATAGCGATACCGAAACATTGCATATCGGCAAGCGCAGCTCGGCATTTCACGATCAAGTTACCTTGATGTTTTATTTGCCCATCGAACTAAGCGATGGCAAAAAAGGTTGCTTGTGCGCACGCATCCCTAACGATGTGCTGGGCGATTTAATCCAGCGCGAAGCCGGACATATTTTTACTGAATCCGGCGATAACTATTTATTTATGGTGAAATCCATTTTTGATCCACAGATCAAAAGCGGTACCGCCCTCTCCCGCTCGCGTTTTGAAGACAACACTTTTTCCCACGGCGAGAATTTAAAATCCGGCATTCACACCGACTGGGGCACAGTCAAAATTCAACAACATACGGAATTTGAAATTCGTTTTACTGATCCAGCTACAAACGAACTCCACCCGGGTGTACGCGAAACGATTCGGAAAGGCAATAATTTATTTGTCACCTACCCCGGCTATTCCGATTACCGCCATATTCCCGTTGTCGGTAAAGGCGTGACCTTTAGCTTGCAAGGCTCACTCGATACTTGGGGCATGATGTGTGAAGCAGACTTGGAGGAAGTTTATCGCCATCGCTCGCTCAATTTTAAATTGATGCGTTTGTATAGCTTGTGTGTGGGCGGTAGTTTTTTAATTAATGCAGCGCTACATGAATACACGAGTTTTTCAAACAGCGTTATTAGCGCAATCACACTGCTCAGTTTATTTATTGGCGGCAGTATTTTTAAAGCGCGTGGGCCGCGTAAGCTGTCGCGTCGCTTAGGCAAGATGACCGAAGTGATTCACACTATCGCCGAAGGTGGCGGCAATTTGCAGCAACGTTTGGATACACGCAAATTAGCCAATGATGAAACGGGCGATTTAGGCCGCTGGACAAATAGTTTTATCGACAACCTTGATCACATCGTAGGTGAAGTGATTGGGGCAGCCGATGAAGTGATGAAAAATAGCGACTCGCTGCTCAAACGCAACTCAGAGGCCAATCAATCATCCAACCATGTTTCCAACTCGATGGAAAAAATGCTGGAATTGGTACACACCCAATTGCAGGAAATCAGCAATGCCTCTGGCACCGCAAGTGATATGAAACGCATTATGGAAGATGTAGTGCAGCAGGCGCGTAGTCAATTTGAATCGGTGCGCACCGGCACCCAAAGCATTCGCGATGTAGTAGAAACCTCGGCGCGCACTATTCATACGCTTAACAATCGCACCAGCGAAATTGGCAACATGGTGTCGCTCATCAGTGACATCACCAGTCAAACCAATTTGCTTGCGCTCAACGCGGCAATTGAAGCGGCGCGGGCGGGCGAACATGGCCGTGGGTTTTCAGTTGTTGCCGAAGAAGTGCGTAACCTTGCCGGAAGAACCGCCAGTGTTGCACAGGAAATTGGTGAGAAAATTGAAGCAATTCGCAGCGAGTCACAAACTGCTGCCGCGTATATGGAAACCAGTGTTGCCGATGTGGATCGCGGTTTGCGTTTGGCGGAGGAAGCATCCACTGACAATTCGCAGCTGCACCATATTGTTGAGCGCATGTTCGATATCATTCACCACATTGATACCAACAGCCAACAACATGGCCATCATGTGCGTGAAGTCACCAGCGCCAGTCACACCATGAATAAAGTTGTACGCGCATTGCATACGAGTTCTGACAGATTAAAAAATACTGCGACTAAATTGCATCAACTTGCCGGTGTATTTCAGGTGACAGCGCGTTAATTTCTTACACTTTCCCGCAATAAAAAACGGCAGCCGCAGCTGCCGTTTTTTCTTCAACATTCGACCTTCAAAATTCAACACGCAACAAATTTATTGATACACGCGAACATAATCCACATACATACGCTGCGGGAATACACTGCCTGCATCCGGGCTGCCTGGCCAGTTTCCGCCTACTGCTACGTTGAGCAATAAAAAGAATGGCGAATCAAATACCCAGGCACCATAACCTTGTACTTGCGCGCGAGTCACTGAGTAGAACTGCACGTTATCGCGGAACCAGCGAATGCCATTTGCATCCCACTCCACTGCATATACGTGATAATTCACATCCACATATTCACCCAGATTGTGCGTGCCCATAAACGGCGTATTGCCTGAATAACCCGGGCCATGCAGAGCGCCGTGCGTGGTTGTAGGTTCATAACCCACGTGTTCCATAATGTCGATTTCACCGGACTGCGGCCAACCCACAGAACTGATGTTATTGCCCAACATCCAGAATGCCGGCCAAATACCTTGGGTTTGCGGCAATTTCAAACGCGCTTCTACGCGGCCGTGGGTAAAGGTTTTCTTGTTCTGCGAGATCATGCGTGTAGATGTGTATTCGCAGCGACCATACCAGCAATTGTAGTTCGCCGGATTTTCGCGGCGCGCTTCCAACACTAATACATTGCTGCCTGCTTGCGTATCGTATTGCACGTAAGCATTTTGCCCGCCAGTGTAGTACTGACGCTCGTTATTGCCCCATCCTCCGCCACCGGTTTCAAACGTCCAATTCGCAGAATTGATACTGTTGAACTCATCGGCAAACACTAATGGGCGGCTACTCGATGCAGTGCGAATCACAATAGAGGTGACGTTATCGTTAAAGCCTTCGTTGTTGAGGCAATCATCATCGGCAGTGACTACGCGTGACGCGCCGGTAAAATTATCGCCTTGATACAACACAGCTTCATAACCCGCACTCACGCGAAGGGATGACATATCGTTATCGATAAATCCACGCGCTTGCAGTGCCGCCAAATTGTATGAGCCGACATCCAAGCCAACCGACCATCCAGTGTAAGGACAGTGTTGATAGACAGTAGCGCGCGCAGTGCCAGAACCGTTGGATACCACTTCAATCCAATTGAAGTTCCAATCAGCTGTTTGTGCAAATACCCCGAGAGCGTAAGTACCTGCATTTAAATTCATGGTACGCGACACTGTTGTCCAAGTTTGCCAGCCACCCGTTGCGGGAATAACAAAATTGCCCAGTGGAATTGCGCCGCCATTTAAATCAACGGAAGCTGTTGCACCATTGGGAGCGGCAACACGCATACGAATAGTGTAGCTACCCGTTGCAGGAATATTTAATCCGTTATAGGTAAGCCATTCGCCCTGTGCAATCCAGCCAACGTTGTAACCACCACCAGTATCGGTAGTTGCTTCTATATCCACTGCATCACCGCGAAATACACCGCCGGTGTTGCCCGGTGTTGTATCGTAAAACGCGTTGTAATTTTCTGCTTGATAAACCACTGCATTGCTGAGCGATGAAAAACCCAAACCGGCAAATAACAATGCCGATAAGAGCGCCCAGCGCATGGATTTTTTATTTTTCATATCCGACTCCGTTGTTATTAACAGTAAATAGTGATCATCATTCCCGACTGCCGATACCTGTAATCATCCTCAACATTTGTGATTACCAAACCGCCGATAAAGCTTCGCCAACTCGCGACATAAAAACACCGCAAAGGAAGGGTTACATCAGATGATCAAACCGAAAAACGTGCGCACAGCAATCAAAAATGCACACCGATTTGTAAGTGCGTTAGTAGCAAGAGCTGTAGTTATTGTTGAGCACTGCCGCAGCACGCAAGGAGTATAAGAAAAAGTTAACGCGACTCAAAGATGGGTAAAACGCAGGAAAACCCTATCAACCAAGAGTTTTTCAGCAACAGGTAGCAACAGAAAAAAATCGCACCTCATATCACCGATGTTCCCACTTTATTTTGCAAAAAATGAAACGATTCTAGCGAAAGACGAATGAAAAAGTGACGATGAGTGAGAACCAATTAAACCTACCTGCGGAAATAAGTAACACTTTTTAATTCACGCACAGACGCCGTAGATAGATGCGTCAATGCGTGTGAATGTGACACAGTTAATGTGCCATGTTGCATTCAAACTGAATCGGCACACGAATTAACCGCGCAATGCCTTTTCGATAGTTGCTATATCGATTTTGCGCATGGTCATCATGGCATTGAAGGCGCGCTTTGCCGCTGCGGGATTAGGGTCGGCAAAAGCGCGCATCAATAACGCTGCGCTTTAAGGGTGAAGATAGCGACGAAAACGAAAAAATGAACTAGACGCTAGTCAAATGAGTAATTAACTGAAGCTCCGTACATCCTCGGGGGGTTATAGAGACCTCTTGGAACCCCAATAAATGAAACTGAACGCTGACGCAGATTGGCTTCATCGGTAAGGTTTTTCACCCACAAGGAAAGATCCCAAGTCGAACCTATATTTAGACCAACGCGCGCATTCGCAGCAAAATAATTGGGAATACTGTTATCTGGCGTATTGTTGGGATTTGAAAAATAATCCCCCGTATAACCATAATCTATATGCCCATAAAACTCTGTTTGCTGAAATACCGGCTGGCGATAATCAAGACCTATAAAGTAAGTGTGCTCTGGAGCATAAGGCAAATAATTATCATCGTAATCAATTCCCGAGCCGCCGCCATTTTTAAAGCTATCAAACTTGGCTTGAGTGTATGCAGTATTAACACTAAGGCTGAGCTGATCCGTAATGTGCGCCGTTAAATCCAATTCAATTCCTTGGCTTGTGACTTTTCCGGCGTTAGTGAGCGATAGAACCGTTCCAGACGACTGTGTAGGTACAAACTGAAAAACCTGAAAGTCATCAAACTTAGTCACAAATCCAATCAGATTCAGCACCAATTTTTTATCTAAGAACTGTGTTTTTGCACCTATTTCATAGTTAGTTGCGTATTCAGGATCAAACTGAAAATGCTCTAACGTAGTAATGAAATCGGCATTCCACCCTCCACTCTTATAACCACGGGCAACACTGGTATAGAGCAGAACATCGGAATTCAATTGAAAATTTATGCCCGCTTTTGGAAGCCACTCATTAAACGTTTTCTCATCAATATAAT
This sequence comes from Cellvibrio chitinivorans, assembly GCF_035117775.1. Taxonomy (NCBI): domain Bacteria; kingdom Pseudomonadati; phylum Pseudomonadota; class Gammaproteobacteria; order Cellvibrionales; family Cellvibrionaceae; genus Cellvibrio; species Cellvibrio chitinivorans. The sequence continues at coordinate 45,217 of NZ_JAYKKN010000009.1, forward strand.
GATCTACGTTAATAAACAACCCGGAATTATCATTGCTTGAGTAGTCAATGTTTTTTACTTCATGCACGTAGCGAACACCCGCAGTCACACTCCAGCGAGAATCAAAATAATAATTACCATGAAGATACAAGGATTGCGACTGCAACCCTGCAGTCGCAGGCGTTTGTAAAAATGAGTTGGGAGCAGGCGCAAATAAAGGACCTGTAGTAGCACTACGCTGGGTCGAGCTGTCTTGATCTAAAAAATACAGACCGACCACATAATCCACTTGCCCACCTTGCGGTGAAGCTAGCCTCATCTCTTGAGAAATTTGATCACTTTTTTCATCAAATATACTGAAGGCAACATCCAGCGGAGAATAATCTTCCTCGCTTAACTCACTAAACTCATTTGATCGAATACCCGTGATTGATGTCCAGCGAAAATCTTCTGGTGTTTCATAAACTGCCTCAATCGTTGCTCCTTTCAACTCTCGCCACTCATATTCATCCGCATTGTGCGCAACCACAAAGGGTTCAGGCGCCAACGCAAATCCATTGAGCGCACCGCCCGCAAGCGCTTCGGCGTTAGTAGACTGATCATCATCTTTCAAATAATCAAAACCTATATCCAGCTGTAAACTCTCAACTCCTAAATAACGGAGTTTCAGTTTTGCAACATCACGGTTAACGCCCTGCAGCTCCCGCTCCAACGTCTTATTGTAGATATAGCCATCTTGTCCGGTAGAACTAACTAGCAAGCTCGCATATAGATCCGTTGTTAGTGGCAGATTGATTTTCCCGGTAAGGGATTGCAGATCAAAATTACCTACATCACTGCGCAACTCGGCAGAAAAATCTTCCTCTGGTTTTTGAGTAACTATATTGATCGAACCAGCCAGCGCATTAGTTCCCGCTAAAGTACCCTGAGGGCCGCGCAATACTTCAATATGTGCAACATCCAATAGGCTTTGATCAAAACTTGATGAGCGGCCAGTTAAAACCCCATCGATATAAACGGCAACACGCGCATTGGTGCCGATATTACGGGCGTAATCACCAACACCTCTGATAGCAATCTCACCCCGTGTGTTTCTATCGCCTCGACCAAAGTTGATATTGGGTATGGCCGACTCCATTTCTGTCAGCGAACTGGCACCGATCTTCTGTACGAATTCTTTATCGTAAGCACCTATTGCAAGCGGTACTGACTGTACATTTTCATCACGCATCTGCGCGGTTACTAAAACCTCTTCTAGTTCAGGAGAAGTTTTATCTTGCGCATAGGTGTTGATGCTGCCGCTATAGCTTCCTGCAACTATTAATAATTTTCCAATGAATAACGGCAGATTATTTTTAATTTTTATTGCCATGAAAAATGACTCAGGATGAAGGAAAATGGAGATAAAATCAGGTTAGGCTAATAATTATGTAATTCAGGCATAAGCCTTTAAAGCATCTTGTAGTCGCTTTAACGTTAATGGCTTCTCCATAAAGCCAGTAAACCCTTTTGCAATCAGGCCTGATTGATTGGCTCCTAATGGCAAACTGGTTAATCCAATAATGATGGTGTCACTACCAATGCGACTGCGTAAACCTATCGTCGCCTGTTCTCCGTTCATTTTAGGCATATGCAAATCCATCAAGATCAAATCATAGCGCTTCTGCTCACACTTACGAATTGCTTCCATGCCGTTTTCGGCGTAATCCATTTGATAAAAAGGCGACAGCAAGTTTGCTGCTATATCTCGATGAATATCCTCATCATCAACCAATAAAACGGTTTTTATCTCCATTGTTTTTAATGATGAGGCAAGGGAATCATTCCCGTTATTAGCCTGCTGACGAGCTGCATCACCACCCAAGCTTTGGCGCACGCCGTAAATATTAGATTGATGAAGGACAGACATTGACAGTAGGTTTATCTTTTTTTGCACCACCTCCAGATTGGAAACCATAATCTCTGGCGCACTCACCAGCGCATCAATAAGCTTTTCGTCCTCAGGCAAAAGATGGTGTAAATCCGGCGAGTCGATGAGCTGTTTCATTAATTGAGGCAGATAGTTCGCCAATATCCCAGCTTTCATTTTAGAAATGAGTAATGGGGTAGCTATGTCATGAAATAGCGTTTCTGCGCTATGCGGATCGATTTGATTGTTATTTTGCTCTGTCATCACTCGCCAACCTTAGATTCTCAACAGCCTCACTCTTTAACCTTACTCCCTTCATTTAAGACACCTAGTTATTTCGCAACACAGCCATCTTTTATATATCCAGGCACATTTATTCTTGCGCTAATCCATCGCAAAAGTCGTCGACACTCTAAATGCCAACCCACTCGCAGCATTCAACCACTTAAAGCAGAAGCTTTAAAGTCCTGTTTTAGATTGAATACTTTTTGAGCATAATTGAATTCGACGCCACGCTGATTCTTGGCAAGGAGTCTAATCACTTTAGATGGCACATAAACCATCTTTTTTAATTTTCTGCACATTTATCCCTCCTTTTCAATTTAATCCGAACTTAACCAAGAGGTATCATATGTTAACCACTGCCCTTCAAACTCAAGAAAACCAATCAAGCGATTACTACAGTGTAGTAGCCAAAGGGCCCATGTTAGACAGGGTGTACTCCATGCGCTATAGAAGCTATAGCGCTGAAGGGTATATAGAAGAAAATTCTTCACTGAAGTTTATTGACGAGTACGATAACAAGCCAAACAGTACTTGTTTTCTCTTGCATCACCAAAACAAAGCTATAGGTTCAATGCGAACTTGTGTATTTGACTCCAAAGAGCGTCTCGCGGTACCTGTCATGGAAGTGTTTGATGAAGAACTCAGAAACAACATTGGCTATGACAATACTTTTGTAGAGGTTAATAAGTTTGTCATAGATCCTACATTTCAACGGAAAGGCGGTGTTGAAGCTCGCATGTTGCTTGTAGGAACAGTTGTAGAAGAAGCTATTCGTAGGGGCTCTGCAAGCATTGTTTTAGCAGTCAGACCAGCACATATACGTTTTTATAAAATGCTAGGGTGCAATCCGATCTCGGATATAAAATCTTACCCTCATCTATCATTTAAAACCGTACTTATGGCCTGCACTGACATTCAATGGTCAAGAGACTTCATTAGAAGCAAAGTCAACGTAGTAGAGAGACACGATGATCCAGTACTTAATTACGGCTCTTATTGATATAGCCGTTGGATTTTTAGCACTTTCTAAAAAAGATAACCCTGCGGCAAAGGCCCTGGCTCTTACAGTATTTAGCTTGGGAGCTTGGTCGTTAGAGTTATATTTATTAACTGTGATAAAGAACTTAGATGCTTTAACCGTTCTTTTTCATGTCACTCGCTGGGGGATGTTTTTCATCCCCTCCGCGTTTGCTTTTTTGACATGGAGGCTAATCGGTAGCCGCTCAAAAAAATTTAAAAACTATATCGTAGTTCCAAGCTTTGCATTGAGCATCGCACTTTGTATAGGCAATACATTTATTTTCCCGTCAACTCTTAGGCTAGTCGATGGCGGTTATCTCCCAAATACAGATGCTATTTTCTATTTTTTCCTCGTCAATTTTCTTTGGTGCTTTGTCGGATCCATTGGAATGGTGCTCGCCTCTTACAAAACATCCCCCAAAAGAGAAAAGCAACGATTAAAGTGGCTACTCATTACATTAACCGTAAGTTTTGTTGGTGGAACACTTGGAATTTACTCTATGCCAAGTGAATTTTATCTTTCACGATTTGTTGGATCTATCACCAACATAGTATTTGTTGCATTACTATTTTATTCAACGATTCAACATAACTTGATGGATTTCAGACTGGCTATCAGCTTAGGCTTATCAAAAGCAATTGTTCTCGGTTTTTTTGTTTGGTTATATTTTGTTGTTTCATCTGTGATAGGTGACCACACCGAACCCGTAGGTGGCGTAATTGTCCTGTTGCTTTTTGTGACTCTAATGTTAGAAGCCTATCCAAGATTATTGAAATGGCTTATCCCAAATGCAAAAAAAATACTTGCTGGGCACGACTATGATTATCAACGTGTAAAAGAGGAAACTGAAAAGGCTCTGGGTGGATCAATCAATTTTGCTAACTTAATTGATATTTTAGACAAGCTCTTCTTAAAAACCCTGCGCATTACCAATTATAAAATACTATTAATAAAGCAAAGTGTTGATTCGGACAGCAGAGAAAACATCTACAAACAAAACAATCTGATATTTGAATTCGTCTCTGATTCTGACCCACTTGTCAATCACGCCACACACATCAACCAGCTACTAATGGCAGATGAAATGCCAGAAAGCTTACAGATAGAAATGAAAAAGCATGACGCAGCCCTGTGTTTTCCCGTGTCATCAGAGCATCAAGTTATTGCTATTGTAATGATTGGCACCCCCACCAATCTGTCTTACTACCGTTATGACGATATCAAAATATTTGAATGGATAAAAACCGAGCTCGGTCAAGCACTGGAGCGTTTGATACGCCTCAACAGTATGCAAGACCAATTGGGAGAAGCTAAGAAAACCTTGTCCATGCTTAGCCTTATGAACCACTATCATCATGACATCAAAGCTCCGTTCGCTATCATCGACGGAGTTCTATCCAATGACATCTATGACCGCGACAAACAAAAAGACATCGTTTTGGCTCAGGTTGAACGCGGCTCTAAACTGATTGCAACCATGGCCGGCATTCTGGGTGGAAATCACAAGCGCCGCATTCAATCCTGCTCACTGGAGGCGTTAATTCAGGATTGCTTATTTTTGTTTGAAAAGTCGTTTGACAAAATCGAATACAGTTTTGGTGGAGTACCCAATATTAGAGGTGACGCGGAAGACTTGAAAATTCTGTTCATTAATCTAATAAAGAATGCCACTGAAGCTCGACGAGGCGATGTAGAACTGCGCATTTCAGTGAAGTCCTGGTTGAATCACGGTAATGTTTATCTTTCCATCTCCGATAATGGAACCGGAATGACAGAACAGCAGTTAGCAAATCTATGGGAACCCGGTTTTAGCGTCAAAAAATTTGGCAATGGCATTGGCATGCAAGCAATTAAACGTATAGCGGATGAGCATAATGCGCATATCAGTGTAAAAAGCGAGTTTCTTCAAGGCTCCGAATTTACACTTTGTTTTTTTTCATCCCAGATTGCCCATCAAGATGGCGGCGCTACAGATGAACTTGCAGAAAGACGCGCAGGCCTGCAAGAAAAGCGCAATACACTGTAAGCTTCATAGTGCTCACAACATAGCCCCTTGCTGAACTTATAGGATAATTGCTCAGGCAATAACGTGCGTTTGTCGCCAGAATGGCGCTTACGATTCTTCATTTTGATCATGCCACCTCGTATAATCTCTGCATCATTTTTAGTAACGCGGCGCCAGATTCGGGGAGTCTCCAGCTAAAATTACCGTTAAATAAAACTGGATTTGTAGCGTGAAATCAAAAATTCCTCTTTGTTTTTATCCAACTCAGATCGTATTTGTCGATGACAACCCAGAATTTCTGGATGCGCTTGCTACGACATTTTCCAAACAATTCAATATAAAGACTTTCAATAACACAGCTTCAGCGCTGGAATATATCAATGAATACCAGCGTGAAGCAGATTTAATTGCTCAGGATGAAAAGCCGAAGCTTCAGGGTGATTCGGACGCTTGGGTAAAGCAGGTGCTCACGCACAAAAACGTCAAACGCTTTGATGAGATGCGCGTTAAAGAAGTATCGGTATTGATTGTTGACTACTCGATGCCCGACATGAATGGAATTGAGTTTTGTGAAAAAATTAAAAATCCTGCCATTAAAAAAATTCTTTTGACTGGATATGCAACCCCAGCAGATGCAATAAATGCATTCAATGACAACGTCATTCATTATTACTTGAAGAAAAACGATTTGAACATGCTTCAGGATTTGGAAGCGGCAATTAATCGCTTACAACACGCTTACTTTAACGAACTTTCAAGTAGCTTGAAGGCAGCAGCTATTGATAGCGGAACACCATTTTTTGCTGACCCACAATTGGCAAGCTATTTTCAAGAAACCTGTAAGTCACTGGGTGTTACTGAATACTATTACCTAACCAACCCCTCCCGATTTGCATTGCACACACGCGGAAACACAAATTATTCATGCGTGATTTATACAGAGGAAGATCTAGCAGAACACCTGCAAATCCTGCAGGAAGAAGGAGCTCCAAGCGCGCTTTGTCGCGCAATAGAATCGCGCCAGTTCGTACCTTTATTCAAGACAGCAGATGGTTATTATGAGCCGGGGATCGAAAATGCGATTAACTATACCCACCCCGCTACACATGTTTCAGGGCGAGTAGATTACTATTGCGCAGTTATAACAGATGAAAGCACAGCTGAAGCACCTAAACCAAAACCTTCGTCAGGCATGCTTCATTAACATTTTTCATTCAATGAGGGGCGGGAGATTTGCCCCGCCCCTCATACTTTATTAAGCAAAATCTCTAAACAATTTACGAAAGGTACTGGGAGACAATCCAGTCCAGCGCTTGAATGCATTGGTGAAACTTGTTCTATCAGAGAAGTCCAATGAACGCGAAACAAGATCCACACTGAGATTATCATCAATTAAATATTTAATAGCGTAATGAAAACGCAGATCATCGCGCAACTGGGCAAAGTTAGTATTATAACTTTGCAGACGACGCTGCAAGGTTCGCTTTGTGAGATTAAGATCTGATGCAATCTGCTCAATGGTCAGCTCGGTGCGACCAACACGCAAATGTAACGCACTCATCACGCGAGCAGGAACACCATCGAGATGTGGAATTCTTGCCAGAGCAACATACTCTTCATAACTGCGAGTATAGGGCTGACTTAGTTCCCCATCGCTGAGGGAGTTGTTGTAATAGGTATTATAATTACGCTGTAGCTGTATCATTTACGCCGCTCCTTACACTATTAGGCACTTACAGAAGTTAGTGAAATCCCTGCAGCGACACCAAAACATTTCAGGTCATGCGCGCTGCTTTTAATTGATCATAACATACCCAATCTCAAGTTCACTTATAAAGCTATAATTTGAGCGACACACCGCAATTTTGCCAAAATTTACACTCAGATTGATCGCTACTGCAAAGATAGCAAAAATTATTACAAATGCTTTTTTGATCTAAAAACTTAATTTATATGCAAGCATGCATCTAGCTTCTTCTTTTTATAACACGACTATCGTTGCCGTTTGAGTATCGCAATTACCCCTGATGGCGTTCCCCAAAAAGTGCCGGGGCAAACACTGACCAACTCCCATCCTTCTCGCCCTAAACCATCCAGCTGTTGATTAAGCGCTTCTGCATCTATAGCGCCGGAAAAGAAACTACGCTTTTTGAATGAAATGGTTTTGTATTCCCAACGCATTATGTATCTCCATCTTCATTATCATCACCATCAAGCTGTTCAAGATCAGTGACGACTTTTTGAGTTAATTTGACGCGCCCACTTTTTACTAACGCATCGCGCAACACAAATTCGATTTGTGCATTCAAGCTACGCAAGTCATCGTCCGCCCAACGCTGCATCGCGGCGATAACTTGCTCATTAATTCGCAATGGAAAAGATTTTTTACTCACCAGTAGTACCTGTTAATAGTCACCGATTAGTAGCCATTTTATGAATAGAGAGTACCGGCATTAATGACCGGTTTAGCCTGCTGATCACCGCAAAGTACGATCAACAAATTACTTACCATCGCGGCTTTACGCTCACCATCCAGTTCCACTACGTCCTGCTCTTTTAATTGTTCAAGCGCATCAGCCACCATACCCACAGCACCTTGTACGATAATTTTACGCGCGGCTAATACAGCACTTGCTTGCTGGCGCTGCAACATCGCTTGCGCAATTTCAGGCGCATAAGCCAAATGGCTTAACCGCGCTTCCAGCACATCTACACCTGCTTTTTGCAGGCGATCCTGTACTTCGCTTTTTAGCTTTTGTGCGATGGTGTTGGAATCGCTGCGCAACGATAAACGTTCATCGTCCGCATCATGCTCGTAGGGATAAGAGGTCGCCAGATTGCGTAGCGCAGCTTCACTCTGGATGGTGACGTAATTTTCATAGTCATCTACTTCAAATACCGCTTCGGCGGTATCCACGACTTTCCACACAATTACTGCTGCGATTTCGATTGGATTGCCGTTGGCATCGTTTACTTTCAAGCGGCCGGATTCAAAATTGCGCACACGCAAACTGACCGACTTCTTGCTGTAGAGTGGATTGGCCCAGCGCAAACCGTTATTGCGATCCGTACCCGCATACTGGCCAAACAATTGGAGCACCTTACCCTGATTTGGCTGCACCATATAAAAACCAAACCAACAGATAAACACCACAATTGCCGCCAGAATCGTAAGAATCTTGATCATTCCCGGCATAAAAATAGACGCAGCGATGGTAGCCACCTGCAACACCAACAAAACCACCAACAGGAAATACCCTGAACCGCTACGTGCTTCCACTTCATGAACCATGACTTGCTCCTTTATTCTCAGTTAGACAAAAATCAATTTGATATCATTTAGATATCAAATTACTCCAATGCGTGACTCCTGTAAAGCAACTTATCCGAATAAAAAGTTACTACTTAGTCGCGACAAATTTCCCGCCATAGCAATAATCTGCTCAAAATCGGGATAGCCCTTTCCTTGGTAGATAGCGCTTGCGTTGTTAGACTCTAAATTCTTGCAATAACGAAAAAGGAAGGAGAATGACAAACCCAACCCCACAAAACAGTTGGAAACCCGTAATTCTTGCCCCGGTTTTTATCCCCGCTATGATTGTGGCGGTCTTGTTAGTACTGGGCACCTTAGCTAACCCTCCCCAAGCGCAAGCGCTCTTCTCTCACTGGCTCACCGTAATGACGCGGGATTTTGGCTGGTTCTATATGTTGGCGGTAGCCGCCTTTTTGGTATTTGTGGTCGGACTATGTCTTAGCCCCTATGGCAGCATTCGCTTAGGGCCGGATCACGCCGAGCCGCAATACGGGTTCTGTTCCTGGTTTGCCATGTTATTTGTCGCTGGGTACGGTGTAGCGCTGATGTTTTTCGGCGTTGCCGAACCTGTTCTGCACTACGCCAGTCCGCCTTCTGCTCAGCCACAAACCGTCGCGGCAGCAAAAGAAGCTATGCAGATCGCCTACTTCCACTGGGGCTTCCATATTTGGGGGATTTACGCGCTGGCTGGTTTGGTACTGGCGTATTTTGCCTATCGCCACGGACTGCCGCTGACCATGCGCTCGGCACTTTACCCACTGATCGGTGAACGCATTCATGGTCCGATCGGCCATACGGTCGATGTGGTCGCCATTCTTGGCACCTTGTTCGGGGTGGCCACCACGCTTGGTTTATCTGCCCAGCAAATTAACACCGGTATCCATCACCTGTGGCCGGACATTCCCGTCAACACGACCGTACAAATTGTGGTGATTATTGTGGTGTCATTTCTGGCGCTGCTTTCAGTGGTGTCCGGGCTCGATAAAGGGATTCGCTTTCTGTCGATGTTCAATGTCGCACTGGCCAGCGCTCTGCTGCTGTTTGTATTTGCCGCCGGGCCGACGCTGTTTATTCTGGAAACCTTTCTGCAAAATACCGGCAGCTATCTCAACAGCATTGTGGAGCGGACTTTTAATTTGCAGGCGTATCAATCCAGCGATTGGATCGGCAACTGGACGCTATTTATCTTCGGCTGGACCATCGCCTGGGCGCCCTTTGTCGGGCTGTTTATCGCCCGCATCAGTCGCGGCCGCACCATTCGCGAATTCACTCTTGGCGTCTTACTTGCGCCTACTTTAGTGACCTTTTTCTGGTTTGCCGTTTTTGGCGATACCGCCCTGTATATGATCATGCATGAAGGATATACCCAGCTGATCAGCACTGTGCAAGGCAATACCGCCATCGCACTTTTTGGCCTGCTGGAGTTACTGCCCTGGAGCACACTGGCATCAACTCTGTCAGTTATTTTGATTACGCTCTTCTTTATTACCTCGTCGGACTCCGGCTCGCTGGTGGTGGATTCACTGGCCTCGGGCGGGCGCCCAACTCCGCGCCTGCAACGCGCCGCATGGGCAACCTTGCAAGGTGTGATAGGTGCAGTGCTGCTGATGGCGGGCGGATTAAAAGCCCTGCAAAGTCTCACATTGGTGATGGCGCTGCCGTTTGCCATCATCATGATCATTGCGGCGGTGGGCATGTTCCGCGCCTTGCGGATTGAAAACCTGCGCGAGCAATCGCTGCGTTGGCGCATTCCGCAACCATCAAAACGTGTGCCTTGGGAGCAGCGTCTGGAAGGCGTAATGGCCTTCCCCGATGGACAGCAAGTGCGCCAGTTTATTCAGGAGGTGGCGACCCCCGCGCTGCAACAACTGGCGGGGCGTTTGGATAAAGAGCACTGGAGCGCCAAAATTGAAACCGGCGATCAACCCAGTCGCATCTGCCTGACCGTGAAGTACAGTGATGAGATGGATTTCATGTATGAGATTCGCGCCATCAGCTGTACCCGCCTTGCAGGCAGCCGCAGCCAGAACACGGGAAGCGATTACCAGCGAGCAGAAGTGTTTCTAAAGCGCGGCGGATTGGGCTACGACCTTTACGGTTTCCGCCACGAAGACATTATTCAAGACGCGCTGGATCAGCTGGAAAAGTACTTCCACTTCCGCCATATCGCGCCGGGAACACTGCCGTGGAATATGAGCGAGCATTAACACCAACTTTATTGTCACGGAAGCTATCCCATGAAAAAACCGCTTGTTATTGCTGTCATTCTTGTCGTTCTGCTTATCGCTGGGTGGATGTTTTGGAAGACACGCTCCGCCAGTGATTCCTCCGCCATTGTAGTCTACGGCAATGTGGATATCCGCCAGGTATCCCTCGCCTTTGACGCCAGCGGCCGGGTGACGGAACTCCATGCCGAAGAGGGCGACAAGGTTGCCGCAGGTGATTTGCTCGCCGTGTTAGACACCCGCACGCTGGCACTGCAAGCCGAACAAGCCAGTGCGCAGATACAAGTGCAAGAGCAAAACCTGCTGCGATTACGCAACGGCTCGCGGCCAGAAGAAATCGAGCAAGCGCGCAACCGTTTGGCTGCCGCTGAGGCAGATGCCAAACGTGCCAATCAGGATTTGGTGCGCGCCGCAGGTTTGGCGGCACAAGCGATCAGCAAGCAAGAGCTGGATCGGTTAAGAAGTGCGGCGCAAATTGCCAAGGCCCAGCGCGATGAACTGCAAGACGCCTTGCAACTGGCCGAAAAAGGCGCGCGCGCTGAAGATGTCGCTGCCGCCGAAGCCCAGTTAAAAGCCTCGCAAGCACAGCTCGCGCTGCTGCAACATCAAATCGGGTTGGGCCAACTCTATGCGCCCGCCAATGGCGTAATTCGCTCGCGCCTACTGGAACCGGGCGATATGGCAAGCTCGCAACGCCCGGTGTTCGCGCTGGCACTGACTGATCCCAAATGGATTCGCGTGTACGTCAGCGAGGTGGATTTGGGCAAGGTCAAACCCGGTATGGCGGCGCGTGTGACTACCGACAGCCACCCAAATGACACCATCACCGGCAAGGTTGGCTACATTTCTTCCGTCGCTGAATTCACCCCTAAATCCGTGCAAACCGAAGAGTTGCGCACCGCACTCGTTTATGAAGTGCGCGTGTTGGTTGAAGACGCGAATAACCAATTGCGCTTGGGGCAACCCGCCACAGTGACCTTTGATTCGGCATCCACTAAATGACAGCGCCAATGGCCGCGACAGTTATTGCACAGGGGCTGAGTAAGCGGTTTATCGGCCCGATGGGCGAGCCATTTAACGCAGTTGATAACATCAACTTGCAAGCGCGCGCTGGTGAGTTAACCGCGTTGGTCGGCCCCGATGGCGCAGGCAAAACCACCTTGTTGCGTATGGTCGCCGGTTTGCTTGCGCCGGACTCCGGCAGTTTGCAGGTGTTGGGTACGGATGTCGCGCGCGACCCACAAACAGTGCAGGATCGCATCAGCTATATGCCGCAGCGCTTCGGTCTTTATGAGGATCTCACGGTGCAGGAGAACCTCGATCTCTACGCTGACCTGCACGGCGTGGCGCAAGAAGTTCGCCGTGAGCGCTATGCGCGGCTATTGGCGATGACCGATCTCGCGCGTTTTACTGATCGCCCGGCGGGCAAGTTGTCGGGCGGGATGAAACAAAAACTCGGCCTCGCCTGTACGCTCGTTCGCTCGCCGGATCTGCTGTTACTCGATGAACCCAGCGTCGGTGTTGACCCTCTCTCGCGCCGCGATCTGTGGAAAATCATCCAGCAGCTGGTCGATGACGAAAACCTCAGTGTGATTGTCAGCACTGCTTATATGGATGAAGCCGAGCGCTGCGCACAGGTGTTTGTGATGCATCAGGGCAAGGTGTTGGCCGAAGGTACGCCGCAATCCCTGCGCGAACGCGCGCGCGGCCTGACTTACACAGTGCAGCCTCCGGCAAATACACCCGCGCGCGAATTGCAAGCGCGGCTGATCGATGCGCAGGAGCTGATTATCGATGCGGTTCCCCAAGGCGGCGCCGTACGATTTATTCGTCAGCCAGATGCCAGTGTCGATGCAATTGCCGCCCTGACTAATCACGCCAATTGCGAACCGCGCGAAGAAGAATTGGAAGATGCTTTTATGATGTTGCTGCGCGAGCATCATCAAGACGATTCCACTAGCGCCGCGCCGGATGTTGTCAGCGCCACGCCGACCAATGAAAGCAGCGATAAACCTGTTATCGCCGTGCACGATTTGGTGCGCAAGTTTGGCGATTTCACCGCTGTCGCCAGTACCAGTTTTGAAGTCAAACGCGGCGAGATTTTTGGCCTGCTCGGCCCCAATGGCGCAGGCAAAACCACTACTTTCCGCATGCTGTGTGGATTACTTCCCGCCACCAGCGGCCACTTGGAAGTTGCAGGAATGAACCTGCGCACCGCTCGCGCCCAAGCCCGCGCACGCATCGGTTATGTCGCACAAAAATTTGCGCTCTACAGCAATCTCAGCATTCGCGAGAATCTGGAGTTTTTTGGCGGCGCCTATGGTTTGCGCGGCGCGAAATTGCGCAAGCGGATTGATACCATCCTCAAACAATTTGAGCTGCAACCCAATGCACGCAGCGGAGAATTGCCCGGCGGTTTCAAGCAGCGTTTGGCGATGGCAGCGGGCCTGTTGCACGAGCCAGAAATCCTGTTTCTCGATGAGCCAACCAGCGGTATAGATCCACTCGCCCGCCGCGCGTTTTGGCGCACCATTACTTCGCTCGCGCAAAGCGGTGTCACCATTATTATCACCACCCACTTTATGGAAGAGGCCGAGTACTGCGACCGAATTGCGATTCAGGATGCCGGCAAGATGCTCGCGCTCGGCACGCCTGCGCAAGTGCGCGAACTGGCTGGTGGCGATGGCAATACCATGAACAACGCGTTTATCGGGATTGTTGAGCAAGGGCGCGCGGCGCATTCTCAGCCTGATGACACCAAACAGGAGGCACAGACATGAGTAACAGCGCCGTTTCTGCTCACAACTTTGCCAGCCGCCTGATCGCACTGGTGCGCAAGGAAACCCGCCAAATGCTGCGCGACCGCAGCAATATGGCGGTCGGGCTGTTGCTGCCTGCGGTGCTTATCCTCTTGTTCGGCTACGGCTTGTCATTTGATGTCACTAACGCGCCAGTCGCGGTGGTGATGGAAGATAAATCCCCCGGCGCTCATGCCCTGGTCGCAGGTATCAATGGCTCACCCTATTTAGCGCCCGTGTGGGTAGATAGCATGCAAGAGGCGGAGCAGTTAATCCGCGCCGCCAAGGTGATCACCATAGTGCGTGTGCCTATGGATTTTTCACGGCGCATGGCAGCGGGTGATGCGCAAATCCAATTGCTGGTGAACGGTGCAGATTCCACCACCGCATCCTCAGTTGAGGGCTATGTGGGCGGCGCCATCGCCAGTTGGTCGCAGCATCAGATTGATCGTTCAGGCAAAGCAGCAAGCAGCGGCAGCGTCGAAATTGTTCAGCGCATGTGGTTTAACGAAGCATCTACCAGCACCTGGTATTTAGTGCCAGGGTTAATTGCATTAGTGATGACCTTGATAGGCGCGTTTTTAACCTCACTGCTGATTGCGCGCGAATGGGAGCGCGGCACGCTGGAGTCGCTGTTCGTTACACCGGTGCGACCACTGGAAATTGTGCTGGCAAAACTTGCGCCCTATCTGGTGATTGGCGCTATCGATTTAATTCTGTGTTTGCTTGCCGCCAAATTTTTATTTGATGTGCCCATGCGCGGCTCGCTCTGGGCGATCATGCTCTCCTCCATGCTGTACCTCGCGGTATCGCTATTGCTCGGTCTGTTTATTTCCGGCAAAACCCGCAACCAATTTCAAGCCAGCCAAGTGGCGCTACTCACCAGTTTTATGCCTGCGATGATGCTCTCTGGTTTCGTATTTGATCTGCGTAATGTACCCGCTGTTATTCAGGTAATCAGCCAACTTTTACCGGCCACACATTTTATGCAGCTCATCAAAACGCTATTTCTCGCGGGCGATAACTGGTCGATGCTGCTGCGCGATTGCTCAATCCTGATGCTGTACGTGGTGATACTCACCTTTGCGACGCATCGCACCCTGCGCAAAAAATTGGACTAAACATTGGACAAAAAAATGCCAGCGCCTTTTATCGATTATCTATCGCGAATTCTGTTTTTATTTCGCAAGGAATTGCTGACGATTTTTAAAGAGCCGTCGAGCAGAATGGTTCTTATCGCACCGGCATTAATACAAGCGCTGCTGTTTGGCTACGGCGCCACCTACGATTTAACTCACGCACCTTACGCCGTACTCGACCAAAGCCGCAGTGCTGCATCGGTAGAATTGTTGGCAAAAATTGATAGCACATCGGTATTCAAACGCGAGTTAACACTCACATCGCCCACCCAAATTTCAGATGCGATTGAAAAACACAATGTGTTGCTGGCGCTAACCATTCCCGCCGATTTTGAAGCGCGCCTGAACAAAGGGGAAAGCGCGCCGCTGCAATTAATTCTGGATGGTCGCAACTCCACCACCGCAGGCGCCGCCGCAGGGCAAATCAGCGCAATTGTCACCGCCTACAATCAAACCCGAAACGGCCTTGCCGCCGTCAGCATTGAACGCCGCGCTTGGTACAACCCGAATTTGGAATCGCGCTGGAATATGATGCCCGCATTAATTGCCGCGCTAAGCATGATGCAAACCCTATTACTCGCCGCCCTGTCAGTTGCACGTGAACGCGAGCAAGGTACTTTCGACCAATTATTAGTAACGCCGCTCACACCCATGCAAATTCTGATCGGCAAAGCATTGCCATCCATATTGGTTGGCTTGCTGCAATCCACCATTATTTTGTTAGTGATTCGCTTTTGGTTTCAAATCCCCATGAGCGGTTCTTATTGGCTGCTTTTTCTGGGGTTAATTTCTTTTACCATCGCCGCAGTAGGCATTGGCCTTTCGATTTCCGCACTCTCATCCAGCATGCAGCAAGCGATGCTCTACACCTTCTTAATCATCATGCCGATGATGCTTCTCTCCGGCCTCCTCACCCCCGTGCGCAACATGCCGGAAATTTTACAAATTGCCACCTACGCAAACCCGCTGCGTTTCGGCATGGACATGGTGCGCAGGATTTATTTAGAAGGTGCAGGCTTCCATCAAATCGCATTTGATTTTGTGCCCATGCTGGTGATGGCAGCTATCACGCTGCCACTAGCAGCCTGGTTGTTTCGGAATAGATTGGGGTGAATGATATCTACAACTATAAATTTAAATTTGCCAATCGCTCTAAAACAGGAACAATTTGCTCCTTATCCCACCACTGAGCACCTAATCGAAACCATGCGTTCTTTTTACTTTGGTGATTTTTCCCGTTGTGCTCATTTAAAAAATTGGAAATTTCAACTGACAGCACCTTTTTACTTTCGATAGAGAGAGAATGCCAATAAGTATTCATTCCCTCTTCAACACTATCAAAAAGAAAACCAAAATCCTGATGAAAAAAGCATGCTAGTTTTTTTAACTCTGTTTGTTCCACGCTTGCGGCTCTCAATTAGAAACTATTATTCGCATTGAACTACGGTTAAAACATTATATACAGAGCAACTCTGTTACTTACACTCCACTTCCCCCCTTCAATAAGAGCTTCAGCAGATTACGATTTCCAGAAGCCAGCGACGTGCTTGGCAAAGTGTTGCAACAACGCCGACGCCTGTGGCGTTTCCTGCACAGCGGCGATAAGCGTTTCGGGGTTTTGTTGCTGCTCGATTAGATAATCGGATTTTTGCTGGATGTAACCGCGCATCGCAGTTGCGCTAAATTCAGGATGGAATTGCACGCCCCACGCGCAATTGCCGATGCGAAATGCTTGATGCGGTTCGTCGGCGCTGCTTGCTAATAAAGTCGCGCTGGGTGGGAGCGAGAGAACGGATTGGGAGTGAACTAATTGTGCGGGAAATTGCGCGGGCAGGTTTTTAAATAGCACATCCTCCGCTGCGTTTTCAGTAACGCTAACTGTGTGCGTACCTATTTCAATTCCTTGCACGCGATAGCCAACTTCACCACTCATCGCATGAGCAAGTAATTGGTGTCCGTAGCAAATTCCTAACACCGGAACGCCCTCTTCTACGCAAGTTCTCAACCAAACCGCCAAACGTTCGCTCCAGTATTCGCAGTCCGTCACCATTGCGTGGGAGCCGCTTAACACTGCTCCGGCGATGGTTGATGGCGAGGGGAAAGCATCGACTTCCCATGCATTGATATGTAATTGATTGGGAGGGTTGCCCAAACCAGCGGCGATCCAGTCAGCGAAATCGCCTTGGGTTTTACTGATGTCGGAAAAAGTTTTACCGGTTTGGATAATTAACAAAGGTTTATCTGACTGCATAAATCACAATTAACTCTACTGCTGTTTTAATGCTCTAGGTTTTATTTCGCCTCGCTATTTTTTCGCTAAGCTACTTTTGTTTTGCCACTTCCTGATCACGCAGTTCGCGGCGCAAAATTTTACCTACGTTAGTTTTAGGCAACTCTTTGCGGAACTCGATCAGGTGCGGAACCTTGTAGGCGGTCAATGATTCTTTGGCAAATTTGCGCACATCTTCAACAGTAAGATTTTGATTGGCGGTGACGATAAAGGCTTTTACCGTTTCGCTACCTTCGCCGTCGGGCACACCAACAACAGCAACTTCAACGATATCAGGATGCGCGCTGAGTGCGTCTTCCACTTCATTCGGGAACACTTTAAAGCCACTGACGTTGATCATGTCTTTTTTGCGATCAACAATTTTGATGTAACCATCACCTTGGATGATGGCGATATCACCCGTCTTAAACCAGCCTTCGGCATCCATTACTTCTGCGGTCGCATCCGGACGCTGCCAGTAACCTTTCATCACCTGCGGGCCTTGCACACACAGTTCGCCGGGTTCGCCACTGGGCAGGCTGTTGCCGTGTTCATCAATAACTTTGCAATTGGTTTCAGGCAGAGGCAAACCAACGGTGCCGTATTGCACATTTTCAAGTGGATTGTTTGATACCACTGGTGAGGTCTCGGTTAAACCGTAACCTTCACTAATAGGCGCTTTGGTTACTTCAAGCCAGTGTTTGGTGGTTTCAGCGGTGAGCGCCATGCCGCCGGAACAGGTCAAGCGCAGTTGGCTTAAATCGACTTTGGCAAATTCCGGGTTGCGCATGAGTGCATTAAACAGCGTGTTCAGGCCGACGAAAAAAGTGATCGAATGACCTTGTAAGGTTTTGATAAAACCGGGAATGTCGCGCGGGTTAGGAATCAGAATACTGTGGTTGCCCAACGCCAACGCCGAGGTGCAGTGAATCGTAAAAGAATAAATGTGATACAGCGGCAGAGGCGCAGCATACAACTCTTGTGCGGGGCGAAATACATTTTTCATGCGCTCATTAAGCTGCGCCATATTCGCAACCAAATTGCGATGCGTGAGCATTGCGCCTTTAGCGACACCGGTTGTGCCGCCAGTGTATTGCAACACAGCAACATCATCTGGCGTTTGCACAACTGGCTGCCAGGATTTACTCGCCATGTTGAGCGCGTTGTTAAACGCAATTTGATTCGGAAATTCAAACGGAGGAACCATCTTTTTAAGATGCTTCACTGCAAAATTTAATAACACACGCTTAAGAGGTGAATGTAGATCGGCAAGCTCAGTCACTATCACCTGTTCTATTTTGGTTTCGCGGATTATCGATGCAGAATTTTTTGCGATATTTGCCAATACCACTAAGGCTTTTGCGCCAGAGTCATTGAGCTGATGTTTGACTTCATGCGCGGTGTACAAAGGGTTGGTATTAACCACCACCATGCCTGCACGCAGCGCGCCGAATACCACGACGGGATACTGCAAAACATTGGGCAATTGCACAGCAATTCGGTCGCCCGGTTTTAAATTTGTGTGCTGCTGCAAATAAGCAGCAAAACGACCGGAAAGACGGTCGAGGTCAGCAAAAGTCAAAGTGCGATCCATACAGGTGAACGCATTTTTGTCGGCATATGTTTTACAGGACTCAGCAAAAACCTCAGTCAGGGTTCTGTTGTAATTCAGCGACATGCAACATTCTCCACATTGTTATTGTTTCAACATTAAAATTCGGCGCTGGATAAACTCATCAAATTATTTGCACCTGAGTTTATCGCTGCAATCAAACTGCGCGTGCGCGGCAAAATACGCGCAAAGTAAAATTCAGCAGAGGCTAATTTAGCGCGATAAAAACCCGGATCTGCCACTGGCGATTCAGATTGTTGCAACTGCTGCAATGCCGTTTTTTGCGCTTTGAGCCATAAAAAAGCCAGCACAAGATAGCCCGAATACATCAGATAATCTACCGCAGCTGCACCAATTTCGTCCGGGTTTTGCTGTGCTTGCTGCACAATTGTGATGCTGATTTGCTGCCACTCTTCAATCAGTGTAGTCAATTGTGCGGCCTGCGCCGCCAGTTGTTCATTCGCATCGCAACTGCGGCAAAATTGCATCATCTCGTCAATCAGAGGTGCGAGTATTTGTCCGTTGGAGCCACAGACTTTGCGCCCCAACAAATCCAGCGCCTGAATACCTGTCGTCCCTTCGTACAAAGTACCAATACGACAATCACGCAGATTTTGCTCCACGCCCGCAGCACGGATATAACCGTGCCCGCCAAGGCATTGAAGCGCCAGATTGGCCGATTCAAACCCTGCTTCGGTACTGAAGGCTTTGACTATTGGTGTTAGTAAATCGAGTAAATCACTTGCTTGCTGACGCTCATCGGCATCAGGCGATAACTGACTCACATCCATCTTCATACAGGTGTAATAACTCAGCATACGAATCCCTTCGAGCAGGGATTTTTGTGTAAGCAGCATACGACGAATATCCGGGTGCACAATAATCGGGTCGGCAGGCTCATCGGCGTTTTTAATGCCAGTCAGCGAGCGCATTTGTAGTCGCTCATGGGCATAGTTGCGCGCTTGCTGATAACCCAATTCAGCGTGGGCCAATCCTTGCAAGCCCGAACCAATCCGCGCGAGATTCATAAAGGTGAACATATGGCTAAGCCCTTTGTTCTCCTCGCCTAGCAGCCAACCTTGGGCGCTATCAAACTGCAACCCACAGGTAGCATTGCCGTGAATGCCCATTTTGGATTCGAGCGATCGACAACTGACCCTATTGGGATCGCCAAGCCGCCCCTGTGCATCGACAAGAATTTTAGGCACGACAAATAGCGAAAGACCTTTGGTTCCCACTGGTGCATCAGGCAAACGCGCAAGCACTATATGAATGATATTTTCGGCGAGATCATGATCGCCAGAGGAGATAAACATTTTGCTGCCGCTGATGCGATAACTGCCATCCGACTGCGGCTCTACACGGGTACGCAAAAGTCCCAAATCGCTACCGGCCTGGGCTTCCGTCAGGCACATAGTGCCGGTCCATCGCCCGGCAATTAAGGCGGGAAGATACTGCTGTTTTTGCTGCTCAGTACCGTGGGTTTCAATGGTATGCATGGCGCCTTGGGATAAACCTGCATACATGCCCCAAGCCCAATTGGGTGTACCGAAAACTTCATTCAGAATCACCCCCAAGGATTGCGGTAAGCCCTGCCCGCCATAGTTAGCAGCACGAACCAAACCCGGCCAACCAGCTGCGCAATAGGCTTGATAGGCAGCTTTAAAACCGGCGGGAGTAACGACTTTACCATCAACCAATTGGCACCCCTGTTGATCGCCAATTGCGCCAAGTGGTGCCACTGTTTTCTCGGCAAATTCGGCGGCTTCATGCAAAAAAGCATTGATTAAGTCGCGATTCAATGCAGTATGACCCAGCGCATTGCAATGTGCCGGGTAATTGAATAATTCAAAGAGTGTGAAATTTATATCGCGCAAAGGCGTTCGGTAATTGTTCATCCTTAAGTACTCCAGCATTTGCCCGCCGTGGGCGCGAGTCAGCGCAATACCGACTTCGGGTTGATTATTTAGTTATGGGCTTGCATCTTGGCAGATGATACTTTTATGTCAAATTTATCTTACGAAATATAATTTAAAGAACTAAAAGTTTGGATGAGGCAGCATCAGGATGTGATACGAGTCAACAACCGCAACAGCTGGGCAGTCACCGCGGCAGTAAAGCCCCAAATTTCATAACCCTGATAGTGATAGGCCGGCACACTGAATACACGCCCATCGCGCTCGAATTGATCCTCGCGCACCTGAATCCCTTTATAAAAGGCGTCCAGTGGTACCGAGAAGATGCTGTCGAGTTCATCAGGGGATAATCGCAAAGGAATACTGGTATCAAAACTGGCCACAAACGGCGTGACAGGAGTTCCCGCGCGCGTATGGGATTTTGGCAAACGCCCAAGCAGCTGGATTCCACTCGCGGGCAAGCCTATTTCTTCGTAGGTTTCGCGTTGCGCCGTGACAAACAAATCGCCATCTTCCGCCTCCCACATGCCGCCCGGAAAACAGACTTCACCAGGATGCTGTCGCAAATGCGCTGCACGTTTGGTGTAGAGCAGCGATGGATTCTCGCCGCGACTAATCAACACCATCACCGCCGCCTGCGGCTCAGTCACTACGGCCAAGGTTTCATGAATAAGATGGCGCGACAGGGCATGAAGCAGTGCATCACTCAAACTGACTCTTCCTTTAACTTTGTTCCAGATCAGCCAGACGCCAAACGTCGAATGCAGGTTCTTCGTAAGGATGTGCCGCCCGCAAAGCAGAGACAGCGGCAGAGATATGTTCATCGGCGCAGACCATCTCCACGCGATACTCAGCTACGCCTTCCAGATGATTCTGCTGACCAATAAATGGATTAGCACCAACCAGAGGACGAAACTGCCCCCGCCCTGACACTTGCCAACAACATTGATCATAGTTGCCTATGCGACCTGCGCCAGCAGAAAAAACAGCGGTTTTGACTTGTTCGAGATGGGAATCGGGGACAAAGAAGACCAATTTATACATCTACCCTGCCCCCAATTTTGGATGGGATTTACCGAAGGATTAAATCACGCGCACTGCAATTACATGTTCAACTTTAGTCAGTGCAGCAACCACTTCTGCCGATGGAGCCTGTTCAACATCAATAATATTGTAGGCGACATCACCGCGGCTTTTGTTGACCATATCGACTACATTAACTTTGTGATCGGCTAATACCGACAACACATGCCCCAAGACGCCAGATACGTTCTCGTTAGAGAAGGTAATGCGCGAGCCAATACTTTGCGTGCGATCCATTGAAACTGCCGGAAAATTAACGGAGTTTTTGATGTTGCCGTTTTCCAGATAATCCACCAGCTGATCTGCCGCCATAATCGCGCAGTTTTCTTCAGCTTCTTCGGTGCTGGCGCCGATATGCGGCATCGCCAAAACATCAGGGCGATTGAGCAAAATTGGCTCGGGGAAATCACAGATATATTTGCCCAAGTGGCCGGCATTCAAACTATCAATAACCGCGTGCGCATCAACAATCGCTTCGCGTGCGAAGTTCAACAACACAGCGCCTTTTTTGCAGCCTTTTAAGGTGTCGGCATTGATCAAATGCTTTGTTTGTGGAATTGCAGGCACATGCAGAGTGATGAAATCTGAACGCGCCAGCAGCGATTGCAGATTCTCCATACGGCCAACCTGATTTGGCAAACGCCATGCAGCTTCAACAGACAGCGCTGGATCAAATCCAACGACGTTCATTCCCAATGCCAAGGCTGCATCAGCGATCAAAGAACCAATTGCACCCAAACCAACAATACCCAAAGTTTTACCTTGAACTTCCATACCGGCAAAATTGGATTTTTCTTTTTCGAGCAATTTGGACATTTCGTCCGCATCGGTCATATGTGTCAGACCATTCACATACTGCATACCGGAAACAATGCCGCGCGAGCCGAGCAACATACCGGCAAGCACCAATTCTTTTACCGCGTTGGCGTTTGCACCGGGCGAGTTAAAAACAACTACGCCTTTTTTAGTGTATTCCTCAACCGGAACATTATTGGTACCAGCGCCCGCACGCGCAACCGCTTTTACGGATTCTGGCAGTGGCTCACCGTGCAATTTATGGCTGCGCAGGATGTACGCATCGGGTGTGCCAATATCACTCGCAACTTCGTAGTTTTCACGCGGAAAACGGTTAAGGCCTTTTACAGAGATTGCGTTGTAAGTTTTAATTTTGAACATGATTTTTCCTCACATCGACGAACAAAAAGGCCGTGTAAAAACACGGCCTGATTCGATCAAAAAGTAGTTATCAAGCAGCGGTGGCTTCGTTGTAAGCCCATGTCAGCCAAGGCAACACTGCTTCCAAATCAGTTGCGTTTACGGTTGCGCCACACCAAATGCGCAAACCTGCTGGCGCATCGCGATAAGCGCCGATGTCGTAAGCCACGCCTTCTTTATCGAGCAACTTGATCATGGCTTTTACCTGATCAGCCGTTGCTTTCAAGGTGAAGCACACAGACGTGTTAGACAGAGTCTCTGGAGTTTGCGCCAGGAAATCGATCCAATCGTTAGCTGCAACGAATTTTTTCAACACCTCCAGATTGGCATTTGAACGAGCGATAGTTTCTTTTACGCCGCCGATTGAGCGCACCCAATCCAGCGCATCCAAATAATCCGCAACAGCCAGCATAGATGGAGTATTGATGGTATCGCCTTTGAAAATACCTTCTACCACTTTCCCACCGCTGGTCATGCGGAACAGTTTTGGCATTGGCCAGCTCGGCTTATAGGTTTCCAAACGCTCAACCGCGCGCGGGCTGAGGATCAACATACCGTGAGCACCTTCGCCGCCCAGCACTTTTTGCCAGCTGTAGGTGATTACGTCTAATTTTTCCCACGGCATATCCATCGCGAAA
Source organism: Cellvibrio chitinivorans (assembly GCF_035117775.1). NCBI lineage: Bacteria > Pseudomonadati > Pseudomonadota > Gammaproteobacteria > Cellvibrionales > Cellvibrionaceae > Cellvibrio > Cellvibrio chitinivorans. Next base: position 68,624 of record NZ_JAYKKN010000009.1, read on the forward strand.
ACCGCCGAGGTCGCATCACAAATGGTCAAGCCTTTGCGATCATCGGGAATCCAGTCGCCGTTAGGTACTTTTACGCCAGAGGTTGTACCGTTCCAAGTGAAGATAACATCGTTATCGAAATTCACTTTAGACAGGTCAGGCAACAAACCGTAATCCGCTTCGTGAGCATTAACGGTCAACTTCAATTCTTTGGTTGCATCGCTCAACCAGCCTTTACCGAAGGATTCCCATTGCAGAATGTCTACACCACGTTGGCCCAAGAGTGACCACATAGCCATCTCAACAGCGCCAGTATCGGAGCCGGGAACCACACCTACGCGATAACCTGCCGGCAAACCGAGCAATTCAGCGGTATCTTCACATGCGCGTTGCAACGCAGTCTTACCAATGGTGGAACGATGTGAACGACCCAGAGTAGATACATCTAACTGATCCAAACTGTAACCCGGGCGCTTGCTGCAAGGGCCTGATGAAAAATTAGGATTTTGGGGTTTTACGGCTGGCTTCATGGTAATCCTCTAGCTGACAAGAACAGCGAGCTTGCCAAAATTGGCAATACCCGCCAAACGGGGCTCGCCTTAACTAACTCTCCTAAAGGCAAACCCGGAAAAATCGGGGTGCCGATTATGCCAGCTACACACCAAATAACCTAGACAGCAGCCAATCAATCATCCGTAAAAAAGCACTTTCGAGCAGCCAAAAAAAAGCCTCCTGGAAATCCAGAAGGCAGAGGGAGACGTCGATGCATCAACCAGACATCGACGGTGAGAGATCATTCCGAATCAAGCAAGCTTCAAAAACCAACTTAGGAAATCGATCAGATGTTGTAAATGTAAGCCCTAATGACAGCGCTGTCAAACCTAATCTTAAAATAAGAGAACAAAACCCAAAAAGATTGTTAAATAGAGACAAAATCCAAGGTATTTATTGCGAATAAAAGCCGTTAATTCATCGCACAATAACGAGCAATGAATTCTTCGTGACTAGGCAAACGCGATAGATTATTTGCGATGTGATCGCGAAAACCTTTCAGATAGGCACGAAACTCATCATCATTCATATTATCGACCATTGGCTGATATTGCTTTGGCTCAAAGCCCTGCCCGATCAATACCTGCGACCAACCATTGGTGCGAAACAGTTCATCGCCACCAAGGAAAATCATTCCGCTTTCAACAAACATATCGATTCTGTGACGAAGCGTATCCGGCACAGGCATGGTCCGCACGTAATTCCAAAAATCGGTGTCATTACGGCGCGTGGCGTGATAATGCAAAATAATAAAATCGCGGATACTTTCTGCTTCTTCGCGCGATTGACGATTGTATTCATCAACCAAAACAGACTGAATACCATGCAGAGGAAACAAGCGTAAAAAACGAATCAGCGCCGATGTCACCATATGAATACTGGTTGATTCCAACGGTTCCAAAAAGCCCGAAGCCAAACCCAGCGCGATACAGTTTTTATTCCACCCCAACTTGCGTCGCCCGGTTTTAAATTGAATCAAGCGAGGATTATTTATCAAATTGCCATCAATATTTTTCAGCAGCGTTTTTTCTGCCCATTCGCGATCGGCAAATTGACTCGAATAGACCACGCCATTGCCCGTGCGGTTTTGCAACGGAATTCGCCATTGCCAACCAAATTCATGTGCAGTAGATGAGGTGTATGCAGTCGCAGATCCAGTTTTTTCTGATTGCACTGCCAAAGCCGAGTCACAGGGCAACCAATGCTGCCAATTTTCATAACCCGTCTTTAATGTTTCTTCGATCAGCAGCCCACGAAAACCTGTGCAATCGATAAAAAAATCACCGCTTAAACTGGAGCCGTCCTCTAAGTGCAAGCGCGTGATAAATCCAGAATCAGCATTCTGTTCAACACGTTCAACCTTGCCCTCTTTTCGAACTACCCCTAAGGGTTCACTGAAATTACGCAGATATTTTGCGTAAAGCCCTGCATCAAAATGAAAGGCATAATTCAGCATGGGGTTTTCAGACACCGCAAACTTTCCGGCGCGCGCCGCTTCATGCTCCAAGCAATAGGCACCAAAAGGTGCATCCACACCCAATGATTTTCCTCGCGACCAAAAGTGCTGAAATTCTCCGCCCCAAAAAATTCGCCCAACCTGTCCAAAAGCATGGATGTAATCTTCGCCCAGCTCGCCCCAATTTTTAAAATTGATGCCCAATTTAAAAGTTGCATTGGTAGCACGCATCATCTCGGCTTCGGATATTCCCAGCAGCTTGTGAAAAGCCATCATAGTGGGAATAGTCGCCTCTCCCACCCCGACAGTTCCTATCGCATCTGATTCAAGCAAAGTGACCTTGACTCGCCCCTGATAAACTTTTCCGATGGCAGCGGCGGCAAGCCAGCCAGCAGTTCCTCCACCCACAATCACAATATCTTTCATGGTTTGCATATAAGACTCTCGAAATATTTATTATTTGTTAGCGATATAGTCTTATCGCAGTTGCTCATTTTTGATATCGACCAACTGCTGGATATTAGTGATAGAACCAATAATCATATAGGCATAACGAAGCAACCCGGAGCGATGCAAGCTAACAACCTCAGCATCTGGCAGCTTCAATAGTTTTTCTTTGCTGATAGTGGCATAACGACTATTTTTATAATGCACACCATTGGGGAATTCGATTTCCAATGTAATCGTTTCGATTAAATCCAAACGAACAAATTCAACTAGCATTCTTTCCGCTTCAGCCACGCCCTCATGCACCGTCGACAAAACTGCAGTGATTCGCTCCAAATAGGGAGAGTTTCCACCATAGGTTAAGAAGAGGCGTTCCCCTTGACCATTTTGCGCAATACGCGGGCTATCCAGATCTACATGCACAACTGGCTCAATATTGCCATTTGAGCGTTGCTGCATTCCAATCACAAATGGCTCCCGCTCGATTACAGCTGGAATATAAGGCACTCGCCATTGATTGCCTGTTAAAAATAAATTTTCATTCGCCTCAAACCCAAACAGAGCAATCGTCAGCCAGAAGCCATCTTCTGACTGCTGAAATAATATTGGATAGTATTTTTGCAATTCATTAAATTCGGTTGGATAAACTACGCAGCCACCGACTGCATCGCCCAATTCTGCACTACGCTGTGTAATCACACACAAGTCCTGATGAGCAACATTATTTAATAATTCATATCGAGCCATTGGAGAGTCCTCTATTCATCATTGTTCTTGTAATTTATTAAAATAATCGCGATTGGTGGGTAGGTTCGCCAAATAGTGTTCGCGTTTAGCTTTCAACTTTTCGATTTCTTTTAACAGCTCTGATTTTTTATCAGAATTACGCGCAATGCACTCTTGCAAATAAGATGGTTGCATCCCCAATAATACATATTGATAGCTTGCAGGAGGAAACAACTCCATAAAATGCCCGAAGTCATTGAGTTGCGGATCGCGATAACGCCACTCTTCAAGTAAAGACTTCAAGCGATCAGTTACGGGAATAGCGCCTGTAACATACCGCCAATACGCAGAATCTCGTCGATCACTCAATAAATAATGTAGCTGTAAGAAATCGCGAATCCGACTCCAACGTTCAACAAAAAGCTGATTATAACGCTGAGCTATACCGCCTAATGCTGCAACTGAAGCAGGCAACACTTCACACAAATACCCAACAGCCAATTCCACCATCACTAGAGCGGAGGCTTCAAGCGGCTCAATAAAACCTGCAGCCATCCCAATAGCAACACAATTACCCACCCAAGGTTGTGTACGAAAACCAGGATTTATTTTTAATTGCCGCGCAGCACTCATATCAACATTAGGATTTTGCTTCGCAACATAAGCAGCTAATGTTTCTTGCGCGCGCGCATCTGTTGTAAATTTACTGGCATAGACATAACCAACACCACGCCTATGCTGCAAACCTATATCCCAAATCCAACCCGCTTCTTGTGCAGTGGATAGGGTTGCACTACAAATTGCGGCATCACTATTTTGATAAGGCACTTGAATCGCTAATGCACAATCATTGGGCGAGACATCGCTCAACGACACAAAGTCGCTTTGCAGAATTCCACCAATCAATTGATTGTGCGTACCGCTAGCATCGATAAAAAAATCGCCATCCAGCCTTCTGTCATCCGCTAAAAGCAACGCTGTTATGTGACCACTATCGTTAACTTCAGCAGTATTAAAGTGGCCGATGATATATTTTACACCCAAACGATTTACTGCATGCTGTTTTAATAATTCTGCAAACTTTCCCGCATCAAGGTGATAGCCATAATTTAAAACCCCCGCGTAATCCGGGGTATGTGATTGCTTGGGCGCGTAGTGACCATCAATGATATGGGATTGCAAACCAGCCCAGTGAGAAAAAGATTCTGATAATTGAGCATGATGATAAGCAGAGCCTATAGCTGCATTACCCATCATCGGTGGCACAGTAAATGGATGATCGTAATATTCGTTATTTCCGTTTCGCCAATTAATAAAGCGAGAGCCCTGTTTAAAAGTGGCCTGACAAAAATGGAGAAAATCTCTTTCATTTATTCCAATTTTTTCAAGCGTCATACGCATGCTCGGCCAGGTTCCCTCGCCTACACCGATTGTAGGCACGTCGGATGACTCAAGTAATGTGATCGCAACTGGCTCGTTATTAATTAGTAAACACTCTGCGGCCAAACGCGCAGCGGTAATCCAGCCCGCAGTTCCGCCACCAAGAATCACTATTTTTTTTTGCACCTGACACCTCAACTACTTGCGATTTATTCTAATTCTACAAAAAACAAAGCCGCTGTCTCCAGCGGCTTTGTTTCAAGGTTATCGCTTAAATACAATCAAACTAAATTAGAATGTGTAGCGAAAGCCTACTTGATAACGAGCACCCAAGTCTTCCAAGGATAATATCTGCGCCTCAGAGCGACCGTGAGTACGGTAGTTCTCGCCAGTCACGTTGATACCTTCAGCGGTAAATGTCAGGTTTTCGTTGAACTCGTAAGCAATAGATACGTCGATTTGAGAGTACTCCTCAACATATTCAGGTTGGTTACCACCACCAGCGGTACGGCTTTCCAGAAAACTATCACGCCAGTTGTAAGCTAAACGAATTTGCCATGCATCTCTATCGTAGAAACCAACTACGTTAGCAGTGTCTGACAAACCAGTCATAGCAAACTGACCTTCAGTTGAGAGATTGTTAAACTCAACATCCGAGTCAACCATAGTGTAGTTTGCCTGAAAACCAAACCCCGACTCACCAAACCAATGCTGGATAGCGGCCTCAATACCATCAATCGTTGTAGACTTATCGTTGACCGGTCTATTAACTCGCCATACCAACAAAGGATCATCTCCATCCGCACGTACCCAGCTGTTGTTGGTTGTGGAGATATATTGTGGGGCAGAATTCGCCAGCACGTAATCATGCAATGCTTGCTCTGAACTTTGTGGAATACCACTAGCTATAGCAGTTTGTCCTAAACGCACATCCCGCAAATCATTAATGGTTTCATCATAGATTTGAGTCCCGATAAATCCATCAACATCTTTTCGGAAATACCCTAAAGACATGTAGCTGGAATCAGCGTAGTACCACTCAGCAGAGAGATCAAAGTTTTGCGATTCCATTGGCTTCAAGCCAGCATCACCACCATTTGCAGTGCGCAAATACAGATCATTAAGACCGGTATCTGGACGCAAATCAGCATAAGATGGACGACCAATAGTTTCACTATAAGAAGCACGCAACTTTAATGAATCTATTGGGCTGATATCAAAGTCAATATTTGGCAATAAATAGTCATAAGACCCTTTATGGTTTTTCTTGGTTTTGTCATCAGCATAAACCACGCCCCAGTCGTTATCGCTTTGCCACCAAAGGATTACTGGATCATTAACTTCCGACGAAGTACTTACATCAGTTTCTTCATAACGCAAACCAACAACTAAATTGGAGTCCAAGCCGCCCAACTCAAAATTAGAGTTAAATTGAACGTAAGCGGATTTGGTATCCTCTTCAACTGTACGATTGATGTTGTATTTGCCATTCCATTGAACTTTGCCATTTACAAAGTCATAGAAATCGTTCGACCAGTTGGGATCCTGACCTGGCAATGGCGCCTTGGAGTTAAGTGCATAAATTGATTCGGCAGATTCAATCAACTTGGAGAGATTTCCATCAACACCAGTAATAAACAAATTGCTACCAGTGGTTGAACCATAGTCCGGGAAATCCTGACCAAAATCACGGCTTTCAAAGTATTGATCGGGGAATAAACCTGGATCTACACCATCCCAGTTACCAACACCCTGACGGTTATCGCCAGAAGCCTTGCTGAAGTTAACATCTTTGCGCTGCTCGATACCAAACTTCAAACCGGCATTTTCGAAGAACCCTGAACCATCGAATTGATATTCACCAAACAATTGAGTTTGTTCAATTTCAGTACGGCTATGCGAAGTAGGATTGTTTGTCATAGCACCGCTGACATCACCTCCGTCAACTATACCGTTACAGTTACCATTCACGTACTCAGGACGATCAGCGCGAACACGGGTAATACAGTCGTTGACTTTCACGCTCATCAACGGCATATCTTTGGACCAATCAACGTACTCTTCAGTAACGATGTTGGCATTCAGGCCCATTTCTAATGCGTTGGTATAGTTATTTGCACTGGAATCGTGATAATCGAGGGTCACTTTAAATTGGTCATTAACGTCAAAGGCAAAGTTAAGACCAAGAGAGTTATTTTGGGTGTGAGAGTCAAGCTCGCCGCCAGCGAAAGATACATCTTTGGTACCGTTATACGCTTCGCGATACAAAACCGGTGTGCGAACTGCGCCATTATCGAAAGTCAATTCAGAAATTGCGCTGGTGTTGAACCAAACAGATTGTTGTGCTCGCTCGGAATGACGATCCAACTCAGAGAAGGTGTAATCCAAAGTTGCGGTCAAACGCTCGGTTGGCTTGAATTGAATAACACCTTGAGCGTTAGTTCTTTCACGAGTATTGTCTTGCACCTCATAACGCAAATCAGTTGGCAAGGCGTACAAATCACCAGCATTTGGAGCATTGTTGATTACCACACCATTAGCAAAACGACCAGTCGAACCTGCCCCCCATTCTTCAATATTCGCCCAGTTGTTTACGAATACATTCGCGTTAGCGCTATCACGACGCTGAAAAGAACCAGTCAATGCAACACCGAAAGTATCGTCATCATTCGCCCACGAAACCAAACCTGATGCCTCAGGCGTGATTTCATCACCCGCACCATTGCGGACAGTTTCGTCTTGTACCGCTTTCACGCCGATAGTTGCACGACTACCTGCCTCAAGTGGACGCAAGGTTTTAATATTAATTGTTGCGCCCAAACCACCGGTAGCAACATCAGCACGGCCAGTTTTATAAACTTCTACTCCAAAAACAGACTCGGATGCCAAGTTGGCAAAGTCATATGCACGAGTAGATGCATCGCCTGTTTCACTATTTTTAACCGCAGGCATTACACGGCCGTTCAAAGTCACCATGTTTAATTCTGCACCGATACCACGGGCAGTAACTTGTGAACCTTCACCATCGGAACGGTTAATAGACAGACCTGAAATACGCTGCAGAGACTCAGCAAGGTTGGAATCTGGCATCTTACCGATATCTTCTGCAGAGATCGCATCAACCACACCCACTGCGTTGCGTTTGGTATCCATTGCTTGCACAACCGATGCACGAATACCCGTTACCATCACCTCTTCTACAGTGCCGTCTTGTGCAAATACAGCACCACTCAAACTGGCGGCAGATGCAACAGCGGTTGTCAGAAGTTTTTTCTTAAAGCTTTTTGTTTTGTACATGGAGCTCTCCTTTATTATCGACAGGAATTATTGTTTTCCGGTACACACATGCCTGAACTGCAATCTGGGAGGATGCGAGGTTCAAACATTTTCGCTTTCAGGACGAAAGCGAATTCTCTAGAGGTAGATTTATTTTTTTTGGCTCTTCATATAAAGCTGTGCATTTACTTTCATTGTTATTGATGCACATCACATATATAACCCTAGCAACAAAAAACAGATAAGGGCGACCTAATAGCGAACAAAATTACTCCCATGTGACAGCGCTGTCAATTAACAATGACAAAATTATGTGTAAATTTCCGCAAGGGTGTTTACACCGCGGGGAGCTAAAAAAACTAAGGATTTAAAGACTTGCGATGGTAAAGAGCAGGTTAAATACGCCAATCAATAGGCGCTTTGCCCAGACTCTGTAGATGCTGATTGGCTGCCGAAAAGTGACCGCAACCAATATATCCACGATGAGCGGAAAGGGGTGATGGATGAGGCGCTTTCAGAACCAGATGCTTACGCGCATCAATAAAAGCCGCCTTTTTCTGCGCATAACTACCCCACAATAGAAACACCACCCCCTGGCATTGATCATTAACCAGTTGGATCGCCTTATCGGTAAAGGCTTCCCAACCCTGCCCCTGATGGGAACCAGCCCGCGCCTGCTCTACCGTCAGGGTTGCATTGAGCAGCAAAACCCCTTGGTTCGCCCATGATTGCAAGCAACCATGCGTCGGAATATCCATTCCCAAATCGCGTTTCAGCTCTTTAAACATGTTTTGTAAGGATGGAGGAGGCTGAATGCCCTGCTGAACTGAAAAACACAAGCCATGCGCCTGATTGGGGCCGTGGTAAGGATCCTGCCCTAAAATCACTACCTTTACCTGATCCAAGGGCGTGGAGTTAAAGGCATTAAATATGTTGATTGATGCAGGATAAATCACCTTATTTTGCTGTTTCTCTGCCAGCAAAAATGCCTTGAGATTCTGCATATAAGGCTGCTCAAACTCTGTTTGCAGATGAGTCAGCCAACTGGGGTGAAGATCGATTTTTTTTGCTGCACCAGACATATATATCGCCCTTAAAATAAAAAACCCGGCAAGAAGCCGGGCTTTTTACAAGACTGATAGCTAAAAGTAAAACTTAGAGCTTATCGCCATGCTCTGCCAAGTACTTGGCAACACCTGCTGGCGATGCGTCCATACCTGCATCACCTTCTTTCCAACCAGCTGGGCACACTTCGCCGTGTTGCTCGTGGAAAATCAGAGCATCAACAGTGCGAATGGTGTCGTCAATGTTGCGGCCGATTGGCAGGTCGTTAACGATTTGTGAACGAACTACGCCAGCTTCGTCGATGATGAAAGTACCGCGGAAAGCAACACCGTCAGCAGATTCAACGTCGAATGCTTTAGCGATTTCGTGCTTAACGTCAGCAACCAAAGTGTATTTAACTGGACCAATACCACCTTCGTTTACTGGAGTGTTACGCCATGCATTGTGAGTGAATTGTGAATCGATAGACACACCGATCACTTCTACGTTGCGCTTTTTGAACTCTTCTACGCGATGGTCAAAGGCCAACAGCTCTGATGGACATACAAAGGTGAAGTCCAATGGATAGAAGAATACAACTGCTTTTTTGCCTTTAGTGGCCGCAGCAAAGTTATAACCATCTACGATCTCGCCGCTTGCCAATACCGCTGCTGCAGTGAAATCTGGTGCTTTTTTACCAACTAATACGCCCATAGCTAATCTCCTATATGGTTGACACCTGAATCGGTGAGGGTAAAAACAGGAATCGGAAGCCAAAGACTATTCACTGATTGTGAACATTTGATGGCCAGTTATTGATTGCCTGATGTTTATTGATAGTGCGCAGCTATGATACACAGGCACACGAGTGAGTCCTATTAATTTTCTATATAGTGCGCGCAAAACTGTGACTATGGCCATTTGGTTGGCTCATTAATCCATTCTCAACACTTCAGTTATAACCGCGAATATAAATCCATACTAAATGCGATCCCCTATCAAATTTTATTGACACAAATTCTCATTAGCATTAGAGTTTTCCTATCTGCGATTTGATCGCACCACAACCACCACTTTTCCCGGTAATTCATATGTACGTCTGCCTTTGCAAAGGTATCACCGACCGCCAAATTAAAGCGGCAATTGATGATGGCGCCAATTCCATTAAACAATTGCGCAAAGCCCTTGGGGTTGCCAGTCAATGTGGCAAATGCTCTGTGATGACCCGTGAATTGCTCGATGAAGCACTAAATGACACACCTATGATTGGCGGTTTGCCGCAATTCTACGCCGTAGCCTAAAGCTGGCCGCACACCAAACAGAATCGAAATCATTGTCATTTTTAGTTATTTTTCCTTACGCATCAACAACTTAGAAAAACCTTCCGCTTGACATAACCCGCCCTAACGCCCAGACTTTCCTTTTGTTATTTATCGCATAAGGAGCACTCCATGAAAGGCGATCCAAAAGTAATAGCCGTGTTAAACAAAGTATTGGGCAATGAGCTGGTAGCCATTAACCAATATTTCCTCCATGCACGCATGTACAAAGACTGGGGCTTGAAAGAGCTTGCCGATCATGAGTACCACGAATCTATCGATGAAATGAAACACGCTGATGCGTTGGTTGAACGTATTTTGTTCCTCGAAGGTCTGCCGAACCTGCAAGACTTAGGCAAGCTACATATAGGTGAAGATACACCGGAAATGCTCAAGTCCGATTTGAAACTGGAATTGAAAGCAATTCCAGATCTGCGTGATGGCATTATCGTATGTGAAGGTGTGCGCGACTTTGTTAGCCGTGACCTGCTGAAAAGCATTCTGGAATCGGAAGAAGAACACGTAGATTGGCTGGAAACCCAGCTGTCACTGATCGACAAAGTGGGTATTCAAAACTACCTGCAATCAAAGATAGCGCCACAGTCATAAAACTGGTTCAGATATTCAATAAAAAAGGAGCCTCGCGCTCCTTTTTTATTGGCTCAACTTTTCGCATCAACCAAGACTTACATATTGATCCAGCCAGTCAGCGCGCGCAGTTTGAAAACCGCATTGCCATGCTTTAGTACTACGCCATCGACAAAAATTTCCTGTACAACAAATTGCCCGGTGCCAATGATATTCCCCACACCTGTAGTTTGATTATTAATCACTACACTGCTCACCCCACCCGCCAGATAATTGTGACGAGCATAAGAAATAGTCGGAATTTGCTGGCGCATATTCCAAGGCAGCGCATTGAAATCAGGAATATTTTTGATGCTATCAAAGGTGCGCGGCGAAGCAACTTCTTGCGCCGTAGCCGCTTGATTAACCGCAACCGGCTGATTAAACGGATCAACAATCGATTCGGATGCTGCCGTCGTCGCCGCCTCTGCGGCATAAAGCTCATTTACACCTGTATCCACAGGCGCAGATGGTTCAGCATCTTCCGCTGCGTAAAGTTGATTTACATCTGCACTTGGCTCAGTAGTTTGAGCAGCCTTTTCCTGTGATTGCGATATCGAAGTTTGAGGCACAGCTGCTTGCGGAGCAGGCTTTACCGGGGCATCCACAGGCGCAACTGATTCAACTACAGGAGCAGCTGCTACTGAGGCAGATGCAGCCTGATTAGCCTGCTGTTGCTCCACTTTTGGGGCAACAGCATTAGAGGGAGCAGATGCAGCAGATGGCGCGACAGGTTCAGCGCGCAGAAAAAATATTGCTGCAGCGATAACCGCAATAACGATCACAACACCCGCGATTATCCACCCCAGACTGCGGCGCCTGTCTGATTCCAAATACAGCGCCTGCGGACGATGCAAAGTATTGAGATCCGGCACCGCATTTTGGTTTTTGCGCTCATTTTCGGCGCGGTTCAGGGCATCCAAAATTAACGACATAAACTAGAGCCCTTGTGTTTCCAACGGAGCAAGTAATTTTTGCTCATCCAATTCCACCAGAAGTTTATCCACTCCCAGCACTTCATTTAACCGGCGCAGAGTTTGCGCATTTATCACACCATTCGGCAGGATATTTTGGGTCGATTGAAATAACTCCACCCGTTTTTGCAGCCGTTCAGTGAAATATTGACGAGTAAGAGGCGCGGGTTGCTGATCAAGCACTGCAAATTGCTCAGCAATCCAGGTAACCAAATCGCTCTTGTCGCCCATTTCCAAATCCTGCTCAAATGCTTTCGGGCGCGACCAAACGTACAACAAATCGCCATTCCATACCTTGGCCAATTCACTCCAACTCACAACTTTTTCTGCACCGTTATCCAGCAAAAGTGCATGGTTTTCACTTAAGCCAATCAGCAGTGCATAGACCCATTTTTTATCGGGCGTCGCCAAGGTGAGCAAGCCTGGGCGATTCACATCTTTCAATTCATCCCAGGAATTAATGCGCGCTTTTTCGCAGACATAATCGGAAGCTTTCACCACCAAACATGGATTTTTAGCATCAGCCGCGCTAATACCCACATAGGAAAATAACGCCAACTGTGCCGCTATCTGATCGCGTGTTGCCAGAGCAATCGCCGCAGGTGACAGTGATGCAGCGGCAGGCGATGAGTTACGAAGCTCATTAAGCGAACCCGATGCCAATTGCTGCTCGCGCAGAGTTTGGATAGTCGCAGCCGATGATTGCGCCGCTGAGTTTGTTGAGTTATTTGCGTCTTGTGCGACTACCGGTGTTACAGGTGCTTCATCCGGCACCAGCCACCACACCGCCGCCATAACTCCAATCACTGCCACTACAAATAGCAGATGCCAAGACGTGCGTGTGGACGCCTGTTTTTCCTCTTCCAACGTGGTAGTACCAGCAACTTCTTTTACTGCTGCCGCAAAGATGTGCTTATCAATTTGATGATGATTTTGCGCATAAGCGCCTAACAACAATCGCTCGCTGATCACATTGATCAAGCGCGGAATACCGCCGCTGAACTGATGGATTTTTTTAATCATCGCATCATTAAAGGGGCGCTGATGATCCGGTAGCCCAGCCACTTTCAAGCGATGCGCGATATAGGCTTTGGTTTCCGGCAGGCTCAGCGCCTCCAAATGAAAGCGTGCGGTGATCCGCTGCGATAGCTGCCGCAACGCCGGGCGCGCTAACAATTTTTTCAACTCAGGCTGACCGACCAACATAATCTGCAACAGCTTTTCAGTTGTGGTTTCCAGATTAGTCAGCAGACGAATTTGCTCTAATACAGGCACCTTTAACAGCTGCGCCTCATCAATCAACAAGACTGTTTTGCGCCCTTTGCGATGATTTTCGAGCAAGAATTGGTTCAGGGCATCGGTCAGACCTTTTACGGTCAAGTCATCGGCAATATAGCCAACCCCCAGCTCATCACAAATCGTAGAGAGCAGCTCGGGCGCACTGCCCATAGGATTGAGGATAATCGCGATATCGGTATTAGGCGGTAGCTGCTCAAGCAGGCAGCGAATGATGGTCGTTTTGCCGGTACCCACTTCGCCGGTGAGCATCACAAAACCGCCGTTTTGAATGCCGTATAGAAGATGCGCCAAGGCTTCCCGATGCTGGTCGCTCATAAAGAGATAGCGCGGGTTTACAGCGATGGAAAAGGCAGGTTCTTTGAGCCCAAAAAAGTCGTGGTACATAGGCCTTTCAATACAGAGTTATTATGGATGGCGCAGGCGCGCGGAGCTGAATCATAACAGGCATATGAGTCGCCTGTTACCTTCTTGTTCCAGCCGCTCGCGCGAAAAACTCAACCACACCCAAAACGGACCGACGCGAGGCGCCAATCATCAACGGCTTGATTGCCCGAAATGCCCCAAATTGATAACATTGCCGCCTTTTTAAGCAGGCGTCCTTTTAGCAGGTTTTTCCCGTAGTTTTTCGGCCGCACCCCTCTCCCGTCTTTATTATTGATTTCCTTATACAGAGAGTTCCTATGTCAGTTGATTTTCGTTCAGCTCCGCTATCCTCATTGGCCAATCATGACGAGTTTGTGCAGCGTCATATCGGCCCGGATGCCCAACAAACTGCCGCTATGCTGGCAACGCTGGGCGTTAGCTCAGTCAAGGAGCTGATCGACAAAACTGTACCTGAAGGTATCCGCCTGAAAGGTGAGCTGAATCTGGGCGATGCGGTGAGCGAAGCCAATGCTTTAGGGCAATTGAAAGCTATCGCCAGCAAAAATAAGATCTTCAAAAACTACATCGGCATGGGCTACCACGATACCCATGTGCCTTTAGTAGTACTGCGCAACGTATTGGAAAACCCGGGCTGGTACACCGCTTACACGCCATATCAGCCAGAGATTGCTCAAGGCCGCTTGGAAGCTTTGTTGAATTACCAACAAATGATCATCGACCTGACCGGCATGGAAATGGCCAACGCCTCGGTATTGGATGAAGGTACCGCCGCCGCCGAAGCTATGGCGATGTGCAAGCGCCAGAACAAAAAGAGCAAATCCGATGTGTTTTTTGTGGATGCCGATACTCACCCGCAAACCATCGCCGTGGTGAAAACCCGCGCAGAACACTTCGGTTTTGAAGTCGTTGTCGCAAAGGCCGATGAACTCGCCAATGGCGATTACTTCGGCGCCCTGCTCTCCTACCCTGGTTCAAGCGGCCAGGTACGCGATTTAACCGCACTGATCGAAACTGCCCACAGCAACAACGCACTCGTCACCGTTGCTTCTGATTTGATGGCATTGATGCTGCTGAAATCGCCAGGCGCGATGGGTGCAGACGTAGTTGTCGGCACCAGCCAACGCTTTGGTGTACCTATGGGCTTTGGTGGCCCACACGCCGGCTTCTTCGCCTTCCGCGATGCTTACAAACGCTCAGCGCCCGGCCGCATTATCGGTGTGTCTATCGACACTCGCGGCAAACAAGCCCTGCGTATGGCGATGCAGACCCGCGAGCAACATATCCGCCGCGAAAAAGCCAACTCCAACATTTGTACCTCGCAAGTACTACTGGCAGTGATGAGCGTGTTCTACGCGATTTACCACGGCCCAGATGGTTTGAAGCGCATCGCCAACCGCGTACATCGCTTAACCGCAATCGCAGCCGCAGCATTAAAAGCCAAAGGTTTTGCAATCAGCAACACCAACTTCTTTGACACTATTACCGTCAATGTTGGCGATAACCAAAAAGCGATTAATCAAGCCGCTCTCACTGCAGAAATCAATTTGCGTTTAGTGGGTAATGATTCATTGGGCATCAGCCTAAACGAAACTACTACCGCTGCAGATTTAGAAAATTTGCTCGCCGTATTTGGCGTAACCGGCGTTGAGCTGTCATCGTTGGATGCACAAATTATTGATGGCAAAAACATCACGGCTAACAACGCAATCCCAGCTGACCTGCTGCGCAGCGATGCGGTGTTGACTCACCCGGTGTTTAACACCTATCACAGCGAAACTGAAATGCTGCGCTATTTGAAGCGTTTGGAGTCACGTGATATCGCACTGAATAACGCAATGATTCCACTCGGCTCTTGCACCATGAAGTTGAATGCAACTGCCGAAATGATTCCCGTGACTTGGCCAGAATTTGGCAAACTGCACCCGTTTGCGCCTATCGACCAAGCAGCGGGCTACCAACAACTATTTGAAGAACTGCAAGAGATGCTCAAGGCCTGCACCGGTTACGACGCCATCAGCTTGCAGCCTAACGCCGGCTCACAAGGCGAATACGCTGGTCTTGTTGCAATCAAAAAATATTTTGAAAGCAAAGGCGAAACCCAGCGCGATATTTGTTTGATTCCAGCATCAGCTCACGGCACTAACCCAGCCTCTGCGCAGATGGTGACTTATAAAGTTGTCGTAGTTGCCTGCGATAGCAAAGGCAACGTGGATCTGGAAGATCTGGCTGCAAAAATCGCCACTTACGGCAATCAAATCGCCTGCATTATGTGTACTTATCCATCGACTCATGGCGTGTTTGAAGAAGGCATCACCCAGTTGTGCGACATGGTTCATGCAGTCGGCGCACAGGTTTATATCGACGGCGCCAACATGAACGCACTCGTTGGTGTGGCAGCACCAGGTAAATTCGGTGGCGATGTGTCGCATTTGAATTTGCACAAAACTTTCTGTATTCCACACGGCGGTGGTGGCCCAGGCATGGGGCCAATCGGTGTTGGCAAACACTTGGAACCCTTCCTCGCTGCGCACCCGGTTCAACCCGTTCCCGGTACCGATGTAAATAACGGCACTATTTCTGCGGCACCTTGGGGTTCTGCGAGCATCCTGCCCATCAGCTGGATGTACATCAAAATGATGGGCGCTGTCGGTATGCGCCAAGCCACTGAGTTTGCAATGTTGAACGCAAACTATGTTGCCAAGAAATTGGAAAGCGCTTATCCAATTTTGTACAAAGGCACCAACGGTTTTGTTGCGCACGAATGCTTGCTGGATTTGCGTCCATTAAAAGAAGCGAGCGGCATCAGCGAAGAAGATATCGCCAAACGTTTGATGGATTTCGGCTTCCACGCCCCAACCATGTCATTCCCGGTTGCAGGCACCTTGATGATCGAGCCAACCGAATCTGAATCCAAAATTGAATTGGATAAATTCGTTGAAGCAATGCTGATCATCCGCAAAGAAATCGACCAAGTGATCAGCGGTGAAATCGCTGCAGAAGCGAGCGCATTGCACAACGCACCACACACGCAAGACGATGTACTGGAAGAAAACTGGACCCGCGCCTATTCGCGTGAAGTTGCAGGCCGCCCAGCCAGCTGGCTGAAAAACCACAAGGTTTGGCCAACCGTTAACCGTATCGATAACGTTTTTGGCGACAGAAACCTCGTTTGCTCATGCCCGAGCATTGAGACGTATATCGACTAAAAATCTCGATTGATGACGACAATTAAAGTTGAGAACTCGACAAATCAAGTTGAGAACTAACAATTCAAGTTGAGAACCGTAAGGTAAAATGCTTTACGAGCGCGCGGGGGCAAGGAATTACGCCCTTAATCGCGCTCGCGAAATGCGCCGGAATTCCTAATTTTGTTAGGATAATCAGTCAGTTATCACTTCAATCTATTTGCGACTCGGGTGATCGAATACCAGACTGGCGTGTGGCGAACCATAGATTCCTAGCGGTCATTAGAGTTACTTAGAGGCAAGAATTGGCGATTTAGAGGTAAGAAAGAGCACATAGAGACGAGAAACAGGAACTTAGAGAGGGGAACCTAGATTTCGAGAGATCTATGAGCAAAACACTCAATGCCCAAAAGGACACACCCTTCACTCAAAAATGAAATACTTTTTAACTCAACCCCGCTTTTTTTGCGGGGTTTTTTATGAGGCGCTTAGTATGAAGAATAAAGTGCCGTGAATAGTTTAGATTCGTCAACTGGAACCTAGGAAGTCCACATCATTTTCATTTGCTTATGTGAGTGTTAGTGTATGCTAAAGTCCAGACCGCTTTTAAATCTTAAGCTCGCCAAGCCGAAAACCTTCATTCATTCCAATTTGATTTGGAAAACCGGAGGCAGTATGACCTTCAACTATGCCGACTTAACCCCACAACACTTTGTAGCCAGCATAAACTGGATCTGGAAAATGAGCGCTCCAAGCAAATGGAATCTCACACCAGAAGAAATAGCAATTTTGATAGGAATGAATGTTAGGGAATACTTGGAAATACAAAAGATGGCTAATGAGGATCAATCGTTTTTGCTTCAACCCGACGTCGCAGAACGACTTAGTTTATTGCTCGGCATTTGGAAACGACTACAATTGATGGGCTTCAGTGACGACACTGCTATCGCAGTGTTCAACAGAAAAAATAATGGCGAACTGCTAAATGGAAAATCGATAAAATCGTTTTTACTCGAAAGTAGTTCGTTAGCTGAATATTATGCGGTAAATTCGTATTTAGAAATGAAAATCATAATTTAAAAAATAAAATTAATTATAACTACCAGTATATATTTACTCAAAACCATCACAATTTAATTTCTAAACTGTACGCATATTACATCGAAGAATAATCAATCATTCAAACATCTACTAGGACAATCCTTCCATAATCGAAAGCAGCATTGGTGTTGAAATCGATTTATAATGACCGGCTCCCACTAGGATGTAGCACGTATTCTTCGTAATAAATAGACAATTTTCTTCGATTACCACAAGAAAGAATGAGCTTGCAAAACTCCCCGTTCTCCAGCGCCCACGACTATCCCACTCAACATAATTTGTGTGTAGCACAAAAGGAAGAAAGCCTTGAGAAGTTAACTGACCCTTTTCCACCTCACTGCATTGGCATTCAACAACAGCCCATTTTTTTACTGTGCAAACGCCCTTAGATGGATACTTATCTTCGCAAAAAGAAATCCATTTTTGCACCTCAGATTCATCACAACCAAGATCCGACGGAGCGCCAACGTCACTAAAAAACCTTGCCAGGTCTTCAATAGTAAAACTCTCTTCCATGCTATTTCCCCCCCAATTTCAAAAAAATGATCGATATGAAAATGATGGGAGCAGTGAAAAAAATATTCCAATAATTTAAATTAATATACTAAAAATTAATAATATATCGAAAAATAAATGTTGCATTTATTTTGATTATCAGGCGCTTAGAAAAAATAGCTAAAAATGTAAATTTTCCAGGACACTATATGTAGGGATTAACTAGGAAAAAATGTGCGCTTTATTCGATCATCTCAAAATATGGTTATAAGCAATATCCGAAAGTGTTTTTCCGAAAAAAAGCTATTGAACATAATTTAAAATGCTATTAGAGATTTGCTTATTGGACTTACATAGGACATTTAGGAATGCAAAGCCGACAATGTGGCGCGATTACCTCTCGTATTCACGCCAAAAAACGATCTAATTTGGCGTGAATAGAGCACAAAATCACGCCATTAGTTAGCCTCGTCTACAGCACCTAAGAATTGAGTTTTACCAATCAATTCAAAAGTCGCAGCTAACATTAGGCTGCCTAACATAAAATCAACTTAGTAACAGTTGTAACCATCCCCTAAAACGAAGGCCGTCATTTGCGACCAGACTCTTTGAGTTGATCCGAAACCGCATCGCTCATTTTGTGTTTTTTTGCTTTAAGTATTGTGCTAATTGCAGCTTCGGTTTTTAGTCTATCGCTGGCGCGACTCGGAATCACATCCGCAATCGGTTTACCGCGATTGGTAATAGTAAACGACTCGCCAGCCTCAACACGGCGAAGGATTTCAGGGAGCTTTGTTTTTGCTTCGTAGGAACCGATTTCTTCTAACATAGTGCAACCTCACATAAGATATAGACTAGATATCCAGTCCATCTAGTAAAGTCAAGCGATCAGACTAGTTGTCCGGTCTACACACTTTGTATGTTAAGAAGCGAAAACGAACTGAATTTTACTTCGGAATCCTTAATTCCATCTTCAATCCGTTCATTAAAAATCGGGCCATGGGCGGACATACGGATTTCACTCACAACATCGAAATCATTTTTTATAAAGGAGAGACGCTACATATCAGCATCTAGCGCGATGACTGCATAACACTCTCTAGCGAGTTTTCATCGCTCATGTTATTGAACTTCCGCACGCCCCTTAAAATTCCCTTAGCCGAACCAACAGTTTTTTTCACAACAGAAATAATTCCCTGTCGATCAACTAAGATTGATACTTCATCACCAGGCTCAATACCCGCTAAGCGACACAAATCGATAGGCAATGTAATTTGCCTTTTGGCACTTACTTTAGACATAAACACCTCATTTTAATTTGGCTCCCCTAGTCGCAGGTCGGCCAAGAGTGGACATTGGCGATAACTTCCCTACAAGTGACAGTCTTGTGTTCAATCCTAAAGAAATTTTCTATCGCAATCGCCTATCGATCTAAAAGCAACTTCACTACTGGGTAGTAAGAACGATATAAACCCTGGGCCAATTCTAAGTCCTGCCTCAACCATCGCTTTCGTCTTACCTCAGGAACGTTAGGCTTTCCCCTTATCCAAGTAAAAACACCCGATAAAACGAAAGTATATTGATCAATCATTCTATCAAGCATGATTATCTGTGGCGACGGTCGGCCAAGCTGCTTAATAGCGCCATCGTCAATTTCGTGAAGCGACGCCTCCAGCTGAGTCAGTTTTACATCAGGCAACTTCAGGTCTTTCGTCAAAGAACCAATTATCTCTAAAAAAATCGAATCAAGTTCTATCCAGATTTTCTCTGCATTTAAAATGAATGAGTCATCAGATTCTTCTTTGACAAAAGACTCGGGTAATTCCTCGAGTGAAGATTCTCCATGAAACCGAAAGCGTGTCCAATGTGCCACTTTTGGCCAATTCATGAGCTCTTTTAGTGATGCTGTGTTTGCATGATTTTCTTCAAGCCAAGAAGCGTGGACGATAGCGTTATTATCTCGGTTGTCTTTTAAGCTCCGATACACATGAATTGTTGCTCGCAAGGGAGTACCTCGCGCTCCCTCTTTCTCTTGAAGCTGATCGGCAATATGATTAAGCGTCGCCCAGAAATGGGCCGGGCGCCAAGGACCTTTCCATAAAACACGTATATTCTTTAGCCATACCTTGGCTTGGGGCAGTACAAAAGGAGTAGTTGAAGAAATAATCTCATAGTGATTTCTGGCGATCACATTTTCGGAAAGACCCGTAAGCTTAAAGGCATGAAGTGAATAGAATCCGGCTATTTCTGTCTTTAAAAATGAAGGCAGGTCCACCGCGCGGGGAAGTAATATCGTTATTTTCTGCTGCTCAAGCGCTTCGAGTCCTGCTGGTGCAACTTCCTCTATTATGCTGTCAACCGAACGAGCAAAAAATTGGGGCTCGTTTCCGAGAAGCTCGACAGCCACAACAAAGACGGGGAGAGGAATGGCTGCCCATCTACGCAAGTGGTTAAGTTTAAGTTGTCTTTTAGCGATACCATCACTATTGGCTAGAGTTGTATCGACGTCATGCCCCTTAATTTGCAGCAATCCGATTTTCGGTTCGCTCGCTACATCAGCTTGATCAATATAGCCTTCAAGCTCGACGAGCATATCCTCCCCCCTGTCATGCTCGTACTTAGAACAGAAGATTTTAGCATCAAGTAGGACATCTCGGACCTTAGTTTCAGCCCGTTCGCCAGTAAGTTGCGATTGCTTGCCACTTTGCTTATTACTCAAGTGTCTGCCTCAAAATTGAAACCAGTAATACTTAGTGCGCTGATACATCATTGGAAAATTTTTCTACAAAAAACCTTTCGAATCATTTCGCTTAACCTCCTCAATTACGAAATTATTTCCCGTCCACCTTCGGCCGAGACTGTGTAAAAACTAAATTTTAGGTTTTTACAATGAACTAAAAACGCGTTGCTACGTGAACTCAATCGATTTCAACTGTTACAAATCAGAAAGCATTTGAATCGGAGAGAGAAAGCAGAACAATTTATTGCCCATGAAACCTAGTCGCTCGAAAGGTTTTTAGTTTTCACACTGTCCCGGCCAATTGCGGACCTTGATGGCTCGAAGCGCCATCAGAGGAATAATCTTCGCTTTCACCACAGTCACTTGTTAGCACTACATGCTTGCGAAGTATTTTATAGAAAAAACGAATGGGCATACCAAAGCATCAAAAACATCAATCCCAGTAACTTCATGGAGCAAAAATGGGGCAACCACATAACGAAACATGACAAAATAAGAAAAAATAAATATAGCTATAATTAATATTTTTTTTACTATTTCATGAAAAATAATTTCCGACGCACTAACCGATGTTCCTTTGGCCACTCTATGCGCAATTTCACTAGGAGTATCACCAAAAACATAGACAAAGGGCTTAAATACAAAAAATGTATCTTCGATTTCGTTGCTTGCTCTGCGATGCGTTTCCTTGTATGCCTTAAAATATATTTCATCTCTGATGTAGGATTTAAAATTTAGCTTGTATTGAAAAGCTATTGCATATACAACTGGAATTTTTGATAACGTGTTATATGCTCCATGCATAATGGATGCTAAATATACGTTAGCAATAAAAAATATGGACATTTCTCGCTCTAAGAATAATGGAAGTAAATAGACCGCCATCAGCAATAAGGCAATATTTATAGATATGTTCAAGAAGGCGCCATACAAGCCCTTATATATAGTGTTGAGCGCTTCTGTTTTAGCTGTTTCTATTCCCTCTCGGACCCCATCAAATATTGCATCTGATATTTTGCTTGAAACATAGTGCCTGATGACCGCTGTCGCGGCTGGAAAAATAAGCCAATACATTCTCTTATCCATATGAACGGTGACACATACTCATCTCTAAAAGCACGCACATACCAATGCAGTTAAAAAATAAACCAGGAGTCAAATAGAGGCTTGTGCGGAGCATCAAGCTCAAAAATTTTATAGCGAGCAACTAAAAACTGCTTTATCCCCTCAAAGTTTGGGGTCTGCGTTGGAGACGCAGGTTCCAGATGCCAAGTTTTCATTATGCTCATAAAACTTATTCCTTCCTGCATCACCAGATCAGAAATTGGCACCCGACCGATATCGAGATTCTGCAACAGATCATTCATCTCACCATCAAAGATAGAATACATAGCTTTTTGCGTTGCATCAGCAGTGGCTTTATTGACCGGGCTCAAACCCAGCTCCTCATGCACGATATGATTACATACTGCATTACAGACGATGACTGAAATATGCCAATCAAGATAACCGTCTTTATGCAGCTTCTCCACAAATGATCTGTGATGCTCACTCATCATGATTTTTGGCCATATGATATCCATCATACCAGCTAGACGCTCATACCGATTTTTGGCGTGCTCCCGTCCCTCATCTTCAGAGAAATTAGACCCAGGACCGTTTATCCACGCTAACTGCGCATGCTCTGAATAGCAAAATTCTTTGTTTACCTCCTTTGCGTTCAGCTTCTTTCTAAGTTCTTCATTAAATAAATCTTCCGTGATTATTTCTTTGTATAACTCTGGATATGGCCTACCAAAAAAGGTTTTACTTGATAGACCTTTGTTCATAGCTTTTCCCAGCTTAGACTGAAATTCATTTTGGCTAAGCATTGAGCAACACGCCAAAGCAGAAACCGTATAAGCAAAAACCTCATTGGTTCTTTTATCCATAGCGGATTGCTTTTGGGGCTTAAATGGAGGAATAAAAATATCCCACTTCAACTTATTGTTATCTGGCCGCTCTTTTATATCGAACTTACCATCCTTAGATAAAATCGTGTTAATTTCCATCTTCACTGGCAACAGCTGGAAGTCATCTTGCGCAAGATCGACTAGCGCTATTTGTAGAACGGCTACAAACTCCTCTGCTACCCTGGTAATTTCATAGGAGTTATCGAAATGCACTTCCCATTCAATACCCAGCGCTTTCCAAGATATAATTCGTGTATCACCTATATCTGAAAAAGGAATTCCCGTGAGGTTTTCTTCAAACTTTTGCCAAATATCTTCATAGTCTGCCGAGTGCCAAAAATTATCTTTAGGCAAATCATCAGTTATCTGTTTGAGTTCTGTTCGCATTTGTTCATCTAATAAAAACTCGTCTAGGCACTGCTCTACGTATTCATAGGCGTCAGGCCAAAAACGCTTGGATAATGACCGGATAACCACAGAGTAAAAAATGGCCCTTTGCAAGCTATGATGTTCTGTAAGGTCCAAGGGGTTGTTATCAAAGCGATGGTGCGTAAATAGCCCTAAGCGCATCATCGAAAAATATGAAAACCAATCACCAGCTCCATAAGTAACCTCGGATGCTTGGAAAATACACTTGCTAATTAATGGGTGTAAATTCTCATTATCTGATCGGAATGCCAAAATGAATGACGAAAGCAAGTAATATTTTGCAGCATATTTCATACCCAACTCATCGTAGCACTGAGCAATGAAGCGCGATGCCACTATGGTTCCACCAAGTGCTTCAGCTGAAAACCAGTTAATTTTTGCACGATGAAGGTGTTCGATAGCCTGAACAATTTTCCCATGATCATAAAAAGCCATCGCCCGATCTCGACATTTATAAGCCGCAGCGTGCCCACCCATGCGAGCAGCCAGCAAATCATCTAATTTATCGGTAATTTCTAGAAACCGCTCATCATCACCAATCATATTGGTTAATGAAACCATAACATCAGAAAACTGTTCTAAAGGAAATAATGGCGCCTTATCAATACTATCAGCCAGCTTTCTCCACCATTTAAAAGCTGTATCTAAATCAAAATCTGGATCAACTCCCTTATAAAACTGTAATAAGTAGGCCCTCGCCTTAGCTTCAATTAATATACAGCGCGTATTGTCACCAAGGTCGCCACCCAAAAAGTGCTCAATACGGGACATCAGACGCTTGGAAAGATCATGTAAGTACTCGGCCTCGACTTCAAACTCACCGAGAATTTTTCCGGTAGAACAAAAGCTTAGAAGCACGCACATATCCGGCAATTGTAGCGGGTCACCAATCTCATCCAAATTCGAAAAGTACTCTTCAACAATACTCTTATATTGAGTTAGGTTTTTTTGTCCTCGCAAACCAGCCACGCAAATTTCATACTGTATTTTACGTTTTATGGGATCACCAGCAGCTTCAAGCATCTTACTAATTGCTGATATCCAACCAGGAATGTCGACTTTTAATTTTTCATTATAAGAGGCTTCACGCAGACCATATTTTATTTGGCAGAAATCAGAAATATTAATTGGCTGCTCGCCATTCTTTATCCAGCGATCTTTATATTCAGTATAAAATTCATCATCTATTCTGGGAGCAGGGTATATATCAGCAGGAATATGCAAAAACTCTTCTGCAATCCAAAAAATATCGGGATCACTCAAATTCTCTGAAAGCGCCTGACCATCAAATATTTGCAGTTCAACTCCATAGTTATTATCACACCATTTTATTAGTTGGTTCCGCTTTGCAACCGGGACATCTTCAACACAAAAAAAGAAAACAGGCCTTCTTTCATCTGTTTGGGAAAAAATGGACTTAATATCGGCGCGTACTTTGGCAACAATATTTTCCTGAAGTGAACAAGCAAAAAATATATTTCCCTGTTTAGAGTGACCCTCGAACAGAGTAGTATTTTCAAGAGGCGAATCGAGATAGGTTTTGAATGTTTCAAAATCTCTACCTTGGTCGCCGCCCGCCCCTACAGGCCCTGTTGCAGGTAATAGATTTCTGCAAATCCGCTGTCTCGCAAACTCTCGTGTAATATCTTCGAAACCGTGATGTTTGTTTTGTGGTTTTAGTTGCTCCAATGCAAAACGGATTTGTGCTCTGACAGCTTGTATGGACACCAAATATCTCTCCTAGGTTTCAATGACGATCAATGGAGTCAGGGTAGTTGAATTTTTTTTGGCGAGCCCAGCTCTTTATTTCGTTATTTACGCTGCTCATGTCAGTTATGAACCCATCGATTCTTTATTCTGCCACATTTACAATAAATGCTACGTCCGCTATGGGCACTTCCACGACGTTTATTCAGTCCGAGTAGTTTCTACGCCACCACAACCCGCCGCATAAATAAATTGGTGAACAGTTGAGGCGCTACCAAATTCTTGCGGTTGAATTAATATTTAAATGCATCAACGAAAGCGGTAAACGCTGGTGAGGTTTGACGGCGATTAGGGTAGTAAAGATGGTATCCCTGAAAGTAAGGGCTCCAATCAGTTAATAGGGAAACCAATCTACCGTCAGCTAAGTAGGGTTCTGCAAGCTCTTCCGGTACATAGGCCAACCCCACTCCGTCTAACGCAGCATTAAGTACATGCATGATGCTGTTAAACACCAGTTGACCATCCACCTTAACTGTAAATACCCGATTATCTTTTTTAAATTCCCACGCATAAATCGAACCGTCGGGACGATGACGAATATTGATGCAGTGATGCTCAGCCAACTGATGGGGCGATTCCGGCTGCGAATGTTGCGCGAGATAGGCCGGAGAGGCTACTACAACCAAACGCCAGTCCGGACCGATGCGCACGGCGATCATATCCTTACTGATGGCCTCGCCCAATCGTATGCCCGCATCAAATCGCGCTTCCACTACATTGGTAAATCCATAATCGACATAAAGTTCGAGGGTGATATCGGGAAACTCCTGCAAAAACGCGGTGAGCTTGGGGCGTAGGCAGAGTTCGATTTGATCGTCAGTACAAGTAATTCGGATGGTACCTTTCGGTTTATCGCGCAATTCCCCAAGCGCTTCTACCTCCTCCTGAATTTGCTCAAACAGCGGCGCAATTGACTGCATTAGTCGTTCGCCTGCCTCGGTAGGTGACACATTACGTGTGGTACGTGCCAACAAGCGAATCCCCAGGCGTTCCTCCAAGCCGCGAATCGTGTGGCTCAGCGCAGAGGGCGTAACCCGCAACTTAGCTGCCGCCTTGGTAAAACTTTGCTCCTGCGCAACTGCCAAGAACGCTTGTAAGTCATCAACCTTTCCTTCCACTCGCTACCCCTCTCACATTTGTGAGTAATTTTCATAACTGCATAAAGATTATACCGGCTAATCAAATTATCAAGACTGAGCCAATATAGTGACCTATTTCCTGCTGAACACTTTTAGGCCCTATGAGCTCGCTAGATACCGCAATCGATAACACTCCAGTTACGACCTCGCCCACGCATTGGGGCGGCGTGTTCGCTATGAGCCTGTGTGTGTTTGCATTGATTGCGTCGGAATTTATGCCAGTCAGTTTGCTAACGCCGCTCGCGGCTGATTTGCATGTAAGTGAAGGTTTTATTGGCCAAGGTATCGCTATTTCCGGTGCCTTTGCGGTTATTACCAGCTTATTGATCACCCGGCTAGCAGGCAATTTGGATCGCAAACAGCTATTGCTTGGCATGACAGCCCTTATGGGTGTGTCAGGCGCAGTAATTGCAATGGCACCTGACTACTCGATCTATATGTTCGGACGCGCCTTAATCGGCGTCGTAGTAGGCGGTTTTTGGTCGATGTCGGCAGCGACAGCAATGCGCCTGGTTCCCAGTGACGATGTGCCGCGCGCATTGACGATCTTCAACAGCGGAAACGCACTAGCAACTGTGATCGCTGCGCCTTTGGGCGCTTGGTTAGGTGCAGTAGTCGGTTGGCGTGGCGCGTTTTTCTGCTTGGTACCCGTCGCACTAGTCGCCTTTGCATGGCAGTGGTTCAGCTTGCCATCTATGCCAGCATCAAGCCCTGATCAAACTTCCCGCAACCTGTTTAATCTGCTGAGGCAGCGAGTCGTTGCTCTCGGCATGTTGGGAGTCAGTGTGTTTTTTATGGGGCAGTTTGCGCTTTTTACCTATCTGCGCCCTTATCTAGAAAGCGTTACAGGTATGAATGTAGCGCAGATAACAACAGTTCTACTTGTGATTGGTGGAGCGGGTTTTATTGGAACGCTAATGATCGGCAAGGCCATCAAACGCAATCTATATCTGACGCTATACATTATCCCCCTTGTGATGGCAGCAATAGCCCTAACACTTATTGCTTATGGCACATGGCCAGCAGCAGTGATTGGGCTACTAGGCTGCTGGGGATTGGTCAGCACAGCCGCTCCTGTGGGCTGGTGGGCGTGGCTGGCTCGCACACTTCCAGATAACGCTGAAGCTGGTGGTGGCCTGATGGTAGCTGTCATCCAATTATCTATCGCGTCTGGCTCAACTTTGGGGGGCTTGTTGTTCGACTGGCAAGGCTACCAAAGTACATTTTTTTTAAGTTCCACCCTGTTATTGATAGCAACTTCATTGATCGCCATCGCCTCTAGGTCTGAACAAAAATGATGGCTTTCAGTTGCGCATCTATCGCTAGGTATGCAAAAGACATTGTAAGAGCAGTGCTCATCACTACTTTAACCTCACTTAATTCCTACGCAGAAATCAATCCACCAAAATTGGAGAGCACAGGTATGTATCGCATCCAGATTCGCTTTGGCGAGCAGGTCATAACAGCCGAGCTTGATAACACTCCCAGCACACAGGATTTCATCAAGCAATTACCGATGACACTTGATTTTGAAGACTATGGTGCGACAGAAAAAATCGCTTATCCCCACGCCAAACTCAGCACTCAAGATGCACCAGAGGGTGTTACCCCAGTAACGGGCGACATTGCCTATTACTCGCCATGGGGCAACCTTGCGCTTTTTTATAGAGATTTCAGTTATTCAAAAGACTTGATTCGTCTAGGGCGAATCACCAGCGGTCTTGAACATCTGCAACAGCTCGATAGCAGTCAAGCCACCCTTGAACTGATTTCAAACGAATAAGTACAGGAGAATCAACATGAACAATTACCAATTAGATCAAACTGCAAACGATACGCACGATGCAGGACGCCGACAGTTACTTAAACTGACTGGCACCGGCATTGCCGCAGCATATGTGGCCTCAGCCATAGCTGCGCCAGCATCAGCATCAACACCAATGGAGTCCAACCTGAAATTAAGCGAAGACTGGGACAAAACCTTCCCAAAGAGCAAAAAAGTTGACCATAAGAAAGTGACATTCATAAACCGCTACGGCATTACCCTCGCAGCTGATCTGTACTCACCTAAAGGTGCCGCCAGTGACAAGCTAGCAGCGCTAGCTGTCAGCGGTCCTTTTGGTGCGATCAAAGAGCAGTCATCTGGTTTGTATGCGCAGACGATGGCGGAGCGCGGGTTCATCACGCTAGCGTTTGACCCTTCCTACACTGGCGAGAGCGGCGGCGAACCGCGCCACGTTGCGTCGCCTGATATCAATACAGAAGACTTCAGTGCGGCGGTAGATTTTCTTGGCCTGCTGCCCAATGTTGACCGAGAGCGTATCGGGATTATCGGAATATGCGGATGGGGTGGCATGGCACTAAACGCAGCTGCAATTGATAAACGCATCAAGGCTGTAGTGGCTAGCACCATGTACGACATGTCGCGCGTAATGTCCAAAGGCTACAACGATAGCACCACCAAAGCCCAGCGCAGCGAAGCACTTGTAGAGCTCGGGCAGCAGCGTTGGAAAGATTCTGAAGCAGGTAAACCGGCACTCGGGCCAGTGTCCTTGGAACTTAAAGGCGGAGAACCACAATTTGTACTGGAATATGCGGGCTACTATAAATCCAAAGAGCGTGGCTTCCATCCTCGTGCGATCAACTCCAACAGCGCGTGGACGATCACCAATCCTCTTTCGTTCATGAATATGCCATTGTTGTCCTATATTGAAGAGATCTCTCCGCGCCCTCTATTGCTAATCCACGGTGAAATAGCTCACTCGCGTTATTTCAGTGAAACCGCTTACAAAGCTGCTGCTGAACCAAAAGAATTGTTGATCATTAAAGGCGCAAACCACACTGACCTCTATGATCAATTGGATGTGATTCCTTTCAATCGATTGACCGACTTTTTTCAAACTCATCTAAATGTTGAGACTGGCGAAAAAACCACAGGTTAACGCACCGACAAGGAGACCAATGAAATGAAATTTTTCTATGTGATTTTAGGGGTTTTACTTGGCATTACCCTTGGCACGAACACATTCGCAGATCAGCAAAGTACATCAACTTCAATAAACACCAGCCATCAAAAAGCGAAGGAGAGTTCTATGATTTTGAATAAAAAAGGCTCAGCGACACCATTCAAAGGCCCAGCCGAATGGTTTACTGGCAATGTGATGATTGATCCTATTCACTTGCAAGCACAAAAGCCCTCAAGAATTACTTCTGCATTAGTGTCTTTCGAACCAGGTGCACGTACTAATTGGCATACCCATCCACTGGGGCAATTGTTAATTGTCACGTCAGGTAGCGGCTGGACTCAATGCGAAGGTGAGGCACGCGTAGAAATAAAAGCTGGCGACAGCATTTGGTGTCCGCCCGGTCACAAACACTGGCATGGAGCCACCAGTAGCGAGGGCATGAGCCACATTGCCGTGCAGGAATCGCTAAATGGTGAAAACGTTAAGTGGCTTGAGCCGGTTACCGATGAGCAGTATGGCGAATAGCGATAAGGCGCAAGGCTGATTAATAATCTTAAGCGGTCAATTTCCATTGCTTTTTTAATCAGCCTAAATTTAATTTAAGGAATGTAATCTTTTTTGACAAAGCAACTAATCCAATCCAAAAATATTAGGTCGCACCAAAAAATCATTTTTTCGTTAAAACTGAATTTTTAAAAAGCCAATTTGGCACTCACTTTCGCACTTATATTTTTGCAGAGGATTTTATGCGTAAACTCACAAAAGGAAGAATGACACCTCTTATCAAACAGCTTTCATCTTTTTTAGCGCTATCCATTTTACTAGGTGCAGCGGCGTCACCTTTATTTGCCCAAGATAAAAGTCAAAAGGATGAATTAACTAGTCCACCCTACATAGCACGAACATCAAACTCGGCCATGGTGCTATTTCATTTTAAAACAGAAGATATTCAACCCTTACTGCCTAAAAACGTGAAAGCCAAGGCAGATGAAAAAGGGGTTGTCTCTGGCGGAATTGAAATGTACACCACGGATCAGGCATTCGGCACTCCCAATTATTCTTTAGTTTTCTTTTTTGTCGAGGTAACGGGAATAAACGGTGATGATAAAGCTTCCGGTAATTGGGCCCTATGGGGAAAAATGGATAACGATATTGCGCTCAATCATTTTATCAATTTCTATAACTACCCCTATTCTGTAGAGAAAAATCTGACGATCAAAAGAGAGGGAGATGAATCGTCGATTACAGTAGGAGACAGTTCAAAGGAAGGCTTCACATTAAAATTGAAAGCAAAAACTGATCAACCCCTGTCAGCGGGTGGTGTAGCAAATAGCTTTAGTCAGTTAACGAACGGAAAAGTTGTAAAAACAGAAATTCCTTGGCTTGTTGATGGCAATCAAGCAACTGTTGTCTCTTTCGATGTTCAATCAGGTAAGAGCCCCATTTTGTCTGTTTTGAAAAAAGGAAAACCTGTTTTTTCAGCTATGAGTAAAAACTCATTTAGCTATCAACGCCCTCATCCACAAACAAAATAATCATTCATTTAAAAATGGTTAGAGTTTAAAAATAAAAAGGTCGATTCCAATTTGGTATCGACCTTTTTATTTAATTCGAGGAAATCATATTTTTTGCTAACCAGGGTTTTTTAAAGCAAGTTCCCACTGCTCCTTGTAGGTATGCTGTTGTCTTCCAGACAATAAAAAAGCCCCACATTCAAGTGGGGCTTATCAACAAGCGACGCTCACAACAATAAAATGCGGACCATCGCAGTGAGTAAACCATGAAACATATAGCTATTTCAAAAACTATCCAAATCACTTCAAGCTATCTAAAAACTCGGCTTGACGTTTTTGAATCTGCCCAGACATATTGCTGTCACTTGGACCATAGTATTTGGCGATATTTGGATATGGAATTACTGTGTATGGTCGTTCGTGGTAAATCTTATCGATCTCATGAGCATCATACGCTGGGTTAACTGTATCCCCTTGTTTTACTTCATACCTTAAAAGCTGCTCGTAATTTTCTTGAATTTCACTTGGCGCTACTTGCAGGGTTTCTTCTTCAACATGGGTATTGCTACCGAATAAGAAATACTCATGCAAATCGTTCCATGTGCGCTTTTTAGAAAACTCTAGGTGTGCGCCAAGAGCCCAAGTCACTTCATTGGTTTTGGTAAAATCAATGAGCTTTTCAAGGGTTTTACGATATTGCGGCCAGTATTCAATAAAGGCACCACAGTGACACACAGTGTCGCTTGTAAATAACAATTTTTCTTTAGTGTCATACAAGATTACGGTATCGGCAGTGTGGCCTGGGTCCAACATTAATTTGATTTCTCGCTTACCTATGCTCAGTGTCTTTATACCCTGATCAACATCTATATCAAGCGCTTGATCAAACAAGCCCGCAAGGCTGTATTGCGGATAAACTGGATAAGGAACGTAATCATCACCTGGTTGGTAACCATAAAATTTCACGTTAGGTAAAAAATCAAGATAGGTATTTCCACCAAAGTGATCCCAATGGCTGTGTGTATTGATTACCGTTAATGGTTTATCGCCAATAACAGGGTAAATATATGGTGCAAGATTGGAGTAGCCTGCACCAGTATCAATCAAAAGTGCCTCGCTAATTTTTCCTGAATCATCGCGATCCAACAACAAATAAAAGAAGTTTCCTTCAAATGTTTTATCAATTGCATCGCGAAAAATAATGGTGTCTCTCTCATAAGCCCACACCAAAAATTCACGGTCAAAAGCCAGCCAACTGGAAGGAAAATTTTTGGTGTTATTTACGCTGCTTTGAGACACGGAGTATGTCCAGCCACGCGAATCTGCAACAGTGATTTGTTTGTCATCACCGTTATCCAAACAGATAACAAAATCGCCCGGTTGAATTGAGTAACGGGAATCTTCTTGCGCGATCAACGGACTACCGTTGTAGATTAATGTTTCGGTTGGAATACATGCGCGCTCTAAAGGAACTGAAGAATCATTTGCAGGATTTAAATCCAATGGTCGAACACGATTCCACATGTAATTTGTTGATTTTGCAGTGACTTTTTCCAGCGTCGTTAGCTCTGTGGCCGGCGCGGAAGACTGGGAACTGCTTGATGAACTCAAGCTGCTGACAGCTTGTGAGCTACTGCTTAAGGACGACGATGATGATGACGATGGTGAGGAATCACTAGAGTCATTACATCCTGCCAGCAACAAGGATGACGATATGCCTAGCAAGGCAATTGATTGCAATATCTTACTCATCTACTTCTCCAAGAGAATAAAATTACAGGGTTGAAAAGGCGCAGGAAATCAACCATGCAAGTCATTGACATGCTGGTCTCTCTCCCGGGCTTTTATCCCGCCGTGTAACCCCTACGATGAGTAGTGCATAAATGCTTTAAGGTCGATGGCTCTCGGTCCAGACATTTTGTAAAAACACAAAATCGGAACCCTAGCTATCTATTTTGGTTGAGCATATATCGACTACGTAACAGCACATAGTTAATAACCTGCAAGTTCAATACAGCAATTTAGGTGCCAAAATATTCCATATTTTTATTTGAAATTTAACAGCGAGAAATTTTTATGCCCATCCAAGACCCGCTTCGCTGTTAGCAACCTAAATAATTTTTGCATTCTTGAAGCCGACTACCTTTACCCATAAAACCGGAAAATTAAATCGGCCAGCCAAATTTCAATACCTTTTAAATTCCCGGCTATCATTAAATTCAAATCTCCATCGGATTAGGCAAGAAAACATATGGATTGATATAACGCATCCACGACTGCTCAGTAGAAAATAGCATTAGCAACCTCAGCAAGTATTTACGGAGATGGTAAATAACTTATGAGTGATGTTTGGTAAACCAGTTATGCCACGAATACATCTATATAGGATCAAATCCATGAAAAATATTGAAGGTAAAGTCATTGTTATTACCGGAGCCAGCTCAGGCTTGGGAGAGGCTACCGCGCGGAGACTTTCTTCCGAAGGAGCAAAGTTAGTTTTAGGAGCAAGAAGAATTGACCGGCTTCAAGCACTGGCCGAAGAGTTGACAGTTTTAGGCGGTGAAGCAGTAGCTGTTGCGACCGACGTCACTTCGTTGTCGGATGTGAAGAATCTTATTGATACCGCTGTCCGTGAATTTGGAAAAGTGGACGTACTCTTGAATAACGCGGGAATTATGCCTCTCGCACCTTTCGAGCGCCTTCAAGTAGATGACTGGAGCAGAATGATCGACATTAATATTAAAGGGGTCTTGCACGGCATTGCCGCTGCTCTACCTCATATGCAAAGTCAGAAATCAGGTCACATAATTAACGTGTCTTCTGTTTACGGTCATATAGTTGCACCAGGTGCTGGAGTTTATTGCTGCACCAAAGCTGCCGTAAGAGCTCTGTCTGAAGGTTTAAGGCAAGAAGTGAAGCCATACAACATCAGAACTACAATTATCTCTCCGGGTGCAGTTTCGACTGAGCTGCTTAACTCCATCACGCAACAGGATGTTGCCGATCAAGTTAAAAAAGTTGTCGATGAAATTGCTATTCCAGCAGATAGCTTTGCTAGAACTATTTCATTTGCGGTTTCCCAACCAGAAGATGTCGATATCAATGAAATAGTTTTCCGCCCAACAAAACAAACTGAATAGTTATCTAACCCGGTCTAGCAGCTTATGTATTTAGAGCTCTGACCGGGAGTTCCTTTTGGAGTTAGGGAATTAGATCAATACACAGCAACTTTTTATTTCACACGATCCAAACTAAAAAAGATTCAATTATGCATTCAGATAGAGACGTAGCCGAAAATTCATTGAAAGCGGATTTGCTGAATGGAATTAGCTCAGCAATAGACAGCTTTACTAAACCTTACGGGCCTGGTGACTATCAGACATCAATTCCAGGCCTAATTTTTTATCGAAGAGAATCGCCATCTCCTCCAGCGCCCTGCCAGGTAGAGCCGAGTGTAGTACTTGTGGCTCAGGGCGAGAAAAAGATGTGGCTAGGCGGAAAGGGCTATCCGTATGACAACGAACATTTTCTGATTACATCTTTAGATCTACCAGCAAACTCGGAGATAGTCGAAGCAAGCCCTGAAGAACCTTGCCTTGGTCTCGTTTTAAATCTGGATATGAGTGTAATTTCTGAGCTTATCATTCAGGGGAAGTATCCCTTATCAAAAACCAAGAAAGACAGTGAAAGTATTGGCATTAGTAAAGTAACCAATCCAATCCTAGATCCTTTTTTTCGCCTAGTCGAACTGTTAAAAGATCCTGACTCAATCCACATTTTGGCACCAATGATACAGCGAGAAATATTTTATCGGCTTTTGCTGGGTGAGCAGGCAAGTAAACTACGGCAAGTCGCATCCGTTGATGGAAACTGTTATCGAATTGCTATGGCGATAGAGTGGCTGAAGCTTAATTTATCAAAACAGCACAAAGTTGAAGATATTGCCAATCAGGTTCAAATGAGCTCACCCACATTTCATCATCACTTTAGACAATTAACATCTATGAGTCCCGTCCAATATCTAAAGTGGTTAAGATTAAGTGAGGCTAAACGTTTAATGCTAAATGAAAATTTAGAGGCATCTACTGCGGCATATAGCGTGGGCTACGAAAGTCCATCGCAATTTAGTAGAGAATACAAAAGGCTCTTCGGTACATCGCCAAAGCAAGACATTCTTACAATCAGAAAACAATCCTCTGCCATCAACTAACCTGCTGTATTTAAAGATGGCATATTTGATTTGATAGCGACGAAAATCGCTATCAAATACATAATTATTTAGCTCAACCCAAAACGAATAATTACTGGGATTCTCATGAGCATGCCAGACTAGTGCTGAGCTAATTTCTCTTGTGTCTCATATTTCTGATTACACTAGGTTACTTTTAAATCGTCAGTTTTGATAGGAAGGCTGCGTATTCTTTTACCCGTCGCAGCGAATATTGCATTCACCAATGCTGGCGCAACAGGCGGCAAACCAGGCTCTCCTACACCACCGAGCGGCTTATCATAACTGCTTTGTTCAATCAGATGAGTGTGAATTTCCCGAGGTGACACGTGCATTCTGGTCAATTCATAATTGTGAAAATTTGATTGCTCAACCCGTCCATTTTTGAAGGTTATTTCGCCTAACGTTGCCAAACTTATTCCCTGAATAACAGCACCTTCCAGCTGGGAGCGAACCCTATCGGGATTGATCACCGGCCCGCAATCGAATGCAACATCAACTCTCGGAATGTTGACTTCCCCTTTGTCAGAAACCTGTACGTGAACAACAATTGCAGCATAGCTCAAAAAGCTGCGATGGACCGCAATTCCAAGTCCATGACGAGGCGGGAGAGGCTTACCCCAACTGGCTTCCTTTGCAGCACGCTCGACTACTCCCCTAAGCCGACTTGTTTCGAGTGGATATAGCTTGGGATTCTCGCCATAGTTCCACATTTCATTCCATTTATCTGCGAAAGCAATTCTGTCTGGTCCGACTAATTCCAGCAGATAATCTTTCGGATCTTTCCCAGCTTCGTGAGCAAGTTCAGCAACGAAACTTTGGATTGCGAATGCATGTGGGATATTTGAAACAGAACGAAACCAACCAATCCTCGTATGCGCTTGCGCTTCTGGATTTTCGACTCTTACATTTGGAATCGCGAAAGGCATATCAACTGCGCCTTGCCCCAATTCAAATGCGGCTTCGTGTTTTGGGTCCTTAGTGAATATTGACGTTATTGATGGTGCCAGTGTTCTGTGCAGCCAAGCTGTGACCTTTCCTTTATCATCCAGTGTAGCCTCAAGACGCTCTACTGAAACCGTATGATAGAAGCCATTCTGAATATCATCCTCTCTGGTGAATGTAAGTTTGACAGCTCGGCCTTGTAAAGCATGGGAAATAATGGCGGCTTCGCTCGCGAAATCAGGCTTTGATTTGCGCCCAAACCCGCCGCCTAGTAATAAGGTGTGGACAATTACATCATCCAAAGAAAGTCCAAATCGTTTTGATATATCTGTTCTTACAGCCTCGGGGGCTTGCACACTACACCACACCTCACATTTCCCTTTTTTAAATCGCGCAGTTGCCGTAGGTGGTTCCATTGGTGCATGAGCTAAATGGGGCAGATAATAAGATGCAGATAACTTGCGATCAGAACGTTCAAATTCCTCATCAACATTGCCGTCATCTCTTACAACTTTGCCGGGTTTAAGCGATAACCGCTCAAGATTTTTTCTGTACTCAATTGAATCGTAATTTCCGTTTACACCATCGTTCCATTTTATTTTGAGCGCTTCACGCCCTTTAATTGCTGCGTAGGTTGTTTCAGCAACAACCGCCACCCCACCTAAGGGCTGGAACCCAGATGGAATGCTAGACGGCGGGATAGGGACAACCTTGAGAACACCAGCAATTTTCAATGCGTCAGAGGCATCGTAACTTTCAACACTTCCTCCAAATACCGGTGGACGAGCCACTACTGCAAATACCATTTCATCAACTATTGCATCGATTCCATACTTGGCCACACCAGTAGTAATGTCATTGTTGTCAACCAGCCCAATGCGAGCTTGCCCAACGTATTTAAAATCCTTGGATGAGCGAAACACGAGTGAGGACTGTGAGGGAAGTTTTCGCAAGGAAGCCGCTTTCGCTAATTCGCCAAACTCAAAACTTTTTTCGATATCTTGATGGTGCAGTTTATGACTTTCCACACGAATTTTCGTGGAATCGGTTTTCCAGCGGCTAGCCGCTTCTTCTACCAACATCGTTCGGGCAGAAGCACCTATCTTGCGAAGCGCCTGAAAGTGGTGCCGCATACTGCGTGAACCATCTGTATTTTGGTTGCCATATTTGGTTTCATCACCTGGGGCTTGCAAAACAGTTACCCTATTGATGTCAGCGCCAAGTTCATCAGCTATTACCATAGCCCAGCTAGTGCGAATACCTTGCCCCATTTCAGCACGTGGACAAAGAATGACTATTTCCCCGCTTTCAGAAATGGTTAAGAAAATACGTGGATCATCTTTTACGCCTCCCGGCATTGCATCGCCACCGTACAACTTAACACTTTGCTGCTCTTCGGCAGTTGCTTCAGACGATAGAGGAATATACAGAGCCAAACCGCTTGCAATTATTCCTTTCAAAAAATCACGGCGATTGAACGCTGACATCGATGCAGTTGAATTGGTGCTCTCTTTCATGATGACAAATCCTCTGATGCGCGCTTGATTGCAGCCCGAATACGAGGATAAGTTCCACACCTGCATATATTCCCACTCATAGAAGCATCAATCTCCTGATCAGTAGGCTTGGAATTCGTATTAAGCAATGAAGCAGCTTGCATCATTTGACCGCACTGGCAATAGCCACACTGAGCAACATTGAGATCACGCCAAGCAACTTGAATAGGATGCTGTCCATCTGCCGATAAGCCTTCGATTGTGGTAATGGCTTTATCACCAATGTCCCCTACACGTAACAAGCACGACCGAACAGCCGTACCGTCGAGATGAACTGTGCATGCTCCGCACAGCCCCAATCCACAACCAAATTTAGTGCCTGTCATGTGAAGAATGTCCCGCAAAACCCATAACAGTGGGGTGTCTGGCGTTGCGTCGGTATTTAGCATCTTGCCATTGATCTTAATATTCATCATTTACACCACAAATTAGTTTTTGCGAAAAATTCGATTTTAAGAAACATCAAAATGATTTGAATTACACATTCCTTCAGATTTCTTGCCTAATCCGATGCCGTCAGCCATACAAAATAGACGATGGAACTAAAGTCCATGACTCATAAGCTGAGGGCATATCATGTCTTTACAGTTCACATTGCATAAGGCAAGAAAAATATTGATTTGGTCTACCGTCGAATGATCAGAAGCAATGAAAATATTTTGGCGAAGAACATTTAATCCGCTCAATATTCCGAATATTGCCCTTATCAATACAGACTCGACTATCGAATTCAGAATGACAAATAGAATTGAAAAATTGCCTTATGGAGCGCTACTTGCTCTCTCAATTACCGGTTTCATTTGCGTAATGACAGAGACATTGCCCGCAGGACTACTACCTTTAATCAGCGCTGACATGTCCATACCCATAGCATCATCGGGTCAATTAGTTACTGCTTATGCGTTGGGGTCACTATTTTTTGCAATACCTCTGACAGTATTAACTCGTTCTTGGTCGAGACGATCAGTTCTGCTTTTTACAGTTTCTGGTTTTACCGTATTTAACGCATTAACAGCGCTTTCGCACAATTTACCTCTAACGTATCTATCTCGTTTTCTAGCAGGTTGCTGCGCTGGTCTGGCATGGAGTCTTATAGCAGGCTATGCGAGGTCTATCGTTAAACCTCATCAGCAAGGGGCCGCTATGGCTTTCGCAATGGCAGGCA
Organism: Cellvibrio chitinivorans; assembly: GCF_035117775.1. Lineage (NCBI taxonomy): Bacteria > Pseudomonadati > Pseudomonadota > Gammaproteobacteria > Cellvibrionales > Cellvibrionaceae > Cellvibrio > Cellvibrio chitinivorans. Next base: position 107,269 of record NZ_JAYKKN010000009.1, read on the forward strand.
CACCAGTAGCGTTATCAATTGGCGTGCCTATTGGCACTTGGATCAGTCAGGTGTTGGGCTGGCGAGAAACATTCGGCATAATGTCTCTTATTTCCATCTTACTGATAATTTGGATTATCTTTATTGTTCCGAATGTTTCAGGTCAGAAAAATCGAATCAAATTTCAGATTACGAAGGTTCTTGGCATCAAAGGTGTAAAACCAATTTTAGCTGTGGTGCTAACATGGATGGTGTCGCACAATATTTTATACACTTATATCGCGCCGTTTAGTGAGCCATCAGGACTAAACAACAACATAGACGCCGTGCTATTCGTGTTCGGCATAACATCTTTAGCAGGAATATTTTTTACTGGAAAATTAATTGATAGACACCTGAGAGTCTTGACATTATTTTCAGTTTTTACATTTTTTATTTCGTGTCTATTGCTGTTCTTTTATTATTCAAATCCAATGATCTTTATTGTTTGCATTGGCATATGGGGCTTAACTTTTGGTGGCGCGGCAACACTATTAAATACAGCTCTAGCAGATGCTGCTGGAGAATGGACAGACATTGCAATGTCGTTAACTGTGGTGAGCTGGAACAGCGCAATTTCTTTGGGGGGAATATTTGGTGGCCTACTTATCCAAGAATATGGCATTCACTCACTAGCCGTAGCGCCAATAATATTTGTCTTTACAGCTTTCATAATCGTGAAGATCAATATTCATTACGCCTTCACTAGATCCCCTTCAACGGAATAATCCGATCCCAGCTGATAAAGCTGGGATTCACTATTAACAATGATCACAGTTTAATTTTGAAGTAACCTCATTTTAATTTAAAAATAAGGTTGGCAAGTTTTTGTTTTTGAATTCCTAGCTCGTCGAAATTTTCAGCACTAAGCCATGTATCATAAGCTGATCGAAATGACGCATATTCCTTATCAAGCATTGAATACCAAGCTGTATCCCGATTCCGGCCTTGGGATACTTGAGCTTGTCTGAATATTCCTTCAAATGTAAATCCAAAACGCTCAGCAGCTGCTCTCGAAGGCGCATTTAATGAATTACATTTCCATTCCAATCGACGGTATCCAAGCTCCTCAAAAACATAGTTAAACATCAACGCCATGACTTCAGTTGAAATTTTAGTTCTTTGCATTCTGGGTGAATAAGCCAGATGACCTACTTCGATTACACCATTGGCGCAATCAATACGCATTAGAGCTATGGTTCCGACGGCTTTATTTGTCGAATTATCTATAATTGCAAAATGATACGGATCAGGGAGATCAGCCATGCCGTACAAGAAATTACGATAATCCTCACAGGTATCAAAGGGCCCGTAAGGTAAGTACGTCCAGTGACGTGCATCTGGACTATCCTGAAATGCTTCATAAAGCTCTTTAACGTGATGATCCACATCTAGGCGCTCCAAATGACAAAACTGACCATCTATACTGATTTTATCTGGTTGTTTCGCAGGGACCCAATCTGTTAAATCATTACCAACTGGCTGATTAAATTCATTTAATTCCACAATATTTTTTCCCTATAAATTTTCTAAAAATTGATTAAAAAACTGAAAATAATTACAACTATATTAGAAAGTAACTGATATAACAATTTGTCAATTCTGACTTAGTCAGGCAGATCGAACTTGAGCTTTACAATCAATTTTTACATTCAGACTCAATGAAAAACGAAACGCTATAAGCCACTTTGATTCATCACTATGGCTTCACCATATGGTGAAGGAATGTCTCGGGCGGCATTTTGAGTTGTGAATGACACCACCAACAGAATAAGGCCAATTACTGCGGGAATTGCGTCTTTTGGCTTGTGCACACCTAAATGTGCCGAGCCGGATAACAAAAGGTGGAAAAAAATACCCGCGTAAGCCAAATCACTCAAAGGAACGCTAATACGTGTCAGAATTGCGAACGCGCCAAATACCTTTACCACTATCATGAGCGTTACAAGATATGGTGCAGGATAGTTAAGTTCAATGAGTGTCTGACGCACCCAATCTCTTTTGAAAATATAAATTGTCGCAGACAAAAGATAGAGCAACGCCAGTAATGTGGTGCTGACCCAGTAAAGATAAATAACATTCATAAACGGCTCCTGAAGCAGATGGATATCGATTTGACAGAAGGATGTGCGCTAACATGAAATGACGCAAGTAGGATGAATTAATGGTGCTTAGTATGAAAAAACAGACCAATGAAAATGAAGTCAATATGCATGAAGAGATGAGGCGCGCGTTCGGCCTACTAGCAGGGAAGTGGAAACTAGAAATTATGTGGTTACTTAATCAGCGCATTTACCGCTTTGGAGAGCTGCGCAAGGCCATTCCGGGTATTACTCAGCACATGCTAACCGCTCAACTGCGCGAACTAGAAGCAGATGGCCTAGTGTCACGTACCGTATTCGCGGAGGTGCCTCCACGCGTGGAGTATGAAATCACGGCCAAAGCAAAAGGACTGGGGCCAACGATGGAAGCGCTAACGGCATGGTGGAATGAGTACGGTAATAGTTTGCCAACAAAACCGAAGCCCCGAGGACGACGCCCAAAATCTAATAAGCCTGAATGACTATTTAGAATGCATTGTTATGAGTAGACATGCAGATTTCACTCACAAAATCGATATCTTTTCTCTAGCGGAGAGACACAACACTTCAATAACTAACGCGGTGACTTCATAACACTTTCTAGTGAGTATTCATCGCTCATATTTTTGATTTTCCGCACATTCTTTAAAATTCCTTTTGACGAACCAACTGTTTTTTTCACAACAGAAATAATGCCAGGTCGATCAACTAAGATTGACACCTCATCACCAGCTTTAATTTCGGCTAAGAGACACACATCTACAGGCAATGTAATTTGCCTTTTGGAGCTTACTTTTGACCTACTCCTTCCGTATTATCGCACTCAGTCGCAGTTCGGTAGAGTCGAAGACTGGCGCGCCGAGTTTAGGTAGTGGCTTCCTACTCCTGCTCTTTCGATTAATGCAGGTGACACTCCTTCTACCTTGCTCACGTTTCCAGCCCCCGCTCATCGAACCGGACGT